>NZ_CP046401.1:0-600870 GCF_009762775.1 Maribellus comscasis | reverse complement strand
TATTGATCTCTGCCGGCAGGCTCCGTTAAAGCTTGCCGGTTTTTTTTGCCATTCAGGGTCAAATACAATTTTTTGTCAGTTGTTTTTTTTTGTATTCAAGGTTATTTCCATGTTTTTCGGGTTTGTAAGTAGCTCAATTTAAGAATTAATTGAGAGAAAAAAGAATCAAAGTCCCGGAAGATGCTGGAAAACATTCTTTTCTAAAACCGGAAAAGTGAAAAATAATTACTGTTTTGAGCGATGGTTGTATGGGATTTGAGATGAGATACTTACCTTTTCAATTTATCAAACTTGTCTCTGACAAGATTTCTCTTTAATTGCAGTTATTTAATTCTGCGTCAAAAACTTTTAAAAAAGAAAGGTATCATGTTTTGTTGATTTTTGTGATTAAATTATATTAATACTTTTGTAATCCTAATGATTTAACTAAATCTTGAAAAAGACCGATACAAATACCGACCTTGTAAAACTCTTGAAAAATGGAGACATGTCGGCATTTGATATTATTTACAAAAAATATTCCAGGAGATTATATGGTTTTGTTTTTCGTTATGTAAAACAAGAAGCAGATACCGAAGAAATTGTACAGGAGGTTTTTGTAAAGATTTGGAAAAGCCGGGAAAAACTGAATATTTATTCCTCTTTTGAATCTTTTCTTTTCACAATAGCCCACAATGCAACAGTAAATCTGTTAAAGAAACGGGCAACCGAGCAAAAGTATGTAGAACACGTAAAATCACTTCAGAATATTGATGAGGCATACGAACTTACCGATGAAATTCATTATAAGGAATTAAAGCTGAAGTACCAGGGCCTGTTAAATGAGTTGTCACCCCGCCAAAAGGAGATTTTTAAACTAAGCCGCGAAGAGGAGTTAAGTCATAAAGAAATAGCAGAAAAATTAGGCATTTCAGTACATACGGTAAAAAACCATCTGGTAACTACACTTTCTTTTTTAAGAAGCAAGCTTGATAATGGCTTGTTAATTAGTAGCTTGTTTGTTAGTTTATTCTTATAGACAAAAAAAATATCATTTTTATTAGTCCTGTTTGCAATCCTTGTTGTATAACTTGTAAAAGATATCATTAGTTGATAGTTTAGTTAGTTTTCGGGACCTCAGCAATTTTGAGGTCCCGTTCAGAAAAAGAAAAATGACAAAAGATTTGCTGGAAAAATATTTGAATAACCGTTGTACTCCGCAGGAAGTTAAAGAAGTTATTCACTGGATGAAGCAACAGTCCTTCTTTACCGAAAGTAAGGAGTTTGGAAGGGTAGACTGGCAGCAATTTAAGGAAGAAGATAGTTTTGTCTCAGACGAAAAGCTGGATACCCTCCTTGATAAAATCCACCATAAATTGAATATTGAAGAGATTCGTACGGTTCAAATAAAAAGCAGGCGGTTAATGAGCAGGGTAACAAAAGCTGCTGCAATAATCTTATTCCCGGTTTTGGCGTTCTTATTTTATACAGTTTCAGAAAATAACCGGTTAATAAATCAAATTACAACTGTTTCTGTCGATTCATTGGAAGTGATAGCACCGGTTGGTTCTCGAACGGTTTTTGAACTATCAGATGGATCAGTAGTTCATTTGAATTGTGGAAGCCGGATAAAATACCCGCAGAATTTTTCAGGAGAAACTCGTGGTTTAGCTTTAATTGGTGAAGCGTATTTTGATGTAGCCCATAACCCTGATAAACCTTTTGTTGTCAGTGCCGGTAATATAAAGGTTAAGGCACTTGGTACACAATTTAATGTTAATGCATACCCCGAAAATAATGATATTTCGACTACACTGATAGAAGGGAAAGTGATAGTAGAAGAAATACAAAATAATGGGGATATCGAAAACACAAAAGAGTTGATACCCGGTCAGCATGTTATATATACAAAGAAAACATGTATGATGGAATCATCTCAGGAACAAGTGGAGAAATACATTGCCTGGAAAGATGGTAAATTGGTTTTTGAGAATGAATCGATAGATCAGGTTGCCCAAAGATTAAGTCAAATGTTCAATGTCGAAATAGAGGTCGCTGAGGAGGTGGCAAAATATAAATATACAGTAACCTTTATTGATGAACCACTTTTTCAAATACTTGACTTATTGTCGTTTGCAACACCGATTAGCTACCATGCCTTACCACGTTCAAAGAATCCGGACGGAACATTTTCGAAGCAGATAATATTAATTAAGAAAAAGAAATAAAGTCAAATCAAACTAAATTGCCAATGAACAAACTAATTCACTAAAAGACAACAGGGAAATGCTATGAACATTTCCCCGAAGATTGTAAAAATTACCCTGTACGCTTCACTTTACAGGGCATTTCTAACTTTATCAATACAAAAATATGAAAAAAAATTTCTGTTTTTACCGGAATGGGAAATATTCCGGGCTAATTAAACTATTCAAAGTAATGAGACTAACTGTTTTTCTATTGTTCGTTTCGGTGGCTGGAGTTTTTGCCAGTAAAGGTTATTCGCAAACGAAGATACTAAACCTGGATCTGCGAGGAGCTACTGTAAAGGAGGTTTTAAGTAGTATTGAAAAACAAAGTGAGTTTTATTTTTTGTATAGCGAGAACCTAATTGACGTAGATCGGGTAGTAGATGTATCCATTGAAAATAAAAAAATAGAACAGGCCTTGAATTTAATATTTGAAGGTACAGACGTAAACTATTCGATACGTGATCGCATTATTGTACTAACAACTCCGGAAGTACAAACAGGAGCGTTACAGATATTACAACAACAAAAAACTATTGCAGGAACGGTTACAGACGAGTCAGGCAAACCATTGCCTGGAGTAACTGTCGTTATAAAGGGGACTGCACAAGGTACTGTAACCAATACAAACGGGGAATATACCTTACCAGGTATTTCTGACAATGCCACGCTGGTGTTTTCATTTGTAGGAATGGTAACACAGGAAATTGAAGTTGGAAAACAGAATACAATCGACGTTACGATGGTTGTTGATGCCATTGGCATTGATGAGGTAGTTGCCATTGGATATGGTTCCGTAAAAAAAAGTGATATAACTGGTTCGATTTCATCGATAAAAGCAGAAGATAATTATTCAGGCGTGCAGGTTTCTGTAGATCAGATGCTTAAGGGGAAAACGGCAGGCGTAAGTGTAAGCACAGTTAGTTCAGAACCGGGAGGCGGTGTCACTATCCGTATCCGTGGGGCAAATTCAATAACAGCAGGTAATGAACCACTTTATGTTATCGACGGATTTCCTATTAGTAATGATAATGGCCCAAGCTCTCTTTATGGGGGGTGGCAAACTCCTCGCAATCCCTTAAATGCTTTAAATCCGGGAGATATTGAAACCATCGAAATTTTAAAAGATGCATCAGCTACGGCGATATATGGTTCGAGAGGTGCTAATGGGGTAATCTTAATAACTACCAAAAATGGAAGTGGCGAATTAAAGATTGATTATTCAACCTACTTTGGTATTCAGAATGTTGCTAAAAAACTCGATGTATTGAATGCCTCTGAATATATGCAATTTATGAATGATATCTATTCAGACAGAGGCGAAACGCTTCCTTATACTGAGGCAGAAATAAGTGCCGCAGGGGAAGGAACGGATTGGCAGGACGAAATATTCAGAACAGCAACCGTTATGAATCATCAGCTTGCATTCTCCGGTTCCTCAAATAAAACAAAGTATTATGCATCTTTCAATTACCTTGATCAGGATGGGGTAACAATCAGTTCTGGAATTAAACAGTATACGGCACGGCTTAACCTAAATCATTCTACTGATAAACTAAATTTCGGAATTAATATCAATACCAGCCTGGTAAAAGATGATTTTGTTAAAAACGGAAATGGTGATAATGCCGCTAGTGGCACCATTATAACTGCACTTGAAATGGATCCCTCCATGGCGGTGTTTGATGATAAAGGAAATTATAATATTCATCCAAACATGGATATTGATAATCCGGTGGCGATTGCCAATACATGGTTGGACGAAGCTGAGACAAACCGGACTTTTGGAAATGTATTTTTTGAATACAACATAATGGATGGACTTAAGGCAAAAATTAATGCAGGTAGCGACAGACAATCTGCCCGAAGGGATCAATACATCACAAAAAATGATTCAAGAATGGGGCAACTTGCTAATGGAAGGGCATACGTGAATGAACAGGACCTTTCGAATTATCTTATGGAACTTACATTAAGTTATAACACGGTTATTCAGGAGAAGCACACTATTAATGCCGTGCTTGGAAGCACCTATCAGGAGTTTATCGGACGCCGGATAAATGCAAGAGCAAGTGATTTTCCTACAGATGCTAATTTAACCAACAACTTAAGTGCCGGTAGTTCATCAACATATGAAATTGGTTCATATAAATACAAACATCAGTTGTTGTCTTATCTTGGAAGAATAAATTATTCATTTAGCGATAAATACCTTGCCACTGCTTCGTTTCGTATTGATGGTTCTTCGCGATTTGGAGCAGATAATAAATACGGTTATTTCCCATCAGGAGCATTGGCTTGGCGGGTATCCAACGAAGACTTTATGAAAGCTCAGGAACTTATATCTAATCTTAAATTGAGAGCGAGTTATGGACTAACGGGAAATCAGGAGATTGGAAATTATGAGTCATTACTGTTATTGAGCACATCCGGTCAGGCAGTATTCAATGATAATCTTTATGTAGGGATTGCTCCCACTCAGTTAGGCAATGCAGACTTGAAGTGGGAAACCACCGCGCAGTGGGATTTTGGTTTTGATTTTGGAATTCTGAATAATCGTATTTCAGGTACTTTTGATTATTTCAGAAAAAATACGTTTGACCTTTTATTGAACCTCCCAATTCCAAGAACCTCTGGCTTTACAACATCATTACAAAATGTTGGCGATACAAAAAATACCGGATTCGATTTTAGTATAACCTCTCGAAATCTTACTGGTGATTTCAAATGGTCGACTACATTTATTGGTTCTGTAGCAAAAAATGAAGTCACCAATCTCGGAGATCTGGAAGAAATTCAACAGGGATATATCCGATTTTATTCAGGCGTAACCATAATTAGAGAAGGGTTGCCGCTAAATTCATATTATGGCTATCAGGTTGAGGGCATTTTCCAGAGTGAGGAAGAAATAGCAGAATCGGCTCAACCCAATGCAAATCCTGGTGATTTAAGATATAAAGATGTTAGTGAAGACGGTTCTATATCAGCAGCCGATCGTACTATTTTAGGAGATCCTTTCCCTGATTTCTCTTTTGGATTTGATAATACATTTTCATATAAAGGTTTGGAATTGAATATATTCTTTGAAGGAATGGTTGGAAATGAGTTACTAAATATGGAAAGGGTTAATGCTGAAACACCAATTGAAACACCCAGAAACCGGATGGCTTATGTGCTCGACAGATGGACAGAAAATAATAAGGATAGTAAAAATCCGTCTTTTACCGAAACGTCTCAAACTTATGGCATTAATAGCCGAACAGTTGAAGATGCATCATTTCTGCGACTAAAAAGTCTCCGTTTGAGTTACTCAATCCCAACCAGACATATAAGGTCTCTTTCTGTTTTTGCAACTGCACAAAACTTGTTCACCATAACAAATTACAGCGGATTTGACCCCGATGCAAATGCATTCGGACAATCCAACATCAAATTAGATTATGGAACATACCCGCTATCCCGAATTTATACAATTGGTTTAAATATAGGACTTTAAAACATACTATTATGAAAAGATATTTTTTATTACTACTAATTATATTCTCTTTTGTGAGCTGCGACAATTTACTTGAAGAAGAAGTATATTCAAGTCTCGGGCCGTCTAATTTTTATTCCACAGCAGAAGATGCAGAATCTTTACTCAATTCTGCATATACAAGCAGGGTTGGAAATGTTCAGAGGATATGTATGGGAGAAGCTCCTACTGAAATATTTATGGAAAGAAAAGGTGGTATATATGCATATTTTAGACCTATGGAAGAATTTTCATGGAATTCATCACACAACTATTTACTAAATGCATGGACCCAGTGGTACACAGGTATTTTTAAGACAAATACAATTTTAGACCATGTTCCTTCTATTGATATGGATGAGGACAGAAAAGAACAGATTTTAGCTGAAGCCCGGTTCCTTCGTGCTTTTTTCTATTTTTCACTATATGACTACTGGGGACCGGTTCCGTTAATCTTAACAAGTGATACTTACCCCAGCGACAGGCCTTCGCGTCCATCCGACGATGAATTTGTGGAGTTTGTAGAAAGCGAATTTATTGCTTGTAGCGAGGTGTTGCCGTGGACACAGGATGAATTTCCCCGGGCAAGCAAAGGAGCAGCATTAGGGTTTCTAACAAAATTTTATTTAAACAATCATAAATGGAGCCTGGCTGCGGAAACGGCAAAAGAAATAATAGATAGTGAAGTACATGAACTTTTTAAAGGAGGTACAAGCAGGGCAGATTTGTTTGATATTGAGAATGAAGGAAACAGTGAGATGATTTACGTGCAGGCTTATAGCTCGCAAAATCCGAGTAACGGATATCACAGTCATGCTGTCCCGGATAACTATACATGGAAATATAATACGTTAACGAATTATGCGGCAGATTTTAGAATACCCGATAGTTTTTTAGATACATTTGACCCGGAAGATCAACGATTGGATGCTTTTATTTTTAAATATTTAAGTACAAGTGGTGATTCTATTACATTAAGGGGCACAGATAATGTTCGCAGTTTTAAATTCCCGGAAGATCCAAACGCATTAGGTCATACAAGCAGTAATGACTTCCCGTTACTAAGGTATGCAGATATTCTTTTGTCCAGGGCAGAAGCACTGAATGAAATCAGTGGTCCAACCCAGGAATCTGTCGACTTAATTAATGAAGTAAGAGAAGCAGCAGGTATTTCTGATTTACAGTTGGCTGATTACACGCAGGAAACATTTCGGGACGCGATTTTGGCAGAAAGAAGCTGGGAATTTCATACCGAAGGCTTGAGGCGCCAGGATTTAATCCGCCAGGAAAGATTTATTTCTGATGCAGTTGACAGAGGATGGTCTGCAGAAGATTATATGGTACTATATCCCATACCCCAATCTGAAATGGATGCAAATCCCAATCTTATTCAAAACGAGGGATATAATTAACTGATATTATAAACGGGAAGACCTTTGTAGGTTTTCCCGTTCTATACTCATTATAAAATACGAACGAAATAATTCTTTTTTCTGGTTGAATAAAGAAAATAATCAAAATAAACACAATGAAGTTATTAGACTTAATAAAAAAACTATCGTATTGCATTATGTTGATAGTTATTCTTTTAGGTTACTTCAAAACTCAGGGGGCTGAAAAAGCTGATAACCCCAATGTTATTATTATTAATGTAGATGATTTGGGGTACGGAGATACAGGTGCTTACGGTGCCACACATGTAAAAACTCCGGCTATTGATATGCTGGCTTCTGAGGGAAGAATGTTTACTGATGCCCATTCTGCGTCTGCCGTATGTTCGCCTTCACGATTTGCATTAATTACAGGGCAATATCCGGCAAGGATTGATCTGTACGAGCCAATATTTTTAAAATCGACACTGGTAATTGATACCGCGCAAATTACCATTGCAAAGGTTATGAAATCAGCAGGTTATAAAACTGCTGCTATAGGCAAATGGCATCTCGGGTTTACCAATGATTCGGTAATGGATTGGAACAAGGAATTAAAGCCGGGCCCTTTGGAACTTGGTTTTGATTATTATTTTGGCGTACCTATTTTGAATAGCCATCCTCCCTTTGTTTATGTTGAGAACCACCATGTTGTTGGACTAACACCTGATGATCCGTTGGTCTATGGGAAACATGCAGAAACATGTTGGTTTCCCGAAAAATTTGAACTGGATGCTATTGGTGGCGGCAGGGCTGCCCATGCCTTGTACGACGACAGGGCAGTGGGTACAACATTAAAAGAAAAAGCGGTAAACTGGATAAAAAAGCAAAAGGACAAGCCATTTTTTCTCTATTTAGCCACAACTAACATTCACCATCCGTTTACCCCTGCACCCCGGTTTATGGGGACGAGTGATGCGGGACGCTATGGAGATTTTATACATGAACTCGACTGGATAGTATCGGAAATAGAGAAAACGCTTGATGAAGAAGGACTGACGGAGAATACCCTGCTAATATTTACCAGCGATAATGGTGGAATGTTAAATCAGGGAGGTCAGGATGCCTGGAAAAAAGGCCACAAAATGAACGGTGACTTGTTGGGGTTCAAATTCGATGCCTGGGAAGGAGGTCACCGTATTCCTTTTATTGCACGCTGGCCCGGGAAAATTCAACCCGAAAGTAAGACCGATGAATTGTTGTGTAATGTCGATCTCCTGGCGACGATGGCCGCTTTGGTTGGTTATCCGCTTAAGGATGATGAAGCAATTGACAGTTATAACATGTTGCCGGCTTTATTAAATACGAATAAAAAGCCAATCCGTGATGGTATGGTTATTTCTCCGTCGCAGAAGAAAAATATAGCTATCCGTAAAGGAAAATGGATGTACATATCTGCACAGGGAGGTGGTGGATTTGAAGCCTCAAATGTGGGGGAACATATGTTTGGCGGGCCGGCTGCATTTCCTTTTACCGGCGAAGAGAACAGTGATATTCAAAACGGAAGCATAAAACCGGATGCACCACCAGCCCAGCTTTACGATATTATAGCCGATCCTTACGAAAAGGAAAATATTTATAACGAGCATCCTGAAATTGTTCGCGAATTAAAAGAACAGTTAGAAGAAGTTTTAGCATCCGAAAAAGCCAGAAGAAAACAATAAGTATGGCAAAAACCGAATAAAAAGTACTGTTGAAAAGAGAGTAACAGCAAATGATAAGAAAATTAGTTAAAATATTGAATGTGTTTTACGCCAAGCAAAATTTTGTTAGCCTGATTATAATAATTGTATTATTTGCATTTTTTTCCAATGTGAGTAGTGGACAACAGGAAAAAGCAAGTTTTGTTTGGAATGATGACAGCGGGGCAGGAAGCAAACGGCCTGCTTTCTTCAGAAAGAGTTTTGGTTGTAAACT
This sequence comes from Maribellus comscasis, assembly GCF_009762775.1. Taxonomy (GTDB): domain Bacteria; phylum Bacteroidota; class Bacteroidia; order Bacteroidales; family Prolixibacteraceae; genus Draconibacterium; species Draconibacterium comscasis. The sequence continues at coordinate 591,781 of NZ_CP046401.1, read as the reverse complement.
GCCGGTAACTAAAGCCTCTAAATCAATATTTTCCGATTCTCGTTTCCAGCTTTTTGTAAATGGTAATTTACTAATTTGGACCGAATCTGGCATAATTCTGTCTCTCCCGAATATGACTTGCTAAATATTATTACCTACCTGAAAGAAGGTGAAGATACCATAACCGTAGAAGTTTTATCGAATATCATCGAAACATTACAAATTCCATACAGTGTTGGTAGTTTTATAACCAGGTGAGTAAACATAAAGAATTTACATTGAAGACATCAATCCTTAGTCTGATTATGAAAAATATTGAATTAAAATTTTTAAATAAAAGAACGAATTATAACATCTTTTTGATTTTTCTAATGTTAATGCTGGGAATAACAAATAACTCATGTGTTAATACCGAAAAATGTATAGTATATAAACCTGTTATTGACGGGAATTGGTGGGAAATTACCAGTCAGCCCGATTTAGGAGAATACTCATCTGAACGGCAACAACCTGTCGATTTTGGAATATGGCAGGCTGAAGACGGCACTTTTCAGCTTTGGTCATGTATTCGTAGAACCAATGCCGGAGGCCGTACCCGTTTATTTTATTGTTGGGAAGGGAAAAATATTACTGATACAGCTTGGCAGCCTAAAGGTATTGCCATGGAAGCTGACACAACCTTAGGGGAAGCAAAGTCTGGTCTGCAAGCCCCGTTTGTATTGAAAGACAACGGAAAATACCTGATGTTTTATGGCGACTGGAACCGGATTTGTTTGGCAGAAAGTGATGATGGCAAAACATTTACAAGAGTTTTGAATAAGAAGAATAATCCATCGCTTTTCTCTGGTTCCCTTTCTAATACAAGAGATCCAATGGTTTTAAAAATAGATGATACGTATTACTGTTATTATTGCGGGCACATGGGAGTTAATGATAAAAAGGACCACCCAAAAACAGCGATTTTCTGTAAAACTTCTACCGATTTAAGAACCTGGAGTAAGGAATATGTAGTTTCCAGAGGAGGGATTGCGCAAAAACTGACTGACTGGTATGGAGGCGATTCTGAATGTCCTTTTGTTGTAAAATATAAAGATAGGTACATCCTGTTTCGCAATCAGGTTTATGGAGAGAACAGCGTTAATACTCAGTATTGCTCTAAAAACCCGCTCGATTTTGGAGATAACCATGACGATTATTTTACAGGCTTTCTGAAATGTGCGGCACCTGAAATAATTAACGTAAATGGTCAATATTATATTGTCGCTTTAAAACCAGGATTAGATGGTATGATGGCAGCAAAATTGAAATTCGTTGAGGTTGAGCTATAAGTTATATAACCTAACCTTATTATAATAGGATTTGGTGAATTGAAATTTAAAAAGGTAAAATTTTCATCAATGGAGGAAGCACTGATTTTATTGTTTCAAAAGAATAATTACAAAATGAAGAATTTGAACAGAATAAAAATAATAGTATTTGCGGTATTCATCTTTACAGCTAATTGTTGTAGCTCAAAGGGAAAAGAGGAGGCGAAAACATCAAAACCAAATTTCATTGTAATTTTTGCTGATGATATGGGCTATGGTGATGTTGGTGTTTATGGGAATCCAACCATCAAAACCCCAAACCTCGACAGGATTGCCACAGAAGGACAGAAGTGGACTAACTTTTATGTTGCTGCTTCTGTTTGCACTCCGTCACGGGCCGGCTTACTCACCGGGAGACTTCCAATTCGCTCGGGGATGTGTAATGAAAAACCGCATGTTCTCACCATTCGTTCCAAAGGAGGGCTTCCTCAAAAAGAAATTACTATTGCACAGGCATTGAAAGGTGCAGGCTATCAAACTGCCTGTATTGGGAAATGGCATTTGGGGCATTTGCCGCAATTCCTTCCAACTGCCCACGGATTTGACTACTACTACGGAATTCCGTATAGCAACGATATGAATTTTGATAAAGACAAAGCGGGTGATAAAACTTTGTTTGAAGCCAAAAAATCTCCGGAAATTGAATATTTCGATGTGCCGTTAATGAGAAATACGGAAATTATTGAAAGGCCGGTAGAGCAATCAACGATTACCAAACGGTATACGTACGAAGCAATTAATTTTATTGAAGAGAATAAAGAAAAACCATTTTTTTTATATCTGGCGCATGCAATTCCTCATGTTCCTCTTTACCGCTCTGCCGAATTCGAGGGTATAAGTCTTCGTGGAAAATTTGGCGATGTAATAGAAGAATTGGATTGGAGTGTTGGCCGGATTTTATCAACCTTAAAAGAAAACGGACTGGATAAAAATACACTTGTTGTTTTTACTTCGGACAACGGACCATGGTTGATTTACGACGAACAAGGTGGAAGCGCCGGCCTTTTGCGTGGCGGAAAAGGTGAAACTTTTGAGGGGGGAATGAGAGAACCTGCTATTTTTTGGGGTGAGGGACTGGTTAAACCTGGTGTTGTAATGGACATGGGGACCACAATGGATTTATTACCAACATTCTGTAAACTGGCTGATGTAAAACTCAGGAATGACAGGATTTATGATGGATATGATATCTCTCCGGTTTTATCAGGTGAAGGCAAAAGCAAGCGGGATATGGTTTTTTATTATCGCGGAACGGATGTATTTGCGATTAGAAAAGGGGCTTATAAAGCACATTTTTATACGCAGTCTGGATATGGAAAAGATGAACGCAAACTTCAAGATCCCCCACTATTGTACAATCTCGAAATTGATCCTTCTGAAAAGTATAATATCGCAGATCAGTACCCTGAAATAATACAAGAAATTACGCAAATACTAAAAGAGCACCAATCCAGTATCGTTCCTGTTGAAAACCAACTGGATAAATTTTAGTGGAAAATTGTGCCTCCATTTTTAAACGAAAAAGAATTAATAAACATCAAGGAGATCAAACTTAATAATACAATCATGAAAATTAAGTTTTTACCAATAATGATAGTACTACTGGCAAGTGGTGGTCTTCTATCTTTCTTAACCTTAGGGGAACCGGGAAAGAAACAAACGGCAGAAAAACCAAATGTGATAATCATAATGACGGATGACCAGGGTTATCCAGAGCTGTCAATTCACGATAATCCGGTACTGAAAACGCCAAATTTGGACAAGTTTGCCGAGAGCAGTGTCCGCTTTGGTGATTTCCATGCAGCGCCAATGTGTGCTCCTACCCGCGGTCAGTTAATGACAGGAATGGATGCTGCTGCAAACGGATGTGTTAATGTGAGTAGTGGTCGGGCCTTTTTAAAGCCTGGGCTGCCTACCATGGGAAATATTTTTATGGCAAATGGTTATAACACAGGAATCTTTGGTAAATGGCACCTCGGGGCAAACTATCCATACCGTCCCCAGGACAGAGGTTTTGAAGAATCAGTATGGTTTCCATCCTCACATATAGGCTCTGTTTCCGACTATTGGGGCAATGATTATTTTGACGATACCTATCGGCACAATGGGGAACTCCAAAAATACAACGGTTATTGTACCGATGTTTTTTTTGGCGAGGCAAAAAAATTTATAGAAAGCTCATTGGAAGAAGGAAAACCATTTTTTGTTTATATCCCTACAAATACTCCCCACGGGCCTTTTAATGCAAAAGAAGAAGATATAAAAGTATTGGAAGAGTTATACGATAATTCAACATTCCCCCAAAAAACTAATGAATTAAAGAAATCATTGGTGCGATACCTTGCAATGATTCGAAATATTGATACAAATGTTGGCAGTTTATTGGATTTCCTTGATAAAAAAGGTGTAAGAGACAATACAATAGTTGTATTTCTAACCGACAATGGAAGCATAATGGGAATTAAATATTTTAATGCAGGTATGCGTGGAATGAAGACTGAATTGTGGGATGGGGGACACCGGGTTCCGTGTTTTATTAACTGGCCAAAAGGTAATTTTGAAAATATTGGTGAAGAAGTTTCAGGATTAGCAGAGGTTCAGGATATTCTTCCAACATTTGTTGACCTTTGCGATTTAAATAAGCCAACCCCGGTAAGCTTTGACGGGATGAGTTTAGCTCCGGTTTTACGGGGCGAAGAAGAAATACCTAAAGACAGAATGCTAATTACAAATTATAGCAGAATGCCTAATTTTATCAACTATCCTGCGCCGCATGGCCAAACTATAGTAAAGAAAGAAGGAGCGGCAGTGCTATGGAAAGGTTGGCGATTGCTGGAGTCTCGGGAACTTTACAATAGAATTACAGACCCATTAGAAAAGGAGAATGTTTTTGGGCAAAATCTTCAGGTAGTTAGAAAAATGGAAGGCCACTTGGATATTTGGTGGGATAGAGTAAAAAAAGATATTAATGAGCCACAAAAAATCATTATAGGGAGCGAAAAAGAAAACCCAACTATTTTAACTGCTTGTGATTGGTTAGATGTATTTATCGACCAACAGCCTCAGGTTAGCCGGGGAGAACGGAAAAACTCATACTGGTGTTTGGATGTGGCACAAGAAGGGGATTATGAAATTGAACTTCGTCGCTGGCCCAAAGAAACAGACTCCCCAATTGCAGGGGAATGTACTATGATTGACAGAAACGGAAATATTGGTGGAACAGCTTTACCGATAGTTTCTGCCAGTATCTATATCGGAGATGTGGAACTACGCTCTATTTCAGAGAAAACGCCTTATGGTTTCGAGGGTTTAACAAAAGAAGTAACTCCTGAAGATAAGGCAATTACATTTGACGTACATCTTAAACCAGGCCCTATTTATTTACACACCTTTTTTCATATAAAAGGTCAGGGGATTATTGGTGCTTATTATGCTTATGTAACACGTATGTAGGGAAAATTTAAAATTTAAGCCATTGAGAATTCGGATAGCCATAATAATCTTTTCTGTCTTTGCCTTATTTTCGGCATGTAATATTACTAATGATGACAAAGCTCCTTTGAATATTTTGCTTTTTACTGCCGATGATTTAGATAAAAACTCGCTGGGGTGTTACGGGGGAAAAGTTGAAGACATTTCTCCAAATATTGACAAGTTCGCAGCCGAGGGTCTGATGTTTAATCACGCCTATGTAAATAATTCTATTTGTGCCCCCAGCCGGGGGATACTGGCAACCGGTTTATACGGGCACAACAGTGGTGTAATGGGATTTATGAAAATGTCACCTGAGTGTAAGACCCCGTTAATTATGGAAGTAATGCGGGAGCATGGTTATCAGGTAGGTATTTTAAGCAAGGTAGATCATTCAACTCCTAAAGAATCATTTAAATGGGATTTTGTTTATACACAACAGCAGTTGGGAAACGGCAGAAATCCGGATTTATATTACAAAAGAGCGAAAGACTTTTTTGATATGGCAAAGAAATCAGGTAAGCCATTTTATTTTATGGTGAATTCAAATGATCCACACAGGCCTTTTTTTGTAACAGGCCAAAAGCTTTCCGGTGGAATGGCTGAACCCTCTCGAATATGCTCTCCGGAGGAGATTGATGTACCTGGATTCTTACCAGATTTACCGGATGTAAGAAAAGAGCTGAGTTATTATTACAATTCAGCAAAACGATTGGATGATACATTTGGAAAAGTGATGCAGGCACTTGAAGAAAGCGGATACAAAGAAAATACGCTGGTCATTTTTATATCGGATAATGGTATCGCTGTTCCTTTTGCAAAATGTGATAATTACCATTCAAGTAGCAGAACTCCCTGGATTGTCAGGTGGCCGGGAGTTATAAAACAGGGAACGGTCAATGATGAAAACCTTATTTCGGAAATTGATTATTATCCTACCATTTTAGATGCATTGGGTATAAAAATAAATGCCAGACTGGATGGGAAATCAAGATTGCCGCTTTATAAACGGGAAAGGCAAAAAAATGATGCAATTGTTTTTACACAAATTGATAGTAAAGCAGGTGGAAGAGCAGCACCAATGCGCAGTAGTGCAAGTCCGATGAGGGGCGTTCAAACCCTTGATTATATCTATATATTTAATGCCTGGGCTTTCACAAATGTAATCTACTATAACAATAATGAAGGAATTACAATGCAAGCCATGGAAAGAGCTGCTGAATCTGACCAAAAAATCAGAAACAGGGTTGATTTTTTTCGCAGACGCCCAATAGAAGAATTTTATGATATAAAAAAGGATCCTGACTGTTTGATAAATCTTATTTCAGACCCTGAATATTCCAAAGAGATTCAGCAAAAACGGGATGAATTGGAAGCGTGGATGAAAAAATATAATGACCCGCTTTTATATGTCTATGAGAATAGGGATAACAAAGAAGAAATAAGCGATAAACTTTATGAGTTGTATCCTGATTTAAGAGTGGGAGATATTACCGACAAATAACAATTATGAATTTTAAAATACACATAATTAGTTTCATATTTTTCACTTCTGTTGCAGGGTGTAGCCGTACTGAATTCAATACTCTGCCAAACATTTTAATTTGCATTGCCGATGATGTTTCCTATCCACATATGGGAGAAAACTGCAAATGGATAAAAACCCCTGCATTTGACCGGGTGGCCAATGAAGGATTATTTTTCGAAAATGCTTATACCCCAAATGCAAAATGTGCCCCATCAAGGGCTTGTCTTTTAACGGGTCGTAATCCGTGGCAATTAGAACAGGCAGCAAATATGTGTGCATTCTTTCCTTCAAAATACAAAACCTATCCGGAGGCACTTTCAGAAAGACGGTATTTTGTAGGTTATACAGGCAAACCGTGGGCTCCAGGGGTGCCAGGTGAAAAAGGTGGTAAGCTGAGACAATTATGTGGAGAAATGTGGAATTCTATAAAATTAAAACCTCCAACAAAAGGTATATCTTCCGTTGATTATGCCTCAAATTTTATTGAATTTTATAAAAATAAACCAAAAAATAAACCTTTTTGCTTTTGGTATGGAGGACATGAACCACACAGGCGTTATGAATACAAATCAGGAATACAATCAGGGAAAAAAATTAGTGACATTAAGGAAATACCTCCATTTTTTCCAGATAACGAAGTAGTAAGAAATGATCTTCTGGATTATGCATTGGAAATAGAATACTTTGATGCTCACCTGAATAAAATTCTCAATTATCTTGACAGTACAGGAGAGCTGAATAATACAATTGTAATTGTTACCGCAGACAATGGTATGCCTTTTCCTCGCGCAAAAACTGACGAATATAATTTTTCTAACCACATTCCATTATCAATTATGTGGAAAAATGGAATTAAATCACCCGGAAGGATTGTAAAAGACTATGTTTCCTTTATTGATATAGCCCCTACTTTATTTGACATTGCTGGTATTGACAATGAAAAAGATTATGGATTGCAACCCTTTACCGGTAAAAGTATGCTCCCAATATTTCAAAAAATCAACAATACAGAAAAATTTAGGGATTTTGTGCTAATTGGAAAAGAAAAACACGGCGTCGGTAGACCCAATGATTTAGGGTATCCAATAAGAGGTATCGTGAAAGGAGACATGTTATATTTACATAACTATAGAAATGATTTATGGCCTGTTGGACCTCCTCAAACAGGTTATTCTAACGTGGATGGTAGCCCTACTAAAACGGAAGTCTTAAAATCCCGTAAATCTGCCGAGAAAAAATATTTATGGAAATTATCATTTGCAAAAAGAGGTATTCAAGAATTGTACAATTTAAAAGATGATCCATATTGCATTAATAACTTAATTAATAATTATGATTATAGTGGAATAGCCATGCAACTGGGTAAGGAAATGGAAAACGAATTAAAAAAGGAAGCAGATTCAAGGATGTTTGGGCAAGGTGATATTTTCCAGAATTACGAATCTTCTGAAAATCAATACAAGAATTTGTATCACAGAATTGTAATTGAAAAAGAGAAACTAGTCCCAAGTTGGATAAATGCATCTGATATTGAACCTGGTTTTACTGAATAATTATAACCAGTGGACTTGCAAAACTTAATTATGAAATTGATAATAAATACTTCTTTACTGATCTTATATATGTTCCTCTTTGGGTGCAACAAAAAAGAATCACAATTGGTACCCAACATATTGATTTGTATTGCAGATGATGCAGCACATATGGGAAAAGAATTTGCCTGGGTTAATACTCCGGCATTTGATCGTGTTGCAGCTGAAGGGATTCTTTTTTCCAATGCCTATACACCTAATGCAAAGTGTGCTCCATCAAGAGCCTGTTTGCTTACGGGAAGAAATCCCTGGCAATTGAAAGAAGCCGCTAATCACTTTAGTAACTTCCCGGCTGAGTTTAAAACATATCCTGAGGCACTCAGAGATTTTGGGTATTTTACAGGATATACAGGAAAAGGATGGGCACCGGGGAATCCCGGGGAAGTCAACGGAAAGGAGCGGGAACTTTGTGGTATGAGATGGGATAAAAAGCAAATTGTACCTCCAACAAAGGATATATCCAGAAATGATTACTCGGCTAATTTTATTGAATTTTATAGAAATAGACCAAAAGATAAACCTTTTTGTTTTTGGTATGGTGGTCGTGAGCCCCATCGAAGGTATGAATACGGCTCAGGATTGAAAGCCGGTAAAAAATTATCAGACATTAATGAAGTGCCGGTATTTTTTCCAGATACCGATATTGTGCGGACGGATATCCTGGACTATGCTTTGGAGATTGAGTATTTTGACTCACATGTTGGCAAAATTTTAGATTTTCTTGAAAGACAAGGGGAGTTGGATAATACATTGGTCATTGTTACTTCTGATAATGGTATGCCCTTTCCAAAGGCCAAAAGCGATGAATATGAAAATTCAACCCATCTTCCATTGGCTATTATGTGGGGAAAGAATATCAAAGACCCGGGTCGTGTGATTGATGAATACGTAAGTTTTATTGATATTGCTCCAACGTTTCTGAAAGCTGCCGGCATTGATTGGCAAAAGAGCGGAATGCAAGAAACTCCTGGATCAAGCCTTCTCCCGTTTTTGCATGGAGAAATCAATAGCTCAAGAGATTTTGTGCTGATAGGAAAAGAGAGGCACGATATAGGCCGGCCAAACGATTTCGGCTACCCAGTAAGAGGAATGGTAAAAAACGGATGGATGTACCTGCGAAATTACTGGCCAGATTTATGGCCTGCCGGTAACCCGGAATGTGGATATACTACGGTTGATGGAAGCCCAACAAAAACAGAAATTCTGAAATCAAGACATAATCCTGAAACAAAGTTTTATTGGGATTGGTCATTCGGTAAAAGGCCGGCTGAAGAACTTTACTATTTGCCAGATGACCCGGGTTGTATTAAAAATCTAACAGATGAAGATAAGCTCAGAGCAATGAAAGTTAGCTTAAAAGATAAAATGGAAGAAGAATTAATAAAGCAAAACGATCCAAGAATGTTTGGGGAAGGCTACATCTTTCATACTTATTATTATACATGGGATACATACAGAAATTTATACGAAAGAATGGTTGTCGGTAAGGAAAATATAGTTCCAATGTGGATAAATGCTTCGGATATAGAATCTGATTTTCCGGAATGATAAAAATTATAGTGACAAATTAGAAGTAGTATTAATAACTAAAATAATTCAAAATGAGATCATTTAATTTATGCTTATTGCTAGGAATTTTAATGTTGTCTTGTACCGAAAGAACGAATAATAAGAACAAAATACCTGAAGAAGTTAAAATCTCACAAACAGAGCTATTAGATAAAATCAAAGGTGGTTGGGCCGGTCAGGTAATTGGCTGTACTTTTGGCGGACCAACCGAATTTCGTTTTAAAGGAAGTATGATTAATGATTACCAGCCAATTCCATGGGATGAAAACAGATGTTTGTGGTATTACCAAAATCAGCCAGGCTTGTATGATGATGTATATATGGATTTAACATTTGTAGATGTGTTTGAGAAAGAAGGCTTGGATGCTCCTGCTGCTTCTCATGCCATGGCCTTTGCCAATGCTGGATATCCGTTGTGGCATGCCAATCAGGCAGCACGCTATAATATTTTAAACGGGATAATGCCTCCTCAATCAGGTCACTGGTTGCATAATCCACATTCTGAAGATATTGATTTTCAGATAGAAGCCGATTTTGCAGGGTTAATGGCACCTGGGATGGTAAACTCAGCAACTGAAGTTTGTGATAAAATTGGGCATATCATGAATTATGGCGACGGCTGGTATGGTGGAGTTTATGTGGCAGCAATGTATTCATTGGCATTTGTGTCGAATGATATAAATTATATTGTTGAAGAGGCGTTGAAAGCTATACCGAAAGAATCACAATTTTATCAATGCATTGCCGATGTGATTCAGTGCCACAAACGGTTTCCAGATGACTGGAAACAAACATGGTTTGAAACAGAAAAAAAATGGTCGGCTGACATTGGTTGTCCCAAAGGCGTTTTTAAAGATTATAATATAGATGCAAAAATAAATGCTGCCTACATTGTAATTGGCTTGCTTTACGGTGAAGGTGATTATTCAAAAACACTTGAAATTTCTACCCGTTGCGGACAGGACTCTGATTGTAATCCGGCGAGTGCAGGAGGAATTCTGGGAACCTTAGTTGGTTATTCTAATATTCCTGAATTCTGGAAAAAAGGAATTTATCCGGTAGAAGATATTGACTTTGAATACACAACTATGTCATTAAATGATGTTTATGAAATTGGGACACGGCATGCCCTGCAAATGTTAAAAAGAAAGGGTGTAAAAATTGATGGTGATCAGATTGTCTTACCGGTAGAGGAAATAAAACCGGTAGTTCTGGAAGTTGGATTTGACGGACATTACCCGATCGAAAGAATTAGAATTGGAAAAAATATAAACAGTCAAACACCGGAAATTGAATTTGATTTTGCCGGTAACGGATTTACATTAACAGGAAACGCAAACAGCTCAGTTGGAGATGTTGTTATTGAAATGGAGATGAGTATTGATGACAGTGCCCCCGAAAAAATTTTGATGCCAACCAGCTTTACTACACGTAAACTTGAAATTGCTTGGAAGTATCAACTGACCGACCGGCCTCACAAAGTTAAAATAGTATGGAAGAATCCGACTCCGGGACAAAAAGTGAGGGTAGAAGATGTATTGGTTTATTCTTCTAAAAAGATTGAAAATACATGGAAAGCTGAATAGCATGTATTCCATCCACTGGTTTCTGTTCAATGTTATTTCTGATAAATTGGTTAAATAAATTAGTAATAACCAATCTATCACCGATGGCACATTACGTGTTTTTGATTTATGAACCTTGAAAATAAAAACAAAAATAATTTACCATAGAATTTCGAACTCCAGTTTATATAACACTTACAAGAGTTGAGCTTGGCGGAGCTAAGAAAGAAGCAAAATAAAAGGGGATTTTTTGAATTAAAGCATAAATTGGGGAAAGGCGATATTATTGCAATTGATATGGTTTATAAGCTAAAAGCACATTTTTATACGCAGTCTGGATATGGAAAAGATGAACGCAAATTTCAGTATCCTCCACTATTGTACAATCACGAAATTGATCCTTCTGAAAAGTATGATATAGCAGATCAGTATCCTGAAATAATTCAAGAAATGGAGCAAATACTAAAAGAGCACAAATCTGGTATCGTTCCTGTTGAAAACCAACTGGATAAATTTTAGTGGGAAATTGTGAACATATTTTTAAACGAAAAAGAATTAATAAACATCAAGGAAATCAAACTAAATAACACAATCATGAAAATTAAGTTTTTACCAATAATGTTAGTAATACTGGCAAATGTTGGTCTTCTATCTTTCCTAACTTCATGTGAACCAGGAAAGAAACAAACGGCAGAGAAGCCGAATGTAATCCTTATTTTAACAGATGATCAAGGGTACGGGGATTTTTCCTGTCATGGGAATCCTGTTTTAAAAACACCTGTGCTTGATAAATTTCATGACCAGTGTGTCCGGTTTACGGATTTCCATTCCTCGCCAATGTGCTCCCCAACCAGGGGACAATTAATGACGGGGAGGGATGCGGTTGACAACGCCTGCACCGCCGTGTGCATGGGGCGTTCTTTGGTTCGTGAAGATTTACCCATGATGTCAGATATTTTTAAGGCATCCGGTTACCAAACGGCCCATTTCGGTAAATGGCACATGGGAGACAGTTATCCGTTCAGACCGCAGGACCGGGGTTTTGATGAAACCATCCATCATGGCGCCTGGGGGATTACTTCCATTGCTGATTATTATGGAAATACCTACTGGAAAGGAAAGTTTAATCATAACGGGAAATACGAAGACTTCGATGAATATTGTACCGATGCCTGGTTTGATTATATGCTGAAGTATATCAATAAGTGGCAAAAAGGAGATAAACCGTTTTTTATTTATCTGCCCACTAACTGCCCTCATGCACCTCATATGTGTGATGATTCGTATGCTGAGCCCTATTGGAAACAAGGGATTGATACGGTTACGGCAAGATTTTTCGGACAGATTGCCAACATTGACGAAAATATGGAAGGCTTGTTGAAAACCCTTGATGAAAAAGGGCTTGCTGATAATACGATTTTAATTTATATGTCAGACAATGGAACTGTTCAGGGAGAGAACGTATATAATGCAGGCATGCGGGGCAAAAAAACGTATCCCTACGAAGGAGGTCACCGTGTTCCGTTATTTATACGTTGGCCCAATGGTGATCTTGGAGAGCCCCGGGATATTGATGCTTTAACCGAATGTCAGGATATTCTCCCTACACTTATTGATTGGTGCGGATTAAAGGAGCCTGAAAATGCAGCGTTTGATGGAACTTCACTATCTCTGTTATTTAAAGGTGATACACATGGTATTGATGATCGCATCCTGGTTGTACAATATGATAACCCATACCAACCGGAAGAAAGTAAAGTAGTGATGTGGAAAAGATGGAGGTTGGTAAAATCAACAGAGCTGTACGATCTGACTGTTGACCCCGGACAGAAAAATGATGTGGCAGCCGGGCACCCGGAAATAGTAAAAAAACTTAAGGATTACTACGATTCATGGCTGGTTGATGCGATGAAGGGTTACAATAAAACAAGGTACATCCACATCGGAACGGAACATCAAAACCCGTGTATGCTTTTTTCAAACGACTGGCAGGGAGATTACGCCGATAACGCATGGAACCTATTTAAAGGCAATGCATTTGGAGCATGGGATGTTATTGTTGAAGCAGCTGGAAAATATGAATTTACACTTTCCAGGTGGCATCCTGCATCCGGACTGGCTTTAACTGATAGCTCATTGTTTAATGGAAAATACCAGGGAGGGCTCCCAATTGCAAAGGCAAAAATTAAAGTAGGAACCCAGGAACAGATTGTCGAAACAAAGCCGGGGCAGTCGCTTGTAAAATTCACCATGGATTTGCCGGAAGGAGCTACAAAAGTGGAAACCTGGTTCTTAGATAAAAATGACAAAGAAATTTGCAGTGCTTTCTATACGGATGTAGAGTTATTATAAAAACCATATTATGAGTTTTGGAAATAAAAGTAAACTGTTGTTTTTTATAAGCTGTGTAATTGGATGTTTCTCTTGTTCAACGCAGATACCGAAAAAGCAGGATAAGCCGCCTAATATTGTTCTTATTTTTGTGGATGATATGGGGTATGGAGATTTAGGGTGTTATGGAGCCACTCAATATCAAACTCCCAACCTCGATAAAATAGCAAGTCAGGGTATCCGGTTTACTAACTTTTACGCTGCACAACCCGTTTGCAGTGCTTCCCGTGCAGCATTACTAACAGGTTGTTATCCCAACCGGGTCGGTATCCACGGGGCATTGAAACCTAATTCTAATATTGGCTTAAACCCTGATGAGGAAACCATTGCAGAAGTCTTAAAAAAGCAAAATTATAAAACAGCAGCAATCGGCAAATGGCATTTGGGGGACCTTCGCCAATTTCTGCCTTTACAACAAGGGTTTGATGAATATTTGGGAATTCCTTATTCCAATAACATGTGGCCGGTTTATGATGATAACACAAGAAATTTTCCGGAAAGATCAAAATGGAAAGAGAAATACCCGGAGTTGCCGCTGATTAAGGGCAATCAAAAAATAGGAGAATTTAAAAATAATGAAGACCAGGAAATATTAACGACACTTTATACTCAAACTGCTATTGAGTTTATTAATAGCAATAAAGAAGTTCCATTTTTTTTGTATCTGGCTCATTCCATGCCACATATTCCTTTAGCTGTTTCAGAAAAATTTAAAGGAAAAAGCGAACAGGGAATTTATGGAGATGTAGTAATGGAGATTGACTGGTCTGTTGGCCAGGTGCTTAAAACACTTGAGGAGTGTGGGCTTAGCAACAATACCCTGGTAATTTTTGCATCAGACAACGGGCCATGGCTGAGTTACGGTAATTTCGGGGGCTCTGCAGGTGGTTTGCGTGAAGGAAAGGGAACTACGTACGAAGGAGGGCAGCGTGTTCCATGTTTGATGAAATGGCCAGGTGTAATCCCTGAAGGAATTATATGTAATAAATTGGCTTCTGCCATTGATATTCTTCCTACGCTTGCATCCATTAGCGATGTGCCTTTGCCTTCTAAAAAAATTGACGGGGTAAATATTATATCACTTATGAAAGGTGAAAAAGATGCAAATCCAAGAAATAGCCTTTATTATTATTACAGGGAAAATAGCCTGGAAGCTGTACGGAAAGATAACTGGAAGTTGGTTTTACCACACGTTTTTTGGTCATACGAAGGGATGAAGCCTGGCCAAAATGGATTACGAGGCCCTGTAAAACGATGGGATGCAAAACTGGCACTTTATGATATGCGTCGTGATCCCGGTGAACGATATGATGTCAAGGAACTTTTTCCTGATGTTGTTGACGATTTGCTGGAGCTGGCCGAAAAGGCCAGAGAAGATTTGGGGGATGATATTACCGGCAGGGAAGGGGAAAATAGGCGACAACCGGGAATTGTAAAAGAGTAATATTAAAATTATAAACTCTGTTTATGAGGTCATAGCGATAATAATTGCCTTAACTATATAACAAAAATGAATATGAAAACATCGACCTTGCTAAAATTCAGCGCTTTGTGCTTACTGATGTCTAGCTTTTTGCTTTTGTCATGTACAACGCGTTCAGGGAAAAAATCAGTAACAATGGAAAAATCAGAAGAATTAAATCAGGGTACATACGCTTATGATGTAGCCTTTCTCAAAAAGAATAGTATCAAAACGATTGAACTAAGCGATTTAGAGTCAAATTCAAAAGTATTGCTTGCTCCCGGATACCAGGGGCGTGTGATAACAAGTTCTTCAAAGGGTAATGAAGGATTGAGTTATGGATGGATTAATTATAAATTGTTCGACTCAGGAGAAAAGAGCCCTCAGTTTAATCCAATTGGTGGCGAAGAAAGATTATGGCTGGGGCCGGAAGGTGGACCATTTTCCATTTACTTTAAACCCGGTGCAGAACAGGTTTTTGCCAACTGGGTAGTTCCCAAAGAACTGGATACCGAGTCTTTTGAAGTTTTGGAACAAAAAAGTGATGAAGTAAGCTTTGGAAAGAACTTTTCAATTGAAAATGTTTCCGGAACATTAATGAATATTGGGCTTAAACGCTCTGTTAAGGTTTTATCAAAATCTAATATTGAGGAAGTATTAGGAATTTCTCTGACGCCGGATATTAATTTCGTTGCCTTCGAATCGGTTAATACTCTTTCTAATACCGGGACAAACAGCTGGAACTCCGAAGATGGTATACTTTCTTTGTGGTTATTATGCATGTTTAATCCTTCGGAAAAGGGAGTAGTATTTATTCCATACCGGCAAGGCAGTGAAGCTGAGATGGGAAAAATTGTAACAGATGATTATTTTGGTAAAGTACCTTCCGATCGATTGATTGCAAAAGCGGGTAATTTGTTTTTTAAAGTTGATGGGAAACATCGAAGTAAAATAGGAATTCCTCCAATGAGGGCAATGCCCTATTGTGGAAGCTACGATCCCACCAATAAAGTATTAACCCTGCTTTGGTACTCAAAACCTGATGTGTCGGGGAAATATGTAAATTCATTATGGGGAGAACAGGACAACCCGTTAAGTGGAGATGTAATCAATTCGTATAATGACGGGCCAACAGATGACGGATCTGTTATGGGACCATTTTATGAAATTGAAAGTTCTTCTCCTGCTGCATTGTTAAAACCAGGGGAAGAAATTACACACAGGCAACGTATTTTTCATATTTCAGGGGACGAAAGTCAGCTCAGCAACATCACCGAGAAGTTATTCCATCTCAGCATTGATGAGATAAAAACCGCATTTTAATAAGTCTAATCCAACCAATATATTATATGAAAAACATAGAAAATCAATCGATTATTCCCAAAGGAATTTTGTGGCCGTTTATATTACTCACTTCCTTGTTTTTTGCCTGGGCAGTGCCCAATAATTTAACGGATACTATGCTTGCGGCGTTTAAACGCATAATGAGTTTGACCGATACTAAAACAGCCTGGATCCAGGTTGCATGCTATTTAATTGGCTATGGTTGTTTTGCCATCCCGGGAGCATTGTTTATAAAACGGTTCAGCTATAAATCAGGCGTGATGCTGGGATTGGGGATGTATGCCTCGGGAGCATTTTTGTTTTATCCTGCGATGCTGGTTTCACGTACCAATATTGGGATTGGTTTTTTGATGTTCCTGCTGGCAATAATTGTTTTGTTTGCCGGGTTGTCGATACTTGAGACATCAACCAATTCGTATGTTTTTGCAATTGGCCCGGAGTCAACAGCTACACGGCGACTAAATTTTGCACAATCTTTTAACCCGTTTGGGGCGATAAGTGGTGTTGTTATCAGCCAGGTATTTGTTCTTTCACAATTAAGTACATTGGGGCCAGCTGAACGGGCCGCAATGTCTCCGGCCGAGCTGGCAAAAATACAGGGAACAGAGCTAAATGCAGTAACAACCACGTACCTGGCCGTGGGTGTAGTTATGGTCACTATCCTGATCATGATTTTTTTAACAAAAATGCCCAACCTGAAAGAAGATGATAAAAAGCTTGATTTTGTTGGAACATTTCGCAGGCTGATAAAAAAACGAAACTATACATGGGGAGTGATAGCCCAGTTTTTCTATGTCGGCGCACAAATTGCAGTGTGGTCATTTACGATCCGTTACGTTATGCAGCAATTGAACCTGGATTCAGTAATTGCCGGGCTTGGGGCCAATCCCTCTTCCGGTGAAGTTATTCAGGCATTACGAAATGTTGAGCCTGTTGCTGCCGGATTTTATAACCTGGTTGACTGGCTTGGCCTTGAACCCTTACTTCCAAGAACACCTGAACAAGCGGGTGCCACTTACTATATCATGTCATTAATCCTTTTTGTAGTTGCACGGTTTATATGCACCTGGCTAATGCGCTTTTTCAAGCCAAGAACAATGCTGACAGCGCTTGGTGTTTTAGCGGCGGTTCTTTGTGTTGTTACCATTTATGGGGAAGGCAATGTGGGGGTGTATGCATTGATGGGAGTTTCCGGTTCAATGTCGCTTATGTTTCCTACTATTTATGGGCTGGGAATTAGCGGATTGGGCGAAGATACAAAAATAGGCGGTGCAGGTATGGTGATGGCCATTGCCGGGGCTGCTGTTTTAACACAAATTCAGGGAATTGTCTCAGACCAGGCCGGAAGTATAAAACTGGCTTACTGGGTCCCTGCTTTTGCTTTTATTGTAGTTGCATTTTACGGGGTTTTGGTTGGAATGAACAAAAGAACCCCTTCTATATAAACTTGAAAGAATAATCATAAATATCAAATCTAATGAAAAGAATTATCTTAATTAATTTATTCCTTTTTTGTACCAGCTATTTGTTTGCACAAAATATGGACAATGAGATGTTTTCGCTTACTAAAATCAGAGAAGGTGTAAAATCAAAACGTGTTGGCAGTTATGACAAGACAGGTGGAAATAATGATCGTTTTACTAATATAAAGGATGGTGAAAAGATGGTTATTATGAATGTGGAAGGGGCTGGAATAATCAATCATATTTGGATTACAATAGCTCCCAAAGCTGACAAAGTAAATCGGAATGATGTGATTTTACGTATGTATTGGGATGGCAATTCGTTTCCTTCGGTTGAAGCGCCGCTTGGTTCTTTTTTTGGAAATGGCTGGGACGAAACATACGATTTCGTAAGCGCCCCGCTTACCGTTGCCCCTGCAGTAGGAAAATCGTATGTTAGTTATTTTGCGATGCCTTTTTCCAACGGCGCTAAAATAGAAATTGAGAACCAATCCGGAACCGAAATCAGCGCATTCTATTTCAATATCGATTATGTTGAAATGGACAAACTTCCTGAGGACTGCGGACGTTTTCATGCCTGGTACAATAGAGAAGTTACAAAAGCATTGCCTGAAGGCGAGAATGAATGGGGTACGCTTGGAGAACAGGGAAATAATTTAACTGGTGATGAAAATTATGTCTTTGCTGACATTAAAGGTAAGGGGCAGTTTGTAGGGGTAAATTACTACATCAATTGTCCTACAACGATGTGGTATGGCGAAGGAGATGAGATGGTTTTTATTGACGGGGAAAAAACACCGTCCATAGTTGGAACCGGTACTGAAGATTTTTTTAATACCTCATGGAGTCCCAAAGAATTATTTTACCATCCTTATTTTGGGTATCCCCGGGTAAATAATGAAACAGGCTGGCTTGGCCGTACTCACGTATATCGGTTTTTACTTTCCGATCCCGTGTACTTCGATAAATCCTGCAAATTTACAATTGAACATGGACATAATAACAATTTAACACTGGATCTAGCTTCAGTCGCCTACTGGTACCAGCATAAAGCAGCTCCTTTGCCAAGGTCGTTTAGCAAAGAAGAACGTAAACCTTTACCTGCAATAAGGGCCGTCGACATCCATTTATGGAGGGATGCCTGGAGAAATGCACATGGTAATAAAAGAGATCTATGGGGCAATGAAAAATAAACATAAAAACTCCATTCTTAACCTAAATCATCAGGAATAATTTAACTGAAATAATATATCAATTAAATCAAATTATGAATAAATTTTATTACATAAAAACTACGGTTTTTATATTTGCTTTTTGCATTACTATTTTAAGTTATTCGAAAAGTAACGCACAATTACCTAAAGAATTAGAAGCCTATATATCTGCTATCGATTATGGTAAACTGGGAAATTTAGCCCCGAAAGTAGAGTATGCTGAAGTTTCGGATCAGATAATCAAAGTTTCAGTATATTTTCAAATACCGGACACACTGCAACAAGACGACTGGAAGATGCAGTTAAAGCCTGCTTTTGTTCCAGATTTTAACTGGGCGCCACATCTAACGCCAACCGATAATCACATTATTGCTCAACATGTTTTTCGTTCGCCGGCTTTAATTGTGACTTCTCAATCAAAACAGTTGGCATTGATTCCCTATCTGAATATACTGAAAGGGGAGAATCCTGTAGACTGGTATATGGATATGGATGCACAAAATAATCTGTTAACACTCGGACTTAGCAATTCAGAAGTTGACGGGCATATTCTTTTTGTAAAAAAGCCCGGTGCAATTTTCCCCAAAGGAAATATCGAATTTGGGTTTTATATTCTTTATTCCAATAAAAAGGAAGATTTGTTTAATCCATGGCGAAAAGTAGCAGATTTCTTCTGGAATAATTGGGGAAGTGATGAATTTAAAAAAGTTATGAAAACACATGCATCCCCTGAAAAATATATAGAACACACATACAATTGGGCATTTAATTCATGGAAAAAAAGTGTCTGGCAGGACATCCATATCGATGGAAAAGATGTTGGCGCTCCCACGTATATTGTTAATACAACGCAAAGTCCAAATTATCCCGGAGAGGTTAATGAAAGAGGGTTTCGTTCTGTCTGGAATCAGGCATGGTTTAGTTCCTTACGATCTGCTTCCGGACTATATCGTTATGCCAAACAGACGAATGATAAAAAACTGCTGGAATATGCGTTAAAAACGAAAGAACTGGCGCTTTCTTTTCCTCAAAAAGAGGGGTTTTTCCCTGGAGTGATTGCAACCGAAATGGAAAAAGTAGAAATAGGGGGAAGGGAATACAACCGTTCCAAAGGCTGGGATAATTGGTACTGGGGAAATTCAAACCGAAATCCGTATACCCGCGATGCACATACCGCACCCTATCATATTCTGGACATGAGTTTTACAGCAAACCAGATGCTTCTGTGGTATAACGAGTTGGAAAAAGACTCGCGTTTGCTTGAATATTGCAAAACGTATGCTGATGCATTGCTAAAAAAACAATCTCCTGATGGTTTTTTCCCCGGTTGGTTAACACTCGATAGCCTGGAACCGATGCAACATTTAAACCAATCTCCGGAGTCTGCAGTTTCTGCATTGTTTCTTCTGAATATGTTCAAGGCAACCAGTGATGAAGCCTATTTCGAACCAGCATTAAAATGTATCGACGCTATTGTTGAAACAATTATCATGCAAGGGCGCTGGGAAGATTTTGAGACCTATTGGTCTTGTTCAGGCTATGGTTCAAAGAATTTGGTTGGTAAAAAAGAACAACGCAACAATCAATACAAACAGAATACACTTTCTATTTTCTGGACTGCAGAGGTTTTATTCGAAGCATATCAGCTTACCAATAATAAAAAGTATCTCGAATACGGTGAACGGGCAATGGATGAATTACTGATGTACCAGGCTACTTGGCAACCACCTTATATATATGTGCGGGCAATTGGCGGTTTTGGAGTAATGAATGCTGATGGGGAATGGAATGATGCACGTCAGGGTTTGTTTTCTGAGCTAATTATCCGTTACGGGAAATTATTGAACCGGAATGAATACATAGAACGGGGAATTGCTGCTTTGTATGCTTCATTTGAAATGATGTATTGCCCCGAGAATCCACAAACAAAAGAGCAATGGGAAAAAGCCTGGCCATTTTTTGGCCCGGAAGATTATGGTTTTATGATGGAAAATTACGGCCATCAGGGAATGACAAGCGGTGAAGGGATTGGAATCGGGGAGTTCACAATTTATGATTGGGGAAATGGTGCTGCAGCTGAATCTTATACCCGGATTGTAGATCATTTTGGAAAAGACTTTTTTAAAGACCTTAGTTTTGATTAATTTTTAATAACCAGGATAACAAGAAGGTAGAGAGAATGTTGCATTACGCTTCTGTTGGCAATTTTAAATAGTGTACATATTAAAAGATATAGAATACAAATAACAAAATAAAATAGAAATGAAAAATAAGAATCATGCATTGTTGTTAGCGATATTGTTGGCATTGATTTCATACAATATGAAATCGTATGCCGAAAAAGAGTCAGGACATAATTTTAATGAAAGTTATACAGGAGAAAACCTGGACAGAATTGCTTTTCCAATTGGAGGTATTGGGGCAGGTATGTTTTGCCTTGAAGGAACAGGAGCTATCTCGCATATGTCGGTCAGAAACCAACCTGATATTTTTAATGAGCCTTTTATGATGGCTGCAATTGCGGTAAAAGGATATAAAAATGGGGCAAAAGTACTTGAGGGGCCTGTTCCCGGGTGGAAGATATTTGGCAATCCAAGAACAGGCAATGGTGCGCGAAGTAAGAACTATGGTTTTCCACGCTTTGAAGGAGTAAATTTTAAGACCCGCTTCCCATTTGCAGATATTGAACTAAAGGATAGTGATATTCCCTTAAATGTATCATTAACAGGGTGGAGTCCATTTATCCCTACTGATGAAGACAATTCAAGTCTGCCGGTTGGTGCTCTTGAATACAAATTCAAAAACACGAGCAATAAAAGAATAGAGGCTTGTTTTTCTTATCATGCTCAAAACTTTATGCGAATTGAAATCACTAAAGAATGGGGAGGACAATATGAAAGCGGAGATTCAATTTCGGCGATAAGTAATGGATTCCTGCTCAAACAAGAATGTAAACCAGATAAACCCCATTATAAAGGGGACTTTGCAATTATGTGCGATGATTCTAAAACAATAACTGATTTATCCTGGTTTCGTGGTGGCTGGGTCGATTCCCGAACCATATTTTGGAAGGACATCTCGGAATTTACTTTCAAAGAAGATACCAAATCCAATGGGGCGCCAGGTGCCTCTCTATATGTTCCGTTTGAATTAGAGCCAGGCGAAGAGAAGATAATCAAAGTAATGATGGCCTGGTATGTTCCGCACTCTGATATTCGGTCTGGTCTTCCTCCTGTTGATATGAAGACGGAAATAGCAAAAAATTGTGATCCGTCAACCGGTTGTTGTTCCGATTTAAGTAATACTTATTATGAGCCTTGGTATTCCGGAAGATTTACAAGTATTGAAGAAGTAATAAAATACTGGCGACAGAATTATTATGAGTTAAGAAACAAGTCTGAATTATTTTCTAAGGCCTTTTATTCCAGTACGCTGCCCCCTGAAGTAATTGAAGCAGTTGCTGCCAATCTTACTATTCTGAAGTCTCCGACTGTTTTGCGCCAGAAAGATGGAAAACTGTGGGGGTGGGAAGGATGCCGTGATGCGGCTGGTTGTTGTCCCGGTTCGTGTACGCATGTGTGGAATTATGCACAGGCAATACCAAATTTATTTCCTGCACTGGAAAGATCCTTACGGGAAACTGAATTCGAGGTCAGTCAGAATGAAGAAGGGCATCAGAATTTCAGGGCAAGTCTGCCTATTAGTCCGGTTGAAGGACATAACTTTCATGCCGCTGCTGACGGACAGTTAGGTGGAATTATGAAGGCTTACCGGGAGTGGCGTATTTCAGGCAATGATGAATGGATGAAAAAGTTATATCCTTATGTAAAAAGGAGTATGGATTACTGCATCCAAGACTGGGATCCAAGGCACACCGGGACCTTGGAAGAGCCACATCACAACACTTATGACATCGAATTCTGGGGCCCCGATGGAATGTGTACCAGTTTTTATTTGGGCGCTTTATCAGCTATGATTGAAATGGGGAAATCAATGGACGATGATATCTCATTTTATGAAGAGTTATTAAACAAAGGGAAAAAGACGATTGAAAACGACCTGTTTAACGGTGAGTATTTTATTCAGAAAATAAAGATTGATGGTTTAACGGCGAAAGATCCGGTTGCTGAATCAAAAATTGGGATTATGATGAATTATTCACCAGAAGCAATTGAATTGTTGCAAAAGGAAGGTCCAAAATATCAATATGGTAACGGATGTTTGTCAGATGGAATACTTGGTGCATGGATTGGGGAAATGGCCGGACTTAAAAATATTGTAGATAAAAATAAAGTTAAAAGTCATCTTGTATCCGTTCATAAATACAATTTAAAGAACGATTTGACAGACCATGTTAATCCGCAACGCCCAACCTACGCTGTTGGAGATGAAGGAGGCCTTTTACTTTGTACCTGGCCCCATGGAGATAACTTAACACTTCCTTTTGTTTATAGCAATGAAGTATGGACCGGAATTGAATACCAGGTTGCCTCTCATCTTATGTTTATGGGCGAAGTTGAAAAAGGCTTAGAGATTGTACGGGAAGCACGGAAACGCTACGATGGACGGATTAGGAACCCGTTTAATGAATTTGAATGCGGTCATTGGTATGCTCGTGCCATGGCAAGTTATGGACTTTTGCAGGGACTAACCGGTGTGCACTATGATGCTGTTGATCAGATTTTGTACGTTGATTCTCAAATAGGTGATTTTACAAGTTTTCTTTCTACTGAAACAGGTTTTGGAAATGTGGGACTAAAAGGAGGAAAACCATTTTTAAACATCGTGTATGGATATGTCGATGTAAATAAGATTATTGTTTCCGGTGTTGAGGTTCCGAATAATCTTAATGACTAGTCAGGTGCTTATCATTCCGTGGCTTGAATATAAATAAGTGTGATTTTATTATGAAAAAATATTGTATAGGAATAGACTTTGGAACTGATTCCGTTAGATCATTAATTGTTGATGTAGAAAGCGGTGAAGAAGTTTCAGGTGCGGTTTATAATTATCCCCGTTGGAAACAAGGATTATATTGTGAAGCCTCGAAGAATCAGTTTCGTCAACATCCACAGGATTATTTGGAGGGACTGGAATTTACGATAAAAGAGGCCTTGAAGAATGCTCCAGACGATGTTGCTAAAAAAGTTGTGGGAGTTTCTGTTGATACAACCGGTTCCACTCCTGTTGCCGTTGATGATACCGGGACGCCACTATCATTAACTGCCGGCTTTGAGGAAAACCCAAATGCCATGTTTATATTGTGGAAAGATCACACGGCAGTAAAAGAAGCTGATGAAATTAACGAGCTGGTCAAAAAATGGAAAATTGATTTTACAAAATATGAAGGTGGAATTTATTCATCAGAATGGTTTTGGGCAAAACTGCTTCATATTATCCGTAAGGATGCAAGGGTTTATCAAGCTGCATATTCGTGGGTGGAACATTGTGACTGGATTCCCGCGCTACTCACCGGTAATACCGATCCAAAAACATTAAAAAGAAGTCGATGTGCTGCCGGTCACAAAGCGATGTGGCACGAAGCTTTTGGTGGTCTTCCATCAGAAGAATTCCTGACTCAGCTTGATCCAATGTTAGCCGGTTTAAAAGATCGTTTGTTTAAAGAAACTTTCACTTGCGATGTATCGGCAGGAACTTTGAGTGAAGAGTGGGCGAAAAAATTAGGTCTATCTACCAACGTGGTGATTGGGGTAGGAGCTTTTGATGCTCACCTTGGTGCTGTTGGTGCTCAAATTGAGCCTTATCACTTGTCGAAAGTAATGGGTACATCAACTTGCGATATGTTGATTGCGCCACTTGAAGAAGTGGGTGATAAACTGGTAAGCGGTATTTGTGGTCAGGTTGACGGATCTATCGTTCCGGGTATGTTAGGTTTGGAAGCTGGTCAGTCGGCATTTGGTGATATTTACGCCTGGTTTCGTCGTTTGATCGAGTGGCCAATGCAAAATATTTTGGCCGAATCTGATTTGATCGACGAGGAGACTAAGAAAAAACTGATAGATGAAACTTCAGGCAAGATCATTGCTAAATTAAGCCAGGAAGCTGAAAAAATTCCTATCGCAGAAAGTGGAATCGTAGCACTCGACTGGATGAACGGTCGTCGTACTCCGGATGCTAACCAGGCATTAAAAGGAGCGATTATCGGATTGAATCTGGGTTCGGATGCTCCTCGTATTTTCCGTGCATTGGTTGAAGCTACTGCTTTCGGATCAAAAGCCATTAACGATCGCTTTATTTCTGAGGGAATCCGCATCGACGGTGTAATTGCACTGGGTGGTGTGGCTAAAAAATCGAAATTGGTAATGCAAATTGTTGCCGACGTACTGGATATGCCAATTAAAGTGGCTCATTCAGAACAAGCTTGTGCTCTGGGTACTGCAATGGCAGCAGCAGTTGCAGCCGGTGTTTACGAAAACCTTGGCGAGGCGCAGGCAAAAATGGGTGGAGGTTTCGAAATGGAATATCATCCAATTCCTGAGAATGTTGAGAAATACAAAACCTTATATAAATATTATAAGAAACTTGGTGATTTTGTTGAAAAAGAATTGACTTAATCGAATAATAAAAAATTATAAATATGAGTAATAGATTGATAGGAAGGTTGCCAACAAAAGTTGGTATCCGCCCGGTTATTGATGGAAGAGAACGTGGTGTCCGTGAATCGCTTGAGAAACAAACAATGAACTTGGCCAAGACTGCTGCCAATTTAGTAGAAGAGAATCTTCGGTTTCCATCTGGTGAAAAGATACAATGTGTTATTGCACCTACAACAATAGGTGGTGTTGCTGATGCTGCAGTTTGTGCAGCTTTGAAAGGGAAGGTGTTGGAGTATCACTTACAGTTACACTGGCATGGTGCTATGGAAGTGAAGTGATGGATTCAGATCCTTTAATTCCTAAAGCACTTATTGTTTCAGTGTAGCCTTTTATAAAATATATTACTAAACTGTATATTCGAAATAATACACAATACAAAAGATGTATTTTACTGAACTTTCCCTCTACTTAGGCTGTCCGAAAAGTGAAATGGATTTTTCCGGAACTATCAAATTGTAAATAACGATGAAGATTATCACGCCTAAATTCCCTGCCGTTTAAGCCTCACCTCAGGGGAGGTTTGGATGGGTAAAAAGAACATGACAACAATTTGTAAGTTCCATAATTTTTAAATTCACTTTTTGAACAGCCCCACGATTTTGCCGCAGAAAAAATAAGGTATGTTTTTTAATGTGTTTTCTGTTAGATGATTATGTGCATAATGGATTAATTGAAGTAGTCTTACGGATATTCATATAAAGAAATATATCTTTTGGTGTTTGTCCACACTTTGCGCGCAGCATGGGCAAGGTTCCATACCTTTGCAATAAGCTCCCGATTGTAGTTTGTAGTTTTGTGAATCCCTAGCCGTAGTATATCTCACTGTATGGCTGACATATTATTATGCTGATTTTAAATAAATCATTTTTTATACTTTTGTTCGATTATGTGCGACCACATAGCTCTACATAATGAAGGTGAGAAAGATAAGGATCGTTATCTTTGGGAACGATTTAGAAAAGGAGATGATAAGGCTTTTTATTCGCTTTATGATTTGTTTTTTGATTCACTTTACAGCTATGGATTACATTTCACAAGAGACAAAGATTTGGTAAAAGATTGTATCCACGATCTTTTTTTGGATTTATATAAGTACCGGGAGCGACTCTCTGAAACCGATAATATTCATTTCTACTTATTTCGCTCCCTGCGGAGATTAATATACAAAGAGCAGGTTAAAAAAGTTTCTGTTTTGTCTGATGAGCAAATATTACTTCAAAATGATATTCCGGTTATGACTTTTGAGGATGATTTAATAGCCTCCGAAATAAAAGATGAAAATCACAAAATATTGGCAGAGGTGATGATGGAGTTATCTGACAGGCAACGCGAAGGTCTTTCATTAAAGTTTGAACAGAATTTTTCATATCAGGAAATTGCAGGTATTTTAGGAATTTCCGTTGAATCGACTCGCACAAAAATTTATCGTGCCCTGAAGGAACTCCGAAAAGCACTTCAAAAGAAGGGGATTTCCATCCAGTTATTATTTCTTTTTTATCAAAACGAGAAACAAGAAGCGGCTGGGAATTAGTTGCTTGTGTAAAAAAGGATAAAAAGTGTATTTTTTTTGTCTATGTTTTTACATTTTCACTCTTTCTCTAAACATAGAAGGGAAATGAATGAATAAAAAAAACAAAATAAAGGCACACGATATATTATCCAATGATGATTTTGTGATAGACTCATTGTCTGATAAAACAGGAAATAAAGAAGAACTTAAGATAGCCGCTATTATCAACAATTATTTATCTTCCAAAAGAAATACTATTCCAAATAGCGAAAAAGAAGAAACAAAAAGAAGGATAAAGTTATCCGTTCAAAAGGCGCAACGGAACAAATATTTATCACGATGGGCTGTCGCCGCATCGATTTTGCTGGTTATCATTTCTGCATGGTTCCTCCAAAATGATTTTAAAAAGGAAACGGGTATTGTTGATTTTGCACAAAGTTTGGATTTTGCAAAACCCGATAGCGTTACAAACCTGCTTCTTCAGGATGGGCGTAAGGTTTTAATAACAGAAAAAGATTCCCGTATTGAGTATGACCCCAAAGGAGAAAACATTATTATCGATTCAACCCAAAAAATATCTCAAAAGGTTGTGCAGGTAGAGCAGGTATTTAACACATTGGTCGTTCCGTATGGAAAGCAAACACAGATAACTTTATCCGATGGTTCAATAGTTTGGTTAAACTCCGGATCAAAATTGGTCTATCCGGCAAATATGAAAGAGAAAAGGAAAGTTTACATCGAAGGGGAGGCTGTTTTTGATGTTACACATTCAGAGCAGCATCCTTTTTTTGTGGCCACAAAGGATTTTGAAATTAAAGTTCTGGGAACAGTGTTTAATGTAAGTGCCTATACTGATGATAATGTTTCCAGCGCCGTTTTGGAAAGAGGCAAGATAGAGCTTGATTTAAGAGAGAAATCCCTTTTTCATAAAAAAAGGCTAACGATTCTGCCCGGGACGATGGCTGTTTTTGATTCAAATGATAAAACATTCCATCAACAACAGGTTGATGCAAAAAACTATTTATCATGGCGTGATGGTTATTTTATATTTAAGAATGAACCGCTTGCAAATATCATAAAAAAATTAGAGCGGTATTACAATGTGGAAATTGTATTAGAAGACGAAACTCTGGGCAGGGAAAGATTTTCAGGAAACCTGAATTTAAAAAATACGCCTGAAGAAGTATTAAACGTAATTGCAGAAACTACACCATTTATAGTTAGATATGACAACCAAAAACTAATCATTAACCTAAACTAATTCTGCCTATGCAAAAATTACAATTTAGTATTTGAAAAAGAAAAAAGCTTGCAGGTGTTGGTACCATCTGCAAGCCTGAACATTAATTAACATCGCTCTAAAGCGACATTTATTAATTTAAAATCAAAACAAATTTATGAAAAAAAGTAAAACGGGGTGCCTTGTTTTCCTTAAACGGTTATTGGGTACACATTTTTTTAAAGTTATGAGGCTAACAATCTTTCTCATGCTGATTGGTATAAGTAATGTTTTTGCGACTTCAACTTATTCGCAAAGCACAAAGTTCTCTTTTCATTTAAGAAATATTTCTTTAGAGCAGCTTTTCGAGGAAATTCAAAATCAAAGTGAGTTTAACATTTTCTACAGAAATAATCAGGTTGATAATAGCCGAAAGGTTGATATTGTTGCCAGTGATGCATCTGTTGAAAGTATTTTAACACAGGCTTTGGAAGGAACAAATCTTGACTTTAAAGTGATAGACAGACAGATCGTTATTTTTCCTTCCCGGGATACATATACAGATGATACGAAATCTCAGGGAGGAATCATTACGGCTCAACCACAAGAAAAATCCATTTCCGGTAAAGTAACCGACTCATCCGGTTCCCCTCTGCCTGGCGTAACAGTAGCAGTAAAAGGAACAACACAGGGAACGGTAACCAATGCCAATGGAATTTATACCTTATCAAATATTCCGGATGATGCCACACTGCAATTTTCGTTTGTAGGGATGAAAACTCAGGAAATACGGGTTGCCGGTAAAACAAACATTAATGTAACCTTGGAAGTTGATGCCATAGGAATTGAGGAAGTGGTGGCGATTGGTTATGGTACTTTAGTAAAGAAAGAATTAACAAGTGCCATATCCAATATATCTTCAGATGATATCAATAAAATCCATGCGACAAGGTTGGATCAGGCAATTCAAGGAAGAGCTTCCGGAGTATTAATAACAAATACTTCCGGTCGACCTGGAGCTGATGTTACCATCAGAATTAGGGGATCAAGTACCATAAACAATAACAGCCCATTATATGTTGTTGACGGCATTCAGACGGAAAATATAAAGAATATTAATCCTCAGGATATAGAATCAGTCGCAATTCTTAAAGATGCTTCAGCCTCCATTTACGGGGCTCAGGCAGCAAATGGGGTTGTAATTGTCACAACAAAGAAAGGTACAAAAGGCAGTGTTCCCAAAATTGACTTCGATTTCGCTTATGGTTTCCAGGAGTTGGCCAAAATGCCCAAACTAATGGGGAAAGATGAATATATTGACATCTACAGTACGGCAGAAGAAAATGATGGAACCCACAAATGGTGGAGCCGCAGTGATCTTAATATACCTCATAATACAGATTGGTTAAGTCAGATTTTTCATACGGCTCCAATATCAAACACCAACTTTAGTCTGAGCGGTGGCAATGAAAGTACTTCTTATTTGGTCAGTTCCAACTATAAAACACAGGAAGGTGTTCTTAGAACATCAGGATACAAGTCAGTTAATTTTAGGGTTAATACAGAATCGAAAATAGGCAAAAGATTAACATTTGGAAACACATTGACCGTAGGACATGAACAATGGAAAAATCCAGGAGGAGCTCCAAATCAAAATGAAATATTTATATCTGCCATGCGAGCTTCACCTACAGTTCCAATTCATTGGACTGAATGGGATATAGAAAATAATCCTGTTGTCCAAGCAAATGGATGGCAGGTAGGTGATTATGCTGGTCCTTCAAGGGCTGGTGAACATCCTGGCACAAAGAATACAGTTGGTTTTATTGAAAATAATAATTTTAGTTTCGTTCAAAAGCAACTAAGAATGCTTGGAACAATTTACGGAAGTGCAAAAATAGCCAAAAATTTAGAGTTTAAATCAACCCTGGGAGTGGATTACGCTTTTGATGACACACAAAATTTTCAAAAGATTTGGTCTTATGGAACCAAAAACAATGGAGGATTGAATAACCTTACCAAAGGCTATGACAAAACTTTCTTTTGGTCGTTCGATAATACCTTAACTTACAATTTTAATATAAACAAAAGCCACCGGTTCAATTTGCTGTTAGGTTCCTCTGCAAGGAGATATTCAGGAGAAAACCTCCTTACTGCAAGTTCAAACTTTGCAGATGAGAGCTTACAAGTGACATCAGCAAGTGGCAATATAGTGAGTGCAACCGGAACAAAATATCAGGATTCATGGATTTCCTATCTTGGCAGGGTAAACTATAATTATCAGGAAAAATATTTATTACAATTGATTCTGAGAGCTGATGGTTCTTCTAAATTTGGTTCAAATAACCGGTTTGGTTATTTTCCTTCTATATCTGGTGGTTGGAGAATCAGTGAGGAATCATTTTTTCCAAAAAGTATGGTTGTAAGTAACTTAAAAATTAGGGGTAGCTACGGGCAAACCGGGAATGACCGTATAAACAGATATGCCTCACTTGAAGTTTTAACCTTTGGCTCTACGGTATTTGGTCCCAATCAGGATATTATTCAGACAATAAAACCTGTCAAAATGGGAAATCCAGATTTGCGATGGGAGTCGACTTTGCAGCTTGATCTCGGATTTGATATTGGTTTGTTCAATAATTCAGTTGAATTGGTAGCAGACTACTTCAATAAGAAAACATCTGATATGTTATATCAACTACCAATTCCTCTGACTGCCGGAATTTCTGGATATCCCTGGGCAAACCTGGGCAATATGAAGAATTCAGGTATGGAATTGTCTTTGACATATCATCATACCAAAAATGAATTTGAATGGAATATTTCTGCAAATATAGGAACAGTACAAAACAAAGTAACCAAGATTCAAAACGATATCTTCAGTGGCGTTTCAATTATCAGGGAAGAAGAGGCAATCGGGTCATTTTATGGACTGGTAACCGATGGTCTGTTCCAAAATCAGGAAGAAATTGACGCATATACATTTGATGAGACAGGTGACGGAATTGGTGATAAGCTGATACAACCATTTGCAAAGCCAGGAGACATTCGTTTTAAAGATTTAAATGACGACGGTGCAATAACAAGTGCTGACAGAGATATTATTGGCAATCCTTTCCCTGACTTCACTTATGGTTTGAATTTTAATGCCAATTACAAGGACTTTGATTTTACAATTTTCTTTCAGGGAGTTTATGGTAATGCTATTTACAGAGGCAGAAACGGTGGAATGGATCTCGAAGAAGCAGATACCAGAGGAAACATGTTCATCTGGGCAAAAGATTACTGGACACAGGAAAATCCACATAATGATGTGACTAAACCAAGACCTACTTTGATAGATAAGAATGGTAACAGGCAAGTATCTGACAGATACATTAGTGACGGTTCATATCTAAGAGTGAAAAATATACAGTTGGGTTACACCTTTCCTGCAAACATCTGTGATAAAATTGGGCTTGACAGATTAAGAATTTATCTTACTGCAAATAACTTGTTAACTTTTACCAAATATATCGGTTTCGATCCTGAAATTGGAGGAGAAAACCTGAGTAATCTTTATGGTGTGGATGATTTCACAAGTTACCCTCAGTCCCGCACAATACAAATGGGTGTACAGATTAATTTATAAAAAACAGAAATCATGAAAAATACAGGTATATTCTTATTAAGTTCACTGGTAATTTTCATTGCTTTTGGTTGCAGTCAATCCTTTCTTAATGAGTTGCCAGAAGATCAGATAGCCAAAGAGAGCTTTTACAAAACGGAAAATGACATGCGTTTGGCTGTAAATGCCGCATATGCGCCTTTAAGAGACATTTTTGACACCGATGACAATCGTCTTTGGGATATGTCGACTGACATTGGAACCAACCCAACCGGAAGTGGTATATCCGACTGGATATTTTATCCAACGGATGGATTATTTAATCGTTTATGGTCAAATTGTTATCAGGGAATTAATTTGGCTAATATTGTTATTACAAAAATAACAGACGTCCCTATGGATGACAACACAAAAGCGAGTCTTACCGCAGAAGCAAGATTTTTGAGGGCGATATATTATCATACCTTGGTTTCAAATTTTGGCGATGTACCTTTGATACTTGCGCCTCAAAATCCTGATGAGTTGGAGGTACCGAGGACAACTTCTGACCAGGTTTATGGACAAATTACTGAAGATTTGGTTTTCGCGGAACAAAGCCTTCCGTCAGTATCTGCACTGAGAGGAACAAGTGATCTCGGAAGAGCAACCGCCGGAGCAGCATCGGGATATCTCTCTCGTGTATATTTGTATCTTAACGATTGGTCAAAGGCTGCAGAAAAGGCAAAAAAAGTTATTGACTCGGACGAATATGAGTTAATAAATGATTACAATTCAGTCTTTTCTTTGGCAAATGAAAATAACAATGAATCGTTATTTGAGGTGCAATTTGCACAAAGTAGGACACCGGAACAGAATTTTTCGATGTATTGCTGGAGTTTCAGTCCAAGGGGTAATCCGCAAACAGCTCACGGGGGGGGCGAACTGATTATTAGACCAGAGTTCGTTTCCCTTTATGAACCCGACGATACCATAAGGCGTAAAACCACCGTTTTTATGGAAGGTGATCCATTCTTTGGAATTGAATATAATCCACTCTGGTCAGAAACCGGACTCAATGTGGCAAAATATATGTTGTCAAATGAAGATGCACCAAGTGGTGAAATCATTCAGGGGGTTGTAGCCAAAGGTTCTCCGCTGAATCAACATTTGATGCGTTACGCTGAAATACTGTTGAATTATGCTGAGGCAGAAATGCAACTTGGGAAGAAGGATGAAGCCTTGTGGGGAATAAATCAAGTACGAAAAAGAGCTGGAATACCTGAATTAGAGGAGAGCGAACTTACTCTTTATACCATATATCATGAAAGACAAATTGAGTTTGCAATGGAAGGACAGCGCTTGAATGATCTTCGTCGAACAGGAGAAGCAACAGCTGTTTTAAGCGTTTATGGTTTTGAACCTTCTATACATTATGTGTTTCCTATTCCGCAAAATGAAATCGAAAGAAACTCAATGTTAGAACAAAATCCTGGATATTAGTTTTTTAATAATTTACCAAAGATGGCGGAGTTTATATTACTATTTGAATACCAGATTTTTGTTTATGTATAACTTCTTTCTGTGCACATCTGATTTTGTTATTAAACTCCGCCATCTTTTAATTTTTTAACCGCTTGTTAGCATATCTATTTTCAAATTGATTTCAAAACACAGATCTTATTACCAGTATAATAATGAAAACTGTGTGCCAAAATTCATAAAGAAACAAGGTAAACAAAGAAATAGTATAAGATTAAATTAGCATAATGAAGACAATATTGAAGGCTCTGTTAATGCTTTTGATAGTGCAAATAGCCGTTGCACAAAAAACAGAAGAATTCCCTAAAATACATACAAAGGAGTGGGAAAAAATGAATGCCTCCAAGAAACCTACTATTGATTGGTTCAAAGATTCCAAGTACGGCATGTTTATTCATTGGGGCTTATATTCTCTACAAGGAGGGATATGGAAAGGTAAAAAGATGGAGGAGATGCGTCCTCCTTTTGTAGCAGAATGGATTATGCATGCGGCTCAAGTCTCCAGAAATGAATATAAAAAGCTTGCTAATGAATTCAATCCAGTGAAATTCAATGCCGATTCTATTGCCTTTCTTGCGAAAGAAGCAGGAATGAAATACTTGGTTATTACTTCCAAGCACCATGATGGTTTTGCTCTGTATGACTCGAAAGTAAGCGACTTTGATGTGATGAACACACCTTTTAAAAGGGATATTATCAGTGAACTGCAGAATGCCTGCAACAAACAGGGTATTGCATTTGGTATATATTACTCCCATAATATCGATTGGATGGATGGCTCAGATGCGCAATCGGTTGAATTTGCAATGAGAAATCCCGACGCCAGCGATCATGAAAAAACATTTGGTGCAAATACCTGGGATCCCTCACCTAATACGTTTGATGATTATTTACAAAAAAAAGCATTTCCGCAGGTCAAAGAGCTAATGCAAAATTATCCCGGAATGAAAATGCTTTGGTACGATATGCCCTGGCGTATGAAACCCGAACAAAGTTTTACTTTTTATAAAATTGTATACGACCTACAGCCCCAAATCATTATTACCGAACGCATCGGAAATGGATTCGGCGATTATTTTATACCAGGTGACAATGTTATTCCAGATGACAGAGATAAAATTACCAAACCATGGGAAACAGTAGGAACCCATAATAACTCATGGGGATATAAGTCGTATGACAACGATTGGAAAACTCCGGATGAGATATTGTACTGGCTTCTTGAAATTGTATCAAGAGGTGGGAACTACATGCTAAATATTGGACCTACCAGCGAAGGTGTTGTCCCCGATCAAAGTGTGTACAATCTCCTGGAAGTGGGTAAATGGTTAAAAATAAATGGCGAGGCTGTCTATGGTACGCGGAAATGGAAGATAACTAAAGAAGGGTCTACGCAAATACAAATGAAAGGAACAGGTGACCGTAAAAAACAGGGATTTAAAAACAATTTTGCACCTGAAGATTTTTGGTTCACTGAAAAAAATGGAAAAGTTTATGCTATAGCAATTAAATACCCGGAGTCGGAGGCACTGATTAAATGTATGAGCATTAATTTGGTAGGAAATATCAAATCAGCGAAAATGCTGGGTAGTCAATCTTCATTAAGTTGGGAACAGACGGATAAAGGATTGAAAATAAAATTACCAAGGGAACGTCCAAATAAATATGGATATGTGATTGAAATAAGCTTATGATTATGGAAATTGCTCAAAAATTGAATGTCTGAAAAATACAAAATATTAAAATGATATTCTCGTTTTATACGATTTTTGATTGATTCTGAAAACCTCTTCAGGAGGAAGGATAAAGTCCCCTTTAAAGCTTTTTAAGGAGTGGATAAAAATAACATAATCTATAAATATGGAATTAACGATAAACTTTAACAATATACCATTAAAATGAAAAGATTTAGTTTTGTTAAGTTAGTATTGCTGGCTTTGGTTTATATGATCACTTTTCCTGTATTTAGCCAGAATAAGCAACCCAACGTCATCATTGTGATTACTGACGACCAGGGTTATGGCGATTTAAATTGTTTAGGAAACAAGGTTATCCAAACCCCCGCTTTGGACAGATTTTATAACGAATCAGTGCACCTCTCAAACTTTCATGTGTCACCAACCTGTGCCCCCACTCGTTCGGCACTGATGACTGGTAGGTACACCGATCGTTTAAATTGTTTTCATACCATTGCTGGACGCTCTCAGTTGTTTAAAGATGAAACCACAATTGCTCAGGTTTTTGCACAGAACGGTTACAAAACAGCCATGTTTGGCAAGTGGCATCTCGGAGACAATTACCCATTCCGACCCGAAGACCGAGGTTTTCAAGAAGTAGTACGAATCGGGGGTGGGGGAATCACGCAGGGCCCTGATTACTGGGGAAACGATTATTTCGATGATACTTACTGGCATAACAGTGTTCCGGAGCAATACAAAGGGTATTGTACGGATGTGTTTTTCAGTAATGCTCTGAATTTTATCGAAAAACATAAAGACGAGTCGTTTTTTGTATACCTCGCCACCAATGCTCCTCACGGACCTCTTTTTGTTCCTGAAAAATACTATAATATTTATAAAGATGAGCAATCAATTTCTGAATCGCAAAAAAGATTCTATGGAATGATAACTAATATAGATGATAATTTTAAATTACTTGAGAACGAGCTTGAAAGATTGCGATTAAAAGATAATACCATAGTAATTTTCATGACCGATAATGGTACTGCAACGGGAATTCAGTATCAAGACGGAAAAGCTTTCGGTTACGATGGAAATATGCGGGGCAAAAAAAACAGTGAGTACGATGGAGGGCATAGGGTGCCATTTTTCATCCGCTGGCCGGAATCAGATATTAATGGGAAGCGTGATGTAAATCAACTCACTGCACATATCGACGTTTTTCCAACACTTGTCGATTTGTGCGGACTTAAATTTGTTCCTTTTAAAGCTTTGGACGGTACAAGTTTGACGCCGTTGCTGAAAGGAGATAATGACAACTGGAACGAGCGAAGTATTGTTACAGATTCTCAACGTGAACAAAACCTAGTTGAATGGCGGAAATCTTCGGTTATGGATAATACATGGCGTTTGGTAAATGGAAAGGAACTTTATAATATCAAAACAGATCCGAAACAAACCAAAGATCTGGCCACTGATTATCCGGATAAGGTAAAACTTTTGCGCGTAACCTATGAAAAATGGTGGCAGTCAATAATTGATGAAGGCGTTAATGAAAAATATGCATATATTCAGGTCGGTACTCCTTATGAAAATCCGACACGAATTAGTGCACATGATCTGCATACCGGCTTTTGGGGTCATATATGGCATCAGTACGGTGCACTTGAGGCGGCCCCGGGCTCCGGCGTTTTCAAAATTGATTTTACTACTGCAGGAACATATAAAATAAGTTTATGCCGCTACCCCAGAGCAAGCGGACTGGCATTTAACGAGGTGTTTCCCGGTATAAAACCTACACTTGAAGTTAATGATCCGATGCCACCCAGTAATAATGTGAATATGCAAAAAGCTGTATTATATCTTGGAGATTACGAGGGATTAATGAAAAAAATAATGCAGGGTGACAAAGAAGAAACCTTTACGGTGTACATGCAGAAAGGAAAATACGACATGGAAACAAGACTCTACGACGCTGAAAATCATATTTATCCTGCTTATTATGTTTATATTGAAAAAATAGATTAATGGGAGCCTTATTAATTGCAAATCAGGAAAAAATGATTGTAAAGTATAATTTATCAAATTAAATTCATCTGGTTATAACAATTTATAAACTTTGTAAAATGAAGTTCAAGATTTTAACTGTTGCTCTGCTAATTTTACTCAATATTATCAACGGTTGTCATGTCGATGTAAAATCAGGCATAGATAAAAAAAAATTATCTGAAAAGCCCAATATTATCTTTTTATTGGCCGACGACCTTAGAAGTACAGCGCTGGGGTGTATGGGTAATAGTCATGTTATTACTCCTAACATAGACGAACTGGCCGGGCAGTCGGTAATGTTTTTAAATGCCTACCACGTGGCCCCCATTTGTATGCCCAGCCGCACCTCGATAATGACGGGTAAATACCTGGGAACGCATGGTTCAGGTTTTGACAGACCAACCAATTATGTAATCACGAAAGAAGAGTTTGAAACATCCTATCCGGTATTGCTCAGGAATTCAGGATATTACACCGGTTTTATCGGTAAATTCGGTTTTGCTGTTTCTGAAGGTCCTGAAAAGTTAGTGGATAAGGGATACGAAAACAAACAAGAATACATGCCAAAAAAACATTTTGATGTTTGGAATGGATTCCCAGGACAAGGGAGTTATCGCCTCGGTAAAGGAGGCACTTTTAACGGTTATGAAAATATATGGCATTCGGACCACCTAAATGAATTTATGGGGCATCAGGCCATCGAATTTATTGAAAAAGCAAACAAGGAAAATAAACCCTTTTGCCTTTCCGTAAGTTTTAAAGCCCCGCATGCACCCTTCGATCCACAGGAACAGTTTCGTAAGCTATATGACAAGGAGAAAATTCCGCGTATGAACAATGATTCGCCAGAATATTATTACGAGTTGCCCAAAGTTGTGCAGCTAAAAAGCAGGAATGCAGATTGGTATTTTGGCAGGATGAACCGGCCCGACTGGCACATAGAGATTGACAGCACTTACGAAATGTTCATCAAAAATTATTATTCATTAATTACAGGCCTTGACAATGTGGTAGGACAAATACGTCAGAAAGTGGATGATCTAGGAATAGCCGGAAAAACTGTTATCATTTTTACATCTGACAACGGTTTCTTTTGTGGTTCGAGGCAATTGATGGGGAAAGCTATTTTGTACGATGAATCAGCCAAAGCACCGTTGATTGTGTATGATCCACGCTATATGAAAGAAAAAAAAGGAATAACGGAACAAGGCTTGGTTTCTATTATTGATATTGCTCCTACTATTTTGAGCCTTGCCGATGTTGCCAAACCCGAAAGTATGCCTGGCGAAAGTATTATGCCTATTGTTTGGAACGAGAAGGAAGAAATTAATGATGCTGTTTATGGTGAAAATAATTTTGATAACAATCAACCTGTAATTTCTGAAGTCAAAAATCCAGATAACTACCAATCGATTCGTTCCAAATATGTGCGGACAAAGAATTTTAAATACATCCGGTACCCGGAATGCCACCCAGAGATAGAGGAGTTATTTGAAATTAATAAGGATACACTGGAAGCCAACAATCTTGTTCATCTGCCAGAATATGAAGATATAGTAAGGGAAATGAGGGAAAAACTGGATTCATTTGAAAAGGAATATGTAAGATATCATAATACGCCTTAATATCTCTTTTAATAGACGTAGTTTTTAAAACCAGGAATGTTACCCTTCTAATATTGATATTAAGTATTATAAATACAATTAAAATAAATAAAAATAGTGGTTATGATGAAGTACATTTTAATTTTCGCATTACTCATTCTGAGTTTTTCCTCTTATAGTCAGGTTCCTTCCTATTTAAAGGATTATAAAAAGGAGTACAAAAAGGATCCGCGGGCTGCCAATCTTCACTGGTTCCAGAATGCTCAATTTGGGATGTTTATTCATTACGGATTATACAGTCAGTTAGGGAAGGGAGAATGGGTTCAACTTTTGGATACAATTCCGCTGGACGAATATGTCATACTAAAGGATAAATTTACTGCGTCGGGTTTTGACGCAGATTTTATCGTTAAGCTGGCTAAAAAAGCTGGGATGGAGTATATTACGATTACTTCTAAACACCATGAAGGATTTTGCCTGTTTAAAACAAAAGAAACGGATTATAACAGTGTTGATTCTCCGGCTCATCGCGATTTAATTGGTGAGTTGGCTAAAGCTTGTGAAAAGGGAGGATTGGGGCTATTCCTTTATTATTCTTACGCCGCAGATTGGCATCATCCCTATTTCTATTCAAGAGAAGCAGGCTGGAACAATGCGCGTCCGGCTTATAAAATAAGACCGAAAGAGTATCTTTATGAAAAGCCGGAAGACTTTCGTAAATATGTGGATTATGTGCATGCTCAGTTACGGGAACTCCTTACCCAATATCCAACAATAGCAGGTATTTGGTTTGATCCGATAATGGGATTTTACGCCAACCCAGGCGCTTTTCCAATTGACGAAACATATGCATTAATTCGTAAACTGTCCCCTCATGTTTTAATCTCATTTAAACAGGGGGCGAATGGCGATGAAGACTTTATGGCACCTGAACGTAGCGGAAATGCTACTGTTGGAGATAAGTTTCCGATAGCAAAGGAGGTTTATGAAAAAAACAAGAATAAACCAAAGGAAGTTTGTAATACCATGCAACCTCACTTTTCGGGCTTTCATGGGGGGGCAACCTGGGGGTATAATAAAGCAATTGACGGGCATCATTTAAAAGTAGAAGATGTAAGGAAGTTATTGAAAGACGCGCAGACGAATCATTACAATCTTTTACTAAACATCGGACCTTTACCAGATGGCTCTGTCCATCCTGAAGATATTGAAACATTATCGAACTTAAAAAAGAATTAAAAATGAAAAAAATAATTATTCTCATTGCGTTATTAAACGCTTTCACCCCAATGATTTTTGCCCAAAAAAATATCGCACAAGATGAGCGAATGGAATGGTGGCGTGATGCCCGTTTTGGCATGTTTATTCACTGGGGTTTATATGCTATTCCTGCCGGTGAATGGGAAGGAAAAGAGTATCCGCAAATAGGTGAATGGATAATGAAGAACGCGAGGATTCCTGTAGCAGAATATGAAAAACTGGCACAACAATTTAATCCGGTAAAGTTTAATGCACACGATTTTGTAATGACAGCAAAAAATGCCGGCATGAAATACATTACCATCACATCGAAACATCATGACGGCTTTGCCATGTTTAAATCGGAAGCATCAAAGTATAATATTGTAGATGCCACTCCTTATGGTAAAGATGTTATAAAAGCACTGGCTGATGAATGCCACAAGCAGGAGCTAAAATTATGTTTTTATTACTCCCAGTCCCGAGACTGGCATGAACCTAATGGACTGGACAACGATTGGGACTTTCCAAAGGAGCGTGACTTTCAGAAATACCTGGATGAGAAAGTAAAACCACAACTTACGGAATTACTCACCAACTATGGCCTTGTCGGAATGATATGGTTTGACACACCAATGACTATTTCCGAAGAACAGGCGCAAAGCTTGAAGAACCTCGTGCGGAGTTTACAACCAGCATGTATTATCAGTGGAAGACTGGGAGGTGGCGTTGAAACTGATTATAAGTCCACCGGCGACAATGTGATTCCGGCCGAAACGGTTTCTGGCGACTGGGAAGTTCCTGCTACGTTAAATAATACTTGGGGATTTAAGAAAAACGACCATAACTGGAAATCGCCTGAAGCGCTTACACGCTTGCTTTTTGATATTGCAGCAAAGGGAGGTAATTACCTGCTGAATGTAGGCCCTACAGCGGAAGGAGTAATCCCACAGGCATCTGTAGATATCTTGGCTAAAGTGGGCAAGTGGATGAAAACAAATAGTGAATGCATTTACGGGACAAAGGCCAGTCCGTACAAAATGGAATTTAAGTGGGGAAACATCACTCAAAAACCGGGAAAACTGTATCTGGGTATATTTAATTGGCCCGGAAGCGATTTTTATCTTGAAGGACTAAAAAATAAAGTAAAGAAAGTGTACTTGCTATCAGATAAGCAACAAAAAGTGTTGCCCTTTAAAGAATATTACAATTCAGATACTGACCACCACCGGCTAAAAATAGATCTTCCTGAAGAGGCACCGGATAAAGTTGTTTCCGTTGTCGTTATAGAAATTGAAGGATCGGCTAGTGTTGAGACCTCAATTTGCCAACAAGCTGATAAAACTATATTGTTATCCGGGATTTTGGGAGAAGCAAGAAAAGGGAACCAACCGGCTGAACTTAATTTTACTGCCCGCGGAGGAGGTGCCAATTGGTTGGATACCGGAATCAATCTGACATGGAATTTCAAGGTTGAAAATGCCGGAACTTTTAAGGTTGATTTGGTAACAACAGAAACAGGCTCACATGGTTCTCCTGTCTGGCAAGGCGGACAGATAATAAAAATCAGTTGTGCAGGTCAGCAATCAGAAACGATTGTAACCGATGACAGCAGGGAATACAATCCGCGAAGCCAATACTGGAAACTCATTCATACTTCGGCAGGTAAAATTAAATTCGAAGAACCGGGAACATATCAATTGTCGTTGGTTCCTGAGAATTTTACTGAAAATAAAATTGGTTTTACATTTAAGGAAATTAACCTTATTCCGGTAAGATAATTTGAGCTAATGACTCTAATACCTTTTAATGATAAAAATTTTGTCGTTCAATTTTTTATTTTTTCTCTTCCAAATCAATGTTGTTACCGAGAAAACTGATATTAAATCATTATCCCAGCTTTCTGAAACTGATAAGCCGAATTTTATTCTTATCATAACTGACAATTTAGGATATGGGAAAATTGATTGCCAATTATATCAAAAAATGCAAAACACCTCAACAAATCCTCAGAAAATAAAGAAATGGATGACTTGTCAGAAATTAATTGGATGAAAAATTGAAAAAATTCACATTATACTATTTAAATTATAAACCATGTATAAATGAACAGAAAATTAATATTTATGTTAATTGCGGTATTTCTTAATATGAACGTTTTTTCTCAGGAAGAAATTTGGGATGAAACAGAAGAAGAAAAAACCGAGCGGCTTCAGTGGTGGAACGATGCCCGATTTGGGATGTTCATTCATTGGGGACCCTATTCTCAACTTGCCGGAGAGTATAAAGGAGAACGAATTGATGGAATTGCTGAATGGATAATGAAGCATGCTAAAATACCTGTTAATGAGTATCGCGAACTTGCTCATGAAATGAATCCTATCAAGTTTGATGCTGGTAAATGGGTTCAATTGGCTAAAGCTACCGGCATGAAATATATTGTAATAACTGCTAAGCATCACGATGGTTTTGCAATGTATAAGTCTGAAGTTTCGCCATATAATATTGTAGATTGGACTTCGTTTAATCGAGATCCATTGAAAGAACTATCACAGGCATGTGCTAAAGAAGGGATAAAATTCTGCGTTTATTATTCTCACAGAGAGGATTGGGATCACCCCGGAGGATATGGGAACAACTGGGATTATGATAATGATTGGGGTAGCCATCTATACAATCAAGAAAATTTCAGGAAATATCTTGAAGAAAAAGCGAAACCTCAACTACGAGAATTACTTACAAATTACGGTCCTATAGGATTAGTCTGGTTCGACAGGGGGATGTACACACAAGAACAAGGGTTTGAGTTTGTCAATCTTTTACATAATCTTCAACCATCAATTCTTGTAAATGGCCGTGTGGGAAATTATGATCAGGAAATTCTTGGAGATTATCAAAATATGAACGATAACGGCACGCCTCCTGGAGGAATTGAAGAATATTGGGAATCTCCACAGACACTAAATGATACATGGGGATTCAGCAAATATGACACAAATTGGAAAACACCGGAATATGTAATTCAACGCCTTCTTGAAATTGTTAGCCGGGGCGGAAATTATCTTTTGAATATAGGCCCAAAAGGGAATGGAGAAATACCTGATGCTACAATTGAAATATTCAGTAAGGTCGGACCTTGGGTGAAGCGCAATGCTGAAAGTATTTATGGAACAACTGCCAATCCATTCGGTGAATTACCATGGGGCTACTGCACCGTCAACGGGAACAAACTCTATCTTTTTATTCGTGATTGGCCACAAGATGGTGTGCTAATGGTACATGGTCTGAAAAATGCAGTAACCTCAGCCTATATGCTCCTTAATAAAACATCAAAACTGGCAGTTTCGCAAAATGAAAAACAGACTCAAATTTCTCTTCCCAAAAGTCCGATCGATGATCCTATTTCAGTGTTGGTGCTTGAGATAGATGGATGCCCAAGGGTTGATCCTCCGATTGTATTGCAGGGTGATTCAGGATTAATCCGATTAGACTATTTAAAAGTAATTACTCAAGGTAAGACAAAGACACGATTTAATCGCAAGGGAGGATTTCATATCTCAAAATGGACTGGGCCCGAAGATACTGCAGAATGGCTTATACATGTGAATGAACCTGGGAAATTCAAAATAAATATAACCTATGCGGCGAATAAGGAATGGGAGCAGCAGCCCTTTGAAATAACAATTGGAAAATCAAATATAGAAAGGCATGTGGTTTATACAGGTGATTGGTATAATTATCATGAGTTTCCCTCTGGATATATTGATCTTCCGAATGCAGGAGAGTATACTTTAACCATACGGCCGAAGGTGTCAGGTCGTACCTTTCTGATGTACCTGCAATCAATAACACTAAGTCCAGTAAAAAAAATAAAGCAAGAAGGATGGGGAGCAGACTAGTGTAATAGAATTTCATATCTAACAAGAAAAATTAATGAATATAAATTTCGATAATAACTAAAACCAGATTAATATGAAAGAATTTTATTCATTATCGTTTTTGTACATATATTAAAAACACTTTTTCAGTAAAATGAAACACGATCTTGGGAAAGAAGCGTTGATGAAGAATGCAAAGATATTGTGCGGGGATAAAATCGAACGTCCGCCGATAATAATGAGGAAAGGTAAACCGCAGTTACTTTATGCTGCATCAGGCGTCAACTTTACATAAAAAACACCCTTTGCTTTTGTGTTTTACGTATTCTGGATACAAATGAAAATAGCATAGAAAAGAATTAAGTTGAATTTTTACTTATACAAACAATGAAATCAATAAAACTATTAAGCATTCTATTCCTGATCAATACAAAACACATTTTTATAAATTATTTAGAATATTAAAAGAAGGACAATAAATGACACCAATTTCAAAAAAACATCTAAGCCAAAAATTGTTATTTTTTCTGACTTTAATTTTTACAGTACTATTTCCACTAATTCTTTATGCACAGGAATCGGAAAAGGCATTTCACGAGCGCATGAGATGGTGGGACGAAGGACGTTTGGGAATGTTCCTGCACTGGGGCGTTTACTCGACTTTTGGTGGTGAGTATAACGGAAGTGATTATGGGAAAGAAGTTGGACAAGCCAGTGCAGAGTGGATTTATCTCAAATCCAATA
The DNA here is from genome assembly GCF_009762775.1 of Maribellus comscasis. Classification (GTDB taxonomy): domain Bacteria; phylum Bacteroidota; class Bacteroidia; order Bacteroidales; family Prolixibacteraceae; genus Draconibacterium; species Draconibacterium comscasis. The sequence goes on along the minus strand of NZ_CP046401.1, from coordinate 547,172 downwards.
TGCCAGTGTCAGAATATCGGAATGCTGCTTTAAATTGGAATCCATCTGAATTTAATGCGGAGGAATGGGTTAAAATGGCAAAACAAGCGGGCATGAAATACATGGTACTTACATCAAAACACCATGATGGCTACGCACTTTTTAATTCTGACGTTTCTGACTGGAATATTGTAAAATCATCTGCAATAAAGCGCGATTTGGTAAAAGAATTTATTGCAGCGTGCAGGAAATACGATATGAAAGTAGGTTTTTATTATTCCCACGAAAAAGATTGGAAACACCATGCACGAAAAAATCAGGATTTAAATCCATTACCTGATAAATATGTAGATTTTGCTAAAAAACAGATAACAGAGTTACTTACGAAATATGGAAAAATTGACTTGATTTGGTATGATACACCCGTTCAGGCTCATGAAGAATTTAATAAAATGTGTGCAGGATTAATTCGAAAATACCAGCCGGAATGTATCATAAATGGGCGGATTGGAAATGGACTGGGAGATTATAAAAACATTGGAGATCGTGCCATTGTAGATCCAGGTTTGACAGAATATATGGAGTCAATTATGACCATGAGACTAAATTGGGGATATGATAAAAATGATGATTTTTGGAAGTCATCTGATGAACTAATAAAAATGGTAAGTAAAAGTGCTTGTCGTGGTTCAAATTTTTTGTTGAATATTGGACCTACTCCTGAAGGTACTTTCCCTTTGCAGGATCAGATAAGGTTGCGCGATCTGGGAAAATGGATGGATATAAATGGTGAAGCCATTTACAAGACCAAAGGTAGTCCTTTTCCCAAAGAACATGTGTGGGGATCTTTGTCACAGCGCAAAGAAAACAACTTTATTTATTTGCACTTATGGAATTGGACAGGAGGCCCCATTACAGTAAATGGATTAAAATCACCTGTAAAAAACGCAATATTTTTGGACACAGGTGAGAAATTGTCTGTTGTTCAGGAAAAAAACTCTACTTCACTAATGGTTGAATTACCTGAAAAGAACAATGCAAACATGTTGCGTATTATTAAATTAGAAACAGAAGGTAAAGGGTTCGATTTAACAAAAGGCCCGGACTTTGAAGGACCAAAAATAAAGCATGTAACTAGCCGAAAAATTACTGGTACAATAACAAGTATAAATGGTGTTGATTTTTCAATCTTAGGAAAGCACGTAATATCATCTAAAACAGGTTGTGAAATATATGATGATCAAGATGAAACGATTCAATTTACTTTAAATGACCACGTACGATTCAGATTAAATAAAAATGGGGATATACGCACTGTGCAAAACATTAATTTATTGGAAGGTTCAAAATACCATGTTGTTTATAGTCCCTATCAGAATGGATGGGAAGTAGAAATCGTAACTAAATTGGAATAATTGAAAAGATTAACTTGAAGAGAAGAAATAATAATTAAAAATTCTTATTTCAGATGTAATAGCTTGTTGAATTTTCCCTTTTAATTGTTTGTATCAGCTTTTAAAAAAAACAATTTTACAAATAATCGCATATTGGAAGTACTACATTTGACCGGATGGTATGTTTGTAATGACTATTACAGCAACTCCTACTTTAATAACTATGATTATGCTTGGCGTATTTGGTGCAGTTCCAGCTTTTGATAGGTATTTTATCAGGGGGATACGGCAGTGGGGCAATGACGCCTGTATGTGTTAATGTTTCTTCATCTTCGGGTTTGAGGTATTTGGGCCGGATAAATCTTTTGATAAAAAATTTTGCCGGAACAAGTTCCAGTTGGTCTGTAACTTCCCTGCCAATGCACTTCATTCCGGTGGTATCTTCTTCCGGTTCAAGGACGATTTCTTCCACTGGCAAGTGGTCGGGTAAGGGTATACGTCCAGGATGGTTTTTTCGGCCCTTCTTCTCACGGGTATATGTTATTGTTTTGGTAACGTTTCCTTTTCCGGACATTTTTAATGCTCAATCCATCGATAATCATCACCAGTTTGGCATAATCCAGGACAATACTTCCGCCCGAAAAATTGTACCGGGGAAGTTCAAAAGTCCCTTTTTCCAGGCGCTTGTAATATAAAATAAAGCCGGGGCCCCTGCCAGTGGAGCAGTTTTACCTTATCGCGGCGTTTATTGATAAAGATAAACACATCGCCGTTACAGGGATTCCGGCCAAGAATATTTTGTACCAGGCCACTCAGACCATCGAAACTTTTACGCATGTCGGTGGGCTGGCTGTACAAATGAAACTGATTTTCGGATGACAGGGCAAACATGCGCTAAAGGTTTATCAGGCTTTTCAACTGTCCGATATCAATCCCAGCCGGACAACTCAGTTGAACCCCATTGGGAAAAGATAGCTCTATCCGGCCATAACTTTCTTTTCCGGCCGCTGTCGTTCTGTCACTGGAAACTTTTACAGGGATAAATGCATCAGGAGTTTCTTTGTTCTGCTCAACCGAAAGTCTGTTTTCTTTCTTGTATTTTTTATACCAGTAGCTAAATGTTTTTACCGAGAGCTTTTCACGGGAACAAAACTTAATCTGAGATAACCCACTTTCCTGCCATAACTCTATGGCCAGGTACATCTCCTCTTTACTATACTTCTGATTCTTTCGCATGGCGCGAATTTAGAATCCGGCAGGAGATCTAACAAGACGAGGTTGGTAGAAGGGATACCAAAAACCAGCTTCAAGCCTCAAGTATACAATCACGTAGAATCGTAATCAAACTTTTCTTTTTCCTTGTTTCGCATTGTGAGCACAAAAAGTCCGGCTGTGGCGGGTCAAATCGCGTTGTGGGCACAAAAAATTGTATTGTGGAGGGTGAAAAGTCGTTGGGAAGGGTAAAAAGCCCCCGTGGAGGGTCAGATTCCACAGGGACTCTTAAAATCAATATTTTACAATTTGTCCTTTCCTGAAATAACTTGACAGATTTAACTTTAATTTCTGATAGATGTAAATATTTATTCTGCATTTACTGATTTACAAAACTATTTCATTTTTTATTCTTGCAAATTCTTTCCTGCATATTTTTAATCCCTGTAACTGCTCATTCCTTTCTGTCTTATCCCTGATTAAAGGGACAGATATAATTCTTCTTCCTGTTTTTTTGTGCAGCTTCATTTTTTATCGCTGGTTTTTGTTGCAGGTTTGTATTCTGTTGCTTCTTTTCCCGTCGTATTAAATTCCCGCTTTTTCCAGTGCTTTTTAAGTGATCCCGATTCCTTGTGTGCATCCACCGGAAGCATAAAATCCACGCTGCGGTGCGGACGTTTGTTGTTGTATTTGTAAACCGCAACCTTTGTTGCTTCCAGGGCTGCATGATAATCCGGGTAAGTTTCGTTTAAATCATATTCATTCTTTAAAATACCATTAACCCGCTCGGCTATAGCGTTTTCATAGGGGTCGCCGTTTTCTGTCATCGAAATATTGATATTTGAACCTTGCAGGTAGTTCACATAGTCGGTGCAGCAATACTGGATGCCGCGGTCGGAATGGTGGATAAGGTTCTGCTTCACCCCTTCCCCTGAAATGGCCATCTTTAGAGCATTTAAAGCCCCTTCGCTGGTGAGGTCGGGCCAGAGGCACCAGCCAACAATTTTTCTGGAATATGCATCGGTAACAAGCGAGAGGTAAACAAAACCTTTTTCAGTGCGAATGTAGGTTATGTCGCTAACCCATAAACGCCCGGAACTCATTATCTCAATATCCCTTACCAGGTTGGGATACTTGCGGAAAAAATGCTTCGAATTGGTTGTTTTAGGCCTGCGCCTGCGCCGCCTGACCAACAGGCCATGTTCCCGCAGCAGGATATAAAACTTGTCCCTTCCATATTTAATATTATGTTTCTGAAGGGTCGGCGCAATCAGCCGGTGGAGCTTCTCTGTCCCCATCCGCTTGTGCTCTTTACGCAAATCTTTTACCTGTCTTAATATAAAAACTTCCTCCATCTGGTACCCGGATTGACGTTTCCTATTGTCGTACCAGGCCTGGCGGGTAAACCCAAACAGTTCGCATAGTACCGCCTTGGAAACCAAAGGATACATGCGTGCCAGTACATCTACTGTTTGGGTCCAGACTTTTTTCTGATTTCGAGTTTGTAGTCGTTTTCTGCAATGTCAATCATAGTGTTCAGCGCCACATTCTTCATCTGCGCACGTTCCAACTGCTTTTCCAATTCCCTGATGCGTTTCTCCAACGCTTTGTGGTCTGTTCTTTCTTTTGCACTCATCATCTGTAAAGATATGTGGATTTCGTCGGAATATCTCTCCTGCCAGCGCTTTATGATCTTTTTATATTCAAATCTTGATAATGAAAATCGTTCCCGTGCTTCCTGGTAACTCATATTTCCAGCATCAATCTGCGCTACCAGCCAACGTCGGAAGCTTACTTCATAATTACTGTAATTAACTGTTTTTTCTTCAAATCCATCCATGTAATCTGTTAACATGGATTCATTCCTTTTTTTCATTTTCTTGACATTTTTGCGTCAAGTTATTTCAGTATAAGACAATTGATAACATCCTGCACTCCTGGTGCAGGGATTATTAAAACTTACAGGGTAAATACCCTGTAATATTTTCTTTTCATTCCCCTCTTTCGGAGGGGTTAGGGGAGGCTCTACGCATAGTATCTTTTCAATTTGTTTTCGTTTTTCCAGAATACATACTGGCCGTAATCGCGAATAATCCGGGCCTTTTCGGCCAGCAGGGTATAAGCCTTGTCACGCAATACTTTAGTCTCGTTACCTTCGCCGGCAGTGCCGTTTGAAGCAGCCAGCAATTCCGACATATTGTGCGAAAGGGTACGTGACTGCGCAAGTTTTTCCAAATCGAAATTTATAGCTGTCAGTGGTGCTGGGTATTTCTCACCCAAAACAGCCAAATCAAGCAGGTCCTGTACCATGTCTGCATTACTTCCGCTTTCGCGGATGCGTATCACTTTCTTTTTTACATCGTTGAGATTACGGTAAGCAAAAGAAAAATCATGCAGGAGTTCATCGCGGAATTCAAATGCCTGAGGCGATTGCTCTTTCCATTGGTTCTGGGCTTCCTCCTGCGCCCGGAAGACACTCATCCAGTTGGCCTGGCAATAACGCAGTGCGCCACTTAGCGGTGTTAATTCGTCAATCAGTGTCACACCCAGGCCGGCAGCCGCCAGGGCGTCGCGGTCTTCGTTGGCATCAACAGCGAGGGTTTCAGTACTTGCCACAAAATCATCAATGGGGAGATTTGGCAGCTTAACATCTTTTGTCGTAATGTTTTCAATGGTCTCTTTCCATTGTTCAAAATCATCAGATTAAGACATAATTTCATAAATTTACAATGTTAATATTATGCCCTTCAAAGGGCGTTATTGATCTCTGCCGGCAGGCTCCGTTAAAGCTTGCCGGTTTTTTTATTATTCAGGGTCAAATACAATTTTTTGTTAGTCAGAATTTTCTAATGTTCAGGGTGATTTTCATTTCATTTATTTTAAGGGTTTACAAAATGTAATCGATTTAATTGGGCGTCAATTTAATAATTATTTGAAAGAAAAATAATCGTTGCATTTGAAAATTCTGACTAACGTAAAAATTAGTCACTGATTTTCAGTTGTTTAACTTTTTCTCAAATTTATCATTTTTTAGCTCATTTTCGCAACCCATTTTACGTTAGCAACAGGATTTAATAAGCTCTGGAGAAATAGATAATTTAAGATTAAATCTATTTCGGACGTGCTTATGTGGGGAATGCTCCAAAACGTCCATGTCTAAAATCAGGAATGTGACAAATATCGAACCTATCCATTCGATGTTTGCCACAGTACTTTTTATGGATTTGGGGCAATTAAACTATTGTTTCAATGCAGCTTTGGTAAAAATATATTCCGGTATCTTCTGATTGAATTTTATGCTGGTAATTTCGAATTCGGTTCCATCGCCTTGTTTGAGCATGTCTTTGTATACTACTATTGAAGGAAACCAGCGTCCTTCAATTTTCTGCACATCGCTTAATGTTGAACGTTTGAGTAGCTGTCCGCTTTTGGCAAACAGCTCTTCTTTTAAAGGGATATAACGTTCAACGTCAATCCAAACTTTTCGGGATGCATAAGCCACATCTTCCACCTTTGCCGTGAGTTCGAGAATCCAGGTTTTTTGTCCGTCAATTTCTTCTTCTCCGGTTACTTTGGCATCATAAACATCCTGAAGTTTCCGGTCGTCCATCATGTCTTCGTATGATAGGTCGGAGCCCATAACCGACTGCCGCAGCATATGACCTGAAATCTGAATCGTACGGTCAGTAGAAGGGGAGTAGATCCACAATTGGTCTTCCAGTTTCAGCATCTTGGTCCCTTGCTCCCGCGCCGGAGATAAATATTCGGTATATGATTTTTTGTCGCCTACTGAATAGGTTTTTGAAGTTATAGTTCGGCTGTTTCTTTTTCCGTGAATAGTCATCGACGATTCAAAAACACGGTTTTCCGACGACATGTTTTTATCCACTCTATCCAGAATCTCGTTGGCATTAGGTTGCGCAAAAATCTGTGTCGTCATAAATATCAAACAGGCTGTTATTATTGATTTCATTTTGAATATTTTTTTAATCATTATTCTTTACAAATTGCCTTTGATTCCCCTCCTTTGGAGGGGCCAGGGGAGGCCCTTTATCTAACTTACGCTTCCAGTTCCTTAAACAGTTGCGCTGTTTTGCGTTTGTAAATTCCAATGCCGGCAAGCATGGTCCCCAGCACTGTTGAAATTAACCCGGGAATCAAACCCACGTAATAATCTACCGGTGTAATTCTTGCGCGTATGGTAGAAGGCATCATTAGCGCTCCTCCCTGCATCATCCCTGATATATCAATTCCATAGGTTTGAAGGAGCCAGGCAAAGAACAGCCCGAAGATGGTTCCAACCACTGTTCCGGCTATTCCGATAAAAACCGATTCAAAGATCAAGGTGCGGTAAACATGACTTTTTTCTTCTCCCATAGCCAGCCGAACACCAAATTCCCCATACCTGCGCAATCCGCCAAGAAGCCCGGCGTTCCAGAGGACCAGCGCCATTGCGAAAATAAATATCGCCGAAATATAAACGGTCCATCCTTTCGAAAGCGCTACATATTGCCCCATACTTCCCTGTTGGCTTAGCGTTCGCATCACCGGTGCATATTCATCGGCATCATCCTGATATTTGTTATTAAATGTTTCTGCAATCTGAAAAGCTTCATCATCATTGTACAGTCCTTCCGGTAAGAATCCAATAAGTTCACCTGCCGCATTTTGCATGTCAAGTGCGTTTCTGGCATCTTCCAAATCTACAATAATTGCCCCTCTGTCGAGTGCTTCGGCTCCGAAGGTTACTGTTCCGGCAACTTTAAAATTGTACATTGTCATGCTGCCGTTCATGGTTGAACCTATAAGTGTAACTTCATCTCCCGGATTTACGCCCAGTTTTTCTGAAAATAGTTCACTAAGCAAAGCTTCCCCCGGATGTTGAATCAAATTTCCCCGTACTAATGCATTTTCTATGTCAAGTCGATCTGCTTCACCACTGTGTCCTGATAAAAAATCAATTCCCAAACCCATGGCCGGGCCTTGTGCTTTGGTTTCGCCATTTTCATCCGGTGCATCAACCAGTCCGCCAAACTGAATTCGCGGAGTCCATTTAATCTCAGGATATTCTTTGTTTAGGTCTGCAACCAGTTCATCAACTTCCAAAAGAGCCAGATCGTTGGGTATCTGGTTCATATTGTCTGCGTAGGCTTTGGTCATTACCTTTAAATGACCATGTGTAAACCGGGCATTCAGTTCTATGGTATCGCCCATAAAACCATTAATGTAGGCATGCATGAACACGGTTAGCATAACACCTATAGAAACTATGATTATGGGCAGGCGGCTCCTGCTCTTGTCCCTGATTAATCCTTTTAAAAGAAATTTTATCATTGTAATTTCCCCCTTAAAGCTTCCGTTGGATTCATTTTTGCAATTTTTCGCGACGGCCAGTAACTCACCACAGTAGTCACCAACACGATTATCAGTACTGTCGAAATGACCAGGCCGGCACTGTAAACCGGGTAAAGCGTTTGCGCCATTGCCATCCCAAATTCACTGGCCTCAATCGGCATGGTCCATCCTGCTTTTGCCATCCAGATTAAAAATGGTAATCCGTATATGGCAGAAACGATAGCGGCTAAAATGGAATGCATGGCCCCTTCAACAGTAAACAGCCCGACTACTTCTTTACGGGTGTAGCCCAATGCAATGTAGGTTCCAATTTCTTTTTGTCTTCTGAAAATGGAAAGAACCTGTGTGTCGAAAATGGCTAGCATAGCCAGGAGTAACAGGATGGCGTAAAAAATGGATTGACCTACTGTTTTGGTTTGAATGAGTTCATCCACTGACTGGGTCAATGTTGCTGTATTTTTGTAACTCCATCCGGCAATTTCGGGTCGTTCCGACTGTTCTTCTCTAAAGGTGAGAATGGTAGCCTCTCCTTTCAGACTCATCATTTCCCGGAGTTTTTCCAGCGGGATATAGATTTTTCCTACGTCAACCGACGGGACATTACACGAAAAAATGTCGGTAATAATAACGTCGGTGGCATCAAACATTCCGTTAACATTTCGCCAACGGATGGTAACATAGTCACTCACATTTAATTTGAGGTTTCGTGATGCAACCGAGCCAATAATGGCAGGAATTGCCGAAGTTGTCGTGTCCATTTTTTCCGTTGGCAACATAAAAATACTTTGGTGCGGATTCATGCCTACGATGGCAATGGATTGCATTCGTCCCTGCGGGTAAATAGTGCCGCTTACTACCAGCGACGGAACAATTTCCCCGTTTGAAATTTCATTAATTAACGCTGTTGGGATTGCTGCATGACTTTCGGGAAGTGTAAACGGATCATATGGATCGTAATCCTTCTGCCAATACTGTCCGCCGCCAATTTCCCAGTTTTTCATGTCGGTTTTTGCCTGGTGATCCCAACCAACCATTATTCCCTTCATCCAAATAATCACCACAAACGAAAACGACAAAACAATCACATTTAGCCAGGTTCTTAAGCCAGCGCCTATGAGATTGCGGTATGCCAGTTTTATTGCTAGTTTCATTTTGATTCAGTTTTAATTGGTAGAAATTTCATCTTTGTCCACATTGCCATCTTTCAAAAAGATTTTCCGGCGGAGGTAATTAATCACTTTCTCGTCGTGCGTTGCAAACAGAAAAGTGGTTTTCAGTTCTTCGTTCAGATTAACCATGGTTTGGAGAATGTTATGTGAATTTGCCGCGTCGAGATTGGCGGTTGGTTCATCGGCCAAAACAATGGACGGTTTTTTTACCATGGCACGTGCAATGGCTACCCGCTGACATTCCCCGCCGGAGAGTTGTGGCGGTTTCGACTTTACTTTGTCGGTGAGTCCAACCCAGTCAAGGGCTTCCATCACCATCTTTTTACGTTCGGCTGCTGTGTATTTTAACAGAAGCAGCGGGAATTCAACATTTTCAAAAACATTGTGAACGGCAAGTAAATTGTAGCTCTGAAAGATAAAGCCCAGCTTTTCCTTGCGCAGCCGTGCTGCTCCTTTGGCGGTTAGCGAGCCAATTGACTCCCCTAAAACTTTTGCTTCGCCTGAAGAAGGTACATCGAGCGAACCAACAATATTCAGAAGAGTGGTTTTTCCCGAGCCACTCGGCCCGACCAGTCCCGCAAATTCTCCTTCACCAAAAGTAAGGTTAATGCCTTTCAAAGCGGTAAACTTCGATTTTCCCATCGGAAAAGATTTGGTGAGATGTTCAATTTTTATAATCGATGTGTTTTCCATTTTATGATAGTTACTTTTTATGGTTTTTTATTTTTCGCATTTCTGAAATACCGTTAGTGGTAAGTTGTAAATAGTAAATGGTTTTGAATGCTACGATTTATTAAGGTTACAAAACTGATTTGCTTTCAAAATCATGGAATTTATCTTCTTGCTTAATAATTTACATTGTTTGTTTAATGAGTAAAATTTTTCTTCAGAAGGAAATATTTTCGTTAATTGAAAAATTTCAAATGAAATACTCCTTGCCAATTTGTATGTTTCCAGTTCAGTAAATTCTTTAACAAAACTCATAACTATACTTTTTTACTAATTTTCATTTACCACTCACCACTACTATTCGCCATTCACTACTTCCCCGATTTAATAATTAAAAACCAGCATCACCTGAATGCCACTTCCGGCAAACAACATTTCTCCTGAGCCCTGAGTTGGGATATTGTACTTTTTAGGATTGATATAGCCCATAAAGTAGAGCGAGATTTTATTGAACTGTTTTTGCCAGTTTACAAAATTGTAGGCCGATTTGTTGGTCCAGTCGTAATAAACTATCGCACTTAAATTGTCGAACAAACCAATGGGGTAGGTCATGTTTAACAATGAGAATGTAACCGTATTTTCAAAACTGAAGGGCTTATTGTCGTAGGCAGCTACCAGTTGTTCGTAAACTATGTACAAACCGTTTCCAATTCCAAAGGTGTAATCCATTCCGAGGTTTATAATTTCCTGGTTGGTGAACATTCCCAGATTTTTGTTTTTGTTTATCCAGGTGGTTTCCAGCCAAAGTCCGATGGTTATATCCAGTTTGGTGTCAAAAGCAAAGCGGTTTTCAGGAATATTCCTGTAATAGTTGTCAAAATCTTCTAACCCAAAATTATCGGCTGACCGGTGATGGAAAGTTAAAGCCGCTTCTCCTTTTGAAACAGGAAACTGAAATCTTCCACCAAATTCAGGTGTGTTTTCTGTTGTTGGCATTGCTTCCCAACCTTTTGTTTTATTGTTTCCGAACAAACCCCACAACCAGATATTGGCATTGTTCAAAAAATAGTAACGTCCTAAAATTCCCCAAACTCCATCGGTTAGCCGGAGAGGATCACGTGGATCAACCTGGTCGAACCACATTAAGGGACGAAGTAGTGAAGCCGAGCCAAAATTGATTTTTTGCAGGCCTGCCCGAATCTCAAGTTGGTGGGTTGAGTATCGTGCCCAAAGCCGGTATGGTTTTATTTTTCCGGAAGTGTTTACGGAATCAAAAGGATTCAGCCCCATATTTCCGTAAGCATTTAACGAGGCTTCAAAATCGACTAGTTGGGCTTTTGTATTTTTGATTTCATAATTTATCTGCGGAATATATCTTGCACCGCTCCATAGTGGCAGCGTGTTATTCCCATTAAAATGTGTCCATGCTGAAAGCTGGCCTTTGAATAAAAGCGAATCATTAATTTCTGCTTTTTGTTCCTGTGCTGAAATGTTCAAAACACAAAAAAGCAGTAAGAAAGTCCCGGTTGAAAATTTAAGGCTTACTTTTTTCATTGTGTCGCGGAAATACTCCGAAAAAAAACAAGTTGGCATATTCCATAATCAAATCCTGCATGTTGTCATACATTTTTAATAGTTGCGGATCAGTCAACAGGTCGGTTGACTTAGAGCTGAAATAAAACATAAAATCCAGGTTCAGGTCTTTTCTTATAAAACCTTCATTCTGAGCTTTTATATAATCATATCGTACTTCTTTAGTAAATTCATCGGCACGCTTTTGCCAGTGAAGATGAAGGCCCAGTTTTTTATTTGAATAAATATCCTTAACAAATTCAGCACTGATTTCTTTGGTTCCTTCAAATTTTAGAAGCAATTGTTTCCTTATTTTTTCTTCGAAGGGAATATCTTGTTTCATCAGACTTCTGTATTTTTCAATTGACTCATCCATGATGTTATCAATGATGGTTTTTCCCAATTCAACTTTGTTGGAGAAAAAACGGTAGAAAGTCATTTTGCTTACATTCGCCTCTCTGCATATTTCTTCGATGCTTACTCTGCTGATTCCATGTTTCCAGAAAAGTTTACGGGCTGTGATAATAATATCTGAATATTTTGGACTCTCGTTAATCATTTTGTAAAATTTAGTACAATTATACGAATTTAGTAAATATTTATGATATTCGTATGGTATTTTTAAAAATATACAATTGTCTTTTTGTTTTGTTTAGTGTTTTTGACCTTGTTTAAAGTGATGATTTTAGGGTTTAGAATTCTGATATTGTTGGTATAAAATGCTGATTTTTAAGTTTTCTTATGAAGAAGGGTGGAGTATACGGTGATTTAATTTTAAAAGATATAACTTTAAAACATTAACCAGAGAAGGCTGGTTAAAAGAAAAGCTAGTTATTGTAAGGGTTGCTGTTGAGCAGCCCTTATTATTTTGAAAGAATCAGTTTTTTGTTGACATAAACACTCGTAATATTTTTGAAATCAACAATGTTAGATAAATCTGCTTTAATTATTATTATGATAATTTTGGTTTTTTATTTTCACTTTTTTTATTTTAATAATTAACTTTTGTTCTAAACAGGTTATTCAACCCCAAATGTGGGAATAGCAAGGAAAGGGAGCAAGTTCCGCTTATACAGCCACCTATTCTTAATAAAATTGTTGTTTTTATTTCCTCTAAAGAATTTGTTTTTAAAATAGAATTTTCTAATTTTACCGAACAAACCCTTATTTTTTATCTTTCTTAATACAATTATGGGCAGCTTTGAAGAGAGTTGCCCCCTTTCTTTGATTTATGGAAGGGGGAGTTCAGTTTTATTTTCCAGAATATTTTTCTTTTGGTACTGTGTAGGATTAAGTCCTTCTTTTTTCTTAAACAAATTACTAAAATAATAGATGGACTGAAAACCAAGTTCATTGCTTATTTCCTTTATGCTCTTGTCGGTTGAAATAAGCATTTCCTTTGCTCTCATTAGCTTAAGTTGCAGATGGTATTGTCCGGGAGACATGCTTGTATATTTTTTAAACATTTTTCGAAAATAAGAGTACCCAACATTATGTTGCTGGGCAAGTTCTTCAAGATTATATTCTTCTGAGACGTTTTGACGCATTAAAAAGCGCACCTCTTCGATTACTTTTGCAATTCGCTTTCCTGAAAATCCTTTTTGTTTTTCAAAAGAAATAATGTACCCCATTAATTTTATGATCATTCCGGAAGCAATAAGTTGATATCCCGGCTGTTCTTTGTCAGTAAAATCAAAAATTTTTAGATAGCTGTCAATTATTTCTTCCCTTATCCCGGTGCGAATTACCGGTTGTTTTGGAGAAAACAGTGGGTGCGCCATAAATTTTTCTGCTATTTCTCCGCCAAATCCAATAAAATTTTCTTCCCATCCGGTTTTTTGCAGAGGGCGGTAGCGGTGCCATTCGTTTGGAAAGATGACAAAAAGGTTTCCTTGCTTTACGGTGTAGGTACCATATCTGTTTTCAAGAATTCCTTCCCCATTTGTAATATAGTTGATTTGATATTCATTCAAAATCCTTCCTTCATCCCAATTAAAGTAATAACCTGACGGATGGTTAAGCGAGGGATAAACTTCATTTGGTTTAACAGAGGAAGTACCGGCAACATTGATGTAGACCCCCCAGTTAATATCTTCAGTACCGGTGGTTAGATATTTAAAGTTATTTTTCATTTTAGCAAAAATCGATATTCAAAAAAAGCAAAACAACAAAGTTTAGAAAAAAGTGTGCCAAAAAGTATAAATTATATGCCAAATTAAATATTGTTTTGGTGTGTTTATAAAACTATTTTTGGTTATTGATATTTTTCAACCGAATATCAAAAAAATAAAACTTAATATAAACTGATAAATTCAAACTTTTATGAATGTTATTCTTGGAATTTTATTCCACTCACTGGGTGGCGGCGCTTCCGGAAGCTGGTATATGCCATACAACTGGGTAAAAAAATGGCGCTGGGAAATTTATTGGATTACCGGTGGGATTTTTTCTTGGCTTATTATGCCATTTTTGGCTGTTGTTTTGACAATCCCCGACTGGCAGGGAATTTTACATGCCACCAGCAGCAGCGTAATTCGTAATACTTATATTATGGGTTTGTTATGGGGAATCGGAGGTCTGACATACGGGCTTGCGATACGGTATCTTGGCATGTCTCTGGGAAATTCAGTGCTGCTGGGTATTACCTCGGTTGTTGGTTCTCTGGGATTACCTGTTTTACGTAATATCCCGGGGGTAGCGGAAATTATTCCCGACGGAATCGCTTTTTCTGAGCTGTTTGGCAGTACAGGAGGGCGAATTGTTATTCTTGGAATTCTGATATTGTTGGCCGGAATTATTTTGAGTGGCCGGGCTGGGATTCAAAAAGACAAAGACCTCGGAAATGTTAAGGAAGGTGTTAACAGTGAATTCAGCCTGTCAAAGGGATTGATGATTGCGATTGTTTCGGGAGTTTTAAGCGCTTTTTTTAGTTTTGGAATAGATGCGGGCAAAGAAATGTCTGTTGTAGCGAGGTCGTTGGCAGTGGAACAGAGCTATCCGTTTCTGACACAGGAAGGAGGAAGTTTTAAATATCTCTTCGAAAATAATATTATCTTTTTCGTTATCCTCTGGGGTGGACTGACTACTAATTTTATATGGACAACTGCTCTCATTCTCCGAAATAAAACCGGTAGCGATTTCACCGATAAAAAAACTCCTTTATTGAGAAACTATCTGTTTTGCGCATTGGCTGGAACTACATGGTTTTTGCAATTCTTTTTCTACGGAATGGGCGAAACTAAAATCGGCAATGGTGCCAGTTCGTGGACGCTTCACATGGCTACCATTATTCTGACTGCAAACATGTGGGGTTTTTATCGTAAGGAATGGAAGGGCGTCTCAAAGAAGACGTATAATACGATATTAATCGGAATAGGTGCAATTTTGCTCTCGGTAATTGTTATTGGTATTGCTAAATGGTTATATCCTGAATTAAATGCACTTGGGTAATGAAACGTGTAGCTTTTAAGATGATTTTGAATGAAGGTCAGAAAGTGGAATACAAAAAACGCCACGATGAGATTTGGCCTGAACTGAAACAGCTGTTAAAAGAAGCTGGCATAAGCGAATATTCAATTTTTTTGGATGAGGATACCAATACTTTGTTTGCTTTTCAAAAAGTAAGCGGAGAGGGAGGCTCTCAAAATTTGGGAGAGACTGAAATTGTAAAAAAATGGTGGGCTTTTATGGCCGATATCATGAAAACCAATCCCGACAACTCACCGGTTTCGGTTAAATTGGAGGAAGTGTTTTTTATGGAATAGAAAAACAACTAAATCAAAATAAAATGGATCAAATAAAACAATACGGGAAAATCTTTTTTTTGCTGGCAGTTTTTTGGGGATTTTCTTTGTCAGTAAATGCAAAAACGCAAGTCGAAAAATTAGTTTGTGAATACCATACCAATCCAATAGGGATTGATGTCAAAGTACCAAGGTTAAGTTGGCAGATTGTAACGGATCAGGAAAATCTGATGCAGACTGCCTATGAAATCCGTGTTGCCGAAACACCTTCGGATTTGAATAAAAAAAGTAAGCTGGTTTGGAGTACCGGTAAAGTAAGCAGCGACCAATCAGTAAATGTATTATACGAAGGGCCGGCGCTGGAATCAATGCAAGGTGTTTACTGGCAGGTGCGCGTTTGGGATAACAATGACAAAGCAACAAAATGGAGCGAACCAGCATCGTGGGAAATGGGAATCCTTAGCCCGGATTTGTGGGCTGCTTCATGGATTACTATGAAAAATGAGCCCCAAAAAGAGGGATCAAAACCTGCTCATTATTACAGAAGTGAATTTTCCTCCGGTAAAAAAGTAAGTTCAGCCAGGATTTACGCTACATCATTGGGAATTTACGAACTTTTTATAAACGGAGAAAAAGTAGGTGATGAACTTTTTACTCCGGGATGGACCAGTTATAATAAACGTTTGCAATACCAAACCTACGATGTAACCGATATGATTCAGCAAAAGAATGCAATTGGTGCAGTTGTTGGCGACGGCTGGTATAGGGGAAATATTGGTTTTAGTACGCAACATAATTATTATGGCGAACAGATTGCTTTGTTGGTTCAGTTAAAAATAAATTATACTGATGGAACGAGCGAAACCATTACCACAGATAAAAACTGGAAGGTTTCGGATGGGCCGATACGTGAATCAGATATTTATAATGGAGAGACTTATGACGCCAATTTGGAAATGGATGGATGGACAAGCAGCGGTTTTAACGACGGAAGCTGGCAAAATGTTTCCATTCTCGACCATTCAAAAGATATCTTAATTGCACCTCAGGGAGAGCCTGTTAAAGCAATTGAGGAATTAAAGCCAATTAAAAGCCTGACCACGCCAAAAGGAGAAATGGTTTTTGATATGGGCCAGAATATGGTTGGCTGGGTAAGATTAAAAATTCAGGGAAAGAAAGGTGATATAATTACGCTGAAATTTGCTGAAGTTTTAGATAAAGAAGGCAATTTTTATACCGCAAATTTAAGGTCGGCAAAAGCAACCGATACTTATATTTTGAAAGGTGACGGAGTGGAAATTTATGAACCAAAATTTACATTTCACGGATTTAGGTTTGTACAAATAGAAGGTGTGGATAAAATGCCGGAAATGGATCAGATCACCGGAGTTGTGATTTATTCTGATATGGAGCCAACAGGGATTTTTTCCTGTTCCGATTCGCTAATCAATCAATTACAACATAATATACAATGGGGACAAAAGGGAAACTTTCTGGATGTACCAACCGACTGTCCGCAACGAAATGAACGACTCGGGTGGACAGGCGATGCGCAGGTATTTAGCCCCACCGCAGCATTTAATTTTGATGTTGCACCTTTTTATACAAAATGGCTGCGGGATTTAGCTGCCGATCAGGTAGAAAACGGAGTGGTTCCTCACGTAATTCCGGATGTATTAAATGGCGGCGGCGGTTCAACTGCCTGGGCAGATGCTGCGATAATTGTACCGTGGACGACCTATCTGTCTTACGGTGATACGCGAGTTTTGAAAGTTCAGTATCCAAGTATGAAGGCCTGGGTGGAATACATGAGAAGCAGAGCCGGTGATGATAACCTTTGGACAGGAGATACACATTACGGCGACTGGCTGGCTTTTGCAACCACAAGGTCGGATTATCCCGGAGCAACAACCGAAAAAGACTTAATTGCTACGGCTTATTATTCATATTCCAGCGGATTGCTGGCTAAAATAGCAGCGATTGTTGGGAAAGATGATGAAGCTAAAAAGTACCAAAAGCTTTCTGAAAACATCAAAAAGGCATTTGTTCAGGAGTTTGTAACCCCTGCGGGGAGGTTGGTTTCGCATACTCAAACAGCATATTGTCTGGCACTTTCTTTTGACTTGTTACCTGAAGATTTAATTTCCAGGGCCGCACAGTATTTAGCTGATGATGTGAAGAAAATGGGACATTTAACCACCGGTTTTGTAGGAACACCTCTGTTGTGTAAAACATTGTCGGATTACGGGTTTGCTGATTTAGCTTTTATGTTGCTGAACCGCAAAGCGTATCCCTCGTGGTTATATCCGGTAACGCAGGGAGCAACTACTATATGGGAACGCTGGGATGGTCAAAAACCTGACGGGACATTTCAGAGTGTTGGTATGAACAGCTTTAACCACTATGCATACGGAGCTATCGGTGAGTGGTTGTATACTTATGTTTCCGGGTTAAATATCGATGCTCAATCACCCGGCTATAAACATTTTACCCTGGCTCCACATCCCGGTGGCGGATTAACAAATGCTCAGGTTCAGTATAAGTCGTTATATGGTAAAATAGAATCAGGTTGGGAAATAGAAGGAAATACGATGGTTTATAAAGTAGTTATTCCTGCAAATACAAGCGCTACAGTAGTTCTTCCGGGAGCTTCGCTGGATAATGTGACGCTGAATACTCAGCCGCTTAAAGCAACCGATAAAAAAGCAGAACAAGTTGAAAAAGGAGTTTCCCTTACACTGGGCTCCGGAACATATCAATTTAGTTATGCGCTTTAATTGAAGTGTAGAAAGAATAAAATAGTAACAGGATAGAAATTATGAAGAAAGAAAATGTTGAAAAGGCCTATTTGCTGGCCAAAGAACTATACGCAGAACTTGGTGTAAACACCGATGAGGTTTTGCAAAAAATGAAAGACGTAAATATTTCTCTCCATTGTTGGCAAACCGATGATGTTGGTGGTTTTGAAACTGCTGATGGTGAACTTTCAGGTGGAATTCAGGCTACGGGAAATTATCCGGGGAAAGCCACGACAATAGAACAAATGCGAGCTGATTTAGAGAAGGTTTTATCACTTCTTCCTGGAAAACAACGTTTGAATTTACATGCTATCTACGGCGATTTTCAAGGTGAGAAAGTGGATCGCGATGAAATTGAAGTTAAACATTTTCAGAGTTGGATTGATTGGTGTAAAGCGCAAGGTATTGGAATGGATTTTAACGCCACCTGTTTTTCACACGACCGCGCTGCAGACGGTTTTACGCTCTCAAGTAAAAATGAAGAAAACCGCCGGTTTTGGGTGGAACATGTAAAACGTTGCCGTGCCATTTCTGCGGAAGCTGGAAAACAGTTGGGGACCCCGTGTGTGCACAACACCTGGATTCCCGATGGCTCGAAAGACGTTCCGGTTGACCGAAACGGACATCGTGTTCTTTTGAAAAAATCATTGGATGAAGCAATGGCAATTGATTATCCAAAGGAACACATGAAAGATGCAGTTGAAAGTAAACTTTTTGGAATTGGTGTAGAATCGATGACGGTTGGCTCACACGACTTTTATCTGGGATACGCCATTAAAAACAATAAACTTATTTGTTTGGATAATGGTCATTTCCATCCAACGGAACAGGTAGGAGATAAAATATCTGCATGTCTTCAGTTTTTAGATGAGGTTTTACTTCATGTAACCCGCCCGATTCGTTGGGATTCGGATCACGTGGTAACCTTAAATGAAGATGTTCAGTTAATTGCTTCGGAAATTGTACGCAATAATTTCCTGAGCCGTGTAAATATTGGTCTAGACTTTTTTGATGCTTCCATCAACCGTATCGGAGCTTATGTAGTTGGAACACGTGCCGCACAAAAAGCATTTATGATTGCCATGTTGGAGCCGACTTCAAAATTAATTCAATATGAAGAAGCCGGGCATAATTTTGAGCGTTTGGCGTTGCTGGAGGAGCTGAAAACCAAGCCTTTTGGTGCGGTTTGGGATTACTATTGTTTGCAGGAAGGTGTTGCCGTAGGAGAAGACTATATTGCTGAAATACAACAATATGAAAAAGAATTTTTAGAGAAAAGGTAGAATTTCTTTAGAGAAATTTTAAAGGATACTACAGGATGACGAATCACAAGTAGTATCCTTTTTTTGTACCTTTATTTTTAGAAAATGCTGAACAAGTTATAGTAGAAACCGGATTAGAAAAAAAATGAATAAATGAAAAAACTGGATACCAGGCTGATGCATCCGCGCGACCAGATAACCATGATTATTGACAAAGTCTACCGGAGTGGTTTAACAACTACCTCCGGAGGAAATATTTCAATAATCGACGAAAATGGAGATATTTGGGTAACGCCATCAGCAATTGACAAGGGCTCATTGAGAGCGTCGGATATTGTTTGCGTTCGGAAAGATGGAACCATCGAAGGTCGTCACAAACCTTCTTCTGAATATCCTTTCCATAAAGCTATTTACGAGGCCCGTCCCGATATAAAAGCGGTGGTTCATGCTCATCCGCCGGCACTGGTTTCCTTTAGTATTGTTCGTCAAATCCCGGATACCAATATTATTCCCCAGGCAAAAAATATTTGCGGTCCAATTGGCTACGCAACATACGAATTACCGGGGAGTGAGATTTTAGGCGATGTAATTGCCAAAGAATTTGAAAAAGGATTTAATGCCGTAATTATGGAAAACCACGGTACAGTGGTTGGCGGATCAGATTTAGGCGATGCTTTTCAACGTTTTGAAACGCTTGAGTTTTGCGGAAGAACAATTATTTACGGAAGTACAATCGGTTCTCCAAAATATTTGAGCGACGATCAGATTGCAGAATTTGAAGAACAAATTCCACGTGTGTTGCCGGAAATGGAGGAAGTTGAACATCCTTCTGATGAAAGAGCAATTCGTGAAGAAATTAAAAAGATTGTGCACCGCGCCTGCGAACAGGGATTGATGATTAGTTCTTACGGAACGGTTTCTGTACGTTGGCGCGACAATGATTTTTTAATTACTCCAACCAACGTGGCCCGTTGGGATATTCAGAATGAAGATATTGTTCAAATTAAAGACGGAAAACGTGAGCCCGGAAAAATACCGAGTCGTTCAACCTGGTTGCATCAGGAAATTTACAAACGTAATCCGCATGTAAACTCCGTCATACTTACACAAACACCGTATTTGATGGCGTACAGTGTATCAGCAGAGAAGCTGGATGTGCGTACCATTCCGGAAAGTTGGATTTTCTTGCAGGATGTGCCGAATGTTCCTTTTGGTTCTCATTTTGCCGGAGAGGAAACGATTCTGAATTTGTTGTCGGAAAATACTCCGGCGGTTATTATTGAAAATGATTCGGTTTTGGTTACAGGCGACAAATTGCTTGGAACTTTCGACCGCCTTGAAGTGGCAGAGTTTAGTGCAAAATCGCTAACCATGGGAGCTTCACTTGGAAAGCTGGTTCCGATAAATCCGGATCAGGTGGAAGAATTGAGAAAGAAATTTTTAAGTTGATAAGCCAATAAATTTAAAATTTTGGCAAAATTACTGTTGTTTACAGATGGAAGCGTTCATATCCAATCAGGAATTGGGTATGGCGCTTTCCTTTTTGTTCCTGAAGAAGAGCAGTCGATTGAAAAGTTAAAACGAAAAGTTCAGGTAAAACGTTTTGAGGAGACTTCTTCAACAAAGCTGGAACTTCAGATTTTTCTTTTTGCCCTCAACACAATTAAAGAAAATGTTGATGAATTGCTTGTATACTCCGATTCCCAAAATTTGGCAGAATTAGTGGAACGGCGGCAGCGTTTGGAGAAAAATGATTTTCACTCAAAAACCGGGAAAATATTGAAGAATGCCGTTTTGTATCGGGCATTTTTTGCTGCAGCTGACCGGTTCAAAATTCAATTTATAAAAGTTAAAGGACATAAGCCTTCGCGGGAAAAAAACACGATTGACCGTATTTTTACACTTGTTGACCGCACTTCCCGAAAAGCTTTGCGCGAGGAAATAAAAGTGTGAAATAATTCACATTCAACTTATTTTGGTCGAAATTCACTTAATTTTGCAAAACAAAATAGTAAGCCAATGAAATCTATCATTTTCTTCCTGTTCATTTTGCTTGTTGCTTCTTGCAAAAATTCGCCAAATAAAACGAATCAGACAGAAGAGATAAAATCGTATTTGGTGGAAAAGGAGACTGCCGATGGCGTTGCCCTTTTTGACGGAGAAACATTAGATGGCTGGGAGGTTACCAATTTTGGTACACAGGGGCCTGTGAAAGTTTCTGCAGGAAATATAATCCTCAATTACGGCGATGGATGCACAGGCGTGACCTATACGAATGATTTTCCCACAGTTAATTACCAGCTTTCTTTGGAAGCAAAACGGGTTTCAGGCAACGATTTTTTTTGCGGCATAACTTTTCCTGTTGACACAACATTTTGTTCGTTTATTGTTGGCGGCTGGGGTGGACCGGTTGTTGGCCTGAGTACGATCGATGGTAAAGACGCTTCTGAAAATGAAACACAAATAATGATGAGTTTTGAAAAGGACAAGTGGTACAAAATCAGGCTACAGGTAAGCGACCAAAAAATAATGGCTTGGATTGACGAGAAGAATGTACTCGATTTTGAAACTGCTGACCACAAAATTTCCATCCGCCCGGAAGTTAGCCTTTCCTGCCCTTTGGGGATTGCCACCTGGAATACAACCGGCGTTTTACGAAATATCAGAATGAAAAAACTTTAAAATAGTCCTTAACTTTTCAATCTCGATCAATCAATAAACCAGCTGGTATCTCTACTTTTTCTTTTTCCGTTTTTTTGTTTGCTGAAATTCCCGTTGCCCGCGTTCGTCTTCTTTTAGCAATTTTTTCCAGTTGTAATTTGTGTCTTTGGTAAAATCCAATGTTTCCCGGTAGGTTTGTTTGTCAATTTCGAGGACTGTAATTTCCTTGTCAAGATAAGTTTCAATTTCTTCCAGAATTGATTTTTCCTCGGTGCTGCAAAACGAAACTGCTTGTCCTTTTTGTTTGCCCCTGCCGGTTCGTCCAACGCGGTGAACGTAGTTTGCAGAAACTTCAGGTAAATCATAATTCACCACAAAATCAACATTTGGAATATCAATTCCCCGGGCACTGACATCGGTAGCAATCAAAAGTTTTAGATTTCCTTTTTTGAAATTGTCCAGCGTTTTTGTTCGTTCATCCTGCGTTTTATCGCTGTGAATGGTTTCGCCAACTATCTCAACGCGCTCCATCGCTTTTTTTACCCGCTCGGCACGCACTTTTGTCCGAACAAAAACCAGAATTTTGCTATCCGGATTTTCATCAACAAGCCGTTCCAGAAAAGCCCGTTTATCATCCATTTCAATAAAAGCAACCGAGTGTTCAATGTTTTTAGCCACCGGGTTCTTAGGTGAAATCTGAATACGAATCGGGTTTCTAACCAGCGAATAAGCCAGCTTCTTTATTTTATTGTTGATGGTAGCCGAGAAAAAAAGGGTTTGCCTTTTTCTGGGCAGCAGTTTTATTAAATCGTTGATGTCTTTTATAAAACCCAAATCCAACATGTGATCGGCTTCATCCAGAACCAGTATTTCGAGTTTGTCGAGTTTTAAATGTCTCTGACTGCTTAAATCAAATAAGCGACCGGGAGTAGCCACCAAAACATCAACACCTTTTTTTAGTGTCTGAATTTGAGGTTCCTGGTCAACACCTCCAATGATTCCCAGAAATTTCAGTTTTGTGTTTTTTCCAATATTTTTAAAAACATCAGTTATTTGCTGCGCCAGTTCGTGGGTGGGAACCATTACTAAACATTTTACCTGCGCTGAATTTTTCCCGTATCTCTTTTCTAAAATTTTATGAATGATGGGAATGGCAAACGCAGCCGTTTTTCCTGTTCCGGTTTGTGCAATTGCGAGAACATCTTCGCCTTTTAAAATAGGAGAAATGGCTTTAAACTGAATGTCTGTTGGCCGCCTGAAACCCTGTTTCTCAAGGTTCTCTTTTATAATCGGGGAAATGGAATAATCCTCAAATTTCATTTTTTGTCTTTTTCTGGCAGCAAAGATAGTTTTAATGCTGAGAACTTGAGGGTTTCAAATGGAACTGAAAATCAAAGCGAAGTCCAAATTCTGGCGAGTGAATATCCGGGTGCTTTTATGGAAAGATCCAAAAAGTAACCAAAAGGCGTTTGTGCCGTTTCAAATTCAGCGTTCTGTAGTCTTTTTTCAGCTTCGTCAAAAATTTGTTTTGTAAACTCAACGGAAGCTTTTGATTCAGAAAGATGTGCAAAGGAATGCAGAATTACTTTTTTACAATTGTTTTTTCTGGCTGTCCATTTCAGGTGGTTCACCAACTTTTTTTCACGACTTTTTACGTCGTTCTCTTCGTCGTTCTCTTCTACCTGAATAAAAGCCAGAATAGAATCGGTGAACACTGCTCCCTCCGTAATTTCTTCGGCTGATTCCAGATTTTTTTGAGCCGGTGTGTAACCAAACTCATCAACATACATTACCAATACCTTCATAAAATTATTCTGCGCCAATCAATTCTTCGCTTAGTTTTTCTGTCCATGCACAAAGCGCTGCAACTTGCTCTTCAGTAAGCCTGGCTTCTTTATGCATCTGAACGTATGCTTTTATTGGCATTTTTTTACGCTCAACTTCTCTGCAAATTTCTTCAAGAGCGCCAATTTTATCAAAAGTATCCAATTGTCCCCATTCTGAAAAATTTAGCTCGTCTTTTCCTTCAACAATATGGTCGTTTATCATCCAGGCAACCGGAACAATATTATGGTACCATAAATAGTTGGTCTGGTCAGAGTGGCAATCCATACAAGCATTTTTTAAAATTGTCTTTACGTTTTCAGGAATTTGTTCTTTTTCAAAAATATGATCGGGAGTCGAGGTGCCTAAGTTCTTTTCTGGTCTGAAAAATTGAATAACTATGGCGCCAACAACAAAAACAATTAATAAAATTCGTAATAATCTTTTCATATCCGTTTATGATTAAAAAAACCGGATATTCGTATGATAACGAATTCCGGTGTCTTTATTTAGATGAAATTATTTACTGTTCAATTAAAGCTGATGCTTCTTTTTTTACCCATTCTGTCAAGGTTTTTGCTTCTTCTTCCGTAAGTTTTCTCTCCGGAAATCTTTCAAGAAATCTTTTTGGTGGCATTTCTCCTTCTTCAATAACTTCGGCAATATGCCGTAATGCTCCAATCTTTTTAACTTTTGAAAGGCTGTCAAAGGTTTTGAAATCAAGTTCTTCTTTTGCGTCTTCATTTCTTGAGTCAGTGTTGTGGCAACCAAAGCAGGATTTATCGACTATCGTTTTGATGTTTTCAGGCATGTTTAATTCGCCTCTTACAGGAGTTTTGTCTGAAGCATCAAGTGTTGATGAAATAAACAAAAAGGCAAGAAATATTGCTGCGGGAATTCCTAATTTTTTCATGGTTTAATCATTTAAGAAGGTGATACAATAATAACATACAATTTAGCGTAATTAAATTAATAAACATAGTTTTGAATTTATTGTTTGAACATAATTCGATAAAATTCAGCAAATTGATTGAAAAAGTATATTGATTCCTAAGTATTTTAATAATTTTGGCGAAAATGCTTTTTATGCGGATAATTTTGATGATTCTTGCCGGAATCTTTCTGTTTGAGTATTCATCTGTAGGACAGATTTCGCAAGGTGGAAAACCTCTTGAATTTTTAGGGCTTAAAAGCGCAAAAATACCGGTTGAAAGAATGCCGGATTTGGATAATGATATTTTGCTGAAACAGGCTATTGGTGAATATAATAATTCTGTTCAGCTAAAACCGTTCAGATTTGCGACTTCTTTTGAAGTAAATTATACTGTTGCCAATTCCGGTGTATGGACGACCGCAAATGACGGAACTCAAATTTGGAGGCTAAATATAGTATCAGAAGGCGCAAAATCTTTAAATCTGATTTTTAGCAGTTTTAATCTTCCGGCGGGTGCGCGCTTGTTTTTGTTCAATGAAAACACCAAACACGTGCTTGGGGCTTTTACTTCCTTTAACAACAAGTCTACCGGGAAATTTGCAGTTATGCCTGTTGCCGGTGACGAGATTACGGTTCAATACGAAATTCCTGCTGGTTATGACCCGGATGAAACTTTTGCTGTTTCCCGGGTAAATCACGATTTTGCAGGCATTATAAAAAGCGACGATAGGAGGCCTTTTTATCCTACCGTTGCCGGCTCCTGTAATATTGATGTGAATTGTGAAATTGGAAAAGACTGGTCGGACGTGAGGGACGCGGCTTGCCGGTTAATTGTAAATGGTACGGAGGTTTGCTCGGGAACGTTAATAAATAATACAGCTGAGGATGAAACGCCATATGTTATTTCGGCAGCACATTGCTATGACAGATGGGAATATGCGGAAACAACAATTTATGCTTTTAATTATGAAAGTCCTTATTGTTCACCTTTAGACGGCGACCCTTCAAATTCTGTCTCCGGAGCGATCATGAAAGCCCGGTTTGACAGTCTGGATTTTGCATTGGCTGAAATGAGCCTTGTTCCGCCACCGGAGTACAGACCATATTATGTTGGTTGGGATAAATCAGGTACAATGAGCGACACAGCAGTTGCGATTCACCATCCCTGGGGGGATATAAAAAAGATATCTTTTGATTATGACAAGCCCGGATTTAGTGATTTTAATTCACATTATGTTGATAATGCGTTTATTAAAGTTGGCCGTTGGGATGAGGGCGTTACTGAAAGCGGGTCGTCTGGGGGAGGATTGTTTAATCGTAACAAAAACCTGATTGGAACTTTAACCGGCGGTTCGGCAAAGTGTGAAAAACCGATTGATGATTATTTTGCACGTTTTGATATGGCATGGGATTACAAATCGGATATAACCAAACAACTCAAACACTGGCTCGACCCCGAAGAAACGGGAGCAAGTTATGTATATGGAAAGCGTTTTTATCAGGAGGAGGAACTTTGTGGCGCTTTTACCAATTTGACCGACGAAGACGAGCATCAACTACGGACAATAACAGTTGACGGCGATTTTTCAGGCTATTGGGGAGGAACAAACGATGCCGGAATTACTGAGGTTGTGGAAAAATTTTCGATTGACGGAGCCGAAACTATTCAGGGAGTGTCACTTGGTGTGGGCAGAGTTTATGATACCGGTTCCGGTGGAAAAGTCGTTATAAAAGTGTACAATGGAACAAATTTACCGGGACAGCTTTTGTATTCTCAATCGGTTGATCTTGATTTTTTTGTAGAAGACGCCATGAACTACATTGGCTTTGAAAGCGATGTGCAGCCAGATGGAAATTTCTATATAGGTTTTGAGTTGGAAAATATGAGCTCAACGGATACTTTTGCTGTATATCAATCGGTCCGGGAGACAGATTCTGTAAATTTCTTCTATTTCAAAAGTGGAAGTATGTGGTACAATTTTGCGAACATAAATCCCGATGGTTATTCCGCTTCAAATGTTTTTGAAGTTGTTGCCTGTAATATTTATGGCGAGTCAGATGAACCTCATGTGGTTGACGACCCACTACAGATTGCTGTATATCCTAACCCTACAAATTCCTATTTTACGTTGGAAACGGGCACTGAAATCAGCTTAAAAAATATATCAGTTTTTAATTTGCTCGGGCAACAGGTCGAAGTAATCTATTCCAATCAACAGGAAAAAAAGATTCGAATTGATTTGTGGGGAAACGTTGCAGGTGTTTACTTTGTACGCTTTAACAACGGGAAAAAATTTGTAACAAAGAAGATCTCATATTTTCCCTGGTAGAACAACAAAATGCAACGATTTTCAATATTTATCCTTTTTATTCTTTTCTTGAGTTCATGTGTGAACGATAAAACGGCGCAGCACAATGAAGTGAGCTCCAATGAATTTGCAGGTGGTTTTAGTATCGGAGAAAATAGCGGAATTGTAAAACTCAGCGTCTTTAATCCCTGGGAGAAAGCACAAAATGTAAAAGTAGAGTATTTTCTGGTGCCTAAGGAAATATCTGTTCCCGATTCGCTGCAAAATAAAAATATTATCCGCACCCCGATTCAGCGAATTATATGTATGTCAACATCGCACCTCGGTTTTATTGAGGTTTTGAGTGAGAATAACTCGGTTGTTGGTATTTCGGGAGCAAATTATGTTTCAAACCCGCAGATTTTGCAATATGTGGAATCAGGGAAAGTGGTTGATGTTGGTTATGGACAGAACCTGAATTACGAAATGATTTTAAATCAACATCCCGATGTGGTGATGCTTTACGGAGTTGGGAGCGAGGTCACAACACATGTGAAAAAACTGGAAGAATTAGGAATTCCGGTGATAATGAATGCGGAATACTTGGAGGAAACACCGCTCGGAAAAGTGGAATGGATAAAATTTGTAGGTGCTTTGTATCAAAAAGAAAATGAAGCTCAACAATTTTTTACCCAAATAAAAGAAGATTATCTTTCTTTAAAAGAAAAGGTGAAAGACAAACAAAACAAACCCAAAGTTTTGGTTGGATCGCCTTACAAAGATTCGTGGTGGATTCCGGGTGGAGATTCCTATTTGGCGAACATGATAAAAGATGCCGGCGGTGATTACATTGGAAAGGATAACGATTCGCATGAAAGTTATGTGATTTCTTTTGAAAACGCGCTGACTTACGGAAATGAAGTGGATGTATGGATAAATATGGGACTTTTGTCATCCAGAAAAGATATTATTGCAACTGATCAGCGTTTTAAAAATTTTGGCGTTTTAAAGAGTGGTCGTTTGTTTAATAACAACAATAAAATGAGTGAAAATGGCGGTAACGATTTTTGGGAAAGCGGCACAGTTTATCCAAATTTAATTCTGCGCGATTTGATTTCTGTTTTTTATCCGGGAACAATTAATGAGGATTTGGTGTATTACAAAGAAGTAGAATGAATCCGCCACAGGAACATAAAATGTCGTCAGTCCGCGCAGTGTTTTTTATACTGGGCGTACTTTTTTTATTGCTGCTGCTTGCCGATCTTTTGCTTGGTTCGGTAATTGTTCCGTTAAAACAAATTTTCTTGTCCATTTTTTCATCGGAAGGAAGTAATGCCACATTCAGAACAATAATTCTTGAATTCCGCTTGCCCAAAGCAATAACTGCAATTTTAACCGGAGCCGCGCTTTCGGTTAGCGGGCTGCAAATGCAAACCGTTTTTCGAAATCCGCTGGCAGGGCCCTTTGTTTTGGGTATTAGTGCCGGAGCTAGTTTGGGAGTCGCGCTTTTTGTTCTTGGCTTTTCTTCGGTGTTTGCATTTGGTGTGGTAACATTAACCGGAGCCTGGCCGCTTGCCATTGTTGCATGGATTGGTTCTTTCCTGGTGATGCTGCTTGTGTTGTACGTTTCTACACGCGTAAACGATATAATGACTATTTTGATCCTGGGGATTTTATTTACCAGTGCCGTCTCAGCAATTGTAAGTATTCTTCAATATTTCAGTAACGAATCGATGTTAAAAGCGTTTATCATCTGGACAATGGGAAGTTTGGGGAGTGTTACCAATGCACAACTTTCGGTGATGGCACCTGCAATTATTCTCGGAATTATACTCGCTTTTTTTAAGATAAAAGATTTAAATGCGTTTCTTTTGGGTGAAAATTATGCACGTTCGCTGGGGGTAAAAATTATTTCAAGTCGAATAATTATTTTCTTGAGTACAAGTTTACTCGCCGGAACAATTACTGCATTTTGTGGCCCGATTGGTTTTATCGGAATCGCCGTTCCTCATATTTGCCGCGTAATTTTTAAAACATCAAATCATTTGGTTTTGGTGCCTGCGGTTATTTTAACCGGAAGTATTGTGATGCTTTTTAGCGATATCGTTTCGCAACTTCCTGGAATGCAAACAACGCTGCCCATCAACTCGGTAACTGCCATTATTGGAATTCCGATAATTATGTGGATGATAATCAAAAACAAAAAATTTGCTTCTGTTTCATGAGCGGGCAGGGTTTCAATATTGAGTTGGATAATTTATCGGTTGGTTACGAGCAGTCGGGAGCAAAACCTTTGGAAATTCTTTCCGGAATTGATTTTTCTGCTTGTCCGGGCGAAATGGTGGCGCTGATTGGAAGTAACGGAATTGGTAAAAGTACCTTGCTGCGTTCGCTTGTTGGTTTTCAGGATTATTTTTCAGGAAACATAAAATTAAACGGTGATGAATTAAAAACGATTGATTCACGCGACGTTGCTCAAATTATCAGTTTTGTTTCTACTGAAAATATCCGCGTGGCAAACATGACGGTTTTTGATCTGGTTGCTTTTGGACGTTTCCCTTACACAAACTGGATTGGTCGTTTAACTGCCGAAGACAAACAAAAAGTAGGAGATGCAATAAAAAAGGTTGGGCTGTCTGGATTTGAAAGCCGGCAAACTATTCAGTTAAGCGATGGTGAACGTCAGCGGGCGATGATTGCCCGGGCTTTGGCGCAGGATACTCCGGTAATTATTTTGGATGAACCCACCGCATTTCTTGATGTAAGCAACAAATACGAAATATTTCATCTTTTGCAGATTTTGGCAAAAGAAAAAGGAAAAACAATCATTCTTTCAACACACGATTTAAATATCGCGCTGCGTGAAGTGGATAAATTGTGGATTGTTACCGAAACCGGAAATTATCAGGGAGCACCGGAAGATGCTGTTTTAAATGGTTGGTTGAATCAGCTGTTTAAAAACGAAAATGTTGGTTTTGATTTGCAGGAAGGAGAATATTTTTTCAAAAAAGATTTTAAAGCCAAAGTTAAAGTAGAAGGAGAGGGGCTTTCGCTAACCTGGACACTGCGGGCGTTTAACCGTTTGGGTTATCAAATAGTAATGAAAGCCAATCCTGATTTTGTTGTTTCTGTAAAAGAAAATTCCTGGACTTACCAAAAAGAAAATACAAACGAAACATTTGGTTCCATTTATGAACTTTTGATGTTTCTGGAAAAATAAAAAGCTGCCTGACTCAATACCCGAGAATTGTATTTCAACAGTAAATTAGAGCTGTTTCTTGATATAAAGAGATTTTTCTGTAGTTTTTCTCCCATAAATTACAGCTTTCACCTGAACTGTTGCTTCATGGAATGGTAGCATGATTGTTTGTAATCCATACTTTGAAAATGGATTGCAATCAGGGTTGGCAAGGGTCGCAATTTATATTTATCTCAGGGTTTTATTCATCCGGGGTTCTCTTTCTCAACACGACGGATATAGAAAATATTTGGATAGCCAGATCTTGGCAAATTATTTGCAAAGGCTTAAAATTTAAAACTGTAGCCCAGCGAAAAAACTAATCGGGATACCTCAAATGAACCTGTTTTGGAAACGGTTATTGTTTCTGATGAATATTTCTGTTTATAATCACGTTTTCCATATCTGAAGTTGGCGGAGATAAACAGGTTATGTTTGCCTGTTTTCCCAATGGAGCGTGCATATTGGGTACCCGTCCCAACCATTGGAGTTATTGCAGTGTAAAGTTTGTTTTTTGGAATATAAATGCCCCATATTGAGTGAACATCAAGCTTATCCCTTTTGTGTGAAAAAACATTGTAGCCCACCTTTAATCCCGTCAGAAAATCATCAAAACGAGTGTTGACGTCTTGATTGCCTGCTCCTACAAAAATTTCACCCCACAGATTTGGCGAGAATATTTTATGTTGGTACCCAACTTCAAACTGGTTAAATGAAAATTGGAGAGATACCTGGTTGTTATTTTGCGCTTTAATCCCAAAGGTCCAAAGTGACAGCAAAGCCGCATAAAATATTATTTTTTTCATTGGTTTCATCTTACCGTTATTCTGATATTCTTTACAATTGATTTTGCAGAAGTGAGTCCATTTGTGGAGCCATAAACAATGCCGTCATTTCCATCCGGGCTGCTGTGCCCAATTAAAATAAATTCTGTTTTTTTTGTGGTGGAAAGCACGGTTGCAGAATAAATTACGGCGGGCTGTCCGCTACCTTCTTCTCCTCCCGAATAATCGTTGTTTCCTTCTTTGGCGCTTTGGGGATAAGCCTCATTAAAGTCGGTTGAATGATTAAATTCGGCTTTTACCACAAATGGTGTTTCCAGGTTTTTAGGCTGTATTTGGATGGTTGTATTTTCTTTTGGAGTTGCCCCGGTAATTCCGTCTGTCAGCGGATGTTTTTTTGTTGGAAGCATTAACCCGTCGTCATAAATAATCCCTCGTTGAAAACACCAGTGTGGAAGAGCTTCTTTGCGCCGGTTTCCATTATTGTTTACCCAGTCTTCCGTAGCAATTTTGTAGGTGACAAAAACCGTTGAAAGATAGTTTCCGAGCGTATCCTCAACCCAAATCGCAAATTGAGGGGGATTTTTTTTTGTTATTCCCAAAAATAGAGGATAGTCGTGCAACCAGTTCTTGCCGGTTTCAACTTCAATCTCAATATCTCCGCTTTCAAAAGAGAGATCCTCTTTTTCACATGCATTCAGAAGAAATATACACGCGATGAGCCAAATGTTTAATGTTGTCGTTTTCATTTTAATTGTACATTGTTTTCGAAACAAAGTACCGCAGAACAAAAACGATTTCTATTGATAAATATCAAAAAAATTATCGGATGGATTTTCGCATTCGGCTTAGTGTTTCCTTGGTGATACCGAGATAAGAAGCGATATATTGCAAAGGAATGGTATTTACATATTCAGGATTTTTTTTCAGAAGTGTTTTGTAGCGTATTTCGGCAGTTTGGTTTAATAATAAAAAAAGGTGCCTTTCCGAAGTTATTGCAACTTCTTCCGCAATTAAACGCCCGAGCCTTTCAATAGCAGGATAGAGGGAGTACAACTCATATAACTCACTTCTCTGAAACTCCAGTACTTCCATATCCACCATGGCCTGAACATTAACAAAAGATGGTTCTCCCGTAATAAAGCTGGTGTAAGATGTTATAAAGCTTGGAGCAAAATAAAAATCGCTGGTTATTTCATTTCCATTTGTGTCGAGATGAAAAAATCGGAAATAGCCTTTTTCTATAAATAGCACTTTTGTGCAAGCCTTGCCAGTTTCTGCAACGAGTTCTTTTTTATGTATTTTTTTGTGAGTCAGAATTTTCTCTATTGCCTCTGTTTCATTTTTCGATAGATGGACATATTGTTTTATGTACTCATTTAAGGCTTTTTTCATTGCACTACGTTTTTTTGCCTCGCCGCCGGATTTGATTTAATACCCGGCAGCTTGCCCGTCTTTACGTGATTCCGACGCTCCGTAAAACACTTTGTTTTTACTGTCCCATTTTATCGCCTGGTAACCGCCATATGGTCCGTAGGCATAGCCAATTTTGTGGCCTTTTTGCATCAGCGCACGGATGGTTTCATATTCAAAACCTGATTCCAAAGTAACATCGCCACCGTCGGTCATGGTGCCGCCGGTTGGATCGCTTGAGCCTGTGTGCTGAATTCTCGGGGCATCGCCGGCCTCCTGAATATTCATTCCAAAATCGATAATGTTGCAAATAATCTGAACGTGTCCTTGCGGTTGCATGTCGCCACCCATTACGCCAAAACTGAGAAACGGTTCGCCATCTTTTGTTACAAAAGCAGGAATAATGGTATGGAATGGCCTTTTATGCGGCTCGTAAACATTCATGTGTCCTTCTTCCAACGAAAAAAGCTCCCCGCGGTCCTGCAAAATAAAACCCAGTTTTCCGGGAGTCATTCCCGAGCCCATTCCCCGGAAATTACTTTGAATCAGCGAAACCATATTTCCTTCTTTGTCGGCGACGGTCATGTAAATGGTATTTCCGTGTTCCATTCCCCACGCCGGATAGCTGCGCGCTGCCCGTTCCGGGTTAATCATTGCTGCCTGTTCTTCTCCGTATTTTTCAGAAATTAGCTCTTCAATGGGCAAATCATTAAAATCAGGGTCAGAATAGTATTTCGCACGGTCTTCAAAAGCCAGTTTTTTAGCCTCCACAAAAAGGTGAATGTATTCCGGCGAACCAAATCCCATGGACGCAACATCAAAGTGTTTCATGATGTTCAGCATTTCCAAAGCAGCTGTTCCCTGTCCGTTGGGCGGAAGTTCCCAAACATCGTAACCACGGTAATTTACAGAAATCGGTTCAACCCAATCTGAATGATGATCTTCAAAATCTTTCATGCTCAGAAATCCACCTTGATCGCGTACATATTTTACTATCTTTTCAGCAATCTCACCTTTGTAAAAAACATCGCGACCTTCTTTGGCAATCAATTCAAACGTATTTGCGAGATAAGGATTTTTGAATATTTCGCCTTTTTCAGGCGCTTTCCCGCCGGGCATAAAAATTTCTTCAAAACCTGGAAATTGTTTTAGCGAACGGGTGCTTCTTTGCCAGTAATAAGCGATTAATTCTGATAAAGGAAAACCATTTCGGGCATATTGAATTGCCGGATCCAGAATTTCGCTCATCGGTTTGGTCCCAAATTTTTTATGCAATTCAAACCAGCCATCTACACAACCCGGAACAGAAACCGGTAGCGGGCCCAATGGTGGAATTTTTTTATAACCGTTCTGTTTAAAATAGTCGAGTGTTAAATCGTAGGGAGAGCGGCCACTGGCATTTAAGCCGTATAATTTTTTTGTTTTGGCATCCCAAACAATAGCAAACAAATCGCCTCCCATTCCGTTTCCTGTTGGTTCGGTTAGTCCAAGTACGGCGTTGGCTGCAATCGCTGCATCAATGGCATTTCCACCCGCTTTTAAAATGTCGAGCGCTGCCTGTGTTGCCAGCGGCTGACTGGTACAAGCCATTCCGTTTTGAGCAATTACTTCGCTTCGCGTGGCAAAATTATACCCGTTAATTCGGTCTTGTGCAAAAGCAATAAAAAACAATAGAGTTAACAATGAAGTAAATACAGTTTTTTTCATAATTATATTTTTTACGTAATCCAATGGATGTAGTTTTTTGGTGAAATAACTTCAAATGTAGCTTCAGGGTATCCTGATTTCCAACCGGAAGGTACCGAAACTTTTTTATTTGGGTTCCATTTCATTTCATAGGCGAAAAGCTTTCCTTCCCTTTCTTCAATCCAGTCAATTTCCTGCTGTTGATAGGTTCTCCAAAAATAATTGGAACACATCGTTTGGCTATTTTGTTGAAATTTTATTCTTTCCGAAATAATATAGTTTTCCCATAATTCACCTGTGTCGTTTCTGATTTGTAAATCATTAACATTTTCAATAAGAATATTTCTGATTCCGTTATCGTAAAAATACCATCGTTTTGATTTTGATATTTCGTTTCTGAGGTTTCGGTTAAAAGCTCCGATTCCATAAATTACAAATGTTTTCGAAAGTAGATCAAGGTATTTTTCAACTGTATTTTTGTGCATCCCAAGTTGCCGTCCCAATTCATGTAACGAAACTTCTTTTCCTATCTGGAATGCTATCAACCTCAAAAGTTGTCTGATTTTATCCGCATTTCGAATGCCTTCAAAAGTTAAAATATCTTTCAAAAGATATGAACTGACAAGATCGCGCAGGTATCGTGCTTTTTCTTCTTTGCCATGTAAATGTATCAGCTCAGGATAATGTCCGAGTACTAGTCTTTCATTGAGTCTTCCAGCGGTTTCAGCGATGGTTTCGTTTTCGTTTAACTCTGCCTGGGAAAATGGATACAGAAATAAAGTTGTTTTTCTGCCCGTAAGCGGTTCTCCAATTTTATTGTGAATATCGAATGCTGATGAGCCGGTTATTAACACTTTTATGTCAGGAATATGATCGACGATGAGTTTTAATGATTTCCCAATATCCGGGATTTGCTGGGCTTCATCAATTACCAGAAGTTTTACGTTGCCTATCAGTGAACGAAAATTTTCGATTGTTCTTGGTTGAAACAGATTTAATGTGGTGAAATCATCTCCATCGAGAAATAAATGTTTTTCAGATAATTCAGAAATGATTTTTTTTATCAGGACAGACTTGCCTGTTCTTCTCGCGCCAAGCAAAATTACCACTTTGTTTGGCTTAAGGTTTTGGATAATTAGTTTGGAAACCGAACGTTTTAAAAATTCCATGAATTTAAAATTTGGCACCGTAATGTCCAAATTTAATAAAAAATTGGCATTTAAATGCTAATTTTTAATCTTCATGAAAAAATGAACAGGAATCGTTATCTTCGGTGAAATTTCAAAAAATGGAACGGTTTCTCTCGAAATGTGCGGAATATATTTATCAAAAACATCAAAAGAATTTGCAGAATCTTTGTATTGTTTTTCCAAACCGCCGTTCTGGAGTATTTTTTACTTCGTATTTGCAAAAGCAGATTTCCGGTGCTGTTATCGGCCCGAAAACGATAACGGTGAATGAATTGTTTTCTGATTTTTCACCTTTCCATTCGGGCGATAAATTGCAGCTTATTTCCATTTTGTATGAGGTTTTTAAAAAGCACACCAAAACCATTGAAACATTCGACGAGTTTTATTTTTGGGGAGAGATTTTGTTGGCTGATTTTAATGACGTTGATCGGTATTTAGTGAATGCGCAAGACATGTTCCGAAATATTGCGGACATCAAAGAAATTGATTCTTTGTTTGATTATCTCACACCGGAGCAGAAAATGGCGCTTGAGCATTTTTGGGGAAGTGTGGCGGTTTCAAATAACAAGGAATTTCAGAAAAAGTACATCAACGTTTGGGATAAACTTTTTCCGGTTTATGCTGAATTCAAAACTATTTTGGCTGAAAAGAAATTGGCCTACGGCGGAATGAGTGACCGGTGGGTTGTGGAGCGTTTGGAAAACGGTGATTTCGAATTTGATGCAGAAAAATATTACATCGTTGGGTTAAATGCACTAAATGCCTGCGAAAAGAAGTTTTTTAAGAGTTTGCAAGGCTGCGGGAAAGCTGATTTTTTGTGGGATTTCGATCGTTTTTATCTGGAAGATGAAAAGAACGAGGCCGGTGGTTTTATGCGTGAAAATCTGACACGTTTTCCTTCTCCTGATGATTTCCTTTTTGATGACCATTTTTTCTTACGAAAGAAAAATATAAAATTGGTTGCTGTTTCGTCGGTTTACGGGCAAGCGCAAGAAATTCCTCACTTTTTGAAAGAAACGCAGCCTGATTTTCAGCCACAGTTTGATAATACAGCTATTGTTCTGGCCGACGAATCATTGTTGTTTTCCGCTCTTGGCGCAATTCCTGAAGAAACCGGAACTGTAAATATTACAATGGGTTACCCTGTGAAAAATTCGGTGGTTTATGGTTTTTTGATGTTGATGGTAAATCTTTTGAAAAACAGGAGAAAGGATGTAGAAAATAATACGGTTGTTTACCATCGTTTTGTTACCGATATTTTGAATCATCAGTTGCTGAATGGAATTGCTTCGGAAAAATCGAAGGAGTTTGTTGCAAATTTGAAATTCAACAACAAAATTACGGTTGTTCTGAAAGAAATAAATTTTTCAACCATTCATCAGCAAATATTCTCTCCTCCCGAAAAAGTAGTGGATTACAGCACTTATTTTTTGGATGTTCTGGGAAGTATTTATGCCTGGGTAAAACAGGAAGATGCCGGGAATAAAATGTTACTTGAGCTTATTTTCTCAATTTACAATGCGATTGAAAAACTGAAGGTGGTTGTTCAGGATGTTGCCAAAGAACAAAGCCGCGAAATTAGTCCGGCAGTTTATTTTCGGTTGTTTAATCAGTATTTAGGGCAGGTTTCTGTAGCTTTTGAAGGCGAACCTTTGAGCGGAACGCAAGTAATGGGAATTTTGGAAACCCGCTGTCTTGATTTTGAAAATCTTATTATTCTTGGCCTGAATGAAAATAAATGGCCGCGAACTTTTACTTCGCCGTCGTTTATTCCGCACAACATTCGAAAAGGATTTGGCCTGCCCGGAATTGACGAGCAGGATGCGATGTATTCCTATTATTTTTATCGTTTGATTCAGCGTGCAAAAAATGTAACCGCTACCTACAGTGTGGTGAAAGAAGGAATTAATACAGGCGAGTTAAGTCGTTATGGATTTCAATTGTTGTACGATTCCAATCAGTCGCCAAAGCTGGTGAATCTCGATTTTTCTTTTGCCAACGATCCTGTGCCGGAAATTCAGATTCAAAGTTCGGAGAAAAGTGTGCAGGAATATTTGTCGCGAATTTCAAAAGATCATCCGCTTTCGCCGAGTGCCATAAATGTTTATTTTATGTGCAGTCTCCGGTTTTATTTTCGCTATTTTATGCATCTGCCCGAGCCCGAAGAAGTAAAAGATGAAATTGACAGTCCGATTTTTGGGAATATTTTTCATGAAACAATAGAGGCTTTGTATAAACCTTTTGTTGGGAAGGTATTGGAAAAAGGCGATTTGGAGAATATGCAGAAAGATCGAATTCTGCTTGAAAATGAAATAAGAAAAGCAATTGCCAAACATTATTTTAAAGAAAAAGACTCGGCCAGAAAACCCGTGAAACTGGAAGGCAAAACACTGTTGATTTTTGAAAATATAAAAACGTTTCTTAAACAACTCCTGAAAATTGACGCTGAGATTGCTCCATTCTCTGTGGAATCGCTGGAAGATGATTATAAAACGGAATTGCCGGTTGTTTTAAACGGCATGCCGCAAAAAATATGGATAGGTGGAAAAATAGACCGTGTAGATAGAGTGAATAGCAAACTTCGTATTTTGGATTACAAAACCGGAAATGTTGATTCACTTTCATTTAAAAATTTAGACGAGCTTTTTGAAAAAGATCAGAAAAAGCACAAAAAGGAAATTTTGCAGGCTTTGATTTATACGCATGTTCTTAGTAAAAACAAAACAAATGAACGTGATTTTCAACCTGTCATTTACAGCTTGCGCAAGTTTTTTGACGAAACTTATTCTCCCGAAATCAGCTGGGGAAAACAGGGCTTTTCGTTTCAGGAAATAGAACCTGAATTTTTGGAACATTTACAAGTTTTGGTGCAGGAAATTCTTTCACCGAAAAATGTATTTTCGCAAACTCCACACTTAGAAAAATGCCAATATTGCCCTTACAATAAAATTTGCCAGCGTTATTGATTAGTTCAAATTTCCAAGATATTCAATAACCGGTTTTGTTCTTTTATATACTTGCTCTTCGGTTTCTTCTTCGTCGAGTTCGAGTGTAATAGTCGGGATATTTCTTTCAACGCCGCAATATGTTCCAAACGAACCCGGAGTTGGATAACCAATATCTTCCAGCACCGGATGTCCGCATAGCTCTGCTACTTTTTCAGCGATTTCTTTTGCCGGGCCATCAAAGTTCACCACTTTAAACGGAGCATGAATGGTTAAAATAACATCGGGTTTTATCGTTTCGAGCGTTTCTACCATAAACTTTGTTTCTTCCTCGCTGGCCGGTGCATCCCCAGAATAATAATCGTTCTTTTCCGTTTCTACCCAGTTTTTTGTTGGGTAATTCCGGTTTAAATCCACACCGTTTTTATTTTGGCGGGTGTTGAGTTTTTTGCCACTCGGGTTCAGACACGGAATAAAATAAAGGTGATTTTTTATGGTGCTAAAATCAGTTTCTTCTATAAATCGATTGATAATGTATTCTCCTTCAGGTTCATCACCATGGAAAATTCCGATGATAAGAATTTTTTTTTGCGCTTTCGTCAGCAGATTTTTTTTCAATAAGTTCTATTTGGGAAAGAATTGAGGTCTCCATTTTTAATCTTCTAAATATTTTTTGTACAAATCAGGGCGTAATTTTTTTGTGCGTTCAATCGCTTGCTCCTGCTTCCAATCGTCAACCAGTTTGTCGTTTCCGCTGAGCAAAATTTCAGGAACTTTCATTCCTTTATATTCTGCCGGGCGTGTGTAAACCGGCGGACTTAGCAAATTATCCTGAAATGAATCGGTGAGGGCAGAGGTTTCGTCAGAAAGAACGCCTGGAATTAAACGAACTACTGCATCGGTAATAATTGCTGCAGCCAGTTCGCCTCCGGTTAAAACATAATCACCAACCGAAATTTCTTTGGTGATATAAAAATCGCGAATGCGCTGATCTATTCCTTTGTAGTGTCCGCAGAGAATAATAATGTTTTTCATCATTGAAAGGTTGTTAGCTTCTTTCTGATTAAAAACGTCACCATCAGGAGTTGTAAAAATAATTTCGTCGTAGTTTCTTTCTGCTTTTAACGATTCAATGGCTTTTTCAACGGGCTGAATGGCCATCACCATTCCGGCACCTTTGCCAAACGAATAATCATCAACGCGACGATGTTTGTCTTCCGAAAAATCGCGTAAATTATGAATATGAATTTCCGCCAATCCTTTTTCCTGAGCTCGTTTTATTATGGAATGGCTAAACGGACTTTCCAGAATTTCAGGAAGCACCGTGATGATATCAATGCGCATTTATTTCAATTTTTCGCAAAGGTAAGTATTAAAATCCAATTCAATTTGAGCTCTATTATATATCTATAAAGTTGCATAAGATGATTTTTTGTCATGTATGCTTGTTTGATTTGTGACCATATGGCACAAAAAATAGAGCTATTTTGAAAAAAATGACCATTTTTTGTGATTGGAACATGAATTGATTTATGGGGAGCAGAGTTTAAAATTGAAATTATTAATTAATCAATAAAAGGAGAAAAAGTCATGAATTTAGTAAGATTTCAAAACCCACGTTATGCTGTAAACAAAAATTTAGTAGATGAACTGTTTAGCAATTTTTTGAGAAACGATTATCACGAAAATTATTTGGAAAATTGTGGAAATCAACCTGCAACCAATGTTTTTGAAACTGAAAAAGATTTCCGGATTGAGTTGTTGCTTCCCGGATTCCCGAAAGAGGACGTGCAGATAAATTATCACAAAAACGTATTGACTATTAAGGTAAACAAGGAAGACGCAAAAGAAACAAAAACGGAAGAATACAAGTATGCACACCGCGAGTTTGGCGCTTTTAACTTTGAAAAGAACTTCAAAGTGCCGAATTCGGTAGACGCGGAAAACATAAATGCAAAATTTGATAATGGTATTTTGCACATCGTTCTTCCCAAAAAAGAAGAAGCACTGGAAAAAGATCCGGTTGATATAAAGATTGCATAAAAGATAGTGGTAGAGAAAAGGTAAGATAAAACCCACCGGAATTCCCGGCGGGTTTTCTTTTGACCAAATATGAAGTATCAATAACGTAACTAGTTGTTTATCAGATTAAGTCTATTGTTTCCGAATTATTATTCCTGTTTGAAAATTTAACTTTCAAAATTTGTTTATAGCAATAAGTATGAAAATAGTATTCTCTGGATTTATTTTTACTATTTGGATGCTCTTTCGAAAATAAATTTTATTATTTCAGTAAATTGCCTTTACAGTTTAGTCTCAAAATTGTATTTTCCAGACTTTAGTTCAAACGTTGCTTTGTCGTTTTCAAACTTGATTGGTTCGCATCCATCTAGATTTATCAAGTCTTCTTTTGATTTTGCCGGTAAATAAAGTGTGGCAGAAGTATTTGCCGGAACCGTTGCCTGATAAAATAAATGCCCGTCTTTTATTTCCCATCTGCTGTAAATTCTACCATGCTGGGATTCGTAAAAACCTTCTGCCCAGCTCATTTCTCCTGTTGGGTCAGGACTGGGCTGCAGAATAAATTTCTGGAATCCGGGTTCGTCTCTTTGAATTCCTAATGAATAAGCAATCATCCACTGGCCAACGGCACCAAAAGAATAATGGTTGAATGAATTCATACTGTTATTTCCACCAAATCCATTTTCAACGGTATAACCATTTAGGCGTTCCCAAATGCTGGTTGCTCCCTGGTCGATCGAATACAACCACGACGGATATTTATTGTTCTGAAGTAATTTATATGCTTGTTCATTGTATCCGTTATCCGAAAGTGCTTTACTTATCCATGCGGTTCCTATAAAGCCGGTCATTAGTGAATATTCCGGGCGAAGAACACCGTCATCATCCTTGTTGCTACGTGCAACTGTTTCCGCCAGATTTCTTGCCATTTCAGGAACAAGTTTATCTTCAAAAGCGTTCAGTGCCAGGCCCACTGCATAGGATGTTTGTGTATCCGCGAGTTTGAGTTCAGGTTGAGCAGAACCACGGCGACCAAACCCCCGGCCGCCACCGACCAGTCCCATGGTTTTTCTATCTTCATTGATAAATGTGTTGTTAAAAAAATCCTTCCGTTTCCGGTACATTTCATCAAAGCGTTTTGCATCTTCTTTTTTATCTAAAATATCCGCCACATTTTTCATGATATACAAATCAAAAACATGGTAAGCGGTTGTCAGAAAGGGAGTCCCCAGCATGTTGTTTTGCGGTCCCAGCCAGTCGCCTAGCTGACCGTCGCTGGTGATTCCGGTTTCCGGACTGATAGTAGTTTCCAGATAATCGATATATGCAACCATCGCATCGTAATGTTCTTTCAGTAAAGCAACATCGTTAAATTGTTGATATACTTCCCATGGAACGGTAATTCCGGCGCTTCCCCAGAGAACACCCCCAAAACCGCCACCAATGGGAGCAACATCGGTAAATTTTCCATTTTTCTTTTGTACGTCGCGCATCGCAAAGATGTGTCTTCTTAAAAATTGGTCGGAATTGGAAACATAAGTTGCTGTTCTTGAAAAAACCGAAATATCGCCCGACCATCCCATACGCTCGTTTCGTTGCGGACAATCGGTTGGCAAGGTTAAGAAGTTATCGATATTTGACCAGCAAAGGTTTGACCACAACTGATTTACTTTCGAATTTGAAGTTTTATAATCTGCCGTGAGTTTTAATACAGAACTGATGGCAACTCCCTGAACAGCTTCCAGTGGAAGTGGCTTGTCAATTCCCGTAATTTCAATATATTGGTATCCCCGCGAAGTAAATTTGGGCTGAAAAACCTGAGCGCCGTCTTTCATTACATAAATATCCTGGCAAAGAGCAGCACGGTAATTTTCCGTCATCAACATGCCAACATTGTCTCCTGATTCCGGGAGATCCGGATATAAAATTTCTGCAACGCGCAAAATCATCGTGTCGCCGGCAGTTCCGTCGGCTATTGTTATTCGGGGAACGCCAACAAAGTTTTGTCCCATGTTGTAAACGAATACTCCGGGGCGTACTTCTTCCACACTTTTTGCTGTGAGTGTTTGAAATTCGCCTGCATTATTCCCGATTTGTCCGATGAGTTTCATCGCATCAAAATTAAAAGGCGTGACGGAGCCATCAAATTCTCTTTCTCCACCCGAGAAAGTTGTGCCTTCCAGTGGAACAACGGACGCCGTCTTCCATTTCAAATCATCAAAATTAGCTGAAGTCCAACCCTCGATCTCCTTTTCTTTTGTTGCATCATAAATTTCACCTAAATCCAGACTGCTATAAATAATTGGCCCGTCGTTAAAATACTTCCAATTTTTGTCGTTGCTTGCAATTACATTTTTTGTCCCATCACTGTATGTGATTTGCAACAGGGCAAGCAGCGACTGGCGGTCGCCAAAATGATTCCAGATTGTTCCAAAACTTAATAATCCGCTCCACCAGCCTTCTGAAAGCATCGCTCCAATTGCATTCTCGCCATTTTTAAGCATGCTGGTTACATCGTAGGTTTGATAAAAATGCGATTTGTTGTATTGTGTCTGTCCCGGATTATAATGGTCGGTACCAACTTTCTCACCGTTGATATAAACCTCATAAATTCCACGTGCTGTAACATATAATCTCGCTGATTTTATCTTTTTTTCTGTTTTGAATTCTGTGCGCAAAATTGGGATGGAGTTTTTGCTCGGATCGGCAACTACAAATTTTCCATTTGTGCCTCCATCAATTACATAGGAATCATCTTTTACTTCAATCTGATTTTCAAAAATCCCGTGATATTCATCCGACAGATTTTCCTTAAAAAGTGTGTTGTTGGGTGAGCGATCGTTGTAAATTTCCACATCAGAAAATGTTGCTTTTTGTCCGGCGTTAACAGCAAAACCAATATCGCAGGCTAAACCAAAGGGGAGGTAGTCTCCGCCGTTTCCCATCGGATTTAAATTAAAAGATGCTCCTTGAAATTCAACACGCAGCCATGGAGAAACATTTTCATTTGCATTTTTGTCTTTTATATAAAAATCGGGATTGTCATCTAACGCAATTGTGATTTTCCCAAAAGCACTTCGGGCTGAAAAATTATGTTTTTCATATTTATTTTTTGAGTTGATAACAGAAGATTTGATTTTGAACGTTTTTATTGGAATATCCGGATTGTCGTTCGGCGTGTAACCTGCGCGGTAAATATTTAGTTTTGCCAATCCGTTTGCCGAGCCGTCAACGTCTGCAATGTCAAGTTCCAGTTTGA
The DNA here is from genome assembly GCF_009762775.1 of Maribellus comscasis. Taxonomy (GTDB): domain Bacteria; phylum Bacteroidota; class Bacteroidia; order Bacteroidales; family Prolixibacteraceae; genus Draconibacterium; species Draconibacterium comscasis. The sequence goes on along the minus strand of NZ_CP046401.1, from coordinate 503,777 downwards.
TGTAGCTTTCATTTCGTTTGTTCTCGAGTTGGAAAATATTTTTGTATTTATCCATCAATCGCCTGTCGTTAGCGCCGTATATAAATGCGGCTTTTGAACTTCCTTCAGCAATGGCAAGCGAATATTTCATCCTGAAAATAAGTTCATAATGCGAATAAAATACCAAATCGTCATCGGTTCCGCCAATCCATTGTGCTCCGTTCCATGCCGTTTGTGAAGGATTCATTAGTCCTGTTTCAAACCAAGAACTTGTTGTGCAGGTTTCATCATTTTGGTTCCAAACTGTAATAGTCCAATTGTAACGGGTGCTTGGCTGTAGTGGTTCGCCTTCGTATTTTATACCCAGAGCAGTATTTTTATCAATTTTTCCGGAATTCCAAACGATGTCGCTATTTGAATTTTTTACTTCAATTTGATACGCATTTTGGTAAAAGTCTCGTTCGTTTTCGGGAGCTTCCATTTGCCAGCCAAATTTTGGATTTTCAACATCAATTCCTAGTGGAGTCGTTGAGTATTCCACGGTTAAGTTACTAACAGAAAATTTATCCGTAGTGCAATTTTGTAATACAAATTGTACAAGCAATAAAAAGATGCTCAAAAGTAAGCTAGTGTGATGTTTTTTCATGGTTAAATTTTGGTTTAGATGTTGCTCAATATACTTTCAGATAAAATAAAAATTATCCTGAATTGTCTGTGCTTTTTTAACAGCAAGTATTTTTCGAATTTAAAAATAAAAGATGAGAAAGAGAGTTATTGTTTGAAATTCATAAGTATTGGTTTGATAATATTTACCCTCTCAACACTTCTTCACTGTACTGTTGTATCGTTGGTTTTGCAATCGTGTTTGCCGATGAAAATGATAAAATAAAGTGCAACTGCTACGAAGTTGTTGAATTAAAATAGTAAAAGATTACAGGAGATAAAAATGATGATTTTAGAAGAAAAATATACCATTGCTAAATGGAGTTGAGATTCCAAAACTGGGACTCGGAACCTGGTTTATTCGTGATGAAAATGCAGCTCAGGCGGTAAAAGATGCCGTGGAAATGGGTTACTGGCATATCGATTCAGCTCAGGCCTATCAAAATGAGCGCGGAGTAGGAGAGGGAATCCGGACTTGTGGTGTGAAACGCGAAGAGTTGTTTGTAACCACAAAATTAGCGGCTGAGGTAAAATCGTACGACAAGGCAGTAGCGTCTATCAACATTTCACTAAAAACACTGGGGCTGGATTACATTGATATGATGATTATTCACAGTCCGAAACCGTGGATGGAATTTCACGAAAATGATTCCTATTCTGATGGAAACCGTCAGGCTTGGAAAGCGCTGGAAGAAGCATACAAAGCCGGAAAGATTCGCGCTATTGGTGTTTCCAATTTTCAAAAAGCCGATATCGAAAATATTCTGGAGGTTTGTACCGTAAAACCAATGGTGAACCAGATTCTGGCACACATTAGCAACACGCCCAACGGGTTGATTGAATATTGTAAGGAGAACGATGTTCTCGTAGAAGCTTATTCTCCAATCGTACACGGAGAGTTGATGAAAAACCGGGAAGTGAAAAAGATAGCTAAGAAATACGGAGCTTCTGTTCCTCAACTTGGAATCCGTTACTGCCTGGAACTGGATCTTCTTCCTTTGCCAAAAACAGCAAATCCCGCGCATATGAAAAATAATGCGGACGTTGATTTTGTCATTTCAGCAGAAGATATGGAATTTCTGAAAAATGTGGAACAAATTGAGAACTATGGCGAAGCCAGTATGTTTCCTGTTTACGGAGGGAAGTTGAAATAACTGTCGCAGGATGTGAGATGTGAGTTCAGAGTTTCGAGTTCAGAGTTCAAAGTTCAGAGTTTTGAGATACGAGGAAATCTGATTTCGTTATTTTGTACTTTACATCATCCTGAACTTGTTTCAGGATCTTTCAAAATGTCTTGAATCTTTGCTCTTGAATCTTTATTCTTAAAAATTAACCAATAAATAGATAAAAAAAATGAGTGAGTTTAAACAAATATTTCCCTTGGGAGAAAAAAATGAGGCCTACGCACAGTACTTTACAGGGCAGAGTTATTTAGCCGTTTTAACCTTGGAAGGGGCTCCGGCTTTTAACGTGACTTTTGAACCGGGCTGTCGCAACAACTGGTACATTCATCACAAAGGCGGTCAGATTCTTTTTTGTACGGCCGGAACAGGCTGGTACCAGGAAGAAGGGAAGCCGGCCCGTTTATTAAATCCCGGCGATGTGGTAAATATTCCTGCAGGAGTAAAACACTGGCACGGAGCCACTAAAGACAGCTGGTTTGCACATATCGCGCTTTCTGTGCCTGCAGAAGGTGCCACAAACGAGTGGCTGGAGGCGGTCAGCGACGAAGAATTCAGTAAATTGGAAGCGTAATCTGTAAAATTCAGACTTCGATTCCGCTCAGTCTGACAGTCAAAGTGAGCAGTGTAACAGTCACAATGAGTGGCCTGACAGTCACAGAAAGCAGTGTAACAGTCACAAAGAGCAGCCTGACAGTCACAGAAAGCAGTGTAGTAGTCAAAATGAGCAGTTCAACAGTCACAATGAAGCTGGCTTGATAATCACAGTGAGTAGTCTGGCAGTCATAATGAGTGGGCTGGTAATCACGGTGAGCAGTCTGACAGTCACAATGGAGCTGCCTGGTAATCACAGCGAGTAGTGTGACAGTTACAGTGTGCGGGCTAGTAGTCACAGTGAGCGGAGTCGAACTGTGAACAGACATAAATAATTTAACCAATTCATATTTACAAAAGAAGAAATATGCCACATATTCAAATTAAACTGTTTAAAGGGAAAACCGAAGAGGAGAAACAACAACTCGCCACCGAACTAATGAAAGCTGCGCAGAAAGTTCTTGGTTTGGAAGATAAATCGTATTCGGTTGCGATTGAAGATTTTTTGCCGGAAGAGTGGAAGGGTGAAGTTTACGAAAAGGAAATCATGGCGAGGGAAGACCTGCTTTATAAAAAGCCGGGGTATAAGATGTAGGAAGGCTGTGGGCTTTGAGCCACGAGTTCAGAGTTCAAAGTAGAGAGTTCAGAGTTTTGGGTTCTGAGTTCAGAGTTCAAAGATGCGAGTTACAGGTTTTGAGATAGGAGAAAAAAATCTGATTTTGTCATTTTGTACTTTACGTCATCCTGAACTTGTTTCAGGATCTTTCAAAACACAAACAGCTGCTGAACTAAATTTAGCAAGACGATCTTTTGAAATGTCTTGGATCTTGGATCTTAGTTCTAACATCTTGATTCCTGACTTCATGCCTTAGGTCATGCTGAACTTGTTTCAGGATCTTTCAAAATAGAATCAGTTACTGAACTAAATTCAGCAATACGATTTTTTGAAATGTTTTGGATCTTAGTTCTTTGCTCTTTGCTCTTGAATCTAATAAATTAAATAACAAAATATGAAAGTACTAATTATAGGAGCACACGGGAAAATAGGGAAACTTACAACGGAAAAAATGAAAGCATCGGCGCAGTTTTCTCCCACCGCATTTATTCGAAAAGAAGAACAACGCGCTTTTTTTGAAGCAATGGACGTACCGGTTTGTGTAGCCAGTCTGGAAAGCAGTGTGGACGAAATCGCGCAAACAATAAAAGGCTTTGATGCCGTTGTGTTTACTGCCGGTTCCGGTGGCAAAACCGGGTTTGATAAAACCCTGGAAATTGACCTCGACGGTGCCGTAAAAAGTATGCTTGCCGCCGAACAAGCCGGAGTAAAACGGTATGTAATGGTGAGTGCCTGTTTTGCCGACGACCGTTCCAAATGGGAAGCTTCGGGAATTAAACCGTATTACATTGCCAAACATTTTGCCGACAGGGAATTGCAGCGAACCAATCTGGATTATACCATTTTGCGCCCGGTGCGCCTGACCGATGAGGCTGGAAGTGAAACAGTGACCATAAAACCAACACCCGAAGGAGTGCAAAGCGAAATTTCACGCGAGGATGTGGCAACTTCAATTCTGGAAGTGCTGAACCACCCGGAAACCATTGGCAAAATTATGGTGATGAGTGCCGGCGTAACACCCGTAAAAGAAGCTGTTTTATCAGTGTGGAGTTGATGTGATATTCCTTTGGGAAAATTTTTATAAAATAAACAACCACCTCCCCTTCGCATACTCAGGTACGCCTCCTGGCAGGAGGAGAAACATTCATAAAATATAAAATTGGGATTACAGAAAAATTATTGAAGCGCCAATTTCCCCTCCTCCAAGGAGGGGTGTTTCGAGCACTCGAAACGGGGTGGTAAAATAAAGACAGGAATTTTATAGAATAGTAATAAAATAATAATAGCCACGGGTTTCGCCCGTGGCTATTCGATAACGAAAAGAAGAACCCGGAAACAGGTTCAACTTTGTTCCACATTCTTAACTTTTACTTACCTTTTCCAATAAGGATAAATCTTCTGCATCCAGCTGTAATTCCGGAGCTGAAAACAATGTTTTTAACTGATTCTCGCTTGTGGCACTTACAATCGGAGCCGTTACCAAGGGATTGGCCAGCAACCATGCCAATGAAACAGTAGCCGGGTGACTGCCGTGTTTTTTAGCTACTTCATCCAGGGCTTTTAAAATGGCTTTTCCTCTGTCGTCGAAATGTTGTTTTATTCCGGCACCACGCGGACTTTTATCAAAATCAGCTTCGGTTTTATATTTCCCGGTTAAAAATCCGGCTTCCAGCGACCAATACGTGAAAACGCTCCAGTTGAATTTTTCTGCTAACGGAGCATATTGTTTTTCAAATTTGTCGCGAATCAATAAATTGTAGTGCGGCTGAAGTGCAACATATTTTGGGAAGTTGTTTTTTTCTGCCACTTCCATCGATGCCAGCAATCGTTCCGGCGAAACATTCGAAGCTGCGATATAACGAACTTTTCCTGCTTTTACGATTTCGTTATACGCTTCCATGGTTTCTTCCACCGGTGTTTTTTCATCATCAAAATGCGTGTAGTACAAATCAATGTAATCGGTTTGTAAACGCGCCAGCGACTCGTCCACCGATTTCAAAATATGTTTTTTACTGCTGTCAACACCATGTTCTTTGGTTTCCGAACCAACTTTGGTAGCAATTACCAAATCGCTACGGTTGCCTTTGGCTTTCATCCAGTTGCCGATAATAGTTTCCGATTGTCCGCCGGTACCGTTCACCCACCATGAATAGGTGTTGGCCGTATCAATAAAATTAAAACCTCCGCCAACAAATTTATCCAGTATATCAAACGATTGTTTTTCGTCTAAAGTCCATCCAAATACATTTCCTCCAAAATTGATTGGAGCAACCTCTAAATCGGTATTTTTAATTGTTACTTTTTTCATATCTATCTATTTTTAAGGTATTATTTTTTTGTCTTTTAATGTCTGAAAAGTATTGATGATGTATTCAATACTGTCTGTTTGCATTTTATGAAACCCAAATCTGCGGGCTTTGTTTACATCCAAAATCGCATCGTATTCCACATTAAAAATAAAATCGCCAAAACCCCATTGTACCAGGTTGTTCAGACTGTTTTTTTGCAAACCGTATTTTTCAACAATTCCGTTCCAAAGCGCTGTTTTTCCCGGCATGTATTCCTGTAGCGAAAATGTTTGCGGCCCGGCCACTTCCATATCGAAAAAATCGGCAATTTTCTCAAATGCCTGATACCAGCGGAAAATATCGCCGTTGGTTATATTAAAGATTTCATTTTTTGTGTTTTCGTTTGTCGCGGCCCATTCCAGGCCTTGGTTCAGCACATCGGTGCCGGTTACGTTTACCAAAACTTTGTACGCTTTTGGCGATCCCGGAAAGCGTAGCGGCAAACCTTCTTCTTTACACAGCGTGGCATAAACCGCTATCAGGTTCGATAAATTCATCGGGTTTCCAATGGTGTAGCCAATTACAATATCCGGGCGAATGGCTGTCCAGCTCCAGTTTTTGTTTTGCGATTCCGAGCGAAGAAAATCTTCCTGGTTGTAATAAAAATTGGGTGTTATACTTCGCGGGTCAGTTTCTTTTGCCGGCGTTTTGTAAATGCCCAAATGCGCCCCGTAAGCTTTTCCTCCCTGAATAAAAACCACATGTTCCAAAGGAGCCTGAATCGCTTCCAAACCTAAAATTAAATTCTCAATCAAAGCCTGGTTGGCTTCCACCTGTTCATACGGGTTTTGTCGTTCGGTGTAGGCAGCAAAAAATACATGACTGACGTTTTTCAGCAGCTCTTTTTGTTTCTTCACCGCTTCCGAATCTGACAAATCCAGCGAAACATACTGTGCTTTTGTATCGTATTTGAGCGGCGTTTTCGATGTTACAATTACCTCCCAGTCGTCGCTTCCCGACAAATAACGAGAAAGGTTTCGTCCAACAATTCCGTTTCCGCCCGCTATAAGTGCTACTTTTTTATTCATGTTTTTGTGTTTTTATTTCGGAATACCAAAGCAGTCCGAACAAATAAATCGCATGTACCAACTGGGTTTGAATGGCTCCCCAGTTTTCCACCGAAGCACTTCCCAAAATAAGAATGCTCATGAGTGTTAAACCCGCATAAAGCGAGTACTTTGTTTGGAAACCCAACAAAATCCAAAGTCCAATCAGAGCTTCAAAAAAAGGAAGAGCAAAACCAAATGTTTTGATGAATGCGCCGGGTAAAAACGATTTTTCCATCGATGTAGCCATCCATTCCGCAAAACCTTTTAGTTTTGGCATCCTTACCAAACCATGCCCCAACAGCGAAATTGCTATTGGCAAGCGAAGAAAAAAGTATGTGATTCTATTCATATTCCTGTAATATAAGGTACAAATTTATGAACTGAATTGCCGTTCTACTTGTACAATCATTGGAAATTATTGTACTATTGTTATTATGAAAGTAAGAACTTTACATCAGCCCCTGGAGCTGGACTTGCTGGAAGTGGAGCATTACGAGTCGAAAACGCAGGAGAATTTGTTTTTTGAAATGGTGTTTGTGCTGGAGGGAGAAGGTGTGCAGGTAATTAACGACCATAAATTGCCTTACGCCAAAGACAAATTGTTTCTGATTTTTCCGCAGGATAAACATTCGTTTGAAGTAAAAACACCCAGCAAATTCTTTTTTGTCCGTTTTAACGAGAGTTATTTAAAAACACAGGAAAAGGAGTGGATTCGCAAAATTGAGTATATTTTTCACAACCATAATCATTTGCCCGGCTGTATTCTGAAAACGATTACCGACAAGCCTTTGGTGCGCGCATTGGTGGAAGCTTTAATTCGCGAACAGGTAAATCAGCAACCGCAGCAACAGGAAGTGATTCGGCAAATTATTAATACGCTCATTATTATTTCAGGCCGGAATCTTTTGTTGCAAAATCCGGTGAGCAACAGTAAGATTACCGATTCCAATGCCCTGCAACTCATGAACTATATTCACCAAAATATTTATAATCCGCGGATGTTAAAAGCCAAAGAACTGGCAAAACATTTTAATGTGTCGTTAACCTATGTAAGCGAATATTTTAAGAGTATTATCGGCGAAAGTTTGCAGAATTATATAATCGCCTACAAGTTGAAATTAATTGAAACCCGCCTGCAATATACCGACATTCATATTAACGAACTGGTGTATGAACTGGGATTTAGCGACGTCAGCCATCTAAACCGGATTTTTAAAAAATACAAAGGTGTGAGTCCTTCGGAATACCGAAAACAAGCCAGGGAAGCGAATTGATTGATTATTTATTAATGATTAATTGGCGAACCAACTCACAGCTTTTGGCTCTTGGCTTTTTCACCACCTCCCCCTCGCAAACTCGGGTTCTCCTCCCGCCAAGAGGAGAAATATTCGTGGAAATTATAATAATTGGATTATGGGGAACAAATTACTGCTCTGTGATTCAAACTTGACCTTTTTGGGGCTAAAGCCCCTGCTGATTCTGATTTTCAATAACCTCAGGCTTAAGCCTGAGGTTACTGGATATACTCGAGGCTACCGGGCTTTAGCCCAGGAATATACAACTCTGATTTTTCGATTTTAATCGTTTAATATTGAAAATATTCGGAGAACACGAATTTCCCATCCTTCGAGGAGGGGTGTTTCGAGCACTCGAAACGGGGTGGTGTTTACAGTTATTTGATTATTTATTAAGGATTATTGATTAACTGGCGACCAGCTCACGGCTCACCGCCCAAAGCTCACCGCTCTTGGCTTTTTCACCACCTGACTCGTCCTGACAGGAGGAGAAATATTCGTAGAATTTATGATAGTTGGATTATGGGGAACAAATTACAACTCTGTGATTAAGACTTGAACTTTTTGGGGCTAAAGCCCCTGCTGATTCTGATTTTCAATAACCTCAGGCTTAAGCCTGAGGTTACTGGATATACTCGAGGCTACCGGGCTTTAGCCCAGAAATATACAACTCTGATTTTTCGATTTTAATCGTTTACTATTGAAAATATTCGGAGAACACGAATTTCCCATCCTTCAAGGAGGGGTGTTTCGAGCATTCGAAACGGGGTGGTGTTTACAGTTATTTGATTATTTATTAAGGATTATTGATTAACTGGCGACCAGCTCACGGCTCACCGCCCAAAGCTCACCGCTCTTGGCTTTTTCACCACCTGACTCGTCCTGACAGGAGGAGAAATATTCGTAGAATTTATGATAGTTGGATTATGGGGAACAAATTACTACTCTGTGGTTAATGACCTTTTTGGGGCTAAAGCCCCTGCTTATTCTGATTTTCAATAACCTCAGGCTTAAGCCTGAGGTTATTAGATATACTCCAAGCTACCGGGCTTTAGCCCAGAAATATACAACTCTGATTTTTCGATTTTAATCGTTTAATATTGAAAATATATTATCGAAGCACGAATTTCCTATCCTTCGAGGAGGGGTGTTTCGAGTATTCGAAACGGGGTGGTGTTTACTGCAAATTGATTATTTATTAAGGATTATTGATTAATTGGCGAAGCAACAAAATCTCTCTTGATGAAATGCTCCTCAACTATCTAAAACACTTCGTACAAATAATCTTCGGGCGTTACAGTCGTTTCTTTGTGATTGGAACAGGAAATTGTGAAAATAAAAATGATGGGCATAAATAGGTATCTTATATTTCTGGTTCGGGATGTGATGGGCGTATAGTGAGACAGTTGTTATGGCGTAGGTAAAATCCGCCATGTTGTAACGTTTTGTGCATCAAATTATTTAATAATTAACTTTTTTGATTTTTCAGGGGTGCAAATGTAATAAATACCCTTAGCCAATTTGAGATTGAAATGTTCGGTATTTGAATTTGCGATTTTTTTTGCAACTAAATTACCATTTGAACTATAAACAGATATAAGCTGACCTTTTACTCCTGAGATAGAAAAGTCTCCATTTGATGGATTAGGGTATATTGATATTGAAGAAAGGCTAAAATCTATAGCCGAAGTTGCAGACGTCATCTTGTCTGTTATTATGATTTCTTGAACACCAAAAACGTAATTGCCGCAATCATCTGTTGATTCCCATGTTCGATTAATGATAAAATTATTGTCATCAATAAAATCTAAAATAACCTCGAAGAACGCTGTAGCGACTAGTCCACAATTATCGGTTGCTCTTATTGCTAACGGTATTGGTGGTATCTGTTCCGGGTTTGTCACAACAGTGTCTCTGGGGATTTCAGGTAGTACAGGAGCAATAGTGTCATTCACTATAACTATTTGTTTAACCGATGCGGTGTTTCCAGAATTGTCGGTAGCAGTCCAGATTCGATTAACAAATAATTGGTTTCTACATATTGAATCTGTTATTGTTTCTGTATAATCTATAGGAATAGAAGTCCCGTTATCTGACGCAGTGATTGCAGGTGGAGAAGGGACTAATACCATACAACTTACAATAGTGTCATTTGGGATGGTATTAAATTCAGGAGGGATTGTGTCTTGTTGTGAATGAGCACTAAAAGAAAAAGTTATCAAAAGAACCAGAAAAATGTACTTGTGTTTCATGTTTCGTTATGTAAAGGGTATTAGTAATTATTATAACAATTAAAGTCATGCATTTGACCTTTTTATTTTATTATTTTTCATATTATAATTTGATATTTTATCATTCTTAATTCTCCTAGTTTATTAAATTGAAATGTTTGACATCAAATCATAAGCTTGACTTTCAAATTTTCATAAAGATATGGCCCTGGTAGAGTCAAATAACTAATTTTTACCAAAGTCCTTACTTTTTAATTGTGTTTGCGAAATAGCCCTTGTCATTTTTGTTTGGTTCAGTTTTAGTATTTGGTATTAAACGTTTTATCTTCCGAATGCGGTTTATAAATGTAGCAAGCATTTGTTTAATAAACAAGTGCTTTTTATTATTAGGTATCAAACCTTCGAGAGAAGAATGGAGTTTCCAGCATTTCCTGAAATTAAAGGCGTTTTTTCATAAAAGCCAAATCACAAATGTCAAAACTCAAATCAATTTCAATGAGAGAATATTCAAATAACAAACGTGTCCATCAAAAGGAGTATCCCGGGTTTGTTTTTTGAAAGTTTGGTATTGCTTATTATTTGATATTTGAGTTTTGAATTTTGGTGCTTACAAACCTGTTTAACCGGCTCGGAGAATTTTTTCCATTTTTCGTCCTTTGGCCAGTTCATCCACCAATTTATCTAAATACCGCACTTGCTGCGTTAAAGGATTTTCGATGTTTTCCACGCGATAACCACAGATTACTCCCGTAATGAGCGGGGCATTTTTATTTAATTTCGCCTGCTGAAAAAATTGATCAAAAGTTACCCCGGCATTGATAAGTTGTTGCAGTTGTTTATCATCAAAGCCTGTTAACCATTCAATTACTTCATGTAATTCTTCTTTTGTCCGTCCTTTCTTTTCCACTTTTTCGAGATAGAGTGGATACACCGATGCAAAAGTCATTTTTGCAATACGCTCATCTTGTTTGTTTCCCATGGTCATTTTATTTGTAGCAATATCGGAAATATTTTTATTGACTGAAAGCGGATGAGGTTATTTGGAAGAGCTTCGAGCTGTGAGCCATAAGCTTCGAGTCGAGAGCTTTGAGCTTGGTCGGTGCTTCGATTAATGAATCGTCTAATAAATATGATGTTTATAAACGAGGCAAGTTACAGCAACAAAACTCAGTTCAATCATTTGTCTTATCTTTTTATCTTTAAGAAAAGTTATAACTATGTAATTGCAAAACAAAAGATTGTCGTTATGGAGGTTTCAGTAATAAAAATAGGAAATTCGAAAGGAATCAGGCTGAGTAAGACTTTGTTGGAAAGATACAAGATTAAAGATTCAGTTGAGCTGATAATGGAAAAAGGACAAATTATCCTAAAACCCATTACAAAACCCCGGAAAGGCTGGGATAAGGCTTTTGCAGCAATGGCGAAGAATGGCGATGACGATTTATTGATTGACGACGTTTTTGATGATGAAGACCTTGAAGAATGGAAATAGAACAATATCAAATCGTACTTGTCAACCTTACCTCGACAATTGGCAGCGAAATTAAAAAAACGAATTGTTAAAGTTTTTGAAAGACTAAACGATAGGAGATTCAGGAATTAAAAGCTGTATTAAAAGAGACTTTTGTAGATTGAGGAGACAAGAAGCGGATTTCTTACTCGTAACCTGTAGCTATTTGTAAATTTTGAATTTACACCTTGGATAGCTTATACTTTGGAGGTCTTGAAAAAATTACAAATCACAATCGTCAAAACTCAAATAAATTTCAAATTGGAAATATTCAAGATGCAAACTTTTTCCATTTAACTGTGCATTCCCGGGTTTGCTTTTTTAAGAGTTTGGTATTGTTTATTATTTGATATTTGGGTTTTGAATTTTGGTGCTTATAAATGATGGGTTTTAGTTTTTATAAAAGCTTTTATTGCTAAAAAGTATAATAATTGGGCAGCTAAATTACTCTGATTTGGTAATCAATCTTTTTCTCATCCAGCTTAAAAATTCCGGTTTTATTCCCAGATACCAGGCAATGTGATACAACGGAACACGTTGAAATAAATCGGGGCAGGTTTCCAGCAATTTGAGATAACGCATTTCCGGATTTAGCTTTTTGAAATCGTCGAGCGAAATTTGTTTTGTCGTTAACAAGGCGCTGCTCATTTGCAAAACCATCTACTCCAGTCGGGGGATTTTACGGAGCAATTCTTTATTTTTCTCTTCGTCGCCCAAGGCAATGTAGGTATCTTACAAACACGACAAATAATATTCCGACGGTTCTTTCGTAAAATAACTTATCGGATTAATACTTTGATTTTGGGTATAAAACTCGCTTGTTTTTTTCCTCTCCATCCGACAAATAATAGGAGTGAACGCAGCCTTGTAGTACAAAATAACATTCGGTAGCATATTCTCCTTCTGCCAGCAAAACATCATTTTTGTATATCTAACGTTTCTTTGCTACACAATTGCCTTCCGTAAAAGTTAAAGAGATTTGTTTTTTCCTGTCTTAAATGAAGACAGTTGTAATTTTCATTTTGGGTTTTCTGGCTTTCATAACTTAAGTTAAAGAGAAAAAAACTGCACACCTTAATTTTACAATCGATAAATAAAAATAATTAATAACATAATTATGATTACTCGTTTATTGGTATTGCAGGTATTTTTTTGGGTTGTAACCAGGTGCGTTTACTGACGCCGTTTTGGAAAACTCACCCTGATCCTGGATGTTCGGGGTGAGTTTTTTTAACATAGCCGACAAGTCATATTTTGACAATTGCTTATGATGAATTAATCGTATTTGCGGTATAAAACAGATAGTCAAAGTTAAATGTGCCAATCGAAATAATCATTCAAATCCAAGTTATTGTTTTAAGTAAAAATAAATTTATATATTATCCTCGCCAATTAAATAAACCCAATGATGATGAAAGTTCAGAAATTACTATTCCCCTTTGTTTTTGCTGTTTTATTTTGTTCGTGTGAAAGTGATTATTATTCCATGGACGATTTTTCCAAAGTTGAAAAAATAGACGCGCATTATCACATTTATACCGACAAGAATAATTCTTTGGAACAAGCCCGGAAAGATAATTTTAAATTTTTTGACATTAATGTATATCTCGGCGATTGCGGGGAAATTGTTGAAGTACACCATAATCTGAAACAGTTGGCTACTGAAAATCCGGACGAGGTGGCTTTTTCTACAGCATTTTGTTTGGATGGCTGGGACGACTCGGCGTGGGTGGATAACACCATTGCATGGATTGACCAGTGTGTGGCCGATGGTGCCAATTCAGTAAAAGTGTGGAAAAATATCGGGATGGAATTCAGAAATAAAGACAGCGTGTTGATTATGATTGACGACCCACAGTTTGACCCTATTTTTAAACACATGACAGAAAATAATATTCCGCTTATCGGGCATTTGGGCGAACCTAAAAACTGCTGGTTGCCATTAGACGAAATGACCACAAAAAATGACAGTAGTTATTTTGCACGGCATCCGGAATATCACATGTATCAGCATCCGGAATTTCCTTCGTATGAAGAACAAATTGCAGCCCGTGACCGGATGTTGGAGAAAAATCCGAATCTGACTTTTATTGGCTGTCATTTTGCTAGTATTGAGTGGAGTGTGGATGAGCTTGCTAAATTTTTTGATCGTTTCCCTAACGCAGCTGTTGACATGGCTGCAAGGATGGGACAAACATTTTACCAGTCGAAAGAGGACCGTGAGAAAGTGCGCAACTTTTTTATTAAATACCAGGACCGGTTTATTTACGGAACCGATAACAGTGACCATGGAACCAACAAGGAATCGCTGCAAAAAAGTTTGCACGAAAAATGGTTGCGTGATTGGGAATACCTGACAACGGACAATGAAATGCAAAGCACTCTGATTAACGGCAGTTTTCAGGGGCTGAAACTTCCGAAAGAAGTAGTAAACAAAATCTATTTGGGAAACTACAGAAAGTGGTACAAAAGTCTTTAAGCGTTACTCATTTTTATCGCTAAGCGCTTCCTATTTTTCTGAAATATTGGTTTCTCCTTCAAATTCTTTTTCGTTAAAATAAAAAAGTATACTCTACATATTTTCAGCTGGGAGAAAGGTATGATTCCTTTTGGAACAATGTAATTTCTCTTTGGAATAGCAATGATTCCATCACACAGAATCATTTTGCTGCAATGCCTGAAAGATAATTCTCCGGAACACGACAAATAGTGACCTGGCGAAGTCAATTAATCAATTTCAAAAAGATTACGATTTATATAGCGGTTTTTTTGGTGAAGTTTCCATTGGTTACGCGTTTTAAAGGCGATTTAAAAATGCGTAGAAGTAAAACAGGAGCTGAAATAATTGAGCTCCTGTTTTTTTGTATAAAAAATTAACTGTTGGTTCGCTCAGGGTCATTATTTAAGAACGTGTCCGGATTTCAAAAATGCTGAACGAACTAATAAGCAAAAAGTCACATCTTTTTCGCCCCAATTTGTTCTGAACGAATGTGGAGTACCAAGCGCTGATTATTCGAATTATTTGGTATTTTTAGGATTCCAAATAAACCTAAATTATGACCACGTCGATTTCCAGCAAAAGAATATTCTTTTTGGCATTGATTGTTATTTTTATTTCCTGTAACTCACGGGAGAATCAACAATCACAGGAAGACTGGATAAGCTACCTGTCTGCATTGCCAAAAATTGAAAATACACAAGACCCGCAGAGTGAAGTTCAAAAATTATTCGATGATTTTCAGCAGAAATACCGCTGGGAAAGTTTTTATCTTTTAAATAATCAGGAGTTTGCCAACTGGGTTAATAGCGAAACCCGGGAGCAGTTGGCCGACAGTTTATTATTTAAACATCAAAAAGCACTGGGTGATTTTGCTGTGGTTTTTCAGGAAAAAATCAAAAAATCTGCGTCGCTTGCTTCGCTTGAGCAGAAATTGGAACTTGTTGAGGATGTGGTGCGGTTTGGTCAAAATCTCAACTCTTTTGAAGCTATCGATTTTAATCCGCTGGAAGCAGCCATTTTAGATATTCAATCGAAGTTTTCCAAGGAATACAAGGGAAGTTTATTTTTGAATCAGTTGGACGAAATCAAAGGAGAATATGAAAACGTAAAGACGCAACTTTTAAATAAAACAGCATCCTGTAACGAGGAGCTGGCCGGTTTTGTTACTTCCTGGGAAGCGATAAAAAAGGAGGCTCTGTTATCCAATCCTTTGCTTACCCGGCAACCCCTTGTTTTTGTTACCCGGCGGCAGTATGCGCCCGATCATCATAATACCGCAACTCTTTTTCAAACCAACGAGATTAATACCAACAGTTTTGCTCCGGGCGGCGCATTAAAAGTTATCGACCTTAAAAACGGAGGGAAAGTAAAAATTTTGCTTGAAAGTAAAGAAGGTGTCATTCGCGATCCGGAAATAAGTTACGACGGGGAAAAAATACTTTTTTCCATGCGGAACAATATCGATGAGGATTACCATATTTATGAAGTGGATAGCGACGGAAGGAACCTGAAACAATTGACAAAGGCAGAAGGTGTGGCAGATGTCGATCCGCAATATTTACCCGATGGAAATATTGTTTTTTCATCCACACGCGAACCGAAATATTGTATGTGTAACGTCCATATTATGTGCAATCTTTTCCGCATGGAAGGCGATGGTGCCAATATTACGCAGTTGGGAAAAAGCTCGTTGTTTGAAGGACACAGCTCGGTTATGCCCGACGGACACATTTTATATGATCGCTGGGAATATGTTGACCGGAATTTTGGCGATGCGCAGGGCTTGTGGACCATGAACCCGGACGGAACCAACCAGGCTGTTTATTACGGGAACAACACAAATTCTCCGGGAGGTGTGATTGATGCGCGGCCTGTTCCCGGAACCGAAAAGGTGATTGCCATTTTGGGATCTTGCCACGATCGTCCCTGGGGAGCTCTTGGAATTATTGACCGGGAAAAAGGAATGGATGGTAAAAGTCCGGTTGAGCTCACCTGGCCTGCTTCGGCAGCAGAACTTATCGGTAAAGGGAATTACGATATGTTTAAGCAGGTTCGTCCTCTTTATGAAGATCCGTACCCTTTAAATGAGACCTACTTTTTATGTTCCAGAACGATGGGTTTGGGTGAACAGATGGGCTTGTTTCTTATCGATATTTTTGGGAATGAGCAGTTGATATACACCGAAGCTCCGGGTTGTTTTGATCCGCTTCCTTTAAAAAGTCGCGAAAAAGAATATGTGATTCAGGAGAAACGGGATTATAAATCGGGAGCAGGAACGTTTTATGTGCAGGATGTGTATCAGGGAACGCACATGCAGGGAGTAGAGCGGGGTGCCGTAAAATATTTACGTGTGATTGAGTCGGTGGAAAAACGAAGCTGGACAATTCCCGCCTGGAGTGGTCAGGGTGTTCACCGCCCGGCAATGAACTGGCACAGCTTTGAATGCAAACGAATTTTGGGAACGGTTCCGGTTGAAGCAGATGGCTCGGCTTATGTTGAAGTTCCGGCAGATAAATATGTTTACTTTCAATTGCTGGATGAAAACAAAATGATGATTCAGTCGATGCGAAGCGGAACCATGGTTCAATCCGGAGAAACATTGGGCTGCATTGGGTGTCATGAGGACCGAAGAATGGCACCGCCGTCATCGTCGGAGCAAGTGGCACAAGCCTTACAAGCACCGCCGCAAAAGTTAAACGGCTGGTATGGCGAAGCCCGTTCTTTTGGATTTGTAAAAGAGGTACAGCCCGTTTTGGATAAACATTGTGTAAAATGCCACGATTTTGGGAAAAAAGCCGGGGAAAAGTTAATTCTGGCTGGCGACAGGAATCCTTATTTTAATGCGGCTTACATCGATATGTATAAACAAAAGGAGATCAATCCGATTGGTGCCGGCCCGGCGGAAATCCAACCGGCATATTCCTGGGGGGCGCGTTCCAGCAACCTGATAAAGAAAATTCAAAAAGGTCATGCGGGAGTTCATCTTTCGGAGGAAGAGATGGATCGGTTAGTTACCTGGATTGATATTAATGCGGTTTACTACCCTGATTTTATCTCGGCTTATCCCGATAATCCGGCGGGCAGAAGCCCAATTTCTCAGGAAGATTTAAACCGGCTTGAGGAACTTACGCATGTTGACTTTGCTGCACAAGGCGGGCATTGGAGACCTTTACGGGCACAGATTACTTTTGAACGGCCGGAGTTGAGTCCCTGTTTGGAAAATATCGGGAATAAAAATTCAGAAGAATACAGCGAAGCCCTGGCCATTATTACGAAAGGAAAGAATCAGTTGCTGGCAACCCCGCGTTTGGATATGGAAGGTTTTGTCCCTTCAGAAACCGATAAAAAACGACTTGAGAAATATACTTACCGGCAGGAGGAAGAACAGAAAAACAGGGAAGCCATTTCGGAAGGAGAAAAACATTACGACCCAGAACTGACGGGGATGAAACTCTGAAAATTAGTTGAAGCCAAAATGTCGGAATTTGTCCCACGATTAACAACTTAAGAATGAAATCTACACTTTATATCAATATTACGTTCCTTTTATTTTTACTTTTTTCATGTTCTTCAGAATCCGGAAAAATAATGTCGCCCAACCAAAGTGTGTTTGGTGAAAAGCAAAAACTACTTTATATTGCCGATGAAACAGCCCATCGGATTTATATTTTAAACACGGCGGAAGCGGCTCCAATCAAACAAATTGAACTGGCAGCAAAACCAGGCGGACTTGCACTTTCTCCTGACGAAACAAAATTGTATGTAACACTTTCTGCTCCTGAAGGAGAACTTTTGGAGATTGATTTAACAAGTTTGGAGGTTACCCGGCGTTTAAAAGTGGGGCACACGCCAATGTCTCCGGTTGTTACCCCCGATGGGAAATCGCTCTTTTTCTGTGCCCGATTTGATGACTCGGTTGTTAAAGTAAATCTTTCTGATTTTTCTGTTGAACAAACTGCAAGTGCCGACCGAGAGCCGGTTTCTTTGGCCTGCGTTCCCGGAACTGATTTGCTTCTTATTGCGAACCATTTACCAAGCGGAAGTGCAAAGGCGAAGTACCATTCTGCAAAAGTGTCGGTTTTTGATGCCTCTTCCATGCGTAAAATAAAAGAGATTGATCTTCCCAACGGTTCCAACGGGTTAAACAAAATTACAATTTCTCCGGATCAGAAATTTGCGTATGTTACCCATGTTTTAGGGCGTTACAATGTGCCAACCAATCAGGTGGAACGAGGCTGGATAAATACCAATGCACTGAGTATTATTGATGTCGCTCAGCAAAATTATCTGTGTACGGTAATGCTTGATGATTTGGATTTGGGAGCTGCCAATCCTTACGATGTGGAATGCAGTAAAGATGGAAATAGCCTTTTTGTTTCGCATGCCGGAACGGATGAGTTGAGTATTATCGACCGGAAAGCCTTGCATGCCCGGATTTCGCATGTTGCAGATGAAAGCCAGCCAACATTATTTGCAACCTCGCTCGATGAAATTCAGAACGATTTGAGTTTTTTACAGCATATTCGGAAACGAATTGACTTGCACGCAGCCGGCGCAAAAGGGATAGCTTTGGGTGGAGATAAAATTTATGTATCGATGTATTTTTCGGGAAGCCTTGCTGAAGTTGATCTTGCAAATCCTGCAGATGTGGCCTCGCTGTCGCTGGGGAATCAAGAAGAAGCAACCAAAGAACGGTTAGGCGAAATGTATTTTAATGATGCGCGGCTTTGTAAACAACATTGGCAATCTTGTACCAGTTGCCATCAGGGAGATGCACGCGTTGACGGCTTAAACTGGGATTTGCTAAACGATGGAATTGGAAATCCGAAAAACACCAAAAGTATGTTGCTGGCCCATGCCACTCCTCCGGCCATGATAACAGGTATCCGAAGCAGTGCATCTGTTGCTGTAATTGCAGGAGTAGAGCATATTCTTTTTACGCGGCAACCCAGGGAAATTACAGATGCCATCGATGCTTACTTAACAAGCTTAAAACCCGTAGCCAGTCCGTATTTGGTTAACGGAAAATTGAGTGAAGCAGCTCAAAGAGGGGAAACAGTTTTTGAGCAGGCCCGGTGTTCCCATTGTCATTCCGGAGCCAATTTTACGAATTTGGAAAGTTTTGATGTTGGCGAAGGAAGCGGGGCAGATGAAGGCCGGAAATTTGATACGCCTTCGTTGATTGAAGTTTGGCGAACAGCTCCCTATTTGTATGACGGAAAGGCAAAAACGATAAAAGAAGTTTTAACAACCTACAACACAAATCAAAAACATGGACAAACGGCAGATTTAACCGAACAGCAACTAAACGATTTGGAAGAATATTGTTTGTCGTTGTAACTAATATAGGCCTGTAAGTTCTTTTGTTGTCCTGTTGTACTTTTACCGCTCCCTGTTGTCTTTTTAGTTGTCCTGTAGGGTTTTTTGACGCCCTGTTTCATTTTTTCAGAATCCTGTTCACCTTTTTCCTGTCCTGTTTAACAGGAAGAGCCCAAAACGGTACAGGGAAGGTAATTTTGTAACAGGGACAGCTAATTCTTAACAGGATTCCTGCAGTTGCTGAAAAAGTTGATGCGAAAGTAAAAGAGCTTAATTTCAAAGGGTAAACTTTAAATGATTTTGCTGAAACTAAAATTCCCGCATAAATTTACCCCGATTGCCAGATAAGGAGATTGGGCAATCGGGACAGGTTTTTAATGTCTTCCGGTAAAATGTTATTTGTTCGTTTTGTTGTTAAGGACAGTTTTACGGCAGTTTATTTTTTTAGCGGTAATTTTGCGTGTGTGGTTTTAAGCCAGTCTTCAAGTTTATTGTTTAACTCATTTACTTTTTGCGGATTTTGTTTTGATAGTTCATTGGTTTCCGCCAGGTCATCCGCCAGGTTGAAAAGTTCAAATTCGTTCCCTTCGTAACGTTTTATCAGCTTCCAGTCGCCATCTCTGATTATACTGTACGGAACAACATCTTTTCCCCTGTAATGTGGAAAATGCCAAAAAAGAGGGACCTGTGGAAGTTTTTTATTTTGTAACAAGGGACTAATATCCCGGCCATCAATCGTTCTGTCGGGAAGAGGAGTGTTGGTAATTGCGCAAATAGTAGGCAAAAAATCTACGCTTGAAACAGGAATATCGCATGATGTGGCTGCTTTGATTTTTCCTTTCCAGTATACAAACATGGGTTCCCGGATTCCTCCTTCATAGGGATAGCCTTTTCCTGACCGTAAAGGGGCGTTGTTTGTCGGGCCAACTAATCCGCCGTTATCGGAAAAGAAAATAATGAGCGTATTATCCATTAGGTTTTCTTTTTTCAGCGTGCTTATCAGTTTTCCGACAGCCTGGTCAACACTCTCAACCATTGAAGCATAGACGGCATTGGTTTGCTTATCAACTTTGTTTTTTGCTTCATATTTGTCAATCATTTCGGGTTTTGCCATCAGAGGAGTATGAACAGCATAGTAGCACATATTGATAAAAAAAGGTGCGTTTTTATGTTGTTGAATGACATCAACCAGTTCATCCGCCAGGCGGTCAACAAGATATTCTCCTTCTTTACGTGGCTCTAATGTGGGAAAACTAACTCCTTTATCATTGGCATAAGGGTCAAAATAATTCACGGGTTGCCCCATATCACATCCTGCAATGTTTACATCGTATCCCTGGTGTTCAGGATAATAATCGTCGGGGCCGAGATGCCATTTCCCAATATGGCAGGTGAAATAGCCATTTTCCTTCAACAGTTCGGCTGTTGTTACTTCGTCTTTTTCCATCCAGTATGGATTTGACGGTGTCATTAGCTTTTTTCCTTCGTTTTTTTCGTAGGGTGGAGGTGTGTTGAGCTTTTCTTTATTGACCTGGAAACGTGCTCTAATCCAGTCAGTGACTCCAATTCTGGCAGGGTAGCGCCCTGTTTGTATAGAGGCTCTGGTTGGTGAACAAACTGCACATGCCGCGTAAGCGTTGGTAAAAGTCATTCCCTGCGATGCCAGTTTATCAATGTTGGGAGTTTCATAAAACTTACTTCCCATGTAACCAACATCCCTCCATCCTAAGTCATCGACAAGCAAAAATATGATATTGGGTTTGGTATCTGATGTTTTTTCTGTTTTCCCAAAAGTATGCAGTTGAAAAACAAATAAAAGAATGATGTAAATAACCTTTTTTTTCATCGTGTATTGGAATAAAAAAGGCCCTTTTTACAGGGCCTTTGAATTTTTATTGGGTTTAGTTGTACCCCGGATTCTGTTCCAGATTCGGGTTTGAATTTAATTCAGACTGTGGTATTGGAAACAAGGTCATATAATCCTGAGCGTTACTTGCACCACGTGCTTTTGCCCGGGATATCAACTTCCCTTGTCTTATCAGATCCATTCTTCGCAAGCCTTCAGATACAAATTCCCAGCCCCTTTCATCAAGAATGGCATCTCTGAGTTCGTCTTTTGAACTAAAATCTGATACGTTGTATAGCGGTACTCCGGCTCGTTCTCTCACTTCGTTTATAAAGTCAATCGACTCCTGGCCCGGACCATCCAGCTCATTTATCGCTTCAGCGGCATTCAACAGCACTTCTGCATATCTCATCATCGGTATATCGTTGCCATGATTTTGTGAAATCGCATTGGGATCAGGTACATATTTAAAACACCGTACTCCGCGGCTTACATCATCGGGATCCAGACAATCGTGATAAACGCCGTTAACATCAGTATATTCGAACAACATCCATCCCAAACGTTTGTCATCAGCGTGGTAAGAATTTACAAAATCGCTGTATAAAACAAATTGGGCTCCCCAGTTGATCCAATTGCTCTGGATTTGATAGTTGGGTGGAAAAACGTGTGGCATTATACTGTTGCCATGAAATGTAGTTGACGCAGGGCTCGTGAAAATAACTTCATCATTTTCTTCATTCTCAACGGCAAACATATTGGCCAAATCGCCGTCAAAAAGCTCATACTGCTGAAGGTTGACAACCTGTTTTGATACGTCGGCGGCTTTTTGCCATTGATGGGTATTCATATAGAAGCGGCTAAGAAAAGAAAGCGCGGCACCTTTTGTTGCTTTTCCCCATAAATCCTGTTCCAGAGGAAGATCAGCCGCCGCAGCAGTTAACTCTGTTTCTATAAACGAATTAAATTCTTCATTGCTTGCTTTTGCCGGTTCAAAATTAAGTTCCTCTGTTGTAGTTGTCAGCGGAACCGGGCCAAACATCTCCCACAAATAATAGTAATCAGCAGCCCTTATAAATGTTGCTTCAGCTTTTAACTGCTTAACCTTAGTTTCACTTAGCGAAGTAACATTGTCGATATTATCAAGTAGTGAGTTTGCATTACGTATACTGGTATACAGGTTGTTCCATCGTCCTTCAAACTGTGATGTTTGTGAGTCCCAGTTATACGTCATATAAACTGTGGCGATAGCTTCAAAACCTCCGCCCCATTCCCACATAATATCCCCCGGGAATTCTCCAAATGTAAACATCCGTTCACGCAGCGAACTTCCGGTGTATTGTAAATTATCATAAGCTGCAACTAAAACACTGTTAATCCCTTCTTCGGTTTGCAAAAAGGTATTTGGATCATACTGCGTGTACACTTCCTCTTCCAGAAAATCGCTGCAGCTAAAAAGGGAAAGCGCAAGAGCTGTAATCCAGACTATTTTTGATTTAAATATATTTTTAAACATGATATTCATTTTAAAATGTTAAAATTTAATGTTTGCACCAATCCTAAATACTTTTGCTAAAGGATAGTTGTTGTAACTGGTTTTTACAACGCCGGTTCCTGACTGGTTTGCATCCGGGTCAAACCCTTCAAACTTGGTAAAGGTCAGTAAATTTTCTCCTGAAATGTAAACGGAAGCAGATTTAAACAGATTGAAGTTTTTTAACGGGATATCATAACCTAAAGTAATATTTTTTACACGTAAAAATGAAGCATCCTGTACACTGTAAGAATTAATAACTTTTCCACCGTTAAAGTAGATGGATGAATTTACTCCCGACGGGTACTCTGCGCCAGGATTTTCGGGTGTCCATCTGTCGGTATAATGCTCGCTCATAATGTTTCTGTCGAAATTAATCGGTTTTAATGACTCAATAACATTACTGTTCAAAGTTTCTATTCCTTTTACACCCATAATATAAATCTCCAGGTTGAAATTTTTATATGAAAATGAATTGTTCAAACTAAATGTAAGGTCAGGGAATGGTTTTCCAAGAACAACCCGGTCATCAGAATCAATATTTCCATCTTCATCATAGTCAAGGAATATCGGTTCGCCGGGATTTGCATTGGGCTGGGCCGAATTGGCTATGTCATCATTTTCCTGAAAAATTCCCACGACTTTGTATCCATAAAATGCCCTCATGGGAGAACCTTCCTGAACCAATGCAAAATCCTGGGTAAAAGTTCCGATGCTTCCGGTTGTTATAATGTCTCCAACAAAAGGAGGAAGTTTAATTACCTCATTTTTGAGTGTTGAAAAGGTAAGGTTGGTTCTCCAGCTAAATGCTCCAACAAGGTTTTCTGTATTAATGTTAAAGTCAATTCCCGAGTTTCTTACGTTCCCGAAATTGGTTCTCACACTGGTAAAGCCTGTTGATGCCGGAACCGGTTTATTAAATAACTGGTCTTTTGTATTTTTTACATAATATTCAATACCTCCGGAAATTCTGTTTTGCAAAACTCCATAATCCAGCCCAATGTTATATTCTTCCGTGGTTTCCCATGTCAATTCCGAATTCGGGATACGTGCCGGTTGGGCGCCGCTTAGCTCGGAACCTCCAAGAATGGTGTTTCCTCCGGAAACAAATGTTTGTATCGTTTCAAAGTTATTTATCCCTTCGTTCCCCATTTGTCCGTATCCGAATCTTAATTTTAGCTGGCTGATGGCCGGGATTTCTTTTATAAAAGATTCTTCGCTTAATCGCCATCCAACAGCAACCGACGGGAAAATTGCATATTTGTTATCTTCTGAAAAACGTGACGAACCGTCTCTTCTTAAAGTTGCTGTTAGCAAATACTTTTCATTGTATACATAATTTAGCCTTGCGATAATCGATTGCAAGGCATGGGTATATCTTGAAGAACTTACATCGTAGGTTTCTTTTATTCCACTGGAAAGAAGATTTGTGTTGGTAACGTCAGACAGAAAACCTGCAGCATAAGAATATTGGGAGAGGTTTTCAAACTCTTCCCAGGTGGCTCCCCCCATTACGGAGATGTGGTGAACCTGGTTAAAATATTTATCGTAATTTAAAAGTCCTTCAAACATCCAATAGCTGTTATCGTTGGTTGTGATACTTCCAATCCCTCCGGAAGATTTTCCTTTTTCGGTAGTTCTGTCTTTATACGAATCGTAGCGACTGTTATACAGGTTAGTTCCTAAACGAACAGAAGCTTTAAGGCCGTCAATAATGCTGTATTCGGCTAAAACATTTCCTGAAATGCGGGTATTTTTCTGGTTGTCATCATATCCGTATGCCAACGCCAAAGGATTATCAAGTGCAATTGAAGCATTTCGCTGGTATTCCCCCTGCTCATTTTTTTCAGTCGTTAACCGGGGATCAAACTGAAGAGCTGCATTTAACGGGTCCGCATTTTCATTTGCAGAATTACTGTCGTTAGGGATGATGTCTTTTTTACTCAGTGCCCCGTTTAAATTTATTGCAAATTTGAATTTTTCACTCGGTGTAAATTCGAGGTTTATTAAAGTATTGTATTTTTTTAACCCGGAGCTTATCAGGATTCCATCTTGATCCAGGTATCCGAGAGATACATAGTATTTTGACGTATTTGAGCCGCCGTTTATTGAGAACTGGTGATTCATTGCAAATGCGTTCCGCATAAGAACATCCTGCCAGTCAGTTCCCTTTCCTGCCGCCGAAATTTCCTGATCAGTAAAAGGAAGTGTTTTTCCTCCATCTTCACTTATGTCATTTATCATTTGCATGTATTGAGTTGCATCCAGAACATCAAATTTATAGTCGGGTGTTTGCAGCGCAAAATAAGTGTTGTATGATACAACGGGCGTGCCGGATGAGCCCTGTTTGGTCGTAATTAAAACCACTCCGTTAGCAGCTCTTGTTCCGTAGATAGCTGCTGCTGATGCGTCTTTCAGGATTTCAATCGACTCAATGTCAAGCGGGTTCAGACTGCTGGGATCTGCTCCCGGAAGTCCGTCAATAACAACCAGTACACTATTGCTGCTGTTAATGGATCCTGCTCCCCTTACTTTAATAGAAAGAGCTCCTCCCGGTTCTGAATTTGCCTGGCTGATTTGTACACCCGATGCTTTTCCCTGAAGCAACTGAAGTGCATTGTTGGCCACGCCTTTTACAAAATCTTCTGAATTTACCGAAGTAACTGAGCCGGTCAGGTCACTTTTTTTCATTGAACCATAACCAATTGCAACAACTTCATCGAGGCCGATACTTTCTTCTTCCATTACTACATTAAAAGTTACTTTGCCTTCAACAGGGATTTCCACTGTGCTCATCCCCACAAAAGAAAACTGCATAATCTCAGCATCATTGGGAATAGACAGGGAAAATTTGCCATCGGTGCCTGAAACTGTTCCAATACTTGTTCCTTTTACGATGATTGAAACTCCGGGTAATGGTAAGCCTTGATTATCAGTAATAATCCCGGTAATATTTTTTTGCTGTTGTTGGAAGTAGGTAGGAACATTGTCCGATTTACGGATAATAATTTGCCTGTCGTAAACATCATAAACCACTTCTTCTCCTTGTAAAACATTGTCGAGAATCTGGTTGATTGTGGCATCTTCAAGCTTAATATTCACCTTTTTATCCACGTTGAAGTCTTCATTTTTATATAGAAAAACAAACTCACTGTTGTCTTCTACATAAGCAATTACATCGCGAATGGTTCTGTTTGTCAGCTGAATATCCATTTTAGTTACCTGCGAATAACTATTGGCATTCGCTGTCATTATCAATCCAAAAATTAGTACTACTGTGATACGCATAATACGCCCCCATTTTTTTATGATTCCCGGATCATGGGAATCCAATAACCACTTTTTTTTCATAAATTTGATTCGTTTTTTTAATGTTTAAATTACTTTAAAAGGTATTTAGACAAACCGGAAAATGTGCCACCATTTTCCGGTTGTTTTTTTTATTTGATTACATAGTTGTTTGCATTTAGTTCGATAAAATCCAAACCTGTAAGGTTTGATAAATATTCAAAAACTTCATTTTTTTCTTTTGTAACATCGAGTTTTCCTGTTATCTGAATGCTTCCTTTTAAGGGATCGTCAAATTGAAAGCGGATGTTGTAAAATCTTTCCAGTTTACGAATAATCCGGTTCAAATCGGTATTTGAAAAGCTAAACAGACCCTGGATCCAAAGTGTGTAATATTCAA
Organism: Maribellus comscasis; assembly: GCF_009762775.1. Classification (GTDB taxonomy): domain Bacteria; phylum Bacteroidota; class Bacteroidia; order Bacteroidales; family Prolixibacteraceae; genus Draconibacterium; species Draconibacterium comscasis. The sequence continues at coordinate 477,424 of NZ_CP046401.1, read as the reverse complement.
CATCAACATTATAAATTACTGTCTCTTTGCTTTTTTTATTAAAATAGGCCAGTTCGCCGGGTGCCAATTTGATTTTTTTATCAAGCAGTCCTGCATTGGAACGCGAAAGTTCAACGCTTCCTTCAGCCAATGCAGTTTGTACTGAATAATCTTCCGGATACGCCGAAACATTAAATTGAGTTCCTAAAACTTTAATTTCAACATCAGCAGTTTTTACAAAAAAAGGTTGTTTTTCATTTTTAGTAACCTCAAAAAATGCTTCACCAACCAAAAATACTTCACGTCTTTTATCGACAAAAGCTGAAGGATAAATCAACCGGCTGCCCGCGTTAAGCCATACCACGGAACCATCGGCCAGCGTAATTTTTGAACGGCTTCCGTAAGGAATAATCAATGTATTCATTTCAGGAGTGTCATCCTGAGTTTTCTTTTTTAACCGTTCTTCGCGATTTACAATAATGTCATCCGAGTTTGAATAGTCCAGTTCCGATTCTCCCGGTTTAAGATTTATTTGCTGCTGATCATCAATAATTAAGACGGGATCCTGAGCATGGGCAGGCATTACAGAGTTATCCACTACGATTTCCGGCTGCCTGCTGTCCATGTACAGGTAAACTAAACTACTTCCAATCGAAAAAAATAAAAATGCTACTGCAGCATATTTTATTATATTTTTTATAAACAGAGCGTGTTTCTTCTTTTTGTCAACGGCATCAAGTTGTTTAACAATTCGATATGCCAGCTTTTTCTTACTTTCCTCGTCAATTTTTTTATTGGTGAATTTCAGATATTTCTCAAAGTTTGATTTTAGCTCCAGCACAGCATCGGTCTCTGCCGGATTTTGTTCGAGGTAAGCTCTCCAATAGGCATTCAATTCTTCAGTAGGATGAAAAATCCATTTAAAAAAAAGAGGATTCTCTATTAATTGACTGTATATGTCCATCCGTTTAAGTTTAATTAAATACAAGAGGAAGACACACGGAAAAGGGGACAATAAAAAAAGGTCAATTTTTTATGCTTTATAACATAAAAAGAACAATTCGAAAAAATTATTTTGAAAACGTTTTCTGAAATACGCTAAAATACGCTGAACTTGTTTTTTTACTGTATCGGGTTTCAGGTCAAGTAATAATCCGATTTCAGTATAAGTGAGCCCACTGTTAAATTTGAGAAAAAGAAGCTCACGTTTGCGGCTGTCCAGATTTTTAATTTCTTGTTTGAGTAAAGAAATTTGTTTTTCAAGCTGCTGTTCATCCAAATTTGAATCTTCCACAGGAAATTTCAAGTTAAACAGAAACTCATTTTCTTCTCCATAATCAAAACGGCGGCTTTCCTTTAGTTTTCGAACAATGTTGTGTTTGAGTGTTTTAAATAAATAATATTCCAGATATTCAGGATGCTGTAACTTTTTCCCGTAGCTGTATATATTGATAAAAACATCCTGGATGGCATCTTCGAGTAAAAAATTGTTGGATGTTAATTTTGAACCATAAGCAAAAAGCACATCGATAAATTCGTTGTAAATGGTTCTGAATGCTTCCCGATCTCCTTCCCGGAATTTATCCCAAACCATCTGCCAGTATTCTTTTTCTGTACCTTTCACCAATGCTTGTTTAAGTTCGATAGACTGACAAATATATTAAAAGTGTGTCATCAAACAAGCTGTAGTTTTTGGCAGATTTTTCCATTCTGCTTTTCTGCATCTCAAATGGAGGCTGGTATCTGTCAGTATAACGACTGGAAGGAACAACAGATATATAATTGTAAAAGCGAAAAGAAAAAACCGCTATGTTTTTTTTATTTCATTTTAAGGGTTATTTTTACGTTTATAAATAAAGCTGTTTACCATTGAATCTAAACTGATCAATTATGCCCAAAAAAATCAATTTAACACTCCTGTTTTTTCTTGTTCTAACGATTGGATTTGCTGAAAATTATAGCCTGCGTTCGCCTGATAACAGGATTTCGGTTGAAATTACAATTGATAAAAATATCAGCTATTCGGTTTCTTTTAACGGAGAGCGAATTTTAAGTCCGTCAGAAATTTCTTTTGTTTTTAAGCAGGCTCCGCCTCTGGGAAAGGAAATGGATGTGCTGTCTGTAGAGAAATATTCTTCTGATGAATACTGGAAACCTGTACTCAAACGATTTGAAACGATTCGCGACAATCACCGCGGAATTGTATTACATCTTCAGGAGAAAAAATTTCCCAGGCGTTTAACGGGTATCGAATTCAGGATATTTAACGACGGTGTTGCATTTCGCACTTCATTTCCGAAACAATTTGGTGAACGCGAATTTGTAATCATAGATGAATTGAGTCAGTTTAATTTTACTGAAAATCATAAATGCTGGGCCGTAAATTATATCAATTACACCACTTCTCAGGAAGTTGAATTTTTTGAACGCAGAATTGGAGATGTTGCTCCTGACATGTTAATGGGACTTCCTTTTACCATTCAGGCAAACGACAATTGTTATGTCGCAATAACAGAGGCAGCCTTAACCGATTATGCAGGAATGTACCTCAAATCGGGTAGAGAGGAAGAATTTGCCTTACGAACTGCATTATCGCCGTTAAAGGGACAGCCTGAAACCGGTGACAAAGTAATTTTTAAAACACCGCATCAAACTCCGTGGCGGGTAATAATGGTGGGTGAAACCCCCGGCAATTTAGTTGAATCAGAAATTATACAAAATCTAAATGAACCTTGCGAGATTAAAGATCCTTCCTGGATAAAACCCGGAATTAGCGCCTGGGATCACTGGTGGAGTGGGGAAGTTAAGATGGAGCAGCCGGTTATTTATGAATATATCGATTTGGCGTCGAAGATGGGATGGCCGTACATGTTAATCGACTGGCAGTGGTATGGAATGTATAATAAAGAAGGAGCTGATATAAAAACGACGGCACCTCAGTTAAATATGCATGAAATACTGGAGTATGCAAAAAGTAAAAACGTGAAGTGCTGGCTTTGGATGTATAATACGGATGTTTTTCGTTTCGATTTTGAAGAAGCTTGTGCTCTGTATGAAAAATGGGGCATTGCCGGAATTAAAATTGATTTTATGGACAGCGACGATCAGGAAATGGTAAACTGGTATCATAAAGTTGTTAAAACGGCCGCGAAGTATCATTTGATGGTTGATTTTCACGGGGCATACAAACCAACAGGCTGGCGCAGAACTTATCCGAATCTGGTAACACGCGAAGGGGTTCTGGGAAACGAATACAATAAATGGTCGTTGCGTGTAACGCCGGAACACATGTGCACACTGCCTTTTACCCGCATGCTGGCCGGACCAATGGATTTTACTCCCGGAGGTTTTTTGAACCGGAATCCCGATAAATTTATGAACGGAACTCCCGCCAATGTTTTGGGGACCCGCTCAAATACGCTGGCGCAGTTTGTGGTTTACGATAGTCCGTACCTGGTGGCCTGCGACCACCCCGGAAATTATTACGGACAGACAGGAGAAGAGTTTTTAAAAAAGGTAAAATCGATGTGGGATGATACAAAAGTGCTAAACGGAGAAATCGGTAAATACATAACAGTGGTGCGCCGCGATGGAAAACGATGGTTTATTGGTGCGATGAATAACAGCCATGAAAGGGAATTGGAAGTTTCGCTCGATTTTTTGCCGGAGGGAAAATACAGTATGATATCGTTTTCGGATTCGGAAAAAACAAAAGAAAATGCCGAAATTGCGGAAAAAAAGAAAAGTACAGTTGACGGGAGCAATACAATAAAAATAAAAATGATTCCTGGAGGAGGGTTTGCTGCATGGCTTGACCTCGTTCAGTAAACAGGTAGCAGCAAACAGCGAAAAAGTGTGTTTGTTAAAATACAAAAGTTTAAATTGCAAACTTTGAACTTAAAAACATTAAACTCAAAATCATGTTGGAAAAATTAAAGGAAGAGGTATTTGAGGCCAATCTTGATCTGGTTAAACACGGGCTTGTAATTTTTACCTGGGGAAATGTTAGCGGAATTGACAGGGAAAGGGATTTGGTTGTAATAAAACCCAGCGGTGTATCCTACGATCAGATGAAACCCAAAGATATGGTGGTTATGAATTTGTACGGGCAGGTTGTGGAAGGAAATTTAAAACCTTCGAGTGACACTCCCACTCATCTGGTTTTATACCGTCAGTTTCAGAACATCGGCGGAGTGGTTCACACACACTCCGAATGGGCTACATCCTGGGCACAGGCAGGTAAAGGAATTCCGGCGATTGGCACTACGCATGCTGATTATTTTTACGGAGAGATACCCTGTACGCGTAAAATGACAAAAGAAGAAATTGAAGGAGAGTATGAACTGGAAACCGGGAAAGTAATCATTGAGAGATTTAAAGATATGAACCCTGATCAGATTCCCGGAGTTTTGGTAAATAACCACGGGCCATTTAGTTGGGGCACAAATGCTGATAATGCAGTTCATAATGCAGTGGTTATGGAAGAGGTCGCAAAAATGACTTTTCGTTCACTACAGTTAACTCCTGACACAACAATGAGCCAGGAACTGCTGGATAAACATTTTTTAAGAAAACACGGTAAAAATGCCTATTACGGCCAATAAATCCGTTTTAATTTGAATATTCAAAGTAAAAAAGAGATAAACCAAAAAATTAATCAATAATAAATTCAAATGACAAAGTATACTATCGGATTGGATTATGGTTCGGATTCGGTCCGTTCATTAATTGTAAATGTTGAAACCGGCGAAGAGGTCGCCAGTGTTGTTTTTAATTATCCGCGGTGGCAGAAGGAAATGTATTGCGACAGCTCCAAAAATCAGTTTCGTCAACATCCGAAAGATTATTTGGAAGGCCTGGAATATACAATCAGAGAAGCTTTAAAACAGGCACCGGAAGGCGTTGCCGAAAATGTTGTAGGTATTTCGGTCGATACAACAGGTTCAACACCGGTGGCTGTTGATGAGAAAGGGACGCCACTTTCATTAACAACCGGATTTGAAGAGAATCCAAATGCTATGTTTGTATTGTGGAAAGACCACACGGCTGTATATGAAGCCGAAGAAATAAACAAACTGGCAAAAAAGTGGGATATTGATTTTACAAAATTTGAAGGCGGAATTTATTCATCCGAATGGTTTTGGGCAAAACTGTTACATGTAATCCGCGAGGATGCAGGCGTTTACCGTGCTGCTTATTCCTGGGTGGAACATTGCGACTGGATTCCTGCCATTTTAACAGGAAATACAAATCCAAAAACATTAAAAAGAAGCCGTTGTGCTGCAGGGCACAAAGCCATGTGGCACGAAGCTTTTGGAGGATTACCTTCTGAAGAATTTTTAACCGCGCTTGATCCCATGCTGGCCGGTTTAAAAGAACGTCTTTTTAAGGAGACATTTACCTGTGATGTTTCTGCAGGTACATTAACACAGGAGTGGGCTGACAAACTTGGACTTTCAACCAACGTGGTCGTCGGTGTTGGTGCTTTTGATGCGCATCTTGGAGCAGTAGGTGCCGAGATTGAACCTTATTATTTATCTAAAGTAATGGGAACTTCTACTTGTGACATGCTGATTGCGCCAATGGAAGAAGTAGGCGATAAGCTGGTAAATGGAATCTGTGGTCAGGTAGATGGATCAATTGTTCCCGGCATGCTGGGACTGGAGGCCGGGCAATCGGCTTTTGGAGATATTTATGCCTGGTTTAAACGGGTTCTGGAATGGCCGTTAAAGAATATCCTTGCTGAAACAGAATTGGTTGACAGTGAAACGAAACAAAAGCTCATTGATGAAACAGCAGACAAAATAATTGCCAAATTGAGTGAAGAAGCTGAGAAAATACCGATTGATGAAAGCGGTATTGTAGCACTCGACTGGATGAACGGACGTCGTACACCCGATGCCAATCAGGCGTTAAAAGGAGCAATTGCCGGATTAAATCTGGGTTCAGATGCTCCGCGTATTTTTCGTGCGCTGGTAGAAGCAACAGCGTTTGGCTCGCGCGCTATTAACGATCGTTTTATTTCAGAGGGGGTAAGAATTGATGGCGTAATTGCATTGGGTGGTGTGGCAAAAAAATCGCCTCTGGTAATGCAAATTGTAGCCGATGTGTTGGATATGCCTATAAAGGTAGCCCGCTCGGAACAGGCCTGTGCGCTTGGTTCGGCAATGGCAGCTGCAGTTGTAGCAGGTGTGTATCCAAATACTTCTGAGGCACAGAAGAATATGGGAGGTGGGGTTGAAAAAGAATATCACCCTATTCCAGAGAATGTGGAAAAATACAAAGTGCTTTACGAAAGGTACAAGAAGTTTGGGAAGTTTATTGAATTTGAATATTAAATCAGATTTTAACCATAAAACAAAAAAAGGTCGCCTGAAAATCGCAGGTGACCTTTTTTATATTTAAACCTTCTCCTGTTTCTTGTCGAGTTCTTGAAGGTTAGACTTCAAAGAACCAAAAAAAATTATTTTGTTTCGCTATCCAATACCATTCGTTGCATAAATTTACTCCGTAACGGCACGGTATGCATTTACCCTGCCTTTTCCATATAAATCAGAGGTTCCGTTTCCGTCAATGTTATCGGCTGTTTTTAGAAGCTGCTTTTCAACTTCATGAGGAGCAATATTTCCCTGATTTTTTGCAATAATTAATGCGGCTACTCCCGCAACATGGGGCGACGCCATACTTGTTCCGGAGGCAAAAGACCATCCTCCGCTAATAGTACTATAAATCATGTCATAATACCACAGGTCCTCTTCTGAATCAAAATCTCCTCCCGGTGCACTGATATCAACCAACGATCTCCCGGTATTGGAATAAGAAGCAATTTCATCCAAATCAGTGGTTTGGTCATATGCCCAGTTTAGTGGTGCTGTTGCCGACACTGAGATTACATTATTCAAATCAGCAGGTAAAACAAAAGCTGATCCATTTCCGTCGGCATTCATATAATCATTCCCTGCCGCAGCTACAACGGTTGCCCCGCTTCTGGTTGCAAAATCAATCGCTTTTTGCATTGCATGTTTCAAATCCTGAATGCTTTGGGGTGCATACCTGCCCAATAGATTCCCCTCTTCGTCATAAACAAAACCATTTGTATTAAGAACAGTTCCTAAGCTCATGTTTATTACATCAGCACCCTGCAAAGCCGCATATACAACACCTTCGATAACCCAGCTAAAATAACCTGAGCCGTCAGATTCTGAAAGTACTTTAACTGCAACAATTTCGGCTTTTGGAGCTACACCAATAACACCGGTATTTAGATCGGTAGCTATATTATCAGCTGCCGCAATAATACCAGCTACGTGTGTGCCGTGATTAAAATAAAAGCCCGGTTGGATGTTCCAGTCTTCATCCGGAACAAATGATTTGGAAAGAGTTGTATTTAAATTTGGCGACAGATCCGGATGTTCAGCATCAATACCACTATCCAGAATAAAAACTTTTGCACCTTCCCCCTTGAATCCGGCATTCCATGCCTCCGGTGCATCAATGGCATCCAGTCCCCATTGGAAAGGGAAGAATTCTTCGTCATCGCCAATACTTGGAGGACTTGCCATTGGAAATACCTTGACAGGCTCCAGCCACTTGAGACTTAAATCAGCAACTACGGATTGTACATCAGAGAGTTTACTGACTTTTGTTTTGAAGTTGGGAGCAGTTGTCTTAACGACAGCAATCCCAATTTCCGGTATCGTTTTTACAATTTCTCCCAAACTGGCAAGTTCATTAACCAATCCCTCCGGCAGTGTTTCCGATTTTGAAATAACCATAAAGTTATTTGCTTTTGCACTTTTTAAAGTGATACCTTCCGAGTCAAAATCGATTTCTGTTTCAAGGAGATCATCTTGACATCCTGTAAACACAGCAAAAATTATTACTCCTAACACCCTGGCAAAAAACCTTAGCTTTTTGTTGTAAAGTTTTCTCATAATTTTTTTTATTTTTTATTGATACATACAAATTACAAAATTAAATTTCCAAAAAGAATATTAAGATGAATTTATCTTTGTTGTGTGCCTGCGGAAAGTAATAATTTATTGTTGAGACTGGTTTGGAGAGAGGGCCGTTTTGAAAGCTAAACAAACAGATTTTAGGTTTTATTGTGGTAACAATGGCATATTTCAGGTTGAATAGAAAAGAGGCCATTTGTTTATACAAGTGGCCTCTTTTTATTTTGATTTTTTTTTAGTCTTCAAAACAATACAATGAGTTAAAACCTCTCAGAATCAGTTTGTCTCCAACAATGACCGGAGATGCATGGAAATCGTCGTCCAGTTGATTCGAAGAAAGAATTTCAAAATTATCACCGGCTTTAATAACCAGACAAATATTTTCAGAGACCACATAAATTTTATCACCAACTCCTGAAGGAGATGAGTATAAGTCGCTTATTCCCTCCAGTTTTTCTTTTGAATATTTTACTTCACCGGTTTTGGCATCGAGGCATGTCAATTCGCCGTTGTTTGCACGCATAAAATATAAGCTTTCTCCCAACAAAAGATTATCCGGTGTGTAGGGACAATCCTGGTTGTACTGCCATAAAATAATGCCGGTACCTGTGATATCTCCGTGGGCTTTTGCAATATCGATGGCCATTGTTGCATTTCCTCTAAAACCGCTTGACAGATATAAAATTCCATCAGCAATTTTGGGGTTGGGAATAACATTTCGGGTTAATCCGCTGCAACTCCAGATAATTTCTCCGGTGTTAAAATCATAACTTCTTACCAGGTTTGTTGCCGCCGAAATTACCTGAGGTTTCCCGTTTATTTCAACAACGAGCGGTGTCGCCCACGACGAGGGTTCATCCCGTTCATCACTCCAAACGGTTTCCCCTGTTTTGGCGTCAAGTGCAAAAAAATGGGAATCTCCCTGATGGTCCCATTGGATAAAAAGGCGGTTTTTATATAAATACGGGGAAGAACCCTCTCCAAAACTCATCACTTTCTCCATTTGACCAAAATCCCTTTCCCAAAGAATATTTCCATCAAAATCAAGACAATAAATTCCTCGCGAACCAAAGTAAGCGTATATTCTTTCGCCATCGGTACAAGGGGAATTGGAGGCCCAGCTTCCTAATTTGTGTGTTCGTTCTTCCGGTTTTTCGCTGGCAACTGTTTTTTCCCAGACAATTTTTCCATCGTTAAGGTTTACAAGGAGCACTTTGTAGTCCAAAACCAGATTGGTTTCAGTGGCATCCATCCAACTGTTTCCGTCTTCTTTAATTTCGCTGTTCGGTTTCCCCTCAAAAGCTTGCGGCACAGCAGTTTCAATAATTATTTTACCGCCCCAGACAATAGGTGTTGCATGTCCTTTCCCCGGAATTGGAGTTTTCCATTTTAGATTTTGTGATTCGTTGAATTGAACAGGTGGATTCCCTTTTATCGCTGCGCCGGTAGCCAGCGGTCCGCGCCATTGCGGCCAGTAGTTTTCACCCGGCAGGTTTTGTCCGGCAATATCTACTGAGATAAAATTCAGAAACAAAAATGCAGCAAGTAAAAAAAGTTTGGTTTTCATGAATGTAGTTTTGAATGTTTTATGATTTTAAGACAAAAATAGGGAATGAGGGTTTAATTTGTAACACATGATTTGATGTAATCTGTTTGTACTTGTTTTTGATTTAAACTTCGCATGAATTGCTGTATTTCTCTATGCTTTTAGAATCGTTCCAAATTACAGAAATGATTTCGAATGGCAAGCAATACCATAATTTTTGATTGTCTAAATCATTAGCTTTGTCCATTTTATTATTGTTCCAATTTCTAAATAAAACTGTTGATTTCCACAATGAAAGAAATTCTTGCCCTGGTAGTAATACTCCTGTTGTTTTTTTCTGTTTCCTGTGAATTTACACCTTCTGAAATTCCGGAAACCTTTGTAGAGCAACCGGATGAAAATGCACCTGTTCTGTATATTGAAGTACAGCCGGATATGGATACATTAAAACTTGCCAGTGATGTGTGGACACAGTTCAGGCTTACTTCTCAGGAGGCAGAAATTTATTGGGTGAAGATTGATTTTGATGACAGTAATGTTTATTATTCTGACTATAATTCAGGAGCTTTGCCCAGTGTACATGTTTCAATTGGTAATTACTCAGAAGGGCTTCATTATTTTACAATTCAGGCATTTACTGCAAGTAACAGTGGAAGTATTGCCGATAAAGTAGAGGCCGAAGGATATTTGTATGAAGTTCAGTGGCCGGTCATAATCCATCATGGGGTTGATACACGAATTGATATTAAAAAAGTGGAATATATGAACGGACCAGTTGCTGTTAGTTGGGAAAAATACGATTACTACAATTTTCAGAACTACGTGCTTTCAAAATGGAGTTCAACACAGGTTGACGGAGTTAAGTACACTATTTCAAATCCCAGGGTAACAACAGTTCTCGATACCACTTTTCTGGAAGGAGAATATGTGAGTTACTCCGTTAGTCTGAATGGCGGATACAGCCCGGGAGTTTCTTTTGATGTCCCGATAAAAACCCCTGATATTAGTCTGAATGAGGAAGAAAAAATGGTTGTTCGCTGGAATCGCACACAAAATCCCAAAAATCTTGGATATTATCATGTGGCTTTAAAAGTCCCGAATACATATTCTTACCAGGAAATTATAAAAGAAGATGCTGAAGATACCGTAGCGGTTTATGATATTTCGCCCGGTTTTGGCGACAATTATGAATTTCAGGTTCGTTATGTGCCCAAAGGTTTTGATCAGCCTTATGTTATTTATAATTCTTCAGGGGGAGAGGCGCTTTTTTCGCTTGGAAATCAGATGTCGGGTTTTGAAAATGCAATGAAGATAGGAGATACCGAAAACATTTTGTTGTATAACGACGGCTTGTTTTATAAATATAATATGGTAACCCATACAATTTTAGATTCTGTTCGTGTTACCGGACTTACGAATCCCGGTTTTATCAGAATCTCGCCAGACGGAGATTTTTTTAGCTATTTCACCAATACTGATTTTGTAATGCGGAAAACATCAGACTGGGGATTGGTCAGCCAGTTTACAACACCAATTATGGATTATGGAACGGCTCGTTTCTGGAGCGCTTCCATTTCCGACAATTATCATCTTGCGGTAATTCAACACTCAAATATTCTATCAGTTACCGACATAAGGACAGGAACTGAGTTGTTTAGAAAAGAAGGAACGCAGGGTGAATATTTCTCAGATGCAGTTATAAATTCAGAGGGCGATAAAATACTTTATAACTCACTTGTTTATGACGATTGGACATACTATTTGCGTCTGGCTGATTTTGATGGGGATAAAATAACAGAACGTGGAGAAACAGCGGTTGCAAATCCCGGAGCGAATTATGGAATCATTCAATATGCCATCCTGGAAGATAAAGTATTAATTTTAAAGTGTATCTCAACGTACCGTTACAGTTGGGAGGAACGAAGTACAAGCGATTTTTCATTGATAAGCAGTTTTGATATACCTGACCGGTTTTTACCTGTTGCTATCGATTTTAACAAACAACAATTGGTTATGCGGTATAGATTTCGGACTACTTATGATGAAGCATCTGCCTTGTATTATGATTTTGAAAAAAGTATCACGCATAAAATAATCCCGATTATCGAAGGACAAAAATTTGTTCTGTCAAATGAAGTTCTGGCCAATGGCAGTGGAAGATATTTACCTCTAAATGATTTAATTCAGGAATGATGAAACAACTACTTGTTTTTATTATGATAATTGTGTTTGGTGTGCAAGGAGTGGCACAGAATTCTGTGCAAAAAAACAGCCTGAAAATAAAAATAGGAGCTTATGCCGGATATGCTTTTTATTCGTTTGAAAATCTGGAAAGTTTAAATGAACAGGTAATAAGTCAAATGCCATTCGAAGTAGCCGTTATGGACGATTTTCCGGCACGTTTATTTTTTGGCGGGGAAATTTTAATTGAAATTGCCGATTGGTATTCGGTGGGGCCTTCATATGAATTTCATTCAACCGGCTCACGTGTTGGTGCGAAAGATTATTCAGGAACGTACCATTTTGATCAAATTTTGTCTACCCATCAATTGGGAATCGAAAACGAATTACGAATTTTAAAAGGAATTCAACCTGCTGTTTTTATAAATTTAGCAGGAGGTGTAAATCTTTCATCGTGGAAAATGGAAGAAGAGCTTGAACTAGCAGAGGAAGTTCAAACAGATGATAATGATTTTGTTGCAGTAAAACCCTTTGTTTATCCATCGTTAAAATTAGAATATCTTGTTTATCAGAATATTTATGTGTTTGGGAAAGCCGGGTATTTGTTCGATGTAGGTGGAAAATACCATTTATCGGGCAACAAGGATTATGAGTCAACGCTTAAAGTTCCGTGGAGTAGTTTTCGTATTTCTTTTGGCTTTAGATTTGGCTCTCTCTAAAGACTTATTCCTTTTCAATATTTTTGTCTCTGTTATTACTTTGGCTTAACCTCCTGATTTTAATGTTAAAATAGGCGAAGAGTATCGACATCATCGGACTGATGATATTAAAAAAGGCATACGGGGCATAGGCCATCGTATCCACGCCAAGCACCCTCGATTGAGTTGCTCCGCAGGTATTCCACGGAATTAAAACAGAGGTCATTGTTCCGCTGTCTTCCAATGTTCGGCTTAAAACTTCAGGGGCCAGGCCTTTATCCTGATAAGTTTTCCGGTACATTCTGCCGGGCACAACAATAGCCAGGTATTGGTCGGATGCAGTGGTATTAAAAAAGATACAGGTTCCCACGGTAGAAGCAACTAAACTGCCGGTACTTTTTGCATACCTCACAATTGGCTGTGTAATTCTTTTTAACAATCCGGCTGATTCCATAATGCCGCCAAAAACCATTGCCGAAAGGATCAACCAGATAGTATCCAGCATTCCACGCATCCCCGAAGTACTCAGCAAATCAGTTACCTTCGGATCACTTGTGGTGAGTGAAACATCGCCAAACATCGATTGCATTAGTGAAATATAGGAAGCTTTTAAGTAATCATCGGCTACTCCTGCCACTTCGGTAACAATATGAGGTTGAAAAATAATGGCAAAGACACCCCCCAGAATTGTACCTGCAAATAAGGCTGGTAAAGGTGGTACTTTCAGAATAATAATTGTAATTAAAGCTACCGGCACTAAGAACAGTAAAGGATTGGTGTTAAACGTTCCTTCTATTGCTGTTTGCACATTCTCAACATCAATAACAGCACCGGAGAAATCATAACGAAATCCCCAAATCAGAAAAATAATTAAGGTTACAGTCATTGACGGGACAGTGGTAAAAGCCATGTACCGGATATGGGTAAATAAATCGGTGCCTGCCATCGCAGGTGCCAGATTGGTTGTATCGCTCAGCGGCGACATTTTATCGCCAAAATATGCACCACTAATAATTGCTCCGGCAACCAGAGCTTCACTCATTCCCAGGGCATTTCCAATGCCAAGTAAAGCCACCCCAATCGTCGCAATGGTAGACCACGAGCTTCCGGTGGCTACACTTACAATGGCGCTGACAACAACCGCAGTAAAAAGAAAAAGCTTTGGATTTATGATTTCCAGTCCGTAATATATCATTGCCGGAACAACACCACTTATCATCCATGTACCCGCAAGCGACCCAATCAATAAAAGAATTAGAATTGACGGCATTGCTGAACCAATGGTTGATACAATTTTTTCTCTGATTTTGCCCCATTTTAGTCCTAACCGATGAGCGATTAAACCTGCAATTGCAGCTGAAATTATTAATGCAATCTGGTTCGCGCCACCAAGTGTGTCGTCAAACAGAATGACATTCAGGGTTAATAAAATAATCAAAATAATAATTGGTAAAAGAGCTTCGAAAAGTGATGCTTCGCGTTTCATTCAAATTAATTTCGGATTTATTTGTTGGCAAACTAACATTTTATATTTTAAATTGGTACATATTACAAGGGTTTTGTTTAAAAAAGATCAAAATTATTTTCAATTTGTCACGAATAATTTATTGTTTTTATCTTCGTTTGATTTTAAATGAAAGAAATTTACATGAAGGGCTTGTTTTTTAAATCAGTCATCTTTTTCGTTTTTCTGCAGGGAGTAGTTCCTTTTTCAAATGCACAAAGGAGGAATGGTTTAGCTGTTGAAGGAAAAATCAGTGTGGAAGAAGGAAGTGTCGAAGGAGCTGTTATTGAGATGTACCAGAACGGTCGCCGGCTCGATAATTATGGGGTTGGCTCAGACGGAAATTATAAAGTGGAATTAAATTACGGACATAAATTCGAATTGATTTTTTCATTGGCCGGAAATTTTTCTCAAAAAATAACTGTTGACACCAACCTCCCACGCGAAGTGGCGTTGTCAAATCCTTCATACCCTCCTTTTCCTGTTGATGTCAACCTTTTTACTGAAATCGAAGGAATTGATAAATCGTTTTCAGAAAATACGGTTTTGAAGATATATTACAGTCCACAGGTTGGTAATTTTATCTCTGATTTATATTATAATAATGCACAAATAAAAAGTTTGATCGATCAGGCGATTTTACAGGCGCAGATGATTGGCAAGGAGGAAGATTATCTCTCTCGCCTGACACGTGCGGAACTGGCTGAGTTGCGAAAAGAATACGACCAGCTTTTGAAGGACGCTGATGCAGAGTACGGAGATGAAAAATTTTTGGATGCGCTGGATGGATACAAAGCAGCAAACCAGGTTTTTCCAAATGAGCAATATCCCAAAGACCGGATTGCGGAAATAAATGATCTTTTGGGCATAATAATGGTGGCTGAAGAAATGGATAAAGCCCTGACTGAACGATTTAATACACTTATAACAAATGCCGATCAGTTTTTTAATGCGCAAAAATATTTTGAGGCCCGGAATTCATACAATCGTGCGCTTTCTATCCGCCCGACTGATAATCATGCCAACCAGCGTGTTAACGAGATAAATGAAATTCTAAAAAATCAGCAAACCGAACAGCAATATCAGGATTTAATTGTTCGCGGGAATAACGCTTTTAATGAAGTGCTTTACGATGAAGCCTTACAGATTTTTACAGAAGCATCGCAATTGAGGCCTAACGAAGCATACCCAAAATCAAAAATAAGTGAAATTAACGGGAAACTGGCTGAATTGGCTAAAAATACAGAGAACCAGAAAAATTATGAACAGGCAATTTTTCAGGCGGAGTTAAACTATGAAAAACAGTTTTACGACAAATCCCTGGCTTCGTATGAAAATGCCTTAAAATATAAACCGGGCGACGAAAAAGCAA
Organism: Maribellus comscasis; assembly: GCF_009762775.1. Taxonomy (GTDB): domain Bacteria; phylum Bacteroidota; class Bacteroidia; order Bacteroidales; family Prolixibacteraceae; genus Draconibacterium; species Draconibacterium comscasis. The sequence goes on along the minus strand of NZ_CP046401.1, from coordinate 462,189 downwards.
CATCCCGTATTCAGGAAATAAAAGAATTGATGGATCGGCTGGCGAATCAAACATTGTATGATAAACTGATAAGTTCGGCCGACAAAGCATATAAAAAAGAAGAGTTGCAGGATGCATTGGCTGATTATGAAAAAGCGCTGGAAATTTTTCCTGAAGAAGCCCATCCATCAGAACGGATTTCTTTGATTCGGCAGACTTTAAATGCAGAGGCTGATTTTATCGCTGCAGTTCAAAAGGCGGATGAGGCTTTTGTGGCCCAACAATATCAAAATTCAAAAAGTTTGTATAATCAGGCGCTGGAATTAAGAGCCAATGATAAACATTCGCAGGACAGAATTAAGGAAATAGACGGGATTCTTGCTTCTCTCCAGGTTGACGAACAATATAACTCAATTATTGCTGAAGCAGATCAGTTGTTTTCCGGAGAGCGTTATGAAAATGCAAAAAGCAGATATAACGAGGCACTGGCTTTAAAATCAAGAGAACAATATCCCAAAGACAAGATTTCAGAAATAGATGGTATTTTGCGGGGTATTGCAGCTCTGGATCAACGGTACAGTCAAACCATCAGCCGCGCTGATAATTTGTTTTCGAAAGAAAGCTACAACGAAGCAAAAACGGCTTATGCGGAGGCAGGAACTATAAAACCGGAAGAAACTTATCCGCCTGAAATGATTCAGAAAATAGATAATATTCTGGAGGAGCAAGTCCGGCTACTGGCAGAGCAGGAAGCTGCTGAACAAGCTCGTTTGGACGCGCTTGCACAGGAAAAAGACAGACAATATCAGCAGACAGTGGACGAAGCAGATCTGTTGGTTGAACAAAATGAACTGGTAGCGGCGGTGGCAAAGTTCAGAAAGGCTCTGGATATAAAGCCGGAAGAACAATATCCGATTGTTCGGATAGAGGAAATTCGTGGAATGATTAGTCGCATGCAGGAAATGCAAAAAGCGTATGACGAAGCAATTGCCCTGGCAGATAAACAGTTTCAAAACGAGGAGTTTGATGCAGCTCTTAACTCCTACAACAGTGCTAAAAATACCAAACCCGATGAAACCTACCCGGATGAGATGATTTCCAAAATCGATTCTATTTTGGAAACACGGGCCCGCCTGGCATCGGAGGCAGAAGCAGCAGAACAGGAGCGTCTGGCAGCGATACAGGCAGAACAGGACAGTTTGTATAATGCCGCCATTGCGGGTGCCGACGGATTTTTCAACAACAGTGAATACGAAAATGCACGCAACAAATATCGTTCTGCTTTAGACATTAAACCGGAAGAAAGTTATCCACAGCAGCGGATTGACGAAATAGCAACACTTCTGGCACAGTTGTCAGCCGCACAAAAAGCGTATGAAGATGCGGTTGCACAAGGCGACCGTGAATTCCGCCGGGAAGCATTTGACCAGGCGAAAACAGCGTATAACGATGCCAAAAGTGCCAGACCTGATGAAGCGTACCCGGATGAGATGATTTCCAAAATCGATTCGATTGTAGAGACACGAGCCCGCCTGGCATCGGAGGCGGAAGCAGCAGAACAGGCTCGTCTGGCCGCGATTCAGGCAGAACAGGACAGTTTGTATAATGCCGCCATTGCGGGTGCCGACGGATTTTTCAACAACAATGAATACGAAAATGCACGCAACAAATACCGTTCTGCTTTGGACATCAAACCGGAGGAAAGCTATCCTCAGCAACGGATTGACGAAATAGCAACACTTCTGGCACAGTTGTCAGCCGCACAAAAAGCGTATGAAGATGCGGTAGCACAAGGCGACCGTGAATTCCGCCGTGAAGCATTTGACCAGGCAAAAACAGCGTATAACGATGCCAAAAGCGCCAGACCCGATGAAACGTACCCGGATGAGATGATTTCCAAAATCGATTCGATTGTGGAAACACGAGCGCGCCTGGCATCGGAGGCGGAAGCAGCAGAACAGGCTCGTCTGGCCGCGATTCAGGCAGAGCAGGACAGTTTGTATAATGCCGCAATTTTGAGTGCCGACGGATTTTTCAACAACAGTGAATATGAAAATGCACGCAACAAATATCGATCTGCTTTGGACATCAAACCGGAAGAAAGCTATCCACAGCAGCGGATTGACGAAATAGCAACACTTCTGGCACAGTTATCTGCCGCACAAAAAGCGTACGAAGATGCGGTAACACAAGGTGACCGTGAGTTCCGTCGTGAAGCATTTGACCAGGCAAAAACAGCGTATAACGATGCCAAAAGCGCCAAACCCGATGAAACATACCCGGATGAGATGATTTCCAAAATCGATTCGATTGTGGAAACACGAGCGCGCCTGGCATCGGAGGCGGAAGCAGCAGAACAGGCTCGTCTGGCCGCGATACAGGCAGAACAGGACAGTTTGTATAATGCCGCCATTTTGAGCGCCGACGGATTTTTCAACAACAATGAATACGAAAATGCACGCAACAAATACCGTTCTGCGTTGGACATCAAGCCGGAAGAGAGCTATCCACAGCAGCGGATTGACGAAATAGCAACACTTCTGTCACAGTTGTCAGCCGCACAAAAAGCGTATGAAGATGCGGTAGCACAAGGCGACCGTGAATTCCGCCGTGAAGCATTTGAGCAGGCAAAAACAGCGTATAACGATGCCAAAAGTGCCAAACCTGATGAAGCGTACCCGGATGAGATGATTTCCAAAATCGATTCGATTGTGGAAACACGAGCCCGCCTGGCATCGGAGGCAGAAGCAGCAGAACAGGCTCGTCTGGCCGCGATTCAGGCAGAGCAGGACAGTTTGTATAATGCAGCAATTTTGAGTGCCGACGGATTTTTCAACAACAGTGAATACGAAAATGCACGCAATAAATACCGTTCTGCTTTGGGCATCAAACCGGAAGAAAGCTATCCACAACAACAGTTGGATGCGATAACCCAGCTTCTGAAAGAAATTGCGACTGCCCAGAGAGAATCCGAAGCCTTGGACCGAAATTATGAAAATGCAATTCAAACAGCCGACAATTTTTTCAGAGCAGAAAATTACAACGATGCAAAAGCAAATTATCAGAAGGCATCAGCTTTAAAGCCGGCAGAGGAATATCCTACTCAAAAAATAGAAGAAATCAACGAGATTCTGCGCCAGCAACAGGTAAATGAAGAGTACAGAAGTATTATTGTCGCAGCCGATGGTTTTTTCAAAACAGAGTCTTATACTGAAGCTAAGACAGAATACGAAAAAGCACTCGGTGTAAAGCCGGATGAGCAATATCCAAAATCACAAATCGGCAAAATCGACGATATTTTCAAACAGGAACAGGAGCGTATTTTAGCAGAACAACAGGCTGCAGCTGATTTGGAGAGACGCCGAAATGAAATTCAGCAAATGAATACGGAAGCAGCGGAAAGTGAAATTACAAGTGAAGCCGGACTTAGCGCATTGTACAATGAATACATCAGAATGGCTGATTCTTATTTTGACAATGAAGAATACAACACCTCGCGTGGTTGGTATTACAAAGCCTGGGATGTAAAACCGGAAGAAACATATCCGCCACAGAGAATAGATGAAATAAACAGGTTGGTTGGTGGTTTACTGGCCAATCAGCGCGATCGGGATTATCAGAATTTTGTCAATTTAGCTGATTCTACTTTCCGGGAAAATCAATTCGCTGTTGCGCGTGGTTGGTATAACAGAGCGCTTTCCGTTAAATCGGATGAAGACTATCCCAGAACTCAGTTAGCCGAAATTGAACGATTGGTAAATGAACGTTTAGCCGGGCAGTCGGGAGAATTATTTAACAGCCATTTGGAAAAGGCATCCGTTGCGTTTGATACACAAAATTATTCGGTTGCCCGCTTCTGGTATAAAAAAGCGCTGGAACTTCAACCCAACAGTCAGGATGTGAAAGATAAACTGGCTGAAATTGAAGAAGCGTTGAAAAACTAAGTCGGCGAAAGCCTTAATGTGTATTTTTATCGTTCATCCCGATATTCGGTATATTTCAAAATTTGTTTCAAATAGAGAGAGCCTGAAATAGGTTCAGCAGGATGTACCCTAATTGGAAATAAGAGATGACTATAATCTGTTGAGGTGGCTAACGTTTTTTTCTCAAAAAAGGGGACTAATAGTGCGCCTGTAGTTTCTGTTTGAAGATTTTATTGACTTGATTTTGAATGCATTTGAGCAAAGTTGTGTCGAGTTGTTCAGAATAAATACGCATAATTTCTTTTACTTCGGAATTGATGATGATTCCTCCTTTGGCGGCATCAAAAAGTCTGCAGTTGCCATTTAGTCTGATATTGTTCAACAGTTCATAAAATTCACCCTGTATTAAAAGCCGGTTACTGAGAAGATATCCTTTGTTTTTTTCTTCATAATCCATGTAAATATTTTCTTCAATTTCTTCCAGTATAAAACATTTGTTTATTTTAATAAAAGCCTCATTTTCGATATGGATTTTTTTGGCAAGAATCACTCCTTGTTTTTCAAAGCATTCCTGAATTTTCCTGATGTGTTGATAATCGGGCAGGTATTTTATCCGAATAGCATGGGATTGGTTACTGCTGAAAGTAACAGTTGCTGTTGCCACGTTTAATTTATCCAGCGCACACGATTTTATTTTTTGTGAAAAACGCAAAACTTCTTCGAGTGTATAATACTCCTTTGTAAAAAGAAAAATAGAATTTGGGATGGCTTTTTCAGGAACGGTACCGTAATAATTTGAGTACGGTAAGTTGGCTTCGGCAACACTTGTATTGGGGAGTATATTTTTTTTCCACGGGATTAGTGATTCTTTTTTTGCGATCGAGCCGCAAACCCGGATAAAATGACTGGAATTCATGGCAGTTATCTTTATGTTTTTGTTTTAGTTTATACAGGAAAATACCCGGAAAATGTTTCGTAGAATAGCAGGAATTTGCAGGAACATGCCAAAGAATATTTTGGCAGCCGGTATTGTTGAAAACAAAACGACTATTCCAGATGTCAGTTTTCTCGTCATCCTGAGCCTGTTTAAGAATCTCAAATTACAAATAAACATATCCTGATATAAATTCAGAATGACGTTCCACCGTTTTTTAGTTACCTGTGATAGGCCTCGGTTTATTCGTTTTACAGCAAAATTACTTAAACTTCTAATACCGAATTAAAAATAACCGTAGCTCCGCGGTATTCAAAAAGTGTTGTCCAAAATTGTTCCGAAAGATTAATTTTCTGATCATTTTCAGGAGTCCGGTGCGGGACAATATAAATGATAAATTCACTTAAGTCGGGCAAAGCCGGCCCTTTTTTCCCCAGTTTATCCAACGTTTCTTCGGGATTCTCGATCATTTTATTTATCGCTGTTTCCCAATTGCTTCCGTAAAAACTAAACAAATCGCTGTTTTCAAGCATATCGGAATAGACAACGAGGTATTTTTTGTCGCCTTCCATATTTTTCATTTTTATCAGTTCGCGGGTCACCTTTTGGTAAATTTTTGAAGCATTGGTTCCCCAGTCTGCACTGGCTAATATCTGTGAAAAATTAGCTTCAAATTGTTCGCAAAATTTTACTACTTCATCTCTACGGTTTAAAGGATTTTCGCCCATCATCCCGGTTTCTCCCGCTTTAATTTTAGCTGTTTTTGACTTTGAATCGGAAATTTCATTTATCAGCGAAAGTTTTATACTGGCTCCTGAATATCCTCCGTTTTCTTTGTCAAGCTTCATTAATTTTAACAGTTTGGGTACACTTTCAGATACAAAGTTTTCGTCTCTGAATTTTTCATCGGTAACATCAATCAGAACACAAATGTCGGTGGTTTTTGCTACTTCAGTCTTACAAGAGGCAAAAGTGAACAGAAGCAATATCCAATAATAACCTGACTTTTTAATATTCATAATTGTTTCTTTTATGATTTGTCGAGTTCAGTGATGTCAGAGAAGTAACCATTTAAATTGCCAAGCGTTTCTGCCCACGATTTGGGCTGTTTATGGTTATTCCGGAAAGTGAGGTTGGTATCACGGTAATTAAAAATGGCTTCTTTAAAATTACTGTTTATTTTTCGCTCCATACCCTGACAAAAGGCCAATACTTTATTATAGTTTCCGGCGATTTGAATTTTCTGTGTGTTTAAATCCTGAATACGGTTTTTAAATAATGCCGTTTTTTCGGAATATTCATTTTGAATTTCTTTTCGTTGTAAATCATATTCGTTTTTTTCGGCAGTCCGTTTGTCGTTGATTTCCTTCTCTACTTTTACAAAAGCCTCTTCCTCTTTGTGAAATTTGTGATAAACCTCAACAAATTCATTGCTGTCGTCGTGTGCAAAAAAGGAAGCTATTGTGCCGACCAGAAAAAGAATTATACCGATTGTAAAAAAGGTCCACTGGTCCAGAAAAAGCTGTTCTTCAGGAACTCCTAGTTCTTCCAGGTAGTTGGTTCGTAACAGGGCTGTAAAATAGCTTACCGAAGCAACAGTCAGAACCAGCAGAATAAAAAGGAAAGGGTAGATTTTATGTGTTTTTGCCTGTTTCAGAATTTTACCCGCAGCATGTGCCAGAAAAGGCAAAGTAATAACCAGTACACCTGCCATTATCAAAGTCAGCAACGGAGTTTCCCGAAACGAAACAAAAACCTGGTTGTTTAAAGGGAACTCTGCAATTCCAATGGCAAACAACAGTAAAATGTAGGCCCAGTAGGGTTTAAAATGAATGTTCAGTTCTTCTCTGTTGTGTTTTTTAGTGACTTCTTCCCAGCGGTTTTTAATTCTTTCAAAACGTTTTTTTGAAGTCTGGTAGTGTGGCGAATTTTCGATGTCTTTTACTGTGTCGAGGTGGTTGTTGTTTAATTCTTCCAGCTTTCTTGCTTTTTCCTTCCCGGCTTCATTTAAAAGCAGTTGGATTTTATCCGGACTCAATTCTTTTAATTCGTTGCTAACCGGTTTATAGTTTCGATCTTTTAAATCATCAAGCACCTGCCTCCCGTTTTTATATAACTCTTCAACTTCTGCCTGATAATTATTTCTGATTTCGTGTTCGTAAGGGGTTACAAATGTGTCGTCAACCGAAGGCAAATTTCTTTTCCCGTCTTCTTCGCCTTTTTTGTTGCTGTTGGCCAGATTCAATCTGTGTTTGTCAGATAGTTTTAAATCCAGCTCTTTCTGATATTCGTTCAGAAAAACATCTGTTTCCATGGCTGTTTGCTTTTAGTTTTGGTACCTAATAAAACGCTTTTCTCAAACGCAAAGTATATAACCCGATGTATTTATGTGAGTTAATTCGTTTATCAGACCGTTTTTACGGGTGAAATGTTGCAGGGGGTCGACAAAATTGAAAAAGGTTACAGGAAGAATTATTTGTATGAACGTTGCTTAAACCGGCAACTGTTTTATAGTTTAAAAGATGGCTGGAAGCTTCAAAAAATAAATGTTGTTTTTTTGATTTAATTTAAATAGTGCTTAACCACATGCACTGATATGGCTTTAAGGATTTTTGGCTTATTTTTTTATTTTCAATCAAATCAAAGGTGCAAAGTTTGAATTGTTCAGAAAGAGTAAACGATTGTTCTTTGTCTGTAAGGTTTGCAACCAATACAATCGTTTGTTTTTTGTTTTTTGATATCCGGGCCAATGCAAGCAAATGGTTTCCCATCTCCAGAATTTCCTGCTTTGCATTTGGGTGAAAAGCTTTTTGCCTTTTTCTAAGGGAAATAAGCTCTTGCAGTGACTCAAATACTTTTTTCTGAGGTGTATCGCTGTTTAGTATTTGCTGAAGTTCATCAAAATTCCACTTTCTTCGGTTGATGGTTCGGTTGTGTTTTGTTTTAGCAACTCCTTCCAAATAATTTGGAGTTGCAGTTAAACTGTGGATATAAAATGCAGGAACACCCTGAAAACTCATCATAACAATTTGGGACGTCAGAAACCGTTCTACCTGAAAATTATCCATTCCATTTTGGGTTCCTTTTAAAGCGTCGAAATAGGTGATATTAAGTTCATAGGGACTTTGGGTTCCGTCATAATTGGATTTGTAGTTTACCAGCCCGCCAAACTTTTGCATATTGTTAACCAGTTCGGTTTTTTCGTTGTCAGGAAGAAGTCCTTCCAGCGGACGAACGCCAATTCCATCGTGCGATGAGGTAAAGTTAAAAAAAGTAGTCTCGTCGTTTAGTTCAGGTAAACTTTCAGCCCATTTATTTAAGTAAGCTGAGTTTCCGGTGTGTAAAGCATGGAGCAGGAGAGGTGGTAAACTAAACTGATATACCATGTGTGCTTCATCGTTGTTTCCAAAATAACTCAGATTTTCTTTGTTCGGCACATTGGTTTCCGTTAGAATAACTACCGATGGATTGATATATTCAGCTACATCGCGCAAAAGTTTTACTACTTCATGAGTTTCGGGTAGGTGCAGACACGTTGTTCCGGTTTCTTTCCACAAAAATGCAATGGCATCTAAGCGGATAATTTGCGCCCCTTTTGAAATGTAGCCCAACAAAATATCTACCATTTCGATGAGTAGCTCAGGATTGGAAAAATTCAGATCCACCTGGTCGGCGCTGAATGTGGTCCACACGTGTTTTATTCCGTTTGAGGTTTTACAGGCGGTTAAAAGCGGCGTACTTCTTGGGCGAACAACCTGCGAAAGATCGGTCTTCGGGTCTTCGGTAATAAAATAGTCTTTGCCTTTTCCTTCCTGTTTCAGAAAGTTGTGAAACCACTCACTTTTACTGGAGGCGTGATTGATAACCAGGTCGGCCATCAGCGCAAAATTTTCATTGAGCGATTTTACATCATCCCAGTTTCCCAGTTCGGGATTCACCTCTCTGAAATTGATAACCGAAAAACCATCGTCACTGGAATAGGGAAAAAAAGGTAAAATGTGAATTATAGATAGTTGGTCCTTTACCTTTTCATCCAGAAATTTTTTGAGTGTTTGTAAAGGAACTTCTCCTTCCTTTTTTATGCTGTCGCCATAGGTGATTAATACAACTTCTTTTTCATCCCATTTCTCTTTATTATGCTGAATCCTCGGGTATTGGGCAATAACTTCTGCAAGTTTTACCAACAGTTTGTCAGAATAGTTCTTTTTGTACACAAACTGCAATCGTTTTTCCAGTTGCTTTGAAATTTTATCTGAAAGATTCATCCTTTTTTATTTGGCTTAGATACAATCGTTATCTTCTTCAACAATTTGATAAAATTCTTCAAAAATCTCAGGGAAGGCACTTTGTACTCTTTTCCAGCTGGGCATGAGCGGAACCATGTCGGGATTGTTCAGGAAATTTATTCCGGATTGATACACATTTTTTACAAAAAGGTCGATTACCTCTTCTTCTTTATGAAAATCGTACTGAAGCCCGTTCATTGCTGCATCAGCTTTGTATAAATCAACAAATTCCAGGGCGATTCTCCAGTATGTTGCTTTTAGTGTTCTGAAAAATTCGGTACTTAGTGTAATTCCGTCGGACGCCAGTTTGGCAAAAATTGCCCTTGAAATATCGCGGCTCATTTTTGAAAGTCCTTTTTCAGCATCTTCCTCAGAAAGCGATTGGTGCTTGTGATCATACCGGTCAGCAATTTCTACCTGACAAATCCGATTAAACGAGTTATTTCGCTCAACTTCAGATAAAATTCCAATTTCCAGTCCCCAGTCGTAAGGAATACGAATGGTTTTTATAATATCAGCCCGCATTGAAAATTCCCCGGCCAGCGGGTAACGGAAACTGTCGAGGTATTCCAGATAGTTATGGTGCCCGAGTAATTTTTTTAGTGTGCGCAACAAAGGAGTTACCAGCAAACGAACAGCGCGACCATGCATTTTTTCATCGTCTGACCTGAAATAATACCCTTTGCAGTATTTGTAATTAAAAGTTGGGTCGGCAACCGGGTAAACAAGGCGTGCCAGCATCTCACGGTTGTAGGTAATAATATCGGCATCGTGGATTGCTATTGCTTCCGATTTGCCGGAAGAAATCATGTACCCAAAACAGAACCATACATTTCTTCCTTTGCCTGCAACTGAAGTGTTAATCCTTTTAGAGGCCAGTTTTTCCTTCAACTTTTGCATTCGGGGACCGTCGTTCCATATTACACGATGATGTTGCGGGAGTTCAGCAAAATATTCCAGCGCATTCCGGTATTGAAAATCGTCGGCCTGATCCAGTCCAATTATAATTTCAGAAACGTAGGGTATATCTTTTAAAACCTGCACAATATCCTTTAGCGCTTGCCGCGAAAGCTCGGAATACAACGACGGGATGATTAAACCAATAGGGCGTTGTTTACTAAATTTTATAAGTTTCTGTTCCAGTTCTTCATAAGGACGTGAACGTAAATTGTGTAACGTAGCAACAAAACCGTTTTGATAAAAGTCTCCCATAATTTTCCTTTTTTACTATAAATACAGTGGTAAGTTTTAGTTGCAAAACAGATTTACAACTCTTAAATATAGTCAAACCAAATGATATTTTGGTTTTGTTTTTTCCGGGAATGTTGGTAGTTAACTCAAAAATAAGAATAAAGAAATTTGTCTTTGTACGCTGCTATGTCACAAGGAGCGCATAAACATACTCTTGATAATTGGCTTTAACTTGCTGGCAATAATTTCATGATCAAAGTTGTCTTTCAAAATTTTGAGATTGTGCAAAACAACATGGTTCCTGTATTCAATATCGGTAAGCAAACGGTAAGATTGGTCTACCAGTTCTTTGGTAATTCCGGTATTATCGATTGCGGGTAATATAAAACCAAGCTTCTCAATTTCTTCTTTATAAATTTCGTATTTGTTAATCACTGCCGGTAGTCCCAGTGAAATCATTTCCAGTAAATTATTTCCAAAGCCTTCCACGTCGCTAAAATACGTGCCGATACCTCCATGCGCAGCTATAACAGAAGGGATTTCTGCAAACTTGTAAAATTTTGTATCGACAATAATATCACGGTGCGATAAAACGTGATGTTCTCCAAATATCAGAAGAACACTGCTGTCGGGATCGAGCTTGCATTTTTCAGTATAATGTTCATAAAGAGTGTTCAAATAAGCATTTTGTTCATCGCCGGAGTGTCCGCTAACAACCAAAGCAACACATTTGGGTTTACCGTTCTTTTTGAATTTCTTTTCCAGTTCAAATGCCAGGTCTATTGCCAGTTCAATTTTTTTACGTGGAACAACTCTTGTGTGCTGTAACAAAATAACGGTGTCTTCCAGCGTAAATCCTTTGCTTTTTGCCTCTTGTTCCAGCCCGATATCTTTGAACAAAGAATTGTTGTAACTGTCCTGTGGGGGTGCTATCGGAAATTCATTTTGTGATCTCAACTGTTCCCATTCCCAGGGAATATCGGAAGTGTTGGGAACTACTGCTGTACGATTTTCAAAAAATCTATCGATGTCAATAACTTTGTTATACATCTGAAACACTTTTTTACCCAGCTCCACCTGCTTTTTGTTGATAAAAGCAATGGAATTGACATAGGCTCCGGGCAGGTATTTTAAATATTTTTGAATGACCGGATTGGGATGAGCAAAAATCGAGCGTTCAAAATAAGAATCGTGCCACCAAACCATCAGTTTCGGCCAAATAAATCCTTCTGCCTGAAGTTCTTCAAAATAGTAGCCCAAACCAACTGCCGTGATAAAATTGTAGGGATGCGAAGTGTTGTGTGCGATAATCAAATCGATGTAGTTATCATCCACCCATTTTTTTATCACATTTTTTGCGTAAAGTGCGTTTTCATGAATCAGTTCGTCCAATCCTTCTGCATTTTCATTGTTAAAATTGATCAGGATTTCCTTGTGCGCTTCACTTTTGTGCCAGAAAACATCATCGGTTTGTGCATTAAAACGAGGTGACGAGTGGGCTGCCAAAAAGAAAAAATTACCAATGTTAATTTTCATGTGTTTCGACATTGCTTTTACGGTTTGGTCGATTACAATGGAAACTCCATCATTTTTTCCAATCAGCGAGTGTATGATTCCTATGCGTAATTCACTTAATTTCATTCAATAATATCTAAAAGTTGTTTTAAATCGGTTATAATAAAATCCGGAAAAATTCCTTTTACTCGTTCATCATCCTCACGCAAGCGTAACGAACGTTCATCGCCTGCAAACAGAACGGTTTTTAATCCCGCCTTCTGAGCGGTGTATACATCTTTTAACATGTCGTTTCCAACAAAGATGGTTTCCCGGGGAATGATGTTGTATTTGGTTTTTAGCGTGGGAATAAATTTTTGAAATAACGAAACGTCTGGCTTACCACGCAATTCCTTAAACGAGAAAACAGATAGTTCAGGATCAAAAAACTCAATGTCAAGTTCTGAAGAGAATTTTCCCGATAAAAAGTAGTTCATTAAAATAGGTGTATAGAACTGGGCATTTGAAACAATTCCCAAAGGAATGCCTTTTTTGTTGAGTTTTGTAAGGATTTCCGTCATTCCCGGCATTGGAAAAACTTTATTACTAAGGATTTCAAAAATAAATATTGTATCGGTAAGCGATTCGCTTCCTGTTGTGGAAAGCAAACCTTTTTTCTCCGCGCTTTCCAGCATCTCCTGCCAAACTTTAAAGATATCGATATCGGGGAAAGGATGTCCTTTTTGTTTGATCTTCTCCTGGTTTATTTTTATTTTTTCCGGAAGCTTTTCCAGAATAAATGCTGCAATCTTCTCCGGATTCTTTTCAATTTTAAATCCCCCGGCCACTAAAGCTTTTTCCATGTTCTCAACCGACAGGGAAGCCTGGTCGATATCACCCGACGATGAAATAAGCAAAGTCCCGTAGATATCAAAAACAATAGCTTTTATATTGATTGTTTCTGTCGCATTAGGTCTTAAATTTGGACAAAATCCCGTTGTTAACGGGGTCATTTGTTCAAGGTTGTCCAACCAGTTTTTTATATCGGTTTTGAAGTTTAGTTCCATATCCTTCAATAGAATATTTATTTCTGATTATTTTTTTGTTCTTCTCAATCGTTTTGGATTCTACTTTTTGAAACAAAGATTTTAATACCTCATTTTGTTCAAATATTTTTTCCTTTTCTATTTGCAGGCTTTTTATTCCGGCAATAATTTTCATTTGAGTGTTTATATCCATGTCTTTGAAATCAGCATTACTCTCCGGCGTATTTATTTGTTTGTAAAGTGCCGGAAAAATAAAACCGTCGTTTCTAAAATCGCGCGAGATATACTTAATATCGCGCCCCACAACAGGTGTGTTTAACAGCCATGGCTCGAGGTACACCATTCCAAAACCTTCCTGGTAACTGGTAGTTATACAGAAGTCGCTTGCAGTCAGCAATTTTTCAAAATTTACTTTGTTGCCCACTTCAAAAGTAATTGGAATCTTTTCCTGCTTGCAGAAGTTTGTCCACTTTTGGTACCAATCAATTTCTACCGGATTTTTGGGTGGCTGAGTTACAACAAAATTTACTTCCTCAGAATAAAGAACAGAAAGTAAAATCAATTCTCCGATATTCTTTCTCCTTATTACACGAACCGGATAAGTAACCAGCAGTTTGTTTTTATCCAGATTTAATTCTGAACAGATCTGTGTTTTTGTGCCTGCTTTATCCATAACATTTTCTGAAATGTTAAACTTAACAGGATTGGGGAGCCATTCAATTCGTTCCCTTTGCACTCCATATTTTTGCAGCCGCTCAAGATCATACGAATTTAAAACTCCGAATTGGTAATTGGGCAGCTGAGGATACAAAACCTCCCCGATACGCTGCAGAAAAATATCCGAAAGAATTTCCCTGAGAAACTGGTAGTTAGCCGGACGGTCTTCAGCAAAATCATGGGCGTGATTAAATACTTTTACTCCCTCTTTTGCCAGTAAATAAACCGCATACGTTACAATCGGATTTTTTCCCAAATTTAAATTGTGAAAATGCAAAATGGCATCGGCCGGCAACTGATCTCTGATTTTTTTATGTACGCGGTGTAGCATTTTCATTGCTTCTCTGTCGCCGTATTTTCTGTTTTCCAGGTAGTTTAACTCTTCAATAATTTGTATTTCGGCTCCCCTCGATGTTATTTGTTCGGGGCTTGAACAGCTACCCGCCAAAACTTTTGTCGTTTCATTAGGAAGACTTTCTATCTGAGACTCGATTATTCGCGTTACTCCTCCCGGGTTCAAATGGCTATGTGCAATAACAATTTGCATTCGATTTCTTTATTGTTTAAAAATAGGAAATCATTGGGAATTTTTATTGAACCAGCTGTTTTTAGAAAAAGTTTAACTAAAACCTAAAGTCGATAAAAGAAATGAGCCTTTGAGATATGAAGATACAACCAATATGCAGAAGATGCTGAAACATTTTGAGCCGGAGATGTGGCTAATGAAACCAGAGACAGCTCTCCTGCCAAAGTAAGTCAATTTTCAGAGAGGCAGAAAAAGAGTCTAAACCCCAAAGATTGCATGTGTAATTCGTATCTTAAACTCTTTTTTTTTTTGAAAATGAGTTGACATTCAGCTTGGTAGCTTGTAATTTTATATGAGTTTTAAATTTTAAAAATCGAATCATGAAGACGCAGTTAGCATTTATGTTGTCCATTTTTTTGTTTTTTTCCTGTGATGATTCTAAAAATAAAGAGCCGGAGTTTAAAATTCAAGGTTGTGGAGAGGAGCAAATAGTACTGGTTGAAGATGCAGTTTCTCAGGTTACAACTACAGGATTAAAACAAATGACAGACGGCAATACCTTAACGGGAGCTCAAAAAAAGATTTTAAAGAAGATATGTTCTCTTTCTGTATCTATTACTGTCATTTGTAAAGAGTGTGGTGATGAAGATCCGAATCCATGTGCCTATTCGCAACCCAATTTGCCATTGCTCCAAAACAAGAAAAGAATAACTGTAAATCAGTTTATTCGGGAACTGCAAAGGCAGGGAGGGATCGTTATCACGATTTGTTTTAACGGGGATGGTTCGATTCCGTCGAGTGATTGTACAAATGCAATTCATTCAACCAGAGACTTACGAACGATTATCTTACACGAATTAAATCATTATGCTATTAATGATCCGGATGCCAGACATCGATCTTCAACCTGGACAGATGTTGAAGAAGTAGATTGGGATAAGTAGAATTAGTGTCTCTTTATGGGACGAGATGTCCCATGTGAGCACAGTGATGTTTGGGTCTTTATTTTTTAACTGTTTGTTTTTCATTTGTTTGTTTTTGTGGAATGCTTTTTGTTAGGAATGGCCTACACAAAGAAAGAGTAGAATACTATATTAGATTGGTTTTCTATAAAGGGGTTTGTAAATTATCAATCATATCTTCAAAAAGCGTCCATAATTCTACTCTTTTTCTTTTTTTTAATTCTCCGGTTTTTTCCTTTAAACTAAATCTTCACAGGTAGAAAAAAGTCACTCATCGATATATTCCAGTATATCTCCCGGCTGACAATCGAGTGCTCCGCAAATGGCTTCAAGTGTGCTAAAACGGATGGCTTTTGCTTTTCCTGTTTTTAATATGGAAAGATTGGCAAGAGTGATATTCACTTTTTCAGAAAGTTCGTTCAATGACATTTTGCGTTTGGCCATCATAACATCAAGATTCACAACAATTGCCATAATTATACGGTTAAATCATTTTCAGATTGCAGCTCGACACCACGTTTAAAAATTTGGGAAACAATAAATAGGAGACCGGCCATAAAAAGAAATTCTTTGGAACTTAGCCCTTCGTGCAAACTTTTAGCAATTTCATTTTGGTTTGTTAGCCAAAATGAAAATGTACTTCCGATATATCCCAAAATCCAAATATATAATAAAAAATAGCTGATTTTTTCCAGGCGGCGTGTTATTTCCATGGTAAAAGGACTTTGTATTTTTATATTCTGAATGATTCGGGTCGCCTGATACCAGATATTTGCTTTGAGTGCAGTAAGAACAACCAGCAACACTACCGTTAAAGTATACTTTAGAAAGTTTTGTTCTTTCAATCCATACAGATTTAGATTGTCAAACGCAAACCACGTGCCTTTGGGGTTGATAAAACTTATGATATATGAGATTATATACATTGTGGTTTGTATGGCAAAGCCGAAGAATGCAATCCATGCAAGTATTTTTAAGATTGTAAGAACTGTTTCTGTTTTAATTTTTGGCTTCATTTTTAGATTTTATTTAATTTATGTGTTATGCAAATATCAATAATTATTTATTGAAAAACAATAAAAATAGAATGAATTTCAATAATTATTATCTGTTGGGTAAAATGTAAACTATTCTATTTTTTAGACTGAAGCTTTTTCGAAATCGTTTCTATTTCAGACAAAATTATCTTTACTTTGCACAAAATTTTGAAAAAATGACAAAGAAGCGGGTAAATGTGGTTACGATGGGATGTTCGAAAAACCTTGTAGATTCTGAGGTTTTGCTAAATCAATTGGAAAAAGGAAAGTTTGAAGTGATGCATGACTCCAACGATTTGGATTTTGATGCAGTATTTGTAAATACCTGTGGTTTTATTCACGATGCCAAACAGGAATCCGTTGATATGATTCTGGATTATGTGGAAGCCAAAAAACGTGGAGATATTCAGAAATTGTATGTGATGGGTTGCCTTTCGGAACGGTATCAAAAAGATTTGGAAACGGAAATCCCGGAGGTAGATCGTTATTTTGGTAAGTTCGATTTAAAAGCTATGGTCGACGAGCTAAAGGTAACTTACCAGCCGGAATATATTTATGAACGTAAAATTACCACTCCTTCACATTTTGCCTATCTCAAAATTTCGGAAGGTTGTAACCGCTCGTGTTCGTTTTGTGCCATTCCGCAAATGACAGGCCGTCACAAATCAAAATCGATTGATAATTTGGTAAAAGAAGCCCGCTATCTGGCAAAAAGAGGAGTAAGGGAAATTTTGCTTATCGCCCAGGATTTATCGTATTATGGTATTGATATTTACGGAAAAAACCGCCTGGCTGAATTGATAAATCAAATTTCGGAAGTGGAAGGGATTGAGTGGATTCGTCTGCATTATTTGTATCCCACAAAATTTCCGTACGAAATTTTACCGGTGATGCGTGAAAATCCGAAGGTATGCAAGTATCTTGATATGCCGCTGCAACATATTGCCAATCCGGTTTTGAAGAATATGTTGCGTCATGTTACCCGCGAAGAAACAGAGAATCTGATAAAAAGAATAAAGGAAGAAGTGCCGGGTGTAATTCTTAGAACTACTATGCTTGTTGGTTTTCCGGGTGAAACCGAAGCTGATTTTGAGGAATTAAAAACGTTTATTCAGGAAACCAAATTTGAAAAGCTCGGTGTTTTCCCGTACTCAAATGAAGAGGGGACTTATGCAGCCAAAAAGTTTGAGGATAATTTGCCGGAAGAACTAAAGCAAGCCCGCGCCGATGAAATTATGGAATTGCAACAACAGGTTTCAGCTGAACTGAATCAGCAAAAAGTCGGTAAGACTTTTAAAGTTATCCTCGACCGGAAAGAAGGCGACTTTTTTATTGGCCGCACCGAATTCGATTCGCCGGAAGTGGATGGCGAAGTTTTTATTACATCGGAAAAAGCCTTAGAAAAAGGACAATTTGTACAGGTAAAAATTACCGGTGCCGAAGATTACGATTTGTTTGGGATTGAGGAAGTCTGAATCCTGAAACCCGCCAAACGGTTCTAAACCACTTGACGGACAATAAGTCTGAAGCCTGGCTGATAATTTAAAATCGATTGGCGGATAGCAGATTTCTTCAATCACACCTTCACACTTTTACTCATTTGCCAATAACTTTTTCAGCTCTTCCTCATTTTGTGCTTTTCCCCAGTTGGGCGAAATAGCTGTTGCAGGTTGAAATTTGTCAAATTTTTCTTTAGCCTGTTCAAAAATGGGTTTGGCTGCTGTGGCGCCTCCTCCAAATTGTTGAGGCATATTTAATGTTGTAATGGCGCGTAAATAATAACTGCGCGGGTTATTTGGATTCAGTTTGATGGCTTTTTCCAGCGCCTTGTTCATTTTTCCCATGTATTCTGCACCTCTGGCAATCGGGTCGACTGTAATTCCGGCCGGATACAAAAAAGCTTGCAAGGCATATAATTCCGATTCATCAGGTTCGATTTTAAATGCTTTATCTAAAAAGTTCTGTGCTTTTTCCAGATATGTATCTTTCTGTGAATTGTCGGGCAAAGCGTAGGTAATTACAATATACGAGAAGGCTGCATAATACACCGGAAGCCACTCATTTTTTTCATTTAAACTAATTCTTTCAAAAGTGTTCGCCGCATTCAGAAAATCATCACCCGTTTTTGCCCGGTTGAGGTTTTTTAAAGCTTTATTCATGGCTTGTTCATATTGGTTTTCCTGGGCATTGGAAATGAGAAAAAGAAAAGAGAGAAAAATGGTTATTAAAGTTTTCATGATGAAATTTTTTATGGTTAAAATTGAAAAGAAATCAGAAATACAGCCATACGTTTAGTTGCTGGCGTAACAGCTTGTCGGGGGTAAATTCCGGTTTCGTCGGGTGTGTTGCTGTAGGTATACCCAAAAATGTTATTAAACCCAAACATGTTATTTACAATCAGATGCAACACGGTTTGTGTATTAAATAAATACATAAGATGGGTTAATCCAATGCTGATGTCGTTGTAGCACCTGGTTCGGTCCGACATAAATTTGGGATTATTTGGGTTGTAATACGGGCGTCCGCTCGCAAAAGAATAAGTAACAGAGGCAAACGACTGAATTCCGGTAAAAAAACGTTTGTAAACCAGAGAAAGATTATGAGCCGAAACAAAATAAGGAGTGGCCTCGACCGGGAAATCAAGGTAATTGCGTTTTGTGTCAATCCATGAATAAGAGATCCAATAATCGCTTTTCCCAAACTCCTTCCGGTTGCGCCAGAAAACATCGATACCGTGCGAATAGCCTGAGCCGCTGTTGTTGTAATTTTCCGGGGCTGCAGAGTTCTCCTCATCGTATTTGATCAAATCAGAGTATTTTTTATAATAGGCCTCAAAACGAAAGGATTTTGTGCCCTTTTTGTATTGCCAGGTTAAAATAGAATGTGTCGACTTTTCAGGTTGAAGATTGTCGTTAAATTTTAAATAGTCCTCTTCCGGATTCTGGCAGAATTTTCCAAAAGCGGTGGAAAGCTGGCTGTTTTTCCCGGTTTTTATGGCCGCCGATAAACGAGGCATCCAGTTTGACTGTTGAATTAATGAGCTGTATTCCGCTCTCAATCCAGCGCGAACTGCCAGGATATGGTTGATTTTTATTTCCGATTCAACAAACGAAGACAATTGCTGATTGGTAAAACCAAATTTATAGTTTCCACCGATATTTACCTTTTGAAGATAATCGTAGCCAACCCAGTCGGCGCCAAATTTTGTTGTAATCTTTTCCGTGGTGAAGTTGGTAAAAACTGTTTTCACCTGTCCGCTCTTTTTTAACGTATTTATCGGTTCATTTTCCAATACAATCTTATCATTGTCCGTATTAACTGATACTCCTGTATTTACCATCCACTTTTCGCCTAACATTTCGTTGTAAGTTGTATTCAGGTAAACATTATTATTGGTCAGAGCCAAATTCTGAAATTTTGATTCCTCGAAATTATCATACAACAAGGTGCTTGTGTTGTAGTTAAAGCTTCCAAAGGATTTTATCATTCCCGTTTCGCTGGTTTTATGCCGAAACAGAAGCGTTGAGCCCGAAATTATTGGTTCTTTTATCCAGTCGATATTTTGTGGAAACAGGCGGTTGGACAGTCCTGTATGCAGCAACTCACCGGTAATAGCCAACGATGTGTTATCCCACCGGTGGGCGTGCGACCCCTGCAATCCAACCGTTAAAACAGAAATATTCGATTTCGTCTCCGGCTCCAGTGCTGTGGTGTTTAATGCGACAATTGACGAGAGCGCCTGTCCGAATTCGGCTGAATATCCACCGGTACTAAAAACCGAACCATTAAAAAGTAAAGGAGAAAAACGTCCTTGTGTGGGAAGGTCGGGCATTTGAGAATAATAGGGCGAGTTAACCAGCATGCCATCCATAAAAGTTTTGGTTTCGTATGCGTCGCCGCCACGTACAAACAACCGGCCTTCTTCTCCAACTTTTTGGGTTCCGGGTAAGGTGCCGAAAGCTCCAAAAACATCGCCGTTGGCTCCGGCTGTTAATGCAATGTCCAGCGGTTTTAATAAAACTGATTTCTTTTTGTCGCTGGCTTCAAACGTTCCGGCATTAATCACAACTTCGTTTAACTCGCTGACATCGTCCTGCAAAATGATTTTGAGGTTTTGAATGTTTTTTGAAATGTGAAGTTGAACGGCCTGGGTTTTATAACCTATAAAGCTCGCAATCAGTGTTTGGTCTCCGGTTAAATCAGTTCCAAAACTGAAATATCCAAGGCTGTCAGAAGTCGTTCCGTTATAGGAACCCTGAATAAAAATATTCGCTCCGGTAACCGGCTCGTTGTTTTCTGAAAAAATAGTTCCCGATATTTCAATCTGCGCTGAAAGGTGAAATGCCAGGAACTGAAGTAGTATAAAAAGAATTGTTTTCATGGTTTTATATTGTTTTCTGATTCAAATATCTTTCAGAATTATTTCACCATGAAAAAATAAAATACGGCTGGTTTTTTTATGTGGCTGAATGGTAAAATAGATGTACGAACAGAACGATACTTTTTATGTTTCGGTGTTTAAATGTTTATATAGTATCCTCTTTTTTTTGATTGTATTTTTGGATTATTTTTATTCTGTCTTTAAACGATTTAGAAAAGAAACTGTCCAACCGTTGTTACTTAAACCAATTAAATTTCGATGAACATTTTCATTTAAATTTTGAGCGAATTGTGTTTTAACTGAAAATTTGCAATTTAGTGTTTTGTTTAAACTAACAATTGCTAAATCAAAATGAAAACGATTAGAATTATACTCTCGTTAAGCTTCCTGATTTTGTTTTTTACGGAAGTTTTTGCACAGGAAATTCCTGACAGGAAAGAGGTTTTGGAGCAAATGGTTTTGGCCAATGAATATTTTATGAAAAAATGGCCGGATACCGGAAAAACGATTGTTACCAACCGGGAACGCCCCAGTAATATCTGGACACGCGGTGTTTATTACGAAGGATTAATGGCATTGCACCAAATTTATCCCAAATTGGAATATTACGATTATGCCGTGTCTTGGGCTGAATTTCATCATTGGGGAATGCGTAACGGAAATACAACACGAAACGCCGACGACCAGTGTTGCGGGCAAACATATATCGATTTATACAATATTTTACCGGAACCTAAACGTATAAAAAACATCAAGGTTTGCACGGATATGTTGGTAAATACTCCGCAGCTTGATGATTGGTCGTGGATTGATGCCATACAAATGGGAATGCCGGTTTTTGCAAAGCTGGGAGCGTTGTTTAACGATTCGATATACTTTGAAAAAATGTACAAAATGTACATGTTCACCCGAAACGAACATGGCGAAAATGGCCTGTTTAACGAAAAGGATGGATTGTGGTGGCGCGACGCTGATTTTGATACGCCTTACAAAGAACCCAACGGAGAGGATTGTTACTGGAGTCGCGGAAACGGTTGGGTTGTTGCTGCACTGGTTCGGGTTCTGCAAATCATCCCGGAAGATGAGGCACACAGGGAACAGTATGTTAACGACTTCAGGAAAATGATGGAGGCATTGGTTTCTGTTCAGAGACAGGATGGTTTTTGGAATGTAAGTTTACACGACCCGACAAATTTTGGAGGGAAAGAATTAAGTGGAACAGCTTTGTTTGTTTACGGTATGGCTTACGGTGTAAATACGGGATTGCTTTCACGTGAAAAGTATTTGCCGGTACTGTTAAAAGGCTGGAAGGCAATGGTAAAAGAAAGTTTGCATAAAAATGGTTTTTTGGGATATGTGCAGAGTACAGGCAAAGAACCAAAAGACGGTCAGCCCGTCACCTACGACAAACAACCCGATTTTGAGGATTATGGCCTTGGCTGTTTTCTTTTAGCCGGAACTGAAGTGTATAAATTGAAATAAACTTTTTTTTAACTTAAACTAATAAAAACCAAATATGAAACGATTAATTTATCTGTTTATTCTGAGCCTCTTTTGTGGTAATCTGCTTGCTCAGGAATCACCGATTTTTATTGAAACAAATAATACAGCCCTGGTGTATAAAACCGACCGCCAGAATAAACTGATGCAGGTTTATTTTGGTGAAAAGCTAAATGATGCTGATGAATATTCTAATCTTTTTAGCCAGAACGAAGCATACATGCCTGCCGGAATGGACAATTTATATGAGCCGGCAATCCGGTTATTGCACAACGATGGAAATCCGTCGCTGTCACTAAAATTTGAAGGCGTAGAAGTTTCTAGAGTCGATGAAAATGTTTCAGTTACTCAAATTACTTTAAAAGATGATGTTTACCCGGTAGAGGTAAAATTATTTTTCAAAGCTTTTAAAAATGAAGACGTTATTGAAGCCTGGACTGAGATTCAGCACAACGAGAAAAAGCCGGTTATGCTTACTCATTTTGCCTCATCGATGTTGCAGTTTGATAAGCGCGATTACTGGCTTACGCAATTTCATGGCGACTGGGCAAAAGAAATGCTAATGCAGGAAAGCCAACTTACCAGCGGAATAAAAGTTATTGATAGTAAACTGGGAACGCGTGCCAATAAATTTCAGGCGCCCATGTTTTTTTTATCCATGAATGAACCTTCCACGGAAACGAAGGGAGAAGTGGTTGCTGCTACTCTCGCATGGACAGGAAACTTCCAATTTAATTTTGAAATTACACCAACCAATACACTTCGTGTTATTTCGGGAATGAATCCGTATGCTTCGGAATACCATTTAAAACCTAACGAAATTTTTAAAACACCTGATTTTATTTTTACTTATTCATTTGAAGGAAAAGGACAAGCCAGTCGGAATTTGCACAAATGGGCGCAAAAATACCAGGTGCTGGATGGTGAAGGTGAACGGCTTACGTTGCTAAATAACTGGGAAGCAACCTATTTTGATTTTAATGAAGACCGTTTGGTGGAACTGTTTGACGGAGCCAAAAAATTGGGTGTTGATTTATTTTTGCTCGACGATGGCTGGTTTGCGAACAAATACCCGCGAAATAATGACCGCGCGGGCTTGGGCGACTGGCAGGAAAATAAAGAAAAATTGCCGCACGGAATTGGTTATTTGGTTGAACAGGCCGAAGCTAAAGGAATAAAATTCGGAATTTGGATTGAACCGGAAATGGTAAATCCTAAAAGTGAATTGTATGAAAATCATCCCGACTGGATTTTGAAATTGCCCAATCGCCCGGAACATTATTCTCGTAACCAGTTGGTTCTGGATATGGCAAATCCTGAAGTGCAAAAGTTTGTGTATGATGTGGTTGACCAAATGTTGACCAAACATCCTGAAATAGGATTTATAAAATGGGATTGTAACCGCGAAATGACCAATGAATATTCGCAATATCTGGGCGAGAATCAGTCGCACATTTACATCGACTATGTAAAAGGATTTTATAACGTAATGGAAGATCTTCGGGAAAAGTATCCTGAACTTCCAATTATGCTTTGCTCGGGTGGGGGAGGCCGCACCGATTACGGAGCAATGAAATATTTTACCGAATTCTGGCCCAGCGACAACACCGATGCCTACGACCGGATTTTTATTCAATGGGCATATTCTTACTTTTTTCCGGCAAATACCATTTGTAACCACATTACTTCAATGGGTAACCAGTCGTTAAAATTTCGTACCGATGTGGCAATGATGGATAAAATGGGGTACGACATCCGTGTGGAAGAGTTTACTGACGAGGAACTCGCATTTAGCCAGCAAGCTTTGAAAGATTATGACCGTTTAAAAGACGTAATCTGGTTTGGCGACATGTATCGCCTGATTTCTCCTTATGAGGAAAGTCGTGCCGCGTTGATGTATGTACACGAATCAAAGGAAAAAGCCGTTTTCTTCTGTTTCGACATCTATACCTACCGCGAAAATATTACCAACCCGGTAAAATTTCAGGGGCTGGATCCGGATAAAAAATACGAAGTAAAAGAAATTAATGTTCAAGAAGGAAGAAGACGCGGGCCTTTTATGGGGCCTAATGCCGGAGATAGTGTTTATTCCGGCGATTATTTAATGAAGATTGGATACAACGTGCGCGGGGGGCGGGAAGATTTAAGCAGCCACGTTTATGAAATAACGGAGGTGAACTAGTTCCGGGAAGACCTTGGTTTTAGGATAGATTATTTACATAAGTATAAGTTTGGTAGTTAACTGTTGATTTAGTGTCAATGTGTTGATTTTTAGTATATTGTGTTTCTGTATCTTGCCTGTTTTTATAATCTTGTGTGGTTGAGATGTATGATATATGATGAAGCACCGGATAGCCAATTTGTAGGGTGAACCGTTGTTTTCTTGTATTCTATTTCAAAAGAAAGAATTCAGATAATGAAAGTTTTTGGAATAGGATTAAACAAGACGGGAACAACTACATTAGGACAATCACTGGAAATTTTAGGTTTTGAAAATCATGTGTCATGCAATGGACGATTAGTAAAAGCGCTCACAAAAAATGATTATTCATCTATTTATGAAACAGCAGAAATCAATAATAATTTTGAAGACTGGCCCTGGCCATTGGTTTACAAAAAAATGTATAAAAAATATCCGGACGCAAAATTTGTACTGACAGTAAGAGAAAGTCCGGAAATCTGGTACAACAGTTTATGCAAGCATGCTGAACGCACGGGGCCCAAAAAAATAAGAAAACGTATTTATGGTTATTATATGCCCCATTATCGTAAACGTGAGCATATTTCATTTTACGAAAGACATAACCAGGCTGTAGTCGATTTTTTTGCACAAAATGCGCCTGAAAATCTAATTGTTGTTTGTTGGGAGAAAGGCCAAAACTGGAAAGAACTTTGTAATCTTTTAAATAAACCGGTACCCGAAGTCGAATTTCCTTTTCTAAATAAAGCTACGGATAAAACAAATGAAGTGAAAAAAGCAAAAGTTATTCATAATTCGATAAAACGATTGGTTTTTAGTGATAGAGGTGCTATTGAAAAACTATCTTTAAGATTTTTGAGTAGATAGAGTTTAGTATTCCCGAAGACCTTTTTCAATATGTTCCATTTGCCATACCTGAAAAAGAAGCTGGCTTTCAGGAGCATTCTGAGGTTCATTTTTAATTAATTTTTCTACTTCTGTTTTTTGATTTTTTGTGAGTGTCGTTGGCCGAAACGAATTTTCCATTCGGATAAAATAAGTTTTATGTTTCAATTTTAGTTCCCGGTTGTTTCCATCGGGTTTATTTTCTGAAATAACCATTGCTTTATAGTCAATTGAGTTATCTTCAAAATTTCGGATAAAGCCTTTTTCTGTAATCACCTCGTCTGAATCAGCGAGTACGTTCGTAATTTGTTTTCTGAATCCTGCTTTTTGAAAACGGTTTTTGAAATAGAATGAGCAGTAATTGATGCCGATGTCAAGTTTTTTTTCTTTGGCATGGTTTAGAATTTCCAGTGCCGTCAGTTCCGATTCCAAAACAATGGGGTGTTCGGCGTGAATGTAAGTGTAATTTCTTTTTGAAAGTTTCGGCGCGTTGTGTTTTGTCAGCCTCAGTTGATGTAGGTTCAGGTTGGTAACACCGGCTTTTATCATCTCTGGCAGGAGTTGTTTTAGCCTTTCTTTTTCTTCAGGAACGGCCGGGATTTCTACTGTTATGTTTGGGATAATCCCTTTGGCAAGCTTAATTTTATCAAGTTTAAAGCCGGTGGCACCAATGTCGAACCGCACTTCGTTTAACCCGGCCGAAGCAAGCTTTCTGAATTTCTGTTCATCGGCTAAGATTCCATTGGTATACATCCACGTGTAAATATTCGGGTCGCACTTTTTGCGTACCTGTTTTAAATACTGAAGTGTGCGGTCGAAAAACAGCAAGGGTTCTCCGCCACTAAAACTTACGCCTTTAAATTTGAAAAAATTGATGTATTCAGCATAACTCTCCGGCGATTCAAAATTTAATCCCTGGGTACTTGGCGTTTCATCGGCAAGTTGCGATGCCGGACAGTAAAAACAACTGGCATTACATTTGCCGGTTATGAACAAACAGCTCCAGCTTCCCAAACCACAAATCATACATCCTTTTGAGATTTGTTTATGGTAGGGTTTCGTCTCTTTAAAAAGCCAGTTTTCTTCCAGTTTTTTAATTAGTTCTTCTCTCCTTTCGCTTGCTTCTGCTGTGTTGTAATAGCCTGCCCATTTTAAATCAGGGTATGCTGAAAATGTATCCTTGTTTTTATTTACCAATCCGTTCAGATACGCATCAAATGCTTCCATCAAAAAATAAAATAAATGATAAATACTAATTAATTAACGGGGGGTGACAAGGATTGGAATTTTATAATTCAGAAAAAATATAGAGGAAAATGAGCAAAAACTCCAAAAGAAGAATGCCCCGTTTGGTCTTTTCAAACCGGAAACTTATTAATTTTTGAAGCTGTAAACTTTGTCTCATTTTATTTCAATATCTGCTTCAAAAATATAAAAAAATGATATTCGAAAATATCTTGCCTGAAAAAAGATGATACAAGTTAATTGGTTTGTTATAAGTTTTTTATGTTGGGGTTGGTACGTGAAAGTAAGCTGGAAATATTACTGAGTAGTCAAAATAATGGCAATCGTCTTCTGAAGCAAAGGTTAAAACTTAGAGTAATTATTTTTTGAATCGATCCATTCTCTCAGAAAAAAATAAATGTTTCCATCTTCGCAACCGGAAATGATATCGAGACTGCCGTTTCCATCAACATCAAAAGTAATTGGAGAATCGGTATGCCCCTGCAGCCGGATGCTGTCACTTTTTATAAGTTCTCCACTCCATTTGAATACAGATACGTTATTTTCTGATTTCAAACATTCCAAATAGACAAAATTACATCCGTTATCGAGGTTTTGTTTTCCATCTTCAAATCCACCATTTCGAATAATATCCAGATCACCATCGTTGTCCCAATCAGCAAGTGAAAATTTTATTCTGCCATTTCGTCCCGGAACTTCATTTGTACAAAACCTCAAAGGGAAACCATTTTCATCGGTAAAAGGATATGTCGCCGGTTTTAAACCAAGGGTTCCATCTGTTTTCCAAAATCTCGGATAACAAGCCAACACACCTTTTTCGTCAATAGTAAGATAATCTGGCAGACCGTCTTTATTCCAGTCAAATGCAACCGGCTTACAACGCCATTGTGTTATTAAAACATCCGGGGCAGGGATGTAACGCATTCCTTCCGGGTAAACTGGCTGTGCGTTATTCCAGTCAATGGTTATTTTTTTTGGGGAGGCCAAAATCGGTTTATTTTTGGTGCCGGTATTTTCAAAAAGAAGATTTTCTCCGGAAACTGTACCGGCAACAATGTCAATGTCACCATCCATATCCCAGTCGCAAGCTTCCGGGCATAAATAGCCCCAGCGCGCTTCACCCGGACCCTGAACAGAACCAAACTCTCCTGCTTGTATTCGAATTATTTGACCGTCTGCTTTAAGTCTTTTTACCGGTTTGAATTTTTTTTCATGGTTTTCATACAATTCCAGAAATCCGGCAGCCGTTCCAACAATAATATCAATGTCGCCGTCATTATCCCAATCGCAAAGAGCAGGAACACTTGCACAACCACTCTTTACATTCGGATTTTTTTGTAAAATATGTCTTTCCTGCTGTAATGTTCCTGATTCATTTTCAATAAAAGTAATATGCCCGCTTTCCTGTCCGATAAGTAAATCGGGATCATTATCACCGTCCCAGTCGCAAACAAAAGGACGGATAAAAATGTCTTCGAGTAATTCTTTTCCACCCACTGGTAACCGTAAAGTATCAGCATCTTTCCCGGTAACCATTTCGAGGTGCCATCTCGATGTTATAAATCGGTCGGCAAGTCCGTCACCATCCCAGTCAATTTCACCACAAGCCTTCCATCCGGGATTCTCAGCAGGTATCGGTTTGTCAAACGTGATGTTACCCTGGTTTGAAATATTAGTAAAAAGCTCGCCTTCGCAAAATATATCAAGCAAACCGTCATTGTTTATATCACCAATAAACGAGTGTCCCTCTTTGTCTCCCAATTTGATTCCTTCACTTAAAAGTGCATTGCCTGGAGAGCCAATATTTTCATAAAAATACAAGCCTGCAAATGTGCCGACAGCATTTCCACCCCGGCCAAAATTGGCCAATATATCAATGTCGCCATCTTTATCAAAGTCGGCACCGTTGAGACGTCCCCATCCACCACCTCCAAAACGGCCGGTAGTTTCAGAATTTCCAACTTTTAATATGCCATAACCATTTGATAAGTCTTGTGAGAGCCACTTGTTTTTTTCAGACGAACAATTGGTCAATAAAAGAGACAATAGAATACATTTGGAAGCAAATGAAAAGGGTTTCGTTTTTATCGGAACATCAATTTTCATTTTATCCCTGACTAAAATGTTGTATCCCAAATACGTATTAATTTATACGTTCTATTTCCACCCAAAACGGAAGAATATTTTTGCCTGCTACCGAATAAAAAGGAACCAGTTCACCCTCTGTTTCAGTAAAGTGCACATTGTGCATTTCAATAAGATCGGTATCTGTAATGTTGATTTTTTGATGGATTACGGGGCCTGTTTCCAATGTCATTTTTCCTCCGCCTTTTACCGTTTTTATAAACTTAAAACGGATATTGTAATTTCCTTCCAGAATTTTCACATGCCACTTCCCATATATTTCTTCCTGCGACCAGATTCCACGTTCTCCGTCTGCGTCGTTTCTGTTTAAAATTACCGGATTTTCGTTTTTTGTTCCGATAACCGGGACTGGCGGGTGAAGTATATTTCCGGAGTGAATCAGTTCCTGGTAAATTTTATCCAGTTTGGTTTTTAAATTTTTTGCAACATCAGCTTCTTTTGTAACAAGATTGGTTTGTTCGTAAGGGTCTTTCTCAATATCAAACAACTCAAAGTCCTGAATGTCGGCATTATAGTCGGTGTGCCCCACAAGCTTCATATTTCCCTCCTGAATGGAAATGTTATTGTAAAGTTCGGGATACCGGCGTGTCCAGTAAAAGAAAAGCGGACGGCTTGCCCAGTCGACGCGTCGGTTGTTTATCAGAGGCAGCAGGCTTTTCCCATCAATAATTCTGTCTTTTGGAATTTCAGCTCCGCATATTTCAGCCAGCGTGGGTAAAATATCGATGTGTGCGGTGGTTGTTTCAATGTCTTTATCGCCTTCAAATGCAGCCGGGTATCTAAAATAAAACGGAACCCTCACTCCTCCGCGGTACACACTTCCTTTTCGCCCGCGCATACCTGCTATATAGCGAATTTGCTGCGGCCCGTTGTCTGTCATAAAAATGGCTATCGTATTTTTTTCAATTTGCAGTTCATCAAGCTTTTTAAAAATTTTTGCCAGGTTGTCATCAATGTTTTCAACCATCGCGTATACTTTCCGCGCGTCTTCTTTGTTTTGTTCCGTCATTTTAACAAACGGACGCTCGTCGTTTTCAAAACCTGATGCCGGATCGATATTTTTATATTTTTGATAGTATTCATCAGGAACCTGCAGAGGCGTGTGTGGCGCATTAAAAGCGAGATAACAAAAAAAAGGTTTTTCTTTATTGTTTTCGATAAACTTAATTGCCTGTTGTGCAAAAATATCGGTACAATAGCCATCGTATTTTTCCTGTATTCCATTGTGCCACAAAACCGGATTGAAGTAGCTGCTGTCGCCCTGAAACCAGGTAGTGAAATCGCCAACCTGCCCCATTCCGCCTGAAAGATGGATAACCGACTCGTCAAAGCCCTGATCGTTGGGGCGGCTTGGATAATTATCTCCCAAATGCCATTTCCCAAATATGCCGGTTGAATATCCGATATCTTTCAACATTTCAGCAATGGTTATCTCTTCAGGTGCCATTGTTGCTCCGCCGTTGTATGTGTCGCGAACACCTGTTCGGAGAGAAAATCTACCAGTCATTAAACTCGATCGGGTAGGGGCACAAACAGGCGAAACATAAAATTTGTTGAAACGGATACTTTCCCTGGCAAATTGGTCTATGACCGGAGTTTGGATATGCGGATTTCCGTTGATCCCTAAATCTCCGTAGCCCTGATCATCTGTGATAATAAGCAGTACATTGGGATGGGAAACATTTTGAGCTGTTCCAAATGAAAACAGTATTGATATAAAAATACAAGTAGA
The DNA here is from genome assembly GCF_009762775.1 of Maribellus comscasis. Lineage (GTDB taxonomy): Bacteria > Bacteroidota > Bacteroidia > Bacteroidales > Prolixibacteraceae > Draconibacterium > Draconibacterium comscasis. The sequence goes on along the minus strand of NZ_CP046401.1, from coordinate 432,006 downwards.
AATCAGGTTTTTTAGGTTCATGGTTGTGGAATTGAATTATTTCCACAAATTTATCGTATTGGAATGACTTTCAAAAATAAAATTGATTTTCTGTTAGCTGTTGTCATCTGCCGGTTCATCTTCCGTATATTCGGTTAGAATGTGTTTATGGTCACTAAATTCAAATAGTATATTTAAAAAGGTAGGTACGGTTTCCGAAGCGATTGGGTTCGGCGAATTTGTAAGGTAGGCTATTCCAATGTTTTCTTCTTTACAATATGCAATTTCTGTTTTATAACCATTGACATACCCTCCATGATAGGCAACTTTTCTTCCTTTGTAACCAATTATTCTCCACCCGATGGCATATTGTTTTGAGTCTACTTTGTCCCAGCGTCGTAAATAAGCTCTTTTTAAAGGTGATTGAACTTGTGGTGTAAAAACAGTTTGGATGATGTTGTCGTTTATTTCTGCGCTGTTTTCATTTGTTAAATGAAGAAGGAACTGTCCCATATCAGAAATACTCGCGTTTATTCCTGCCGCAGGTGCAGTGGAATAATACCGATCGTTTAAGCGCATTGTACGGTAATGCCCTGCACTTCCATAATGAGGGTAAGCTTTGTTTGGATTGTTTTTAAAGGAACGAAATCCGGTAGAAGCATTTTTCATTCCAAATGGGTCGAATACCTTTTCGTGAATTATATTGTCAAACTTTTTAGATGTCTTGATCGCTGCAATCGTGTCGTATAAACTAAACATTACATTCTGATAGCCATATAATTTTCCGGGTGATGCCGAAATATCAACAGAATACAAGTTGCTCATTATTTTACTTAGGGGAACTTTTTCTTCCACCATGTTGTCGTAGGCGTGTGGTATTAGCCCCGAAGTATGACTTAACAAATTTCGTATTGTGAGATTTGTTGTACTTTCCTGATTTTTTAATTTGAAACCGGGAAGATAGTCTATAACATGATCATCCAGATGAACAATGTTTTCATCATCGAGTATTCCTGCTAAAACACCGGTGATGGTTTTAGAAACAGAAGCTAATCTGAAAACAGTATTTTTATTGATGGAATCTTTTTCTCCTGTTTTTTTTACTCCGTAGCATTTTAGAAAAGCTATTTGATCTTTGTAGGTAACTACGAGAGCAGAACCTACTGAGCCGGAATTTATTATTTCGGAACTGATTAAACTGTCGTATTCCCTTATTACACTTTCTATTTCTAGTGGCTTTTTTTCTGGTTCTTCAATAGCAAACGTATCAACCTCCGGCGTATGAAATTTATCGGCTGATACTTTTTGAATTCTAAATGTAACAAAACCTACAACCACAACAACCAGCCCAGCCAAATACAAAAATTTCCTCATCCCAAAATCTAATTTTGTTGCGTTCCCTTTTAAATTTTTTATTACTATTTCCTGTTCCTGAATGATAGTAAACAGATTTATTTCCAGATTTTACCAAACTCTATCGCTTTTTTAATTCCTGAATTTAGTAAGCTGCAATCTAAATCGCTCGCAAAATATAAATCCTGAGAGAAAAAAGAAAGAGTGTTTACGACTTTTTATTGGATTTTTTTGAAAAGGTAAAATGCGGGTAAGTGTTTTTCGGAGCAAATGTCCATTTTATTTTTTGTGAAAAACGTTAGATATCTGTCGTGTTTTGTAGAAAAAAGCTATTTTTTAATTTGGGAGTACTATTCCATAAATTTATAGCCTAAGCCGTTAACCGTTTGTTTTATTTTCTCGAGATTAATATTTTTTCCGGTAATTTTTACTGTTCCGCTATTATTATCGGCAATAACTGTGTTTATGCCTTCTATTTTTTCGAGGTTATTTTTTACTGATGCTTCACAATGAGAACAAGTCATTCCGGAAACATTTACGGTAATACCTTCCTCTTTTTTCATTTTCCTTTGTTTGCTTAATTTCGAGTAAAAATAACCGCCTATCATTGAAAATACCAGTATTGCAGCTGAACTTAATTGCAACCAGTAAGGTAGCATTTCATGATTCCCGTCGTGTATATGTACTACTTTACTTAGAATAAAATCGGTGGGTAATAACCAGTTTGTTAATAAACCGAATAAAACAGCTCCTCCTATTATTGTTGTCAGATACACCGCTAAAGATTTTCGTCCCATTGTTTTCCCGAGTACAGTCATAGTTGCCACATTGGTTGCAGGCCCTGCCATTAGGAAAACCAAAGCGGCCCCGGGAGAAACGCCCTTCATGAGAAGCACTGCTGCTATTGGGATTGACCCTGTGGCACAAATGTAAATTGGTACAGAAGCTGCAAGAACAACTAATATTTCAACCAGCCCCATTCCCTGGAATGAACTGAAAAAATCGTTGGGTAAAGCAACTGAGATTAGTGCTGCTGCTAAAAAACCAATAACTAACCATTTGGCAATATCTTGCAGAAGTTCGAAAAAGGCATAATCTGCGGCCCGGATTATCGAGTGTCTTTTGTCGGTAGTTTTGGGCTCGTGGCAATTACATGAATCGTCATCACATGTCGCTCCAGATTTTTCCAATTTAGCGGTGTCAATTTTAAAATTTCCAAAGGGCGATTTAGGTGTTGTTTTTTCTTTTATAAAAATATTGGTAAAAACACCCCCCAGAATTCCTGTGAAGAATGCGACAACCGGTCGCAAGACAGCAAAAGGCCAGCCTAACATTGAATAGGTAGCCAATATTGAATCAACTCCGGTTTGTGGTGTCGAAATTAAAAAGGAGTTGGTTGCGCCTTTCGATGCTCCGTTTTTGAAAAATGAAATTCCGGTGGGAATTACTCCACATGAGCAAAGTGGCATTGGAATTCCAAGTAGAGAAGCATTTAGTGACGATTTGAAATTGGATTTGCCTAAATATTTGTCAATATGTTTTTGAGGAAAATATACTTTTAGTATTCCTGCAAAAACAAGTCCAAGCATTAACCATGGAGCCATTTCCAAAAGGAGGTACCATAGTTCAGCAAAATATTTTTCTATTAGTTCCATGATGTTCAATTTAAAAAACAAATGAATAAAGTGCTTGTTTTGTGAATGCAAATTAAATGTGTTTTTAAATGAAAAGATTATATAATTATTGGTAATGATTTCAATATTTAAGATAAAGGGTAACTTAATAGCCCGGCAAACAAAAGAAGTTGTATTTTCTTATTTTGTCCCCATGCGGCTTTTTTATGTATATGATTTTTAAAATACCCCATAACCCTAATTAGGTATTTTGTTTGATTTTGGGTTTATTAGATTGTGTTGTTGTGTTGTTAAGCTGCTGGTTGTTAGTTTTTTATTGTTTTTGGTATTTGTGTTGCAATTGTTTTTGTATATCGAAGTTTGATGTTTTACCAAAGAATTTACAAACTGAAAAATCATGAAAAGGTCAGTTTTAACAATGGCAACGGTTAATCAGGGCGGAAATGGCGGAGGTGATGCAGATAACGATGAAGCAACACACAGTGGCAAAATTAACATCTCAACGATTGCTCTTGTTGATGTAGAATCAAGCAATGGTGGAGAAGTCGGAACAATAAATTTGTTTCCCTTGGTAACTAGTCTTGAAGCTGGTGAAGCTTAGATTTCGGGACTGCAACCAACGAAGATTTATGATTTAAATATACATCAATTGTTACACAGATCGGGGCTAACGCACAACAAAAAATTGCAGTTGAATTGGACAATACAAAATTAGCAGAACTGATGTCAAAAACTTACGATGTACAAATTACATATACGACAACAAGCGAGGACTAAAAAGAAAGATAAAGAATAAGGGTAAAAAGTAAGAGATAAAAAATAAGTTAATAAAAAAGATACAAAACAGCGTTTAGGCAGGTTGAAAGGCTCGCTTTTTTGTTTGTATCTGAAGTGGTCTTGCCTGAGTAATAAGATTACTCTTCTGTTTTTTCCACATACAATTGAGTTGCTTCAACTTTTGTGATAATTATTTTTTCATCTCTGTCAATAAAACCGTTTTCTGCGATGGCATCGTAAACTTCATTATCAACAAGAACTTTACCTCCCGGGCGCAAAACCGTTTTCGATGTACCTGTTTTTCCTTTTAAGGCGAGAAACGAGTTTTCAACACTGAGGTATCCTTCGCTTTTGTTTTGAACTGTTTTTAAGGCCATATTTTTAAAAGGGCCTGAATTTGCTGAAAATATTCTGTTTCCGAGATATAGTGCCAGCACAAAACCACCAAAAATTCCAAGCACAACTGTTGTCACTGCTATTCCCACGCCGCGCAATTCAACATGTTCAAATTCAAAATTTACATTGTCGATAAGGCTTAGTACTAATCCAACAAAAATAAATAGAACTCCAAATATGCCGGCGACTCCAAAGCCCGGGATTACAAATATTTCAACGGCAACCAAAATTATTCCTAAAATAAAAACTACAATTTCCCAGTTCGCAGCCAATCCTTCGAGATACAGAGGAGCAAAATAGGCCACAGCAGCCAGGATGGCAACTCCGAGCGGAAATCCGATTCCCGGTGATTGCATTTCAAAATAAATTCCTCCGATGATTGCCATTATTAAAATACCTGAAATGACAGGGTGGACGAGCCAACCAATAATTCGCTCAATCCAGCTAGGCTCATATTTGACAATATTGTATTCTTTTATACCAACCTGGTCCAGAACATCTTCCACTGTTTCGGCTGTTCCCTCACAATACCCATTTTCCATTGCTTCGGTTGGTGTAAATGTTAATACTTTGCCAGTGTCTATTATTCCTTCTATAAATACTCTGGCATCAACCATGGCTTCAGCAATTTTAGGATCACGCCGCCATTGGTAAATTGTGTCGCTGCCGGAAATAATTGTGTCTTTTCCGTGTGCTTCCGCAGTTGCACGCATTGTCGAACGCATGTAGCTTTGATATTTATCGGGCATGGCCTGACCGGTTTGATTGACAACGGTTGCTGCACCAATACTTCCTCCCGGTCTCATGTATATACTGTCACAGGCAATTGAAATCAGTGCGCCGGCAGATGCTGCATTGTTGTCGATAAAAACAAAAACAGGAATTTTGCTTTGTAGTATTTTTGTCCGGATTGAATCTGCATCCAAAACTGTTCCTCCGTAGGTGTTCATGTGGATTAAAAAAAGATCGGCGTCCAGAGTGTCTGCAGCCTGAAAAGCTTGCTGTGTTTGTCTCCATGTGGCTTTTGTTATCTCCTGATTGATGTTGAAAACATAAACCAGTTTCTCGTTTTCTTTTTGTCCCAAAGCAGGAAAGCAAGAAAAGAAGGCAACAAGTAGGATGATATTTTTTAGGTGTTTCATCTGTTATTTCGAAAAATTATCGTTCCGGCTTTTAATATTGGCTCGACAACATATTTATTAATATGCAATTTCAGAAATATTTTTAATTGCTAAAAGTAATTGAACCATTAATTGTATTTGTTTATTTTATTTGGATTAATTCGTATTTACTGATTTTATCTTCAGCGGATTGTTTATTAAAGTTGGTTAAATCTCGATTTATCAAAAAATCATATCCATCTAATTTGTTAAATTTGCATGGTTATTAAATAAAACTGATGAAACACAGTATTAAAAAGCTTCTTTTAAGTTATTCATAATGAGAAAACTATATTGTGTTTTTCAGGAAAATAATTATATAATCGAATGAAATTAAATGCTTTAACGGCCATTTCTCCGGTTGACGGAAGATACAACAGCAAGGTAGAAAATCTTTGGAAATATTTTAGTGAATATGCCCTGATAAAGTACAGGCTTTTTACTGAGGTTGAATATTTTGTCTCACTTTGTGAAATTCCGCTTCCACAGCTTGCAGATATCCCGCAGGAAAAGTTGAATAAATTGCGTGAGCTTCATAAAGATTTCTCGGTGGAAGATGCGCAGCGCATCAAAGACATTGAAAGTGTTACCAACCATGATGTTAAAGCTGTTGAGTATTTTATTAAAGAAGAGTTTGATAAGCTTGGTTTAGGAAAATATAAGGAATTTATACATTTTGCACTTACTTCGCAGGATGCGAACAATACCGCTATTCCCAAATCGATTCAGGATGCTTTGGAAAATGAATACTATCCCCTGTTGCAGGAATTGATAGAGAAACTGCTCACTCTTGCTATTGAATGGAAAAGTGTTCCGATGTTGGCCAAAACTCACGGTCAACCAGCTTCTCCAACAAAATTGGGAAAAGAAATCAGAGTTTTTATCGAGCGGATAATGGTGCAGCTGGTGCATCTGAAATCCATTTCAATTGATGCCAAGTTTGGTGGTGCCACAGGAAATTTTAATGCTCATTTTGTGGCCTATCCCGATGTGAACTGGGAAGAGTTTGCAAATAATTTTTGCAGGGAAAAACTGGGCTTAAATCGTTCTCAGTTTACTACCCAAATTTCGCATTACGATAATCACAGTGCCATATTTGACGCGCTGAAAAGAATAAATAATATTATTCTTGATTTGGATCGTGATATTTGGACCTATGTTTCGATGAACTATTTCAAACAAAAAATTAAAAAGGGAGAAGTAGGTTCGTCAACCATGCCACACAAAGTAAACCCAATCGATTTTGAAAATTCAGAAGGAAATATAGGAATTGCCAATGCCGGATTTGAGCAATTGGCGTCAAAACTTCCCGTTTCACGTTTACAGCGCGATTTGACCGACTCAACGGTTACCCGCTTTATTGGTGTTCCTTTTGGTCATACGATTATTGCAATAAAATCTACTTTAAAAGGTTTAAATAAATTGTTACTGAATGAAACAGCCATCCAAAAAGACCTGGAAGATAACTGGGCGGTGGTTGCTGAAGCCATTCAAACCATTTTGCGCCGTGAGTTTTTTCCAAATCCCTATGAAGTATTAAAGGATCTTACGCGCAAAAATGATATAATCAACAAAGAGGCAATTCACAATTTTGTTGATTCGCTTGACGTTGATGAAAAAATAAAAACTGAACTAAAAAAAATTACTCCGCAAAATTATACCGGTATTTTTTAAAGTTCAACTTATTAAAGCTATTTAATGAAAGACTTTTTCAGACTGCTCCGTCGTTTTGTTCCGCCATATAAATGGAAGCTGGTTTTAAATATTGTATACAACTTTTTGAGTGCCATTTTTGGAGCTTTTTCTTTTTTGTTACTTATTCCTACGTTGCAAATTTTATTTGGCATAAAGGAATTGGTTACCGTGAAACCCGACTTTAGTTTAAGTATCAGCTCGGTTGCTGAATATGTGAATTATTATATTAGTGAAATAATACAGCAGCATGGCCAGGAGAGAGCACTGATTTTTATCGGGGTTTTTATTATACTGAATGTGTTTCTGAAGACCGGATTTTACTATCTGGCAAACTTTATGATTGTGGCCATCCGAAATGGCGTTGTACGCGATATTCGTTCAATGATTTACAAAAAAATTATTTATCTCCCACTCGGATTTTTTTCGGAAGAAAGGAAAGGGGATATAATGGCGCGAATGACAAATGATGTAAACGAAGTAGAAAATTCAATTATGAATTCGCTTGACATGATGATTAAAAATCCAATTTTGATTATTGTGTCGGTTGCAGTGATGATTTATATGAGCTGGAGTCTTACTTTGTTTGTATTTATTGTTTTTCCTGTAGTTGGTTATATTATTGGCGCCATTGGTAAAAGTTTGAAAAAGAAGTCGCGTAAAGGACAAGATAAAATGGGCGAGATTTTATCGATTATTGAAGAAGATCTATCCGGCTTGAGAGTGATAAAATCGTTTAATGCTGAGAAGAAAGCCACAGGCAGGTTTGAAAAGGAAAACCAGAATTACTTCCAGATTATGAACCAGCTGATGTGGAGACGGTTTTTAGCACATCCTGTAAGTGAGTTTCTGGGCACAACGCTGATTATTGTTGTACTATGGTACGGAGGGAGACTTGTTCTGAACGGAAACAGCTCACTTGATGCCGCAGGATTTATTGGTTACCTGGTTTTTTTCTATAATATAATCAATCCAGGGAAGGCATTCTCAACCGCGCTCTACAGTGTTGAAAAAGGTCTGGCGTCAATGGAGAGAATCGACCGTATTTTGCTGACAGAGACCAATATTGTTGAGAAAAGAGATGCAAAAGAGATAACTGAATTCAAAGAAAGTGTTAACTATAAAGATGTTTCTTTTTCGTATGGCGCTACGCCTGTTTTAAAGAATGTCTCGCTTAAAATTGAAAAGGGAAAGACCATAGCTTTTGTGGGGAAATCGGGTGGGGGAAAAACTACTTTGGTTGACTTGCTGCCGCGCTTTTGGGATATTTCAGAAGGCGCAATTGAAATTGATGGAATTGATTTACGTGATCTGAAAATAAGAAGCCTGAGAAATTTAATAGGGAATGTAAATCAGGAACCAATTCTGTTTAACGATACTTTTTTTAATAACATTGCTTTTGGAATGGAAAATCCAAAAACGGAAGATGTTGTTCACGCAGCGAAAATTGCCAATGCTCATGATTTTATTATGGAGTATGAGCAGGGGTATGACACGCCGATTGGTGACAGGGGAGATAAATTGTCTGGGGGGCAAAAACAACGGATTTCTATTGCGCGTGCGGTTCTGAATAATCCGCCCATACTGATTTTGGATGAGGCAACTTCAGCGCTTGATACGGAATCGGAACGACTGGTTCAGGATGCGCTTGGGAAATTGATGAAGAACAGAACCTCGCTGGTTATTGCTCACCGTCTTTCAACCATAAAAAATGCTGATCTGATTTGTGTTGTTCATAAAGGCAAAATTGTTGAAAAAGGGACACACGACGAACTATTAAACCTAAACGGACACTACGGGAAGTTGCATAAAATGCAGGTTTTCTAAAGTATTCGTTTTATTAAGAAGAAGCCAAAACATCGGCGAGGTGTATTGCTCTGATAGGCAGTTTTTGTTTTTTTATATAAGCTTCGATATTTAGCAGACAAGAGGCTTCGGTTGAAATAATATACTCTGCGCCTGTTTTTAACGCGTTTTCAACTTTTTGTTCGGTCATTGCAGCTGATATGTCATGAAATTTAGCGGCAAAAGTTCCACCAAAACCGCAACATGTTGTTGTATCTTCCATTTCAATTAACTGCAGCCCTTTTATATTTTCCAATAGTTTTCGTGGTTCCTTTTTAATTCCGTACTCACGCAATCCGGCACATGAGTCATGAAATGTAACTTTGTGGTTAAATTCTGCCTGAAAATCAGTAAATCTCAAATGGTTCACGAGGAAATCAGAAAACTCGAAAATATGCGGAACCAGTTGTTTGAATTTGTTTAATTGAGCTTCTCCTGTTAGCAGGCGTTCATAATAGTTTCTTATAAAACCGGTACACGAGGCCGAAGGAGAAACAATTGTTTTAGCCTCGGAAAAATCGGTTAGAAATTTTACAGCCATAGTTTTGGCTTCTTTCCAATAGCCGCTGTTAAATGCCGGTTGCCCGCAACAGGTTTGTTCAGGATTGTAATTTACTTCACAACCAGCCTTTTTTAAAATGTCGATAAAATTTGCAGCTGTTTTGGGATAAAGCTGGTCTATAAAACAGGGAATAAAAGCATTAACCTCCATTAGGAATAAAATTTTAGTGAAAATAGAAAAATGAAATGGTGTTAAAAAAGAAAAAGCTGTATTTCTACAGCTTTTTGCACGGGAGGAGAGACTCGAACTCCCGACACCTGGTTTTGGAGACCAGTGCTCTGCCAACTGAGCTACACCCGTGTTTCTTTTTGCGAGTGCAAATATAATAATTCAATTTGTATTACCTAAACTTTTTTGTGCAGTAGAAGCGCCTATTTTCCGGTTTCACACACAAAAAGTTATTAACAATAAAACAAATAAAAAATCCACCAGTTAAAACCGGTGGATTTTCTGCGGAGAGAGAGGGATTCGAACCCCCGGTACCTCTCGGTACAACGGTTTTCAAGACCGCCGCATTCGACCACTCTGCCATCTCTCCAGGCGCGACAAAAGTAGAATTTTTTTTGAATACACAAAAACCTTTTAGTTGAAAAATAACTTTTTTGATGAAAAAAAAAGATGCGTTTGGTTTGGTTTTTTAAAACTTATTTCGGAATTTAGTGAAGCTATAAAAAAGTTCTCTGAAACTATTGATTTTACTGGTAGTCTAGAATGCCGAAGAGTTTTATTTTTCAATTTTAGACATGGAATATAAGTTTTAGAAAATTATTTAATACACTTATTTTCAATAATTTAATAATTATTTAAATTTTTGCCGTATGAACAAAGCACAATTAATTGATGCAATGGCCGAAAAAGCGGGCCTAACTAAAGCAGACGCTAAAAAAGCTCTTGACGCATTTGTTTCTGCAACTACTGATGCCTTAAAAGGTGGTGATAGAGTTGCACTTATTGGATTTGGCTCATTCTCAGTTTCTGAACGTGGTGCCAGAACAGGAAGAAACCCGCAGACGGGTAAAGAAATTACAATTCCAGCTAAAAAAGTTGTAAAATTTAAAGCTGGTGCAGAATTAGCAGACGCTGTATCGTAACTGAAACGGATAGAAAGAAAGGGAAACAAGCAATTGTTTCCCTTTTTTTATTTTTGTTTAAAATGGTATTTATGCTTAAAAATCTTCTCGGCTATCTGTCAAAATTTGTAACCCCGGCCAGGTTGGCTCTTTTTGAAAAAGTTTTAAATGAACGTACAAATTATATTACTGTCGTTCTTGAAGATATTTTTCAGCCGCAAAACGCTAGTGCCGTATTACGTTCCTGTGACTGTTTTGGTATTCAGAATGTACACGTTATTGAAAACAGAAATGAGTTCTCTGTCAATAAAGAAGTGTCTCTGGGCTCTTCAAAGTGGCTAAGTATTCAAAAATATAACAAGGAAGAGCATAATAGTCTGAAGGCTATTAAAAAATTAAAAAAGGACGGTTATCGTATCATCGCGACAACTCCACATGCCAACGATCAGACACTTCATGAATTTGATGTGGAAAAAGGAAAAGCCGCATTGGTTTTCGGCTCTGAACTGCCAGGTGTTTCTGAAGTAATTATGAGTGGAGCTGATGAATTTTTGAAAATACCGATGTACGGATTTACCGAGAGTTTTAATATTTCCGTTTCAGCAGCTTTGGTTTTGTACGAAATTTCAAATCGCCTGCGCGAATTGGATTCGGAAATATGGAAACTGTCAGAGAATGAAAAAGATGAAATAAAATTGGAGTGGATAAGAGCAACCGTCAAACAAAGTCAGTTGCTTGAAGAACGTTTTTATACAGAAATGACAAAAGGGCAGGATTAGTTTACCATTTTAAAAAAATCATCGAGTGGGATTAACTTAACTCCTTTTTTCTCCCAATTTTCAAATGGTAGTGGTATTTTGGGAAGTTCTTTGATAGCATCCTTAATCACAATAATGTTTTTGACTTTTCTGTTTAATCCTTTTACAGCATAATCAACACATACATTGGTTGTAACACCATAAACAACCACTGTGTCAGGATTAATCATTTTTAAAATTTTTTTTGTCCACGGATTCCCTGAAAATACATCAAATGCATCTTTTCGTATGATAAAATTTCGGTATTTATTAAGGTCGAGAATCTCGGGTGTAATCAAATATTCCTTGTTCCAGTCAAATATTACTGGATCTTCCGGAGCAGTTTCTTTTACATAATCAGCACCTTCTGTTCCGGCCATGCAATGCTCAGGAAATGTTTTTATAAAATCGGGAGAAGAATCCAATTCAGGCGAATTATAAAAATGATGATCAGCCGAGTTAACCACCCGTATCATTTTTTTTTCAGCAAACTCTGTTAATCTTTTCCATTTGTTTTTGAGGTTTTCTGCACCTTCAACATAAAGTTTTCCATCAGGTTCCACAAAGTCTTTTTGTGTATCAACATTCCAGAATAGCCAATTGGAAAAATCCATTGTTCTTCTTTTATAAAATTCTTTTAAATTTATTTATTTATAATGATTCTTAAGTGTTCTAAATGTTAAATTTTTATTGCAAAAAAAAACCGGAGAAATTCCGGTTTTAATTTTTGCCAATATATTTTTTAGATTCCTTTCTCAAGAAATGTTTTAAATTCTTCATCGTCAAAAGTAACACTCATTGTATATTCAGTGCCATCCGGTTCAACGATAGCATGATACGGAATTGTGTTTGTTCCGTATTTTGAAATAAGAAGATCCAGATTTTTCTGTCCCATGGTCTTTTTTACTTTTCCGTCAACGTCTGAGTTTATCCATTCATCTTCGGGTAGTTTTGTGCGGTCATCTGTGTACAAACCAATAATAACATATTTTTCTGATAGTATTTGTAAAGCTTCCGGATCTGCCCAAACCGAGTTTTCCATTTTTTTGCAGTTTGCACACGCGTGCCCTTTAAAAACAACAAATGCAGGTTTTCCCTGTTCCTGTGCACATGCAAGTCCCTGTTCATAATCAAAATATCCCGGCAATCCATGTGGAAGGTGAAGTTTGTCGGCATATTTGGCCGGGCCGCAAAGTTCTTCAGTTGATGAACTGTGAACAGCATTGGAAGAAGTATTTTGCGTCAAATATGTATTCGTGCCTGCCGGTGGAATTAGTGATGAAATTGAAGACAACGGATTTCCCAATAAACCGGTAAATAAATAAATAACAAAGGTAAATGTAGCAATCGAAAGAAATAATCTTCCAACACCAACATAAGGTAAATCACTGTCGTGCGAAAATTTGATTTTGCCCAGAAAATACATTCCTAAAATGGAGAATACTACAATCCAGATTGCCAGATAAATTTCGCGACTTAATATTCCAAGACCGTAAACCTGATCAATATTGCTCACAAATTTTAACCCAAATGCCAAAAGGATAAAGGCAAAAACAACTTTTATTGCATTTAGCCAACCGCCCGATTTGGGAAGTTTACTTAATGCAGAAGGGAATATAGCAAGCAATGTAAATGGAGTTGCAAAAGCCAATCCAAAGAAAAACATCCCAATCAGAGGACGCATTCCGCCATCCTGAACAGCTTGAATAATAAGTGCCCCAATAAACGGTCCTGTACACGAAAATGAAACGATAACGGTTGTTAGCGCCATAAAAAATGCTCCAATCAACCCACCTTTGTCAGCCTGAGAGTCGGTTTTGTTAACCAGACTGCTGGGTAGGACAATCTCAAAAGCTCCGAAAAAGGAAATTGCAAAAACAAGGAATAAAATAAAAAACAAGAGGTTTGGAATCCAGTGGGTACTTAAGATGCTTCCAACATTTGGTCCGAAAATTCCAAAGGAAAATAAAGCTCCCAGTAAGGTGAAAATAAGTACGATTGAGAATCCAAAAAAGAATCCGGTTCTTATGGCTTTACTGCGGTTTTCGCTTCCACGAATAAAAAAAGATACTGTCATGGGTATCATCGGGAATACACAGGGAGTCAAAATGGCAGCCAGACCAGCCAGTGCCGATATTAAAACAAATAACCAAATGGTTTGTCCGCTGGCCGAGCCCGATGTCGATGAGCTTGTAATTTCTTCATTGGATGTCGGAGACAGTCCTGTTTCGCCTGATGTTTCACCTTTGTTAAATGTAAACGAAAATTCGGTTTCATTGGGTGGAGTACAGGTTTCGTCATTGCAACTCATAAAAAGGACATATCCTTTTATTTCTATTTCGTTATCGCTGAGTAACTTAATTTTCTGAGTTAAAGTAGCTTCATGACTAAAATATCCTACGTTCATTTGAAAAGTTTCATCAAAAACCTTAACCGGTTCGGGATTTTTTTGAATATCCCCGATAAATTCAAATTTTGTGGAATCATCAAAAACAAATGCTGTTGCGATTGGCCCTCCTTCCGGCAAATATGTATCATACAGGTGCCAACCATCCTCAATTGAAGCTTTAAAGATTAATTCTACTTCGTCTCCGTTTTGTTTGGAGTCAAAGGTCCAGGAAGTCGGGTTTACAATTTGCCCTTTTACAAACAGGACTGATAGTACCAAAACAATAATAACTGATATTTTCTTCATTTTAATATGGCGTTTTCTTCTATGTTAAATATGTACAAATATAAATATGTTCATAAAACAAAAATGATTCCATTTGGTTTGTTGTGACAAAAGTTCCATTTACGGCAAAAAAATAATCAATTAATGTAACATTTTATGAATTTTAACAGAATTTAAAAAAAAGCCGCTCATTTTTAAATGAGCGGCTTTTTTTTAAAGAATTATTTCTTCCATATTTTCATCAAAAAAATGATATTCAAGATAAGAATAAGTACTGTTGGATTCTACATTGACCCATCGTATATACTTCAAAAACCATTGGTTTCGTATGCTTTTAAAACCTTTGGTTAAGTATGCCGCAATGTACGGATGTACTTTTAAATTCAGTTTTTTCTTATTCAAATCTTTCAGAACGTATTTTACTTTGCCATCCAGTTCGTCGGCAAATAAAATGGTGGGCACAATTTTACCGCTGCCTTTGCATGTAGGACAGTTTTCTGCTGTCTCTATATTTTCTTCCGGGCGTACACGTTGCCGGGTAATCTGCATGAGACAGAACTTACTTAGTGGTAAAATGTTGTGCTTGGTCCGATCTCCGGCCATAATCTCCTTCATGTGTTCATACACTTTCTGGCGATTAGAAGCCTGGTGCATGTCAATAAAATCAATGACAATAATACCTCCCATGTCTCGCAAACGAAGTTGTCTTGCAATTTCATTACAGGCGGCCAGGTTTACATCCAGTGCGTTGGTTTCCTGGTCGAGCCCAACTTTTGCACGGTTTCCACTGTTAACGTCAATTACATGAAATGCTTCGGTATGTTCAACGATTAAATAGGCACCATCTTTAAATGAAACTGTTTTCCCAAACGACGCTTTAATTTGTTTTTCAATTCCATAGTGTTCAAAAATGGGTTGACGTCCTTTGTAAAATTTTACAATTTTCTTTTTGTCAGGCTGAATGCTGCCTATGTAATCGCTAATTTCATTAGCAACCGATTGATCGTTAACAATAATACTGTTAAAGTTGGAGTGATAAATGTCGCGCAGAAGTGCCGTTGTCCTATCCATTTCCCCAATTATGAGTGACGGTGGCTGTGCACGACGAAGCTTGTTAAAAGTGGTTTCCCATTTGTCAACCAATCTACGTAATTCCTGGTCGAGTTCGGCAACTTTTTTACCTTCAGCAACGGTTCTGATAATTACCCCGTATTTTTTGGGTTTGATACTTTGAACCAGTTTTTTTAGCCGGTTTTTTTCTTCAGTAGTTTTAATTTTCTGAGAAACAGAAATTTTGTCGCTGAATGGCATTAGTACCAGGTAACGGCCTGCAATCGAGATTTCAGAGGTTAGTCTTGGCCCTTTGGTTGAAATGGGTTCTTTGGCTACCTGCACCAAAATTTTTTGTCCTACTTTAAGCAGGTTGTTTACTTTCCCTTCCTTGTCGATATCGGGTTCGGAATGAATTCGCGAAAGGGATGAAACTTTGTTTTTTCTTGAGGATGCAATGCGAACAAATTTGTTTAATGTTGCAAATTGCGGTCCCATGTCGAGGTAGTGCAGGAAGGCATCTTTTTCGTAACCAACATCAATAAAAGAAGCGTTCAGGCTAGGCATTATTTTTTTTACCTTCCCGAGATAGATATCACCCACTGCAAACTTTGCACCACTTCTTTCCCGTGTTAATTCAACAAGCTTTTTGTTTTCCTGTAGAGCAATGACAATTTCGGATGGAGTTACATCAATAATTAAATCGCTACTCACAACCTAAATTTTAATCTGTAAATTTTTATTAATAACAATACTATATTAACAGATTAAACCTAAGACAAAAATTGCCTTAGGTTTAATCAAAATATTTTTAATAAGTTAAGCTTATTAAAACCTTATTTCTTTTTTTTATGTCGGTTTTTACGCAATCTTTTTTTTCTTTTATGCGTAGCCATTTTATGTCTTTTTCTTTTTTTTCCGCTTGGCATAATAAACTATTTTACTTGATTTTTAACTTTTGCAACAAATGATTTTGCTGGTTTAAAAGAAGGAATATTATGCGCCGGGATAATTATCGTGGTGTTTTTTGAAATATTCCTTGCAGTTTTTTCTGCTCTTTTCTTAACAACATAACTACCAAATCCTCTTAGGTAAACATTTTTACCATCTACTAACGAATCTTTAACAGTTTCCATAAAGGCTTCCACTGTTTTTTGAACAGTTACCTTCTCAATTCCTGTGTTTTTTGAAATTTCATTTACAATATCTGCCTTTGTCATTTCTTAAAATATTTAATTTTCAATGTATTAATCGAAATAAACTGGTGTGCAAAAATATAAATAATTTAAGAACCGGAAAGCATTTCAAAAAAATTATTTTTGTTTTTCTTAAGATATTTAACGGGTTAGCAGAAAATGGAAGTATTTTTAGACATAATTTATAACTGGTTCAAAAGAAATAGCAGGGAGCTTCCCTGGAGACAAACAACTGATCCTTACTATATTTGGCTTTCGGAGATAATTCTGCAGCAGACGCGTGTTGCACAGGGAACAAAATATTATTTACGTTTTGTAGAACGGTTTCCTACTGTTAATGATTTGGCCAAAGCCACTGAAGATGAGGTGTTGAAAGAGTGGCAAGGCTTAGGCTATTATTCGCGCGCAAGAAATTTGCATTTTACGGCAAAACATATCCAACGCGAATTTAAGGGGAAATTTCCATCGGATTACAAAGGTATACTAAAATTAAAAGGGGTTGGGCCCTACACCGCAGCGGCGATCGCTTCAATCGCTTTTGATTTGCCACATGCGACGGTTGATGGTAATATATATAGAGTTCTTTCAAGATATTATGGAATCTCGGCTCCTGTCGACTCTGCAAGAGGGAGAAAAGAGATTGAACTAATTGCCGGTGAACTGGTACCCGACAGAAACGCGGGTTTTCATAATCAGGCTTTAATGGAATTTGGAGCCTTGCAATGTATTCCCAAAACACCCGACTGTAAAAATTGTGTTTTGTTGAGAACCTGTTTTGCTGCAAAAAATAAGAAAGTTCAGCAACTACCGGTAAAAACAAAGAAGATAAAACAACAAAAACGATATTTCTACTATTATTTTATCGAAAATGGTGAAACGGTTTTTGTTGAAAAAAGAGAAGGAAACGATATTTGGAAAAATTTATACCAGTTTCCGCTTTTTGAAACAACCGAACCACTTACAGAAGGTGAAATATTAAATAACAAAGAAAATGTTGGCTTTTTAACAGATTGTCATTACAATATAAAAAGGTTATCGGCTGAGAAAAAACACATTTTAAGCCATCAGGTAATTTTTGCCCGGTTGGTTTCGGTCGAAATTCCTGATAACAGATGCATAGACCCAAAATATATTCAGGTAAATAAAAAAGATATTTCTAAATTTGCTGTTCCGAGGTTAATCGAAGAATTTATTAAAGAATTGAATTTAAATGAAAAAAAAGATTGAATTACTATTATATTTTTATGTAATTCGTAATTTTAAATGTTAACCTATAAAAGTTAAAATTATGTCAGTAAACAAAGTTATTTTAGTAGGAAATGTTGGAAAAGATCCGGAAGTAAGACATCTTGATTCGGGAGTTGCCGTTGCAAATTTCCCATTGGCTACTTCAGAAACTTATTTAGCAAAAAACGGAGACAGGGTTACAACCACAGAATGGCACAATATTGTGCTTTGGCGCGGGCTTGCTGATGTGGCAGAAAAATACGTTACAAAAGGGCGGCAATTGTATATCGAGGGGAGAATCAGAACCCGATCATACGATGATAAGGATGGAAATAAGAGATATATAACTGAAATATATGGTGACGTAATGCAAATGCTTGGTAGTAGGAATGACAATCAGTCGTCAGATAACCAGTCGTCGCAGTACAATGAAAATCAAAATTCGTCGTCTTCCAAGGGGAATCAAAAAGAACCTGATTTTGAAGAATCGGAAGGCGATGATGATTTGCCATTTTAAACCTAAGATAAATTAGCTTGGAAACAGATTCATTGCTGACAGCATCGACGATTAACAATTGGGGGATTCAGTTTCATCCCGTTAGTTTAAGTTTTGTTGCAGCAATTGTAATAATTCTTTTGCTGTTATTAAGCTCTGCGCTTATCAGTGGTTCCGAAGTTGCTTATTTCTCTTTAAGTGCAGCTGACAAAAAGAAATTGTTACATAAAAAAAACAAGACCAATGCAGGGGTGCTCAAAAATTTGGAAAATCCTGAAAAGTTGCTTGCCACTATTTTGGTGGCCAATAATTTTGTTAATGTTGGAATAATTATTTTAACAACCTATGTTTCAAATAATCTTGTAACCATCGTTAATGCACCGGTAATAGAATTTATTCTTCAGGTAGTTGTAATTACATTTTTTCTGCTGTTGTTTGGCGAGATATTACCAAAGATATATGCCAATCATTACGCGCTGGGTTTTTCAAAATTTATGGCTATTCCCTTGTTAACGCTTGAAAAAGTGTTCCGGCCGGTAAATGCAATTTTACTGTATTCATCATCTGTTGTAAATAAACGCATGCAGAGACACCGGAAGAATATTTCAATGGATGAAATTTCTCAGGCTCTTGAACTGACTTCAGATCAGGAGCTTTCTGAAGAAAAGGAAATACTGGAAGGAATTGTAAAATTCGGGAATAAAAGTGTAGAAGAGATAATGAAGCCCCGTGTAGATGTGGTTTCACTTGACATTAAAGTCAGTTTTTCCGATGTTTTAAATGTGATAATTGAGTCGGGCTACTCGCGAATACCGGTTTATATCGATTCATTTGATAATATCAGTGGTATTTTATATACAAAAGATTTATTGCCTCATAGCCACAAAGGGAATACTTTCAGGTGGCAAACCCTGATTCGCCCTCCGTTTTATGTTCCTGAGACAAAAAAAATAAATTCGCTTCTTGAAGAGTTCCAAAAAACCAGAGTACATTTTGCTATCGTAATTGACGAATACGGAGGAACAGCAGGGATTGTTACTCTCGAAGATATCCTGGAAGAAATTGTGGGAGATATTACCGACGAATTTGACGACGAGGAAAGTTACTTCTCAAAACTTACAGATAATACCTATCTTTTTGACGGGAAAACACTTTTAATCGATTTTTACAAAACCATGGAATGCAGAGACAATGTATTTGATGATGTAAAAGGTGACGCAGATACTCTTGCCGGACTAATTCTTGAACTCAGAGGGGAAATTCCCGTAAAGAATGAAAAAATAGTCTGCAAGGATTTTAAATTTACCATTGATGCAGTTGATAATCGCAGGATCAAACAAATTAAGGTAGAATTGAATAAACAACCTTGATTTCCGTTATTCTCAAAAGCAAAATATACGCGATGAAAAAAAATTACTTGTGGTTTTTTATTTTTATTCTTTTTTTGGGGAGTTGCCGTCAAAAATATACCCCAAAACCACGGGGTTATTTTCGGATTGATTTTCCTGAAAAAAATTACCACTGGATAGAAAATAAATTTCCCTATCGTTTTGAAATACCCAATTATTCACAAATTCAACCCGACTCGCGAAATCCGGAAGAACCCAATTGGATAAATATTGAAGTGCCCGAAAACAAGGCAGAAGTACACATTTCATATTACACAATAAAAGGACAAGGAACAGAGAAAAGAATGCAACTGGCTGAATTTATGGAGGAATCGAGAGAATTGGCTTATAAACATTCTATAAAGGCAAATGCAATTAATGAGCGGGTTTTTGTAAATCCGGCAAACGATGTTTATGGGATTGTTTACGAAATTGAAGGAAATGCAGCTTCTCCGATGCAGTTTTTTTTAACCGACAGTACACGGCATTTTTTGCGAGGTGCACTTTATATTCGCGAAGTCCCGAATATAGATTCAATAAAACCGGTTATCGATTTTCTGGAACCCGATGTTGTACGTTTAATTGAAACAACCCACTGGGAATAATGGCTTTTGCAAAAAGAATAGAACAGACAGACGGAGTTGTCGGAATTTGGGAAATTACCGAAGAGCTGGATGTTTTATATCGTCAAATTCATTTTTCAGAAAAAGAAAGAAAAGAATTTGAAATGTTCTCTTCAATACGAAGAAAAAAGGAATTTATAGCCGTTCGTTTACTTTTGCAGAAGCTGTTGGGAAAAAAAGCAGAAATTCTTTATGAAGATTCAGGCCGGCCATTATTAAAAAATTCTACCACTAATCTCAGCATTTCGCACTCAGGGGATTTAGCCGTAGTTTTTCTTTCCAAAAAAAGAATTGGAATCGATGTTGAAGACTCAAAGAGAAAAATTGAAAATATTGCCCAACGTTTTTTGCATGAAAAGGAGAAAAGCTTTGTTAAAGATTGCGGTAACCCGCAAAAAGCGACAATTCTTTTATGGTGCGCCAAAGAAGCCATTTTTAAGTGTTCCGAAAAACAGGGAATCGATTTCAGGTCAGAGATTTTTATTCCCCCTTTTGCTCTTCTTAAAGAGAAAAAGTTCAAAGGAGAAAAGGTTCGCGAAAATGAAAATATCACATATCAACTTCAACATTTCGAATACAAAAACAATGTTATCGTTTTTTGTGTTGAAGATGTAATAAAATCATGAATACACATGAAAAAAGCAGAAAATCAGATTTTAATTATTTTTGGCGCTTCAGGCGATCTGACAAAGCGTAAATTATTACCGGCATTATTTCAACTTTATAAAGATAAATTACTTCCCGACAAATTTGTTGTTCTCGGGGCTTCCAGAACAGATCTTTCTGACGATGAATTCAGGGCAAAAGCTGATGAGTTTTTATCAAAAGAGGAAGGTGTGGAGGATTTTAAGAAAATGCTTTTTTACCAGCCAATTTCTCCGTCGGAAGAGAAAGATTATGGCAAACTTAAAGAAAGACTTACTGAGCTGGAGAAGCAGTATAAAATGGAGGCAAATTATATTTTTTATTTGTCGACTCCGCCTTCCTTGTACGACGTTATTCCCAAACATTTGGCGAGCGCCGGTTTAAGTAAATCTGAAAAATTCTTTAGAAGGCTGATTGTAGAGAAACCTTTTGGCAGTGATTTGAAATCGGCAAAAGAGTTGAATATTAGCTTGTTGAATTATTTTCAGGAAGAACAAATATACAGGATAGACCACTACCTTGGAAAAGAAACCGTACAGAATATGTTGGTTACGCGTTTCTCCAACGGAATTTTTGAGCCTTTATGGAATCAAAATTATATAGAACGTGTTGAAATTACTTCGGCCGAAAATCTTGGTGTTGAAGGTCGTGGAGGTTATTATGATCACTCGGGAGCTTTACGCGATATGTTACAAAATCATCTGCTTCAGTTGGTAGGTTTTGTTGCTATGGAACCTCCGGTTGTTGTAGAAGCTGATGCGATTAGAAATGAAATCCTGAAAGTATTTCAGTCTTTACGGCCAATTTCTGAAAGCCAGGTGTCGAAATATGTGATCCGTGGTCAGTATACCGATTCGGTAATAAAAGGCGAAAAGGTTCTGGGATATCGCGACGAGCCCGGAGTTGATCATCTCTCACGAACAGAAACATTTGTAGCGATTAAATTTTTTATAGATAACTGGCGGTGGGCCGGTGTTCCTTTTTTTATTCGTACCGGGAAAAAATTGCCAACCCGCGTTACAGAAATTGTTATTCATTTTAAAAGTGTGCCGCATCATTTGTTTAATCCTTCTCAGTCGCTGTCAGGAGGAAACAATCAGTTGATTATTCGTATTCAGCCAGATGAAGGGATTTTACTAAAATTTGGAATGAAAACTCCCGGAGCAGGTTTTGATGTGCAGACTGTAAATATGGATTTTCACTACTCTGATTTGGCGGATAAACATTTGTCTTCAGCATATGAACGGCTGCTGCTTGACTGTATGCAGGGAGATGCAACATTGTATGCGAGAGGCGATGCCGTTGAGGAGGCCTGGAAATTTGTTCAGCCGATTATTAATGCATGGGGAACCAATCCCGAGATACCGATATACGGTTATCCCGCAGGAACCTGGGGACCGGAGGATTCCGATAAATTGATTTCTCCCCGGGGTACCTGGAGGTATCCCTGTAAAAATCTGACGGACGATGGTTTATACTGTGAACTGTAGTTTTGTGAAATTTGTTTAACTTTATCAAAATAAACAAACTGCAATGACTACTATGCCTGAAGTAAAAATATTTTCCAAACCAAAGAAAGTATGTAAGGCTGTCGCCAGAGAGATTTTAAAGCTAACACAGGAATCTCATCAAAACAGATTTGATGTAGCCCTTTCGGGAGGAAGTACCCCTAAAAAATTATTCAAGATCCTGGCTGCGGAATTTTCTGAAGAGATTCCCTGGGAACGACTTCATTTTTGGTGGGGAGACGAAAGATGTGTGCCACCGGATAATGAAAACAGCAATTTTAAACTGGCCAACGATTTTTTGTTTTCTAAAATTCAAATCCCGGAGGAAAATCTTCATCGCGTAAAAGGTGAAAATAAACCCGAAGAGGAAGTTTTCCGGTATGCTGATGAAATTGAAGAAAGCCTGAATTACAGAGGAGATGCACCGGTATTTGACCTGGTAATTCTGGGATTGGGCGAAGATGGACATACCGCGTCAATTTTTCCGGACCAGATTGAATTGTTTGAAGATGAAAATATTTGTGCTGCCAGCCAGCATCCAATAACCGGGCAAAACAGAATTACACTCACCGGAAAAGTTTTGAACAACGCCAGTCGTGTATTTTTTCTTGTTACAGGTGCAAATAAGGCGCTACGAATTTCTGAAATAATGAACGACGACGAAGCAGCCAAGCTTCTTCCGGCTTATTATATTTCTCCGAAAAATGGCGAATTGATTTGGTACCTTGATGAGGAAGCAGCATCAAGAATTTCCTGAATAATATATGATACAAATCCCCGGCTAAAATATATATGGCCGGGGACTTGTATGTTTTGAATACCTTCTTGAGATCTACATTTCTATATCCGGATTTTTTTGTTTTGAGAATAACTGCAAAACTCCATTTGCATGACGGTAATAATGTCCGCGAAGATCGCGGGAATATTCATCCAGAATTTGGTTTCCAACGTCATTCATATCTCCACATTTAAATAAGGCTCGTCCCAAGATAAGTTCCCTGAGTGAATTATTTCTTGTACTTACATCATTTTTGTCGGGCGGGGCTATTTTTTTTGCGGTTTCAATATCCAGCATGGAATGCCCCCGAACTCCCGGCATTTGGAGCAGTTTGAAAAGAGGCTCAGCTCCTTCCTGATCAGCAATTGTCTCCAATGCAATTGCAACTGCCCTGAAATGAGAGAAGTGGCTTTCGGGTGTCAGCATCTCAGCTAATCTGGCAATGGAAGGAATAGCTTCAATTTTTTTGGTTCTACCCACTGCGATTATTAAACTGTCGAGATAACTTATACTTCTTCCGAACTGTCCCATTCCCCGGTAGTTCCATCCTTCATCCCAATCGTCGTAACTATCAATTGCTTTTATTAAATCCTGCCAGCCGGTCGGGTTTCCAAGCATCCCCAAAATACGTGCATAAACCAGTTTGTCGTTTTCATTTTGAGAAAAATGGTACTGGTCAGTCATTGCAACTATACCTTTTTCCTGATCCCATAAAATAATTTCAAGGCCTTTTAAATCGTTTACAACTGTTTTTGCAGCCTCTTGAATTTTGCTCATTGGCGGAGGATAATTGTCCACGTCTGTGACAACATGTTCGGGTAAACTTCCAACCTTAACCAATTCTTTCTGTAATTTTTTTAAATCGATATAGCGGATGTTTTGCTGATTTGAAGCTGCCATCGCTGCGGCCCAGCCAACGGCATATCCCTGGTTTTGTAAGCAGGGTTGCATCCGAATAACCGGCATTGCATCGCGGTGGGCGCTGGCCCCTAAACCTGTAACAGCGATTCCTTCCAATCCTTTTGGTAAAAGCGCTCTGAAAGGAACAAAGGCTGTAACATCAACACCACTATGTTCGGGCGGTTTTAGAGAGAAAAACGGATCTTCTGTAAATCCGTGTGTATCGAAGGAGCTAAAATGAACCGAAATGGTATCGGGATATGTTCGTCCGTTATACACATCCAGTACAGAAACAGTGAAGTCGCCGATCATCCTTCTTCGTTCACGGGTTTGCGGCATTTTACCGATATCGTATTGTTCGCTAAACTTATCTTTTGCAACAACAAACGACCGCCAGACATCAAGCATGTCGGTGTCGTTAATAAATGTCCAGTCGGTATTATTGTAAAAATCATTTGGATTTTTAAAAGGTAGTCCGGAGCCCTGAACAGCCACTGAGAGTCCGTCGGTATAACTGTAGTCTGCGCCTGCCGCAACAGCGATATCAGCACTTCCCGAAGAATCAATTACAGTGTTCGCTAATACAACACCTTTTCCTTCAGGAGTGGCAACCACCACACCTTTAACCTTGCCATTATCTACATAGGCACCAATCCCCATCACTCCAAACCAGATATCACCGCCGGCGTTTCGGATTTCTTTTCTGAAATATTCGGTCTTCCAGTCAAATACCCATTCTGCCAAAGAGCCTTTTTTTCTTGGATTATCAGGGCCCATATTTTTTACTCCGTTATCGACAATATTTGTGTACCCCTTGCGATAGCCATGATAATACCTGCCAATCATTCCCATTGTTCCAATTCCTCCAAGACCATGCATGTAATCGATGACAAGGGTTTTGGCCCCGTGTTTCGCAGCTCCGACACCGGCCGGAGCTCCTGCTGTTCCACCTCCCATTACCAGAACATCGTAAGTGCCAAGGACCGGTAGGATAGTATCCTGCGCTTCAACATCTCCTTTATTTAAAGAGGGCCGCAATCCTTCCAGTAATTCACCAACGTCTCCTTTTGAAATATTCGAACCGGCTTTACCCGGGATTTTTGGATTTTCTGCGGTTGCTAAAGTGCTCGCTATTACAGCAGCCTCGTTACCAATCCGTTCTCCGATTCTGATAAATTTACCGGGTTCCAAAAGTGCTTCAGATGCGTCTAAACTGAGATTTGCACTCCCGCTCAATACAAATACATTATCGATTTTTCGGGGTTGAAAAACTTTAATATTGATTTTATCCGAATCTACATCTGCATTATTCCAACGTTTTTGGCCAAGCAGTTTGTCTGGCGGATTTTGGAAAAGAAGATCTGCTGATTCAACCTGGTTTGCGTCCCAGGTTAAATCGCGAAAAACTTGTTCTGCCTCAGCAAAAGATGCCCAACTTCCGTCTTTCATTTCAACAGGGCAGGTATATTCGATTGCATTGTAACGAATGTCAGTTTCAGAAAAAGAACTGTCATTTGCACTTCCTTTTGAAGCCCAGCTGACACGAACAACATCTTTATATATTTTTGATTTCAAGCCGGGAATTTCTTCTTTTAAATCGTTCCCGACAACTGTAAATTTAAAATTTTGTTTTCCTGCAGGATAAACCCCAAATTTTGCTCCGGTCATTCGCGCAACCAGTGCACGTGGCGTTGCGTCGATAATAACTTTTGCGAGAATAGCCTGTCTCCCCGAGCGGTTGGCAATAACTACACCGGCAGGTTCACCGTTTTTTCCGGTAATTATATCCGTTGTATAACAAGAATATAAAAAATCGATATTGTTTTCAATGAGAACATTATCGAGTGTATGTTTTACATGAAGCTGAGTGGGAATCCCGCCGCCAAATATTTTATTTCCCAGTTCGGTTTTTGTAACACTTTGGTCTTTGGGCCACAACCGGAAAGTACCACAGACATCTTCTCCCAAATATGGTTCCTGTGCAGCCAGAAATACTCTCGCACCGGCTCTGGAAGCCTCAACCGCTGCTGCAACACCTGCGAGAGAGCCGCCTATTACTACCACGTCAACATCGTAGGCAACGGGGATTCGTCTTTTTGACTGGTGACAATAATTGTAACTTTCAGATTTTATATCAGTTGAATGGAATGCAAATGCGCTCCTGGTTAAAACAAACGCAGAACCTGCTGCGGTGGTTTTTATAAAGTTTCGTCGTTTCACAATAAATTGGTTTAAGTTGTTTACTAAATTTTTCCGTTTGGAGATTTTTAAGCCTGTACTGGTATCCTGTTGAAGTAGTTTCTTTTGTATACAAAAAATGCGACCAAGGAAATAACTGACAAAAGTGCACCGATTGGGTATGCAATTTCTTTTGAAAGAGAAAAACCTTCCGGAGCAAAAAGCAGATAAGTTGTTGTAACCGCGGTCATAAAAACTGCCGGAATCAGAGTGATCCAATAAAGTCTTTTTTGTTGAACAAGAAATACGGTTATGGTCCACAAAACAATCATTGCAAGTGTTTGGTTTGACCACGCAAAATACCGCCAGATAATACTAAAGTCGATTTGAGTTAAAATGAATCCAATGGCAAAAAGGGGAACACTCACCAAAAGCCTGTTTTTTACCGGCCCCTGATTGTATTTCATAAAATCGGCGACGATTAAACGTGCACTGCGGAAAGCTGTATCTCCCGATGTGATAGGCGCAGCAACTACGCCCAATAAAGCCAGAATACCACCAAACTTACCAAGGAGTGAGTTTGAAATATCATTTACTACTACCGCAGCATTGCCGCCGTTGGAAGCCATTGTTTCGTTCAATTCTCTTATTCCGCCAAAAAAGCTCATGCTAATTGCTGCCCATATTAAGGCGACAACACCTTCCGAGATCATCGCTCCATAAAATACCCGTCGTCCAAGTTTTTCATTTGTCAAACAACGCGCCATCAGTGGCGATTGTGTAGCATGAAATCCTGAAATAGCACCACATGCGATAGTTATAAATAACATGGGGAAAATGGGAAATTTATCGCTGTTATTGTGATAATTGTGAATGTTTGACAAGTTTAATTCCGGAATATGATATCCTTTTACAAAAAGCGCTATAATTAAACCAACAGCCATAAAAAGAAGCGACAAGCCAAATATGGGATAAACACGGCCAATAATTTTATCGATGGGAAGCATAGTTGCCAACAGATAATAAACAAAAACAATCCACACCCAGAAGGTCGCTGAGGCAAACCCCGGTGTTAAACCTGCCAGAATATTTGCAGGGCCCATAATAAAAACTGCACCAACAAGAATCATCAGTAGAACTGTGAAACCACGCATAAATTGTTTTGTGCCTGTTCCTAGGTAAATACCAACAATCTCGGTTATACTCAGACCATTATGTTTTATCGAGAGCATTCCTGAAAAGTAATCGTGAACAGCTCCGGCAAAAACAGAACCCAGAACGATCCACAGAAATGCTACCGGCCCCCACATGGCTCCGGCAACTGCACCAAAAATAGGACCCAGTCCGGCAATATTTAGAAATTGAATCAGAAATATTTTCCACCATTTCAACGGAACATAATCTACTCCGTCGTTCATGGTGAATGCAGGAGTTTTTCGGTTGCCGTCCACATCTGCGTATCTTTCCACAAATCGGGAATAGAAAAAATAGCCCAATATCAAAGTAACCAGTCCTGCAAAAAAAGTAATCATAGTACGAGGATTAAATATTCTTATTTCGCTAAAATTTGTTTTCGGGTTTCAAGTTCGGTTTTTAATTCTGAATAATCAACATCCTGTACCGGAATGTTTTTATCAATTGCCATACCTGCTGCAACGGCAGCTGATTGTCCGAGTATCATAAAAACGGGTTCCATTCTTATAGAACCAAAAGCAATATGGCTGCTCGATACACAAACAGGAACCAGAAGGTTGGTACATTCCTCTTTTTTGGGAATAAGTGAGCCGTAAGAAATAGAGTAGGGAGGGGCTCCTACACCGATATCTCCTTCGTTTTGTACATAGCCTTCGGGAGTTATATATCGTTGTACATTGTGCGAATCCATTGCATATGATCCCATTCCTACAGATCTCGGCACTTTGCGTTTGCTTAGTACATCGTTTTCTGTTGTTACATAATCGCCAATCATTCTGCGTGCTTCACGAACATAGATTTGATGAGGCCAGTTTCCATTGTCTGAAAATTCGTCTTTTGCCAGCCCCCAGGTAGCCATTTCTGTCCGAATATCTTCCGGTACCCGCGGATCGTTGGCGACAAACCAAAGCAATCCCATCTGATAATCAGTATGCTCCTGAATGATTTCTTTGCGGCGTTCGTAACTACCCTCGGGATAATCGTAATTCATTCCGATATTATCGCTGCTGAACGGGCCATGATTATTGGTATCAGTTTTCCAGTTGGGAATGGCATCAAATTTCTGAAACCAGTCTTTTCTACCTGTTTCAAACATCCGAACTAAAAGTTCATATTGTTCCGGATCGTAGCTGGCAGGTTTGGGGAATGACACGCGGTTTTCGTCGTGGTTGGTCATACACATGCGAAAACAGTAGGCCTGGATTTTGTCATCGCCGGCTCCATATTCGCCCGGAGCTTCGGTTGAAATTCTTGGAAGTACTCCACTGGAAGGGTCTCCGGGAACTTTGTATGGCGATATTTTTTCCCTAAACCAATGTTGGTGATGCAAAACTCCGGTTTGTACTCCGTTCCATTTTTCACTGTAGGTATCTATACTTTCTCTTCCAACATGATAACTTACTCCGGATGAAGCCATTAAATCTCCTTCGTAAGTAGCATCGATAAATATTTTTCCTTTGAATATTTTTCCTGAAAGTGTTTTAAAGGAAATGATTTTTCCATCTTCTATTTCGACGCCATTTTCCCGATCCAGCCATTCGTCGCGATAAATGGTGAGGTTGTTTTCCGCAACAAAATCTTCAAAGACCTGTTCGGCCACATGAGGCTCAAAAATCCACATGGTGCGGTTTTCACCATCCATGGCGATTGTGCCCTGGCCCTTATTTCCGTATTCCGAGTGTTTTTGCCATATCCATGCAGAGGAATCATTGTAATGCAGCCAAACCCTGTGGTAAAATTCGCGCGACAATCCACCGATGGTTGATTTGTCTCCTGTGTCAGTGTATCCTAAACCACCGGAAGTTAATCCACCTAAATGTTTATCGGGTGAAACTATAATTACCGATTTTCCCGACTGGGCTACTTCTACGGCGGCAATTACAGCTGATGAAGTGCCACCGTAAACGATAACATCGGCATTAAGAGAGTTTTCAGTCTCTTGCGGAGATTTACATCCAAAAACAAAAAAAGATAGCAGGGCAATTGTAATTATTTGCTTCATGAGATTCTATTTTGATTGGTTATTTTAAAGTAAATTATAATGTGCTAATTTTGATTTAATAAATTATTCAAATCTAAAACTTGTTTTTTACTTTTCAGCTTTTTTCTTAATTCAGAGTATGGCACATCCTGCACTGCACAATCTGATTCAATTGCAATTACCGCTGCAACTGCGGCTGATTGTCCGAGAATCATAAATACTGGTTCCATTCGAATAGATCCAAATGCGATGTGACTGCTGGAGACACAAACAGGAACCAATAGATTTTCACATTCTTCTTTTACGGGAATAATAGAACCATAGGATATTGAATACGGTGTTTTAATTTTTATACCAATATCACCCTCGTTTTGGACATATCCATCAGGTTTTATATATCGTTGAACATTATGTGAGTCCATTGAATATGAACCCATTCCAATTGGCCTGGGTACTTCGCGTTTACAAAGAACATCATTTTCAGTGGTTACATATTCGCCAATCATTCTGCGGGCTTCGCGAACGTATATCTGGTGGGGCCAGTTTCCGTTATCGGTAAATTCATCTTTTGCCAGTCCCCATTTTTGCATTTCTTTTTTCACTTCTTCCGGAACTCTGGGGTCGTTTGTAACAAACCAATAAAGCCCCATTTGATAGTCTTTGTGTTCTTTAATTATCTCCTTTCTTCGTTCGTAACTAGCTTCGGGATAATCATAATTCAACCCAATATTATCGCTACTTAATGGCCCCCTGTTATTGGTATCTGTTTTTCTGTTTGGAAGCATGTCGAATTTACCAACATAGCTATATATATCTGTCCAACCGGCTTCAAAAACCCTTAAAAGTAATTCGTAGTCTAGGGGATTATAATTCTCCGGTTTTTTAAAGCGGATACTATTTTCCGGAATGTCTGTCATACAAACCCGAAAACAGTAGGCTTGGATTTTATCATCTGCTTCTCCATATTCGCCCGGATGCTCTTCTGAAATCCTTGGAAGAAAGCCAGAAGCTGAATCTCCAGAAATTTTATAAGGGGATATTTCAGATTTAAAATAGTGCATGTGATGCAAAATTCCTGTCTGGACTCCATTCCAGTTCTCGTTGTAGGTGGCATTACTTTCTCTTCCAACGTGATAACTTACTTTTGCAGAAGCCATTAAGTCGCCTTCGTAAGTAGCATCAATAAAAACTTTTCCTTTAAAAGTTTTTCCTGAAAGTGTTTTAATTGAAATTATGTCAGAACCCGACTTTAAAACACCATTTTTCCTATTTAGCCATTCGTCACGGTAAATTTCAATTTTGTTTTCAGAAATATATTCCTCAAAAATATCCTCTGCCACATGCGGTTCAAAAGCCCATAATGTGCGTTTGTTGCCGTCAATGGCCGGATTTCCTTGCGCCCGATTCCCGAATTCACTTTTTTGCTGCCATTTCCATGATCCTGCATTGTCATAGTATTTCCAAACGTGGTGATAAAATTCGCGTGTGAGTCCTCCAATTGCTTCTTTCTTCCCTGCATCTGTCCAACCAAGGCCACCGGCAGTTAAACCTCCCAAATGCACATCTGGAGAAACCATAATTGCTGATTTGCCAGATTGTACTACTTCAACGGCGGCAATCACGGCTGCTGAGGTTCCTCCGTAAATAATAACATCGGCAGAATAGGAGTTTTGATCTGTGTTCTGACAACTTACTACGCTAATCGTAATAAGTATAAGTGTTACAATTGAATTTGTATAGCTATTTTTATTTGTCGCATTTGTCATTTAGTAGCATGTTGTTTATAAATTAGAGAAAAACTTTCAGTTATATAATTGAATTTATTCGACAATTGTACCAGTTATGGTATATGTTTTAATACCTGTTTATCTTTTAAGAGAAGGTTATTAAGCGTTAAGTAATTAATATTTTGCACTTCAACATTGTTGTCGATAGATAGAGAGGCGGCACTTGCAGCCGATTGTCCAAGCACCATAAAAACCGGCTCCATACGAATTGAACCGAATGCGATATGACTTGCGCTAACGCACACAGGAACCAACAAGTTTGAACATTCGCTTTTATGTGGAACAATGGATTTGTAACTGATTGGATAGGGAGGAAAACCATGCGCTTCTACATTTCCCTCATTTTGAACAAAGCCATTGGCATCAACATAACGTTTTACCTGGTGTGAATCCATACCGTAAGCTGCCATGCCAATCGGGTCGTCAACTGTTTCAATTCCTTCGCAATTTTTTTGGGTCATTACATAATCACTTATCATCCTTCTTGCTTCTCTTACATATAACTGCTGTTGCCATCCATCTTCTCTTTCATATTCGTCTTTACAGGTTCCCCATTTTGAAACTTCATCTCTTACTTTTTTGGGAATTCTGGGATGATAGGCTAGTGTCCACATCAGTCCCTGCTGATAGCTTCTGTGGCGCTCGATAATTTTTTCTCTTTCTTCGTAAGATGCTTCCGGGTAATCCCAGTTTTGACCAATAAAATCGGTTGAAAATCCTTTCTGGTTATTTGTGTCGGTTTTTCGGTTGGGCATTTTAGAATTGATCCATGGAACCAAGGGGTCGCCGTAAGGGTACATCTTTTCTATCGGGCCATCTGCAGCTTCATAATTGCGGAAAAGAAGTTCGTAATCCAGTTCGTTGTAATTTCCCGGCTTTTGAAAAGGAATGCGATTTTCCGGCGCATCGGTCAAAGTCATTCGAAAACAATAAGCCTGGATCCCTTTGTCTCCACTTCCATCAATGCCGGGGCCGCCTTTTACGATAAAAGGAAGCAGCCCGCTCGAAGGGTTTCCTTTAACAATATAGGGATCTACTCCATCAATAAAATTATGATGAACACTATTTTTTGAAACTGTACCACGAATTGTAATTCCAATATCATTGGCCTGGATACCGTTTAAAGTTTCGCCATATTGTTTATTTGGTTCCCGCCCAACAGTATAACTCACTCCGGTAACAGCCATTAAATCTCCTTCGTAAGTGGCATCAATAAAAACTTTTCCTTTATATGATTTTCCACTTTCCATCTCAATTTCAACAATTTTTGCACCTTCTTTTTTCACCCCGTTTTTTCTGTTGAGGCGTTCTTCATAAATCAGGTCAATGTTTTCCTTATTTATCATTTCCACATAGACTTTTAAAGCCGCTGAGGGTTCAAAAGTCCACATCGCATCTTCACCACTTTGGTTTCTAGCCTGACTATAGTCTTCTTTTTTTTGCCATTTCCAGTTTTCCTGTTTGTCGTAGAATTTTTTTATACTCTGATAGAATTCGCGTGAAATTCCGCCAATCACCTGCTTATTCCCTATGTCTGTTGCTCCAAGACCCCCGGTTGTCAATCCTCCTATTCGTCGTGTTGGTTCAATAAGTATAACCGACTTACCCATTCTTGATGCCTGAATAGCTGCTGATATACCAGCAGAAGTTCCTCCATAAATAACGATATCGTATTCATTCTGGCTATTTATTTTAGGAGTGTATAGGAAAAAAGAAAAGAGGAAAAGCAAAAGAATATTTTTTTGTGAAATCATAATTAGGTTTATAAAAAAAGGTTCTCCATAATTTCCGGAGAACCTTTAAGTAACTAAACTAGACTATTCTCCATATCCTGGATTTTGAACCATTTCCGGGTTCGTATCCATTTCGATATATGGAATTGGCCACAGGTAATCGCGATTTTTATCAAATGAACGTATTTCTACAATACGCATTTTGAAATCTGCAGATTCTCCCTGTTGGGCAATCGGGATATTATCGTAATACGATGTGCCGTATTCATCTACTATTGGTGCTATCGAAGGATAAGATTTTTTCATGCGTCCCAATACCGGAAGGTTCATTACATTTTCTGCAATGCCCCATCGTTTGATATCAAACAGGCGTAATCCTTCACATGATAATTCATATTTACGTTCTCTTCGTACTGCGTACTTTAATTCTTCAGCGTTGGTTGTTGTAAGAGGAGGCATTTCAACAGAAGGTCTTTGCCTGATTTTATTTATCGCATCCAGTACAGATTGGTCGATACTACCAGAAGATATTTTTGCTTCAGCATAATTTAATAAAACTTCAGCATAACGAATAACAATTGTATTCAATTCGCTATCGTTTACGGCATCTTTGTCTAAGTTATCGGCATATTTTCTCCACCCAATTCCGGTAAAAGTAGCATAAGCGTGTGTTGCTTCAAGATTGGCAATTCGCTTGGGCGGATTTTGATTATAATCCCAGCAGTATAAACTATCTCCATGTGTTTCATACTGAAATCCAAGAAAAATTGAACCTGAAAGCGAGAAGGTATAACCTAATCTTGGGTCTCTGTTTTCGTAGGGGTGCTGAGGATCAAACAGAGGAGATTCGTCAATTTGCAAACCATCAGTGCATTCCCATGAGTCTGCCGCCTGATAACTTGGTTTTTTGTTTGTATGACCTTTGGCATTTCTGGTGCCAAAAAATCTAAACATGGAATGCATGTGTTCTCCTTTTAAGAACTGAACCGATAAAATGATTTCTTTAGACTCCTGTCCGGCATACTGAAACAAATCCATATAGTTGGAACTTAGCTCATATTCTGTTCCTTCAAGAGCCATTACTTTTTGTGCAGAAGAGATCGCAGTATCCCATTTTTCGTTGTATAATGCAACCCGCGACATGATTGCCCATGCAGCCCCTTTTGTCGCGCGTCCTGCGAGCGGATCGTTTTCCTGGGGAAGGTCGTTTGCACATTCATCCAACTCAGTTAAAATAAAATCAACAACATCAGCTTTTGAACTCCGTGTGATATTCGCTTCCGATAAAGTTAGAGGTTGCGTTACCAATGGAACACCGCCAAATAATTCAGCTAAATAGTGATAATAAAAAGCCCTGAGAAACCGTACTTCAGCTTTGCTTTGGGCGTAAACATCGGTAGGTATATTATCTACACCCCGCTCCATATTTGCGAGAACATAATTACACTTAGCGATTCCTTTATAAAGATTTGTCCAAAGTGAGACTATGTCGCTATTTCTTGAATCCGCCGAGCCTCGTCCAATAGCCTGTAATGCTGAACCATTTCTATCCCAGCCAATATCAGATATCTGATCAAAAACCAGGTGAAAGGGCATACCCTGAACACTCGTCCACATCGCATTGTAACATCCGGTTACCGCCATCTCCAATTCTGTTTGATTGGACAGGAAAGTTGCATCCGAAGGATTATTTAAGGGATATTTTTCCAAATAATCCTCACAAGAGACAAACAGAAAAGTCAGTAAAATGAATATGATTGAATATTTTATTTTTGATTTCATAGATTTGATTTTTTAGAATTTAACATCTACCCCAATACTATATGTTTTGACCTGCGGATAATAGCCACCATTGCCAACCGGTGCTTCCACATCATATCCTTTCCAAAAATTGTCAAGAGTAAGTATGTTTTGTCCGCTGACATAAACCCGTAACTTTTGGGCTTTAATTTTTTTCAGTACGGTTGATGGGAAAGTATATCCTAACTGAATATTTTTTAGTCTCATATAAGCCGCATCTCTCATCCAAAAACTTGAAGTTTGTTCATTATTTGTTTCGTTGAAAGCAAACCGTGGAAATGTTGCATCTGTATTGTCCGGAGTCCAGCGATCTTTGTGTTGTTCCTGAACAGTACCTCCCATCAGGAATGGCATTATTCCCTGGTCACGGATCAAACCGTCAGCTTTGCCTACTCCCTGAATAAAAATACCGAGATCAAAATTCTTATACTGTCCGTTAAAAGTAAAGCCGAATGTGTATCTTGGAATTGTTTCCCCGATAATTTTATAATCGCTTGAGTTTATTATCGAATCGTTATTTTGATCGACATATTTTATGTCTCCGGGTGCAATTGTCCCGTACTGTGTAGCATGTTTATAGGTGCCGTCTTCGTTAAAGTCATCTTCGGTTATAAATCCATCCGCTTCGAGACCATAGATAGACCACATCGGGTAACCTTCATGGTTTACTGTTGTTCCGGTCTTATTTACTCCTTTTAAATCAAGAACTTTGTTTTTTACATCCGAAACGTTGATCCCAATTTCGTACTTGAATTCGTTATCCCAGTCTACATAATTGATCCCGAGATCCCAACCTCTGTTTTCTACTTTTCCTGCGTTTTGCTCGGGTGCATTCATTCCTATAATTCTGGGAATATCCAAAGCTAAAAGAATGTCGTCAGTAACTTTGTAATAATATTCGGCAACAACATTAATTTTTTCTAACAGCGTAATATCAAGTCCGACGTTCGAGGCAGTAGTTGTTTCCCAGGAGATTTCAGTATTTGCAAGATCGGTTATACCCGCACCACTGGCTACTTGTTTATCAAATACATACTTTAATCCAAGATTTACGTCGGAAGAAAACGGGTATGTTCCGATATCCTGATTTCCTAACTGCCCCCAAGAAGCCCTGATTTTAAGATTATTTACAACAGGTCTTAAAGACTCAAAAAAACTTTCTTCGGAAATTCTCCATCCGGCAGAAAAGGAAGGAAAGAATCCCCATTTTCTTCCCTGTACAAATCTTGACGAGCCATCTTGTCTGAAGTTCGCTTCGAAAAGATATTTTTCTTTAAAATTATAATTCAAGCGGCCAAAGAATGACTGTAATGCCCATTCACTAGCCCAACCATACGATTTTTGATTTTCTTCACCTCCTGAATTAAGTACAGGGTAATCGGGGAAAGGAAAACTTTCGCGATAGCCGGACAATCCGTCATTGCGGTAATCTTCCTGCTGATAACCAAGTAATAATTTTAAACCATGATTTCCGAATGTCTTATCAAATGTTGCTGTACTTCTTAAATTATTATGTAGATTTTTATTATGACTGGTAGTTAGTGTACTTTTCTGAGGTGCCTTATAACTCTCACTTCCGTCCCAACGGTAAGTTTGAATTGCTTTTACAAAATCTGAAACGTTCGATTGCCAGTAGTTTGGTGAATAAGATAAATCAGCGGTAAACCAATCAACCGGTTTATATTTTAATACCAGATTCATGGTAAAAGAAGGCGATTCTGATTTGTTAAGTCCTCCATCTTTTGTAAATGCCACCGGATTATCGCCATTCCAGCCTTCTCCCCAGGAACCATCAGACAATACAGCAGTTTGGTTGGCCGGTATACGTCCCGACCAATGAATAGCAGAACTTGTACCTCGTGAGGGTTCTGTTAAGAGTGCTTGTTTGATGTGTGCATCAATTTGTGCCGAAAAGCTGTTTGTTAGCTGCATGTCGGTATTTATTCGAAGCGTATATCTTTTAAAATCAGTGTTTGACATTATACCGCCCTGATCAAGATAACCAAGCGAGGCTAAAACTCTAACCTTTTCAGAGCCTCCGTTCATTGTTAAAAAGTGGCTTTGCATTAGGGCATTTTCTGTAAGTACTTGATCATACCAATCTGTGTCAGGATATTTATCCGGATTTGTTGCCATGTTGGCTCTGTACTCTTCGATGTATTCGTCAGAATAGAGAGGCGATTTACCCACATTTACATAAGCTTCGTTTGTTAATAGCATGTGGTCAATTGCTCCAACCATGTTGGGTATATCAGTCGGTCTCTGGGTACCAATGTATCCGTTATAAGAAACAGAAAGGACGTCTTTCTGGGCACGTTTTGTAGTTACCAAAATTACACCATTTGCTGCGCGTGAACCGTAAATGGATGCAGAAGCTGCATCTTTAAGAATTGATACGGATTCGATAAGTGTTGGATCGATATTGTTAATACCCATTTCTATCCCATCTACTAAAACAAGCGGAGCGCTGTTTCCTAAAGTAGTTTTTCCACGAATACTTATTGTTCCACCGTCCCGGCCGGGTTGTCCGTTTCTCTGAGTAACCACAACACCCGGGGCAACTCCCTGTAAAACCATCGACGTTTGAGCAACTTGCCTACGTGCAAGATCTTCGCCGGCAACTGAAGCAATGGCGCCGGTTAAATTCACTTTTTTCTGACTTCCGTACCCAACAACCACAACTTCCTCAACTCCCAACACATCTTCCTGCATTGTTATGTCGATTGTACTCCGGGAATTTACTTCAACTTCCTGTGTTAGTAATCCCACAAATGAGAAGATAAGAATATCGGATTCAGATTGAAGTGTTAGTGAATAATTTCCGTTAATGTCTGTTACTGCTCCTGCTGTAGTGCCTTTGATAATAACAGTTACACCGGGTAGCGGAAGTCCGTTAGAATCTGTTACTTTACCGGAAACCGATTGTTGTTGCCTGAATCTTATGTTTTCTGAAGAACCGACATTTGTTATTACAACATAACGGTCGATAATCTCATAGGCCACATCTTCAGGTAAAGTCTCTTTTAGAATACTTTCCAATGTGGCATTTTTCATGTCCACCTGGATTTTCTTATTTGGATTGAGTTGGGAATTGGAGAAAGCAAACCTAAATTCACTTTGTTCTTCAATTTTTTGGAATAATTCTCCAAATGTAATTTGTGAATACTTTAAGGTTAGTTTGGTACTTTGCGAATATACACTCGCGGAAACAAACATGTTTGAAATCAACAAAATAATTGTTGTGAGTTTCATAATTCGTAAAATTTTTCGAAACGGAAGAATTTCTCCCACCGTTAGGAACGGTTTTCTTTTTTTCATAAATTTGGAATGATTTTAATTAAAAAAATATGTTATTTTTTCGGGCATTGTCGGTGGTAACGACTTTGCCCGTTTTTATTGCTCTTATTTTATTTCATAAATTCCTTTTTTTGATTTTAATTTGTTTATTTTCAATTGAATAGTTGAATTCATTTACTTTCGACATTACTTTCAAAACATTCTCCAATGTTTCATATTTTTCAAATCTTACGGTTAATGTTTCTGTTTTAAATGATTCCTGATCATATAAAATCTTTATATCATACCATTTTTCAAGTTCGTTTATCACATCGTCAAATGGAGTTAACTGAAACACTAATTCTTTGTTTTTCCAACTTAGTTCGTAGTTTTCGTTAAAATTACCGATTGATACCAATGCGTTTTGCTTGTCAAAAATTAGTTGTTGACCAGGCGCTAATATTTTTCTGTTTTTATCGTCTGATATTTCTATTTCAACAGAACCTTCTAGTAATGATGATTTAATGACTTTAACCTCGGGGTATGCTGAAACGAGGAATTGGGTTCCCAATGCTGTAGTTGTGATATCTCCTGAAGTAACTTCAAAGGGTAGTCTTTTATTTTTTGTTACTTCAAAATAAGCTTCGCCTGTTAATTTGAGTTTTCGGGATTTTGCGCCAAAATCAGCAGGATAACTTAATTTTGTATCTACATTCAACCAGACTTTTGTACTATCAGGAAGAATAATATTTGTTACTTCACCTTTTTGTGTGTAGAGTGTTAAAAAATCGGACGGCTCTTGTTGTGAAAAATAGTAAAACAACGTTGCAGCAAGGAGTGGAATAAACAAAACAGCCGCTGCTTTTGAAATGGTTGTGAGCAACCTGGTTAGCCCTGATTTGAATTGCGACCTGTTTATCTCCTTTTTTATTTGTTCGAATTGTAAATTAACTGTTTCATCCTGAGATTCCTGCCAGTTCCTTTCCAGGTGCTGAATAATCTCACCGCGGTAATTGAGGTCATTAAGAAGTTTGTCAATTTGGCTAAACTCATCGTTATTTAACCGTTTACCGGAGATAAATTTGTTGATGAGTTTTTTTGTTGCGATATCCATTCTTAAAGTTTTGTTAACAATTTTATATACGTTTGAAAATACTTATTCCGTGAATTGAGTTTTAACTTTTTTTATTTTGTGTTTTCGTGCGGAGGTAAGTCACATAAAAAGAACTTGTTATGGGGGCGTGTTTTAGCGGTTGATAAAAAGAAGTATCAGGATGCTAAAATAGATATTCATTTCGCGACGTAAAAATGAAAGGGCTTGTCTCATTTGTGTGTCAACGGTGTTTTCCGATATGTTTAATTTTTTAGCAATTTCTTTATAAGTAAAACCTTCAAGTCGGTTTAGCTTAAAAATCAGCTGTCGCTTTTTGGGGAGTTTTTCTATTAAGTCAAAGATTTTTTGCTCAAGTTCAGAATACTCAATTTTGGCTAAAGTATCCAGTGAGTTATTTTGTCCTCCTTTTATATGAATGTATAAATTTTCGAGGTATTTCTGTTTGTTGAGTCGCTTACGCATTATGTCGATCACCAAATTCTTTGCGATGGAAAAAAGAAATGTTTCAAAATGATTGTTTGGATTTATAGATTGCCTGTTCTCCCAAAGTTTCACATAAACTTCCTGTAATACATTTTCGGGATCTTCATCAATTGGGACTACCTTTTTTAGAAAACCTTTCATTTTTCCTTTTGTGTGGTGAAAGATCGCCTCAAATGCTGATTTGTCTCCTGATATGAATTTACAAACTAATTGTTGCTCAATATATATATCCGAAGTTTTCAATATGTTTAGATTAGTCAAAATTAGGAAACAAATTTTAAAACTTTTTAGGACTAATACAAATACAAACCTTTCTTACGTTCCAAACAAACGGAAAATGTAGTTGTATTATTTGGCTGAATGATAATAAAAAAAGGCTTCCCTGTTTAGGAAAACCTTTATTAAACTAACCAACAGACTAAGAACTTTTTGTTACCAGTCTCTCTTTTCATTTAAAAGTAAATACTTCCGATTCAGTGCGTGCAGATTTTATCAGTTCCAGAAGTTCTTTTACAATCTCAGGATGTTCATCTGCCACATTGTGTTCCTCGCCAATATCTGTTGAAAGGTCGTACAATTCAGTGGTTGTTTTTTCAGGATTAAGTACTTCGTAACGAACCAGTTTCCAGTCGCCTTTGCGAATCGCTTTCCTCCCGCCTTTTTCATGAAACTCCCAGTACAAATAATCGTGTTCTTTTTGTTCTCCCTGGTTTAACAGGGTGGGAAGAAACGAAATCCCGTCAATATTCCCCGGGACTTCAATTCCCGCAATATCCGCCACTGTTGGCATTACATCCCAGAAAGCTGAAATGTGACCACTTTTTGTTCCTGCTTCAATTTTTCCAGGCCACCATGCTATCATCGGTTCACGGATTCCTCCTTCATACAAATCGCGTTTGTAGCCCTGTAACGGACCATTGCTGTCAAAATAATCCGGGTCAGCTCCGCCTTCCAGGTGAGGCCCGTTGTCGGAACTAAACATTACGATAGTATTATTTTCCAATCCCAGTTCTTTTAGTTTGGCCAGTACTTCGCCTACCTGCTGGTCTAAAAGTGTTACCATGGCGGCAAATGCGGCATGACTTTCTGCTTGTGTGCCGTAAGCTCCGTTCCTAAAGTTCTCATCTCCGGGCTCTGCGCCTTTAAACTCTTTTTCAGGAAGAAACTGCCCCCGAAACTCAGCCAGGTTTTCTTCGGGTAATAACAACTCGGCATGTGGAATTACATTCGGATAAAAAAGAAAAAATGGCTTGTTCTTATTTTTTTCAATAAACTGCAAAGCTTTTTCGTGAATCAGCTCAGCGGCATAATCTTCAAATTTATCCCCCTGGTTTCCTTCCAAGATAATTTTGGTTTGGTTGTCCCATAAATATGAAGGATAATAGTTATGTGCCAATCTCTGGCAATTGTAGCCAAAAAACTCATCGAATCCCTGGTTGTTGGGCTCACCTTCAGAGCCGGGGTAACCCAGGCCCCATTTTCCAAAACCACCGGTTACATAACCGGCCTGTTTAAGCATCTCGGCAATGGTAAACGTGCCATCAGGAATGGGCCACTGTCCTTCGGGCTGAACTTCTTTGTTCCCCCGGATAGGCGTGTGCCCGGTATGCTGCCCGGTCATCAGCGATGAACGTGAAGGGGCACAGACAGTTGTGCCGGCATAATGCTGGGTAAACAACATTCCCTCGCTCGCCATTTTGTCGAGATTGGGCGTTTGAAAACGGCTTTGACCGTAACAACCCAAATCGCCATAACCCAAATCATCGGCCAGAATGTAGACGATATTGGGCTGGGAACTTGTTGTTTCATCGCCGGTTTTTGACTGCTTATTGCATGAATTTAAAAGAAATATTCCGGATAAAATTAGAATTACAAACTTTGTTTGTTTGATCATGGTGTATTGATGAATGTAATTTTTGAAAATATTGAATCATAGAAGGATAAAAAAAGCTAAGTATGAATTTTTCAAAATTGTGAATGAATTAATACTTAGCTTTTATTTATTTTATTTCCAATTGTCTTTTTGTGTTAAAGTGGTATTGATGTCTAACTCATCTTGTGGAAACGGCCATGGTAAGTCTGTTGAACTGTACTGTAAGCTAAATACAAAATAGTGCCCATTTGGGCCGACAGGAAATCTGTCGTAGTTATCCGGATCATCAGTTAATTTTATTCCGTACATCGGTTTGTCACTTAATTTATCAGTTGCTTCACCCCAACGGTTGAGATCCCAGTATCGGAGTCCTTCCCATGCCAATTCAACTCTTCTTTCACGTTTTAAAATCTCCATCAATTTTGTTGCGTCAGTTTCAGTTACCGAAGGCATCTGAACAGCTTCTCTGCCCCGAACAGCATTAATGGTTAAATCAAGCAGACTTTGATCAATCGTTGTGCCCTCATTTATTTTACACTCAAGATAACTCAGTAATATTTCCGCATAACGAATAATCGGAATATCTACACCTGAACTATATACATCGCCGGTATATTCGTTATCCACATATTTTTGAAGACAATAACCTGTCATTCCCGCATCGTAGGTAAAAACATCTCCAACAACCGAAGTTGAATCGGGATGACCATGATAAACTCTTCCGTTGATTGTTGATATTCCCGGATAGAAAATTGTATAAAGAAGGCGGGGGTCTCTGTAGTTTACTCCATCTTTTACCACAGGTGACTGAGGATCATAAAGTTCACTTTCCTCTATTGTTTTTCCGTCGGTACACAAATATGCATCAACCAAACTTTGGAAAGGATTCATATGATGCCAGCCTCCGTCAACACTCGGACGATAATACAGTTGAGTGGAATTGGCGATCTCTCCCGCCAAATATTTTCTTGAAAAGATGATTTCGCTGCTCTCTTCGTTTTTCCCGTTAAAAAGCTCTGAATAAAGCGGATCAATTTCATGAACACCAAGGTCAATAACAGCTTTAAATGCGGTGGCTGCTTCTCCCCATCTTTCTTCAGCCATGAGTAAACGTCCTTTTACACCTAAAGCAGCAGCCCTGACAATCCGGCCATGCTGATCGGAAGATCTTGTTACAGGAAGATCGTTTGTTATTGCTTCCAGTTCGCTCAACACAAAATCCACAATATCTGATTTTGAGGAAGTGTTAATGGTAATTGATTCTTCCATTGTAAGAAGTTTTGTTACCAATGGAACACCACCCCAATATTGAGACATGTTGAAATATGCAAAAGCTCTCAAAAAACGTACCTCAGCTATCATTTCCGCTTTTGTTCCGGAATCCATATCCTCGATTGT
Organism: Maribellus comscasis; assembly: GCF_009762775.1. Classification (GTDB taxonomy): domain Bacteria; phylum Bacteroidota; class Bacteroidia; order Bacteroidales; family Prolixibacteraceae; genus Draconibacterium; species Draconibacterium comscasis. The sequence continues at coordinate 389,439 of NZ_CP046401.1, read as the reverse complement.
TTCAATGTTTTCCAGAAAATAGTTACATCCTGCTATTTCTTCGTAGGAGTTGTTCCACAGGCTCTTCACTTCAGAAGAAGATGGGTTTAAGTTGCCGTAAATTAAAAACGATTGGTTGGGTTTTCTATCAATCCCGTTATCCGTATTGTCATCAAACTCACAGATGTGATCAGCATTGCTCCAGGTGTTCGCCTTATTATAAACTCCTGCCAATGCAAGTTCTGCATCTTCGGGAGTGGTCCAGAAGTTTTCTGTTGAGAGTTGTGAAAGTGGTTGCTTATCCAGAATACCTTCCTCACACGAGGTGAGAAAAATAAAAGAAATAAACAAAGAAGCTGTTATTAATTTTATATATGTTTTCATAATTATCTATTTAAAAATTAACATTTACACCTAAAATGTATGTTCTCGACATTGGATAGTGAACACCTTCACCAGTTTGGACATTTAGCTCAGGATCCCAGCCATCAAAGAAGTTGTCAAATGTGAACAGGTTTCTACCGGCAAGATATATTCTCATTTTATCCACTTTTAAAGCGTTGGTTACTGCTTCCGGCATGTTATATCCAATTTGTGCCGACCTGACTTTTAAGTAGGATGCATCCCACGCCCAATATGTAGATATGTAGGAGTATGGTTCGTTGTTGCCACCACCATGAAGGTAAAAACGTGGATAAATGGCATTGGGATCCGGGTCTTCTTTTGTCCACCGGTTATCCCACATCCATTGCTGCACATTCGATTTGTTCGCAAATGCACGTCCGGCCATGTTGTTGAGGTATCTTCTCATTCCTCCGGCGCCATCAAACGTAACTGAAAAATCAAACGACTTATAATTTGCACTAATCCTTGCTCCGTAATTGTATTTTGGAGCAGTTTGTCCGATAACACTTCTGTCATATTCCGGGTCAACTTTTCCGTCAGGAACTCCATCCGGGCCACTGATATCTTTATATTTAATATCACCCGGAACAGGATCGTATGGCTGAGTTGCAGAATTCTGAATGTCTGCTTCGTCAACAAACAAACCATCGGCGGTATAACCATATATTGCATTTAGCGGTTCGCCAATGAAAAGTCCTTTTGAAATGTCTTTTTCCACATCGCTTAACTCAAGTACTTCTGTATGAACAAAAGAGAAATGGGGCGCAATGTCAAATGAAAAATCTCCAAATTTTTCTTTATAACTCAGATTAAAATCCCAACCTGAATTTTTTACTTTGCCCGCATTTGAAGGAGATGCATTTAGTCCGAGAGTACCTGCTGTTGTAATTGAATAGAGAATGTCACGTGTCGTTTTATCATAATAATCTGCAGATATGCTGACTTTTCCATCCAACACTGCGAAATCTAATCCAATATCAGAAATTGCTGTAGTTTCCCAGGTTATACTCTGATTTGCTACTGTATTGAGAACAATTCCGGCATTTACGTTATTGCCCCAAATAGCGTTATTGCCCGAAGACAAAATAGCCTGATAAGGATAATTTCCAATTTGCTGATTCCCCAGTTCTCCCCACGACCCACGTAGTTTCATGTTGTATATCCAGGGAAGACTCTCCTTTATGAAATTTTCTTCAGATATTCTCCATCCAAATGAGAATGAAGGAAACATACCGTATTTGTTGCCTTTGTCGAATCGCGACGAGCCATCGTAGCGAACATTTGCCTCAAACAGATATTTGCCAAGGTAGTCATATTGAATTCTTCCAAAATATGAAACAAGTCCCCATTCTGAGGCACCTCCTGTATTTTTTTGATTTTCAGAACTTCCCGCATCCAACTCGAACAGTTCATTGGTAGGGAATTGATCGCGGTAGGCAGTTAAGTACTCATATTTACTTTCAATCTGAGAATAACCGGCCAAAGCACTTATGGAATGATTTCCAAAGTTTTGTTCATATTTTACTAGGCCTTCCAGTGTTAATTCTCTTCTCGTATTCCATTCCACATCCAGTTTTGCAGGTCCTGCATAAGTTGTTGCATCAATTTGCTCATCAGCGGCATAAAGCTTATAGTTGGTATGGTCAAACACATATCCGCCACGGACAATTATTGTTAAAGGATCTAGTAATTTATATTCCAGGTCAGTATTGGCGATAAAATAGTAATTACGCTCCAGTTCATTTGATGTTGCGTCAATGTCTGCCCATGGAGAACCCTTATCTACACGTCCGTAATATCCTTCTGAGGTACGACCTGCAATAGACGCCGGCATTCTTGCAATTCTGGTTACAACACGCATCGTTGTGCGATCGCCTGTTGCTGCTGCCGGACCTTTTTCGTCGTCAGCTGTACCGGCAATATTTGCAATTAATTTTAGTTTTTGGGTTATTTCACTGTCGATGTTTAACCTGATGTTATATTTGTTATAATAGTTTAGAAGGTTATCTCCGTAGTTGTCGTAAAGGTTATTTTGCAAAAGACCATCGTTTCTGAGATATCCGACTGAAAAACGATAAGTTGTTGTTGAATTTCCTCCCATAAGAGAAATATCGTGTTTTGTTTGATAAGCTATATTATCAAAGGCCATTTCATAATGTTTATCATTGGGATAATTATCATGATCTGTTCCGTCTCTGAATTTTTGGATGTCCTCTTCAGTATAAATAGCACCTTGTCCTGCATTGGTCAATGCTTCGTTGTACGCGAGAGCATAATTCCACGAGTCTACAAATTTAGGCAGGTCAGCAAGTTCACTAAAGCCAACTGAACCGTTATACGTTACTTCTGTTTTCCCCTTCGTACCTCTCTTTGTTTGGATTAAAATTACTCCATTTGCAGCTCTCGAACCATAGATAGCCGCAGAGGCGGCATCTTTTAAAACAGAAATATTTTTAATATCGTTTGGATTTACAGCATCGAGTGAACCAGGGATACCATCAACTAAAACCAGTGGATTATTTCCGGCATCACTAAATGTTCCGAATCCCCTTATGTTAATTGATGTTGAACTGCCCGGCTGGCCGTCTGACTGCCGGATAGAAATTCCACTCATTTCACCTTGTAAAGCTTGTCCTACCGAAATAATTGGTTTATTCTCCAGTTGTTCACTGCTTGCCGTTTCCATTGAACCTGTTACATTTTCTTTTCGTTGTGTTCCATAACCAATGGCCACCACTTCTTCAATGCCAATTGCATCCGTTTTCATTGTGACGCTTAATGTTGTTTGGTTACCTACTTCGATTTCCTGTGAAATCATTCCAACAAACGAAAATATTAAAGTTGCATTTTCCGGTAAGTCAGAAAATGAAAAACTGCCGTTTACATCCGTTACGGTACCTTGCGACGTACCTTTGACCATAACGGTTACGCCGGGTAATGGTTGACCTGTGTCGTCAAGTGCCTTTCCTTCAACCTTTTCCTGCTGGCTTCCGTCGGGCGTAATAACAATGAGATTGTTTTCCATTATTTTATACGTTACTTCCGACGCATCAAATAATTCATTCATTATTTCATGAATAGATTGATTATTGATGTTGAATCCAACTCGGCGGTTCAGATCCATAAATTTTTCGTTGTAAAAAAATCGAAATTCACTCTGGTTTTCAATTTTTGAAAGAACCTCTTTTACAGTGTTGTTTTTCGATTCCACCGTTAAACGCGTTTGTGAATAAACCGTCGCCGATAGTTGCAAAACACAAAACAAGGTCAGAAACATAGTTAGCTTTGTCATAAGCATAAGTTTTATAAAGTTCCGATTGAGAGGACGGAACAAGCCAGTACAAAATTTTTTCATAAATTTGAATTGTTAAGTTTTAAAATAGGTTGTTCCATACTGCGAATATGAAACAACATTAGTTAACACATTTCAATTGGGAGATCTTTAGCGAGATCTCCCAATGTTTTTAATTGGTTTAGATCTATTCCATAAGTAAATTTTTGAATTTTTCGATTTTTTTGCCGTCTGCCATAATATAAACTGTTTTGCCGTCCACAACGTATTTTATCGGGGCCGCAAAACTTATTGCTGTTAAAATCTGTTCCAGGGTTTCATCTTCCAAAGTACCACCAAATGAGTATTCTTTCAGGATTTCGTTATCGAAAATAACATTAACATCATAGCGCCGTTCGAGTTTTACAGATAATGAACCAAGTTTCTCGTTACTTATTATCCATCGTTTTTCTTTCCAGGATACAATAGGAACCGGGTCAATTTTCTGAATAATCTGCATAGATGGTTTGGCTGCGACTGTTTTTTCTCCCTCTTTTTCACCGGTAGTGTTTCCAACAATATTCAGAGATTGTTCTTTTTTTGTAAATACAGCTTTTTCGTTTGTTTTAAGAACAAGGTTCTCCTGAAGTTTTACAACGCTACTTTCCAATTTCACCGAACCCTCCAAAAGTGTGGTTTCAATGGTTTTTTCTTCTTTATATGCTTTTATATTAAATTTTGTTCCGAGGGCAGTAACACTAATTTCGCCCGTATTTACTATAAACGGAAGACTTTTGTTTTTAGCCACTTCAAAAAAAGCTTCACCTGAGAGCTGAATGTCTCTGTTGTGTGTTCCAAAATTATTCGCATATTTAATTGAAGTTCCTGAGTTTAACCAAACTTTACTGCCATCGTGTAGTTTTACATATGAGCGCGAGCCCAAAGGGGCAACATACTCCACAATTTGGGATGCAACATCAGATGGGGTTGTTTTTGTATTTAAGAAATAAAATCCTGTGCCTCCTGCCAACATCGAAACAATTACAATTGCGGCAATTTGAATCCAACGTTTCCAATGAAACGGGTTTTTATTTTTATTGTGAAGCTGCACTTCCAACTCATCCCAAACTGACTGAACGTCTATCTTATCATCGATAACAGGAAGACGGCTGGCTTGCCAAATATCAGAAAGCTGATCAAGAAAAAATTTATGTTCCTGACTTTTCTCTAACCAGTTTTTTAAAGTCGATGAATCAGACTCATTAAAGTTGCCTGATAAATAATTGATCAGAGCTTCTTTCTCGCAGTTTGATATAAATAGTTTATCTTCCATATAGGTCTCTGTTATAATGACACATTTTTTTGGGTTTGGTATTACAGACGATGTCAAATTATTTTAAAAAATAAAAAAAAATAGTTGTGATTAGGAATGGTATTGCTTCTTTTATTTTTTTTAATGCTCTGTATATTTGTGTTTTAACTGTTCTTTCCGAGATGTTTAATTTTTCTGCAATTTTTTTATGAGGAAGCTCTTCAAAACGACTTAATTTGAAAATTTCGCGACATTGCTCAGGCAGTTTGTCCACAATTTCAAGAATCTGTCCTTCCATTTCGCTGGCAAGTAAATTTCCAATGGGATAATCCGGAGTAAAAGGTTGTTTTTGTTTTAATTCAATTAGATACAGATTGTCGGAAGGAATTTCCGGATTTTTCTTTTTTTGTCTTTCCAGGTAATTCAGACAAAGATTATGGACTGAGCGAAAAAGGTATCCGGAAAGTGAAGTTTTTATTTCAATTTTTTCGCGATTTTGCCAAAGATTAAGAAAAAAGTCTTTTACCAGGTCTTCGGCGGTTTCAAGCTGCCGCGTGTAGTCAAATGCATAGGTACACAAACGCGTGTAATATGTTTTAAAAACGAGTTCAAAAGACTTTTGGTTCCCTTTTTTTAATGATTCGACTAATTCTTTTTCAATCCCGGTCATTGTTTGTTAGCAAAAGAGGGCGAAAAATAGGTGAAAAATTTTCAGAAACAAAATAATGAACACACAAAGAACCGGTCTGTCAATTATTCTTTCGGCAGACCGGTTCTTATTTAAAAGCATTTGGTATAAACGCAATTCTTTTATGGAAATAGTTATACTGATTCGGGCGAGGGAATATCAAATCCTGCATTTCGTGGGTCTCGAAGCAAGCGGTTTGCTTCAGTTGAATAATCGCCGACAAAGTGTTCTGCTTCTCCATCAAATCTTAGCCATGGTCCAACAATATATTCAGCCTGATCTTGCGGAACACCCATTCCATCAGAAGCAATATCATGGATTTTCATAAATTCCCGGAAAGCAAGTTCGTTATCACCAAATCTTCCGGCGCGTGCATTGAAAGGAACTTTTTCACCCAGGCGGTAGGAGATATTCATTAAATGCCCAAGCGTACAACTGTAGTGTGCATCGTACATTGTTCCGTTTGCCATAGATGGATCGTTTGCTTTGCAAGCTGTGATGAAGCTTTGCCAGTTCCCTCCCGGAGTAATTTTTACTTCTTTAATCGGAACATTGCGAGCTTGACTTCCGTTGCTTGAAATGTATTCTCCGTCCCACAATTTTCCGCCATCTTCAAAATAGAAGCGGTTGGTTACTTCCCGCTGGTAGCCTTCGTGGTTCACATTTCTTACATTAAAAAATACATACTGTCCATTGGAAAATTCAGCCAAAGCAAACATGGTATTAGGAGTTTCACCCTGGTCGCCCCATTTGAAGCGCCCGCCGATTGCCATTACCCGCACCGGATGCGTGTTTTCAACTTCCGAATCAAGTGCCCAGTAAGCAACATCGAGTTGGTGCGTTCCCTGATTATTTAGTTCTCCGTTTCCAACCGGCCAGAACCAATGCCAATTATAATGAACCAGATTTTTATGAAAGTTGTTTACAACGGCAGGTCCTTTCCATAAATTCCAGTCTAAATCAGGCGGTGGTGTTGACGGCGGTTCAAATCCTATTCCTTCGCGGGGTTTACACGCAAAACCATGAGAAACTAACATTTTGCCATATTTCCCCGACCGGATATCGGAAACCTGTTTAGCCCAGTCGTCGCTACTTCTTCGTTGAGTTCCGTGTTGAACCACAATTCCGTATTTCTCGGCTGCTGCAAGCGCAACACGACCTTCATAGATGTCATGACTGGCAGGTTTTTCAACGTAACAATGTTTTTGCGCCTGAGCAGCCCAAATGACCATTAGTGAGTGCCAATGATTTGGTGTTGCGCAGGAAATCGCATCAATGTTTTTGTCATCAAGCACCGTTCTTACATCGGTAACTCCTTTTATCGCAGAGCTTGAAGCTATTTCGTCTTTAACCAGATTCACCCTTTCATCGAGTATTTTTTTATCCGGATCAACCAAATAGGCAATTTCTACATTGTCGAGTTTGCCAAATCCGTTGATGTGGCTTTTGCCCCTGCCATTTACTCCGCAAACTGCTATCCGAAAACGATCGTTGGCACCCATAATTGAAGCATAAGATTTTGCACTAAATCCCATTCCTCCAATTGTGATTCCTGCTGTTCCAAGAATACTTTTTTTAATAAAATCTCTACGTTGTGTCATTTTTGAAGTTAGGTTTATTAATAGTTTAGCATTAAAATCAGATTCGTTATTGGCTAATGAAACTACGAAATATTTTTAATATTAAAAATTGAAGAGTCAAATAATAACTATTCTACCCGGTTGTACCCATTGCATTAGCAATGGCATTTACCGAAATTAACAGTTGCTGAAGGAGTAAATCTTCTTCAGCAGAATGATTATTGTTTTTTCTCCATTTTTTCATTTTTCGTATCTGATATTCATGCAGAACATCTAAAGCCTCAGCACGCAAAGCAGTAGAAAAATAATGATTTTTTCTGCGTTCCTCCATTGGTCGTCCGAGTAGTTCCTGCATCAGGATTCGTGTTTTTTCCAACTCGTCTAAAAGAAGATTCAGAATGGTTTCTTTTGTTTTTTTATTTTCAACCAGTTCGGCATACATTTTCATTATTCTTTCATCGGTACTTGCCAGGCTGGTGTCGATATTTGTAAGAACGTATCTTACAAAATGATTTGTTTTGATTAGTTTTTTTAAACTGTTGTATTTCTCCGGAAAATTATTTTGCATCTTTTCCAGTGTTGAGCCAACTCCATACCAACTGGTAATATGAAATCGAGCTTGTCCCCAGCTAAAAACCCATGGAATGGCTCTTAAGTCGGAAAAGGTTCGTTTGCCGGTTCTTCTTGCCGGCCTGGAACCAATTTTACTTTGTTCAATAACATCAATAGGTGTAGCTTGTTGATAAAATTCAAGAAAATGTGGGTTGTTAAGCAGTTCATTGTACACAATGTAGCTTTCTTTTCCCATAAACTCCAAAATTTCTACTACTTCGCTGTCAATCTCTCTGTCGAGTTTATGAAGCAGTGTATTAAGGGTATCACCGGCCAGCGCCAATTCAAGATTGTAAACAGCATTTATTTTGTTCGCAAATTTTTTTTCGATGGTTTCACCCTGTTCTGTAATTTTGAATTTGCCGGAAAGTGTTCCATGTGGTAATGACCGTAAAAACCAATGGACGGGTCCTGCTCCCCGGCTGATAGAGCCGCCTTTGCCATGAAAAAATTTTAATTTTATTCCATATTTGTTGCCAACTTCGGTGAGCTCTTTCTGAGCTTTGTACAGGTACCAGGAACTGGCCAGGATTCCACCGTCTTTGTTACTGTCGCTGTAGCCAATCATAATTTCCTGCACTTTTTGCCGGCGGTTATTTATTTTTTGCTGGTACTCCAAACTGTCCTGCACTTCGGGGAAACTGAAATATTCTTCCATTATTTTGGGACTGGCAATTAAATCGTCGATGGTTTCAAAAAGCGGAACAACCGGAAGTTTCAGTGTTAGGTTATTTTCGTAAACGGTAAGACCGGCCTCACGCGAAAGAATGTAAACCATCAGCAAATCCGAAACATCGCGGGTCATACTCACTATCAGACTTCCCAATGCAAATGAGGAATACTCCGAGATATGATTTTGCAGCACCTTAAAACATTCGAGTGTATTTTTGGCTTCAGTGGGGAGATTTTCCCAATCGCGTAAAAACGGACGGTTAATTTTTAATTCTGAAGATATTAACTTCATTTTTTCATCCGGAGCCATTTCAAGTGGCATTACTTTACCCGATTTTGAAGCATTATAAATTTGTACCAGTGACTTTTCGTAGTAACTGCTGTTTTGCCTGATATCAAGTTCCGCCAAATGAAATCCAAAAACACGAACCATTTGGATTGTATCGTTAACATTGTTGTAAGCCAGACTTGAGTGAGCAGAATCAATAAGAGCATTTCGCAAAATTTCCAAATCATTTATCAATTGATGCGAGTGGCGATAACTTCCCTTGTTATCCGTTAATTCAAAAAGCTGGGCTCTGCCAATATTTATCGGAAGTTTTTGAATAAGCAGAAGTACAAAAAGTTTGTATGCTTCGTGCCGGTTAGCTGTAACACTTGATTTGGTTTCTCCTCCCAATTCTGAAATTATTTCCTTTGTTCTATCGGAAATTTTTTCGGGAAGATTTTCCAATTCAATATAAAAACTAAGATTTTCTGCCAGTTTTAATAATTCATTTTTAAGTACCAAAAAAGAATTTAGCCTCAGTTTTAGCAGGGTTGATTTTGTTACATTTGCTGTTACCAGTGGGTGACCATCCCGGTCTCCTCCTATCCAGTTGCCAAATTTAAGCTGAGGAAATTCGTTTTTTTGAACCAATTTGTTCGTGTCAAATCCTGCAAATTTCCATCCCCGTAAAAGTCGTCGGTTTAGAAGACCAACCGTTTCAGGGAAAACGTTAACAAAGTAGTGTATAACATTGTCTAATTCGGTTTCTATATTGGGTTTTTCGCGATAATACTCATCGATATGCCAAATTGAATGAATGATTTTTTTTATTTCATTTCGGTTTTCCTCTTTTTCATAAGAGTTATACATCGAGTTTTCGCGTTTTACAAGAAGCAAATAGAGCTCTCTGTATTTTTTTATGACCACCGGCCGTTTGGCTTCCGTTGGGTGGGCGGTTAACACCGGTTGAACTTCAATCTCGTTAAAAGTATCTGTGATTTCATTTTCAGAAAACCCGTTTTCTTTCAAAATTTCCAGACTATTGCTCCAGAGTCCGTTAATGGAATTCAGGTTATTATTTTCTTCTGTTTTTCTTCTGTTTTGAACAGCACCATTGGTTTCAGCCAAATTAAGCAACTGAAAACATACCGAAAACAACTGGAAATGTTTTTGCGTAAATTCCATGTTTTCGTATGTACAGCTGTCGCAAATCCAGGGAATAATGTTTGCCAGTTTATTCTCGTTATTTTCAATTAGAACTTCTTTAAAACAATGTAGTAAAAATTCAAGATCGTGATAGGGTTTCCCCAATTGGGTTTTTAGAATTTCGAGTTGAGTCATAAACTAAAATTAAAGCCACTTTTAAAGATACGTCACTAAAAAGAGGAATCAAAAAAATAATTTTCCATCTTTTGTCCTGAAGTTTAACAATTGTACCGGAAGTATGTTTCAAAAGGAATTTGAGGGAGTACCAACCCGTTTGAATTTTCAGGTATCATATTAGTCCTGCTGACGAGCATTTGATTTTGAGAGTTCGTTGTTTACCCGGTCGAAAATCATTTTAAACCAAACAGTATATTTTTCGGGATAGAACTTTATATCGGCTTTTATATCATCAAAACTCAAATATTGCCATTCATTTACTTCATTTTTGTTAATTTTTGGATGCTTATCGGTAAACCCAATAAAAACATGATCCAGTTCATTTTCTGTTAATTCATTATCGAGAGATTCTTTATACCTAAACCAGAAGATTTCTGTTAAGTTGGTTGTTAATCCCATTTCTTCTTCCAGTCTCCTTTGAGCTGCCTCCATATTCGTTTCACCCGGAAACGGATGACTGCAACATGTATTGGTCCACAAACCGTTTGAATGGTACTTGTTCAGAGCCCGGCGTTGTAAAAGCCATTCTCCTTTCGAGTTACAAATAAAAACCGAAATTGCACGATGCATTAACGCTTTCCGGTGAGCTGCAAGTTTTTCCGAAATCCCGGTTTCATTGTCATTTTCGTCAACAAGTATTACAAAATCTTCTCTTTTTTTTGTCATGCTGTTTTTAAGTTACACTTATTACCCTGAGGACTATGGTGTGGTTTATTCAAAAAAAACCTCCCCAAAAAATTCAGGTCGGTGATAGTCCGGGTTTTTAGTTTTAATGGGATTCCACGTAACATAATGAGGTTCGGAAGTATCTTCTCCACATTTGTAAAAATTAGCGCTTGCTTTTAATCCGTTCAGGGAGTTTATATTACTGTATGCAAGACATTCTTTTGGAATCCGAATCATCATTTCCCACTCAAATTTGCCTGTTTTTTCTTCAAAAGGTTGACTTCCCAATGAAGATGTAATTTCTATTTTTTTTATGATTTCCGGATCTACAAATTTGCGGTTGCCTCTCCCTGCACCAAAAGCAAGGTGAATTGTTCCAATACAATTAAATTCAAAATTGTAGTAGTTTTCACCGTCGGCAGAAATAAAAAATTCAACACAACTGTCTTTATAAACATCGCCGTTGGTTCTGGTTTCTTTTGCCAAAATGTATTTTTCAACTACATAATATTTAAGCCATATTTCGTTTTGAATGTGGCCGATGCGAAAAGAAACCTTAGGTTGATAACTAAACTCCTCCCAGTTTACAGTACTGATAAAGTTTGAAACGGTTTGTTTTTCCAACAGGTTTTCTGCTTCACTTAAAGAAACAGGCCGATTTATTTTTAATTGTTTGATAAATAATTCCTTCATAACATTTGTTTTTTGTAAAGGTAAAAAATAGATCTTTTTTGTGCTTTTTCTCAATCAGAAATTAATCTCTCAAAGAAAAACTAAATTGTTAAGTTATCTTCCCGGTTTGATTTTGTCCATCCCGTTTTTTATTTTCCTTGTTATATTTGAGGTTCTTTTTGATTGAAATATTTTGTTCAGTTTAAACTTTTAAAATAAACAGAAGTTAACGGGAAGCAAAAAATGGCTGAAACCGAATTTATAATTGCCCTTACCGAACACCGGTATTTTGGAAGTGTTTTTGTACCTTATCTGATTGAAAAGGAAGAGCAGTTTTATACTGTAAAACGGCATATTAAACCACGCGATCTGGAGAATAATTCTGACTACAGTTTTAAACCATACGAAAGAGAACTGGTTGGAATTATAGAAAAATACAGTGATGAAAATTTAACAAAGAAGTTTTCCCGCGCGGGAAGTGTTTCCGAATTTTTTTCTTCGCTTAAACCCGGGTATTTTGAAAAAAATGTTACTCCGTATATTGAAAAACAAATGTTTAAGGTGGCTTCAATTTTAATGTTGTGCCCCGTACGTTTATTAAAGAAGGAAACAAAATATGCCAATTTGTACGATGAGGATGAGATTTTTGTACAGCCGGTTTTTGCAAATCCGGTTTTTTATTTTGAACGTACTGAAAAAGAAACACATTACCGGTTAAAAGTATATCTGGATAAAAATGAAATTACCCTGAAAAATTCAAAACTCCAAATTATTTGTAACGAACCTTGTTTAATGATTCACCGCAGCCGTTTGATTGTTTTTGAAGAATTTAATGCAAAAAAAATGGTTCCTTTTTTTGAAAAGGAAAAAGTGACGGTTCCCCATTCAATTGAAGAAAAATATTATTCCGGTTTTGTGTTAAATACCATCCGCGATAATGATGTTTTTGCCAGGGGTTTTAAAATTCTGGAAGAGGATTTGAAAAAAAGAGCGGTGCTGAGTTTGGAGAAAAATTTAAAACAGGAGCCGTGTTTTGTGCTTCATTTTTATTATGGTGATGAGAAGTTTCTCCCCAATTCAAACCGGAAAGTAGCTGTAAATCTTCACAAAAGGAATGATAGTTATGTTTTTGAAAAAGTAAAACGAAATTTTGTATGGGAAAACACAATTCAGAACCATTTAAAAGAGGCCGGATTAAAGGAAAATAACGGAAGTTTTTTGCCCAAAGGATATGAGTTGTTTGAGCATAGCGACTTGGTTTACTTTTTGGTCAACTGGATAAACCGGCATAAGCATAAACTGGAAGCCAACAATATTCATTTCACGCAGAGCAATTTGGAAAAGAAATATTTTACCGGAGATCAGCAGCTTGAAATGAAGGCAAAAACTTCAGGAGACTGGTTTGATGTTTATGCAACGGTTCGTTTTGGTGAGTTCCAAATTCCTTTTATCAAACTAAAAAAGTATATTCTGAATGATATTCGGGAGTTTGAACTGCCAAACGGTGAAATAGCTGTGTTGCCCGATGAATGGTTTGCCCGCTACAAAGGGCTGGTTCCTTTTTCGAAAGGGCAGGGCGAAAAGCTGCAGTTTGAGAAACATCATTTTATGCTTCTGAAAAACGGGTTGCAGCAGTTTGATAAATCGGTGATGGAACGTTTTCAGAAAATGGAAGCGACAGCGACAAAAGGATTAAGCTTACCAGCCAATTTAAAGGCAAAACTCAGAGCATACCAGGAAGAAGGTTTTCAGTGGATGTTTCATTTGTATAAAAACGGATTTGGGGGTTGCCTGGCTGATGATATGGGGCTGGGTAAAACCTTACAAACACTTTCTCTTTTATTAAAATTAAAACGAAACCGGAAGAAGGAGATAGAGGTTGTCGACCCGACAGTAAATAACGGGCAGCTCGATTTATTTGGAACATCGGGAGAGGAAGAAAATAATCAACCGGCGAGTTTAATCGTTTTGCCAACGTCGCTTGTACATAACTGGGATAATGAAATCAGGAAGTTTACTCCGGCTTTAAAAGCTTACAAACATATTGGAATCCAGCGTAAGAAGGCAGTTGATTTGGGAAAAATTACGGAATTCTACGACATTGTTTTAACAACTTACGGAACAGTTCGTAATGATATTGAAATACTGTCGAAAACAGAATTTTTTTATATCATTTTAGATGAAAGCCAGTTTATAAAGAATTCGACATCCAAAACCTACAAAGCAGTAATGAAACTGCGTTCGCAGCATCGTTTGGTTCTTACCGGAACGCCGATTGAAAACTCATTGTCGGATTTGTGGTCGCAAATGAATTTTTTAAACAAGGGAGTTTTGGGGAATCTCGCTTTTTTCAGAAACAGCTTTATTACACCCATCGAAAAGCACAAAAGTCAGGAGCAGCAAGAGAAATTGCAGCTTCTGATTCGCCCGTTTATTTTGCGACGTAAAAAAGAAGAAGTTGCTAAAGATTTGCCACCGCTGGTTGAACAGGTACGTGTTTGTGAAATGTCGAAAGAACAAAGTAAACTGTATGAACACGAGAAGTCTGTAATTCGGAATACCATTCTGGAGAATATTGAAAAAGAGGGGATGGAAAAGTCGGGGTTGGTGATTTTACAGGGTCTTACCAAATTACGGCAGTTGGCTAATCATCCATCGCTGATGGAAAAAGAGAACGAAGAAAGCTCCGGGAAGTTTGACGAGATTTTTAGAATGCTGGAAAACCTGGTTGCCGAAAATCATAAAGTGCTGATTTTTTCCTCTTTTGTGAAACACCTTGAATTGCTTCAGGAGAAAATTGAAAAACAGAAATGGAAATACAGTTTGTTAACGGGGCAAACTTCAAAACGTGAAGAGGTAATTCAGAGTTTTCAAAACGATCCGGATAATCGTATTTTTCTCATTTCGCTAAAAGCCGGTGGGGTAGGCCTGAATCTTACCGAAGCCGACTATGTTTTTATCATTGATCCGTGGTGGAATCCGGCAGCGGAAAATCAGGCGATAAATCGGGCGCACCGCATCGGGCAGGATAAACACGTTTTTGTCTATCGTTTTATAACTGAAGATTCGATCGAAGAAAAAATTCAGCAGCTACAGGAACATAAAAGTTCGCTGGCCGATAAGTTTATAAATTCCAATAATCCGTTTCAAAAAATTAGCAAAGAGGAAATTGTTGCTTTGTTTAAATAAATTTTTTTGCTGAATTTCTAAATTCTGCTTTGATTTTTTAGATTAGTTAAGCCAATATTTTTTCTTTAGGAAAGTGCATTCCGTTCCAGATGTTACTCTTTAATTTGCACTGCCGGAATTTTAGCATCCCAAACCTGCTCATTCAATTTAGGAATTTCTTCATCCTTAATTTTTTTGAATGCAGCCAGTTCCCTGTCAATTTTGGCTGTTAATTCGGTTTTTACAGCAATCGACTGGTCGGTTGGTCGTGCATCGCCTGAAGCGACAATACCCGCAACAGCCGCGAGCTTATTATTTAGTCGAATCGGAAAATTCAACGGGTCTTGCGGACTTTTGTTTTTGGTTTGGTAAAGTGCTTTTTCGATACTGTCCATCTTTGCCGACATTGTTTCTATCTGTTCTATAATTGCTGTATTTTCTTCTTTATCAAGCTTTTCCTTTATGTAGGTTAATTGTTTTTGTGCTTCACGAATATCCAAAATACACTGGTGTGTTTCTGTTAGTTTATCACGCACATCAAGCAGAAAATCAAACTGAGCCTGGTAATCTTCCTGTGTGGCACTATAGTTTGGAACAGGTAAAACGCTAAACGATTTTTCTTCAGAAATTCCGTCAACTGTAAGTTTTGCATAATATACTCCGGGAATAGCCACAGGCCCCCGCAGACTTCCGCCCCACATAATGAGCCCCGGAAATCCTTTGGCATCTGGATAGCGCAGATTCCAAACAAAACGGTTCAATCCTTTCTCAACTTCTATTTTTCCAAGTGCCGGATTATCTTTTAATTCTTTTTCTAAAACATTGTTTTTAAAAGTATATATCAGGTTTTTGTTTTTGTCCAGAATTTCCATTTGTACTGAAGTAGAATCGTTTCTGTCTTTTAGCCAGAAATCGATAACAGCACCCGATGGTGGATTTTCGCCACTGTTATTTCCTCCTCTTCCAGCCAGAATTTTGTAGGAAGGACGTTGGTTGAAAAGTATAAGAGCTTGTTCAGTTACCTCTTTTGTAAGTTGTTGCAAAGTGGTAATGTCATCCAAAATCCACAAACTTCTTCCTTGTGTTGCAACAATTAAATCGTTGTCTTTTATTGTCAGGTCGGTAATGGGAACAACAGGCAAATTCAATTGAAAAGGTTGCCATAATTCTCCGTCGTTAAACGAAATGTACATTCCGCTTTCTGTGCCGGCAAAAAGTAACCCGGGTCTTGTTTTATCTGCGCGAATAACACGTGTAAAATGGTCTTTCCGGATACCATCTGTAATTTTCTTCCAGGTTTTTCCATAGTCCAGCGTTTTGTAAAGGTATGGCGTAAAATCATCGTTTTTGTATGAAGTGGCGGCAACATACAAACCTCCTTTTTCATAAGGATGAGGTTCAATACTGTTTATCATCGTCCATTCGGGCATCATAGAGGCAGGTGGTGTTACATTTTCCCAGCTTTCACCACTATTTTGAGTAACATGAATCAACCCGTCATCGCTTCCGGCCCAAATAACTCCAGGTTCCAGTGCAGATTCGCAGGCTGCGAAAATAGTTCCGTAATATTCAACACTGGTGTTATCTTTGGTAATAGGCCCCCCCGACGACTCCATTTTTGTTGTATCATTCCGCGTTAAATCAGGGCTGATTTGTTGCCAGCTTTGCCCTTCGTTTGTCGTTTTGAAAAGAACGTTGGCAGCGCAATAGAGCGCATCTTTATCGTGAACGGAAAAGAAAATCGGGTAATTCCATTGGAAACGATATTTAATATTTTTTGCAGCCCAACCCATTGGATTGTCAGGCCAAACATCAATCATTCTCGTTTCTCCGGTTTTATGATTGTGACGAACCAAATATCCACCGTATGACCCTCCGTAAACAATATCCGAATTTTTTGGATCGGGTGCAATAAAACCACTTTCTCCACCCGCAGTAGATTCCCAGTTATCTTCTGAAATTCCACCTGATAAACTGCGGTGTTGGATTCGAACAGTTGAATTATCCTGTTGCGCAGCGTAAATCCGGTATGGAAAATGATTATCGGTGATAACCCTGTAAAATTGTGCGGTAGGCTGGTTGTCCATTGTAGACCAGTTATGAGCTCCGTCGAGGCTGATTTGGCCACCTCCATCGTCGCCAATTATCATTTTGTTGTTCTCAGGGTTAATCCACAAATCGTGATGATCGCTGTGAGGTGTTCTTATTGATTCAAATGTTTTTCCTCCGTCTTTCGATTTCCAGAAACCCACATTCAAAACATAAACTATGTCTTCATTTTGTGTGTCGGCATTGATCCGGGTGTAGTACCATGCACGCTGACGCAGATTTCGGTCTTCGTTTGTTTTTATCCATGTTTTTCCTGCATCATCGGAACGAAATACTCCGCCATTTTCCGCTTCAATAATAGCCCAAATCCGGTTTCGTTTTGCGGGCGATGCAGTAACGCCGATTATACCGAGTGTTCCTTGCGGGAGTCCTTTACTGTCGCTGATGTTTTGCCAGGAATCTCCACCATCCGTACTTTTCCAAAGTGCCGAACCTTCTCCGCCACTTTCCAGGGTATAAGGTTTTCGTCTCACTTTCCAGGTTGACGCATAAATTACAAGTGGATTAAATGGGTCGAGAACCAGGTCTACAGCGCCCGCATCTTCACTTACAAAAAGTATTTTTTCCCAGTTTTTTCCTCCATCTTTTGAGCGATAAATGCCACGTTCCTCGTTTGGCCCGAATACGTGCCCCAAAACAGCAGCATAAACAAGGTCCTGGTTTTCCGGATGAACGCGAATCCGGGGAATATACTGTCCTTCTTTTAACCCCGAGTATTTCCATGTTTCTCCGGCATCCATCGATTTCCAGATGCCATAACCGTGCGATACATTTCCTCTCACAGTTACTTCGCCGCCGCCCACATAAATAATATTATCGTTTGACGGAGCAACGGTAACCGCCCCAACTGTTCCTCCAAAATATCCGTCGCTTATATTTTTCCAGTTCTGGCCTGCATCTTCAGTTTTCCAGACGCCGCCACCGGTGGCCCCGAAATAGTATACGTCAGGATTATTGGTTACGCCGCAAACAGCAGCAGAACGGCCACCACGAAATGGACCAATATTCCTGTATTTTAAATTACTGTAAGCCGATGTATCAGGAAGCGCTTCAACTGTTTTTTCATTTTTTTTACCAAAGCTGAGGTTGGAAATTCCCAGGAGCAGAACTGAAATTACCAATAAAGATTTTAGGCGATGCATAAAATATTTTGAATGTTTGTAGAGCTAATGTAATAAAATAGCTTGTAATTTCTATTTTTTCCTGTTTCGAACGTATATCAGTTTAAATTTTCCTTTATAACTATCACGTTGTTCAATTTCGAACTTTCCAATCGAATTGATGAGGGGGGTGAGTTTTTCAAAACCGTAATTTCGCGAGTCGAAGTTGGGTTGTTTTTTCTGAAGTAAACTGCCTACATCACCCAAAAAAGCCCAGCCATCGTCGTCAGCCAGGTCTGAGATTGTTGAAGAAATGAGTTTTACAACTTTCGGAGTTATTTTGTCATAATCGTTCTTTCTACTTGTTTTATTAGAAGTGGAACTGGTTTCGTTTTCTTTTGCCCTGTTTTTTAGAATTTCGATGTAAATAAACTTATCGCAGGCAACAATAAAGGGTTCCGGTGTTTTCTTTTCTCCAATTCCAATTACTTTCATACCTGCTTCGCGTAGCCGTGTTGCCAGCCGCGTGAAGTCGCTGTCGCTTGAGACCAGACAAAATCCATCAACCTTACCACTGTACAAAATATCCATTGCATCGATAATCATGGCTGAATCGGTAGAGTTCTTTCCTGTCGTGTAGGCATATTGTTGCACCGGATTGATGGCATTTTCAAGCAAAACATTTTTCCATTTTGCCACAGTAGGAATGGTCCAGTCGCCATAAATTCGTTTGATGGTCGGGTTACCGTACTTGGCAATTTCTTCCATCATTTCTTTTACATAAGCTGAAGGTATATTGTCGCCATCAATAAGGACAGCCAGTTTAAAATCACTTTGCATAATTTGATTTGTTTTTGCTTTGTGCAATAGGATTAAAGTTACCTGTATAAATGCAGGTAAACAAGTTTGGGCTAAATTAAATTTTAAGAAACTAAATTTTAACGATGCAGGAATCCGGTAACCAGCCTTCATTTCCGTCGGAAAGCCTGATCTCTTTCCAGGTGCTGAGACTGTCTGTTATTTCCACCTTCAAACCTTCATAAATCAGGAATAAATCAGTACCGTTTTGTGCGGGTGAGCTTTTTACAGTTACCCGCGGGCAAAAAACAACGGCATGATTCCGGATTTTAATTTTATTTTTTTGAATCGATGCAAAAGAAAATGTAAAACCTGAAAATATTACAGCCAGAATACCAATCCAAAACGACAATCTGCGAACCGATATGGAACGCCCAAAAAGATAAAGTCCAAGTAAAACAAGAAATAACACAAATGCAGAAACACTAATCAGTGACCATGTATCGGCGGGATACAAATTAACAACCGATTGTTTCCATCGAACAAAAAAAGGTTTGGGTAACTCATCAATGCTGGTAACCACAAACTGGTTGGCAATTTGCAGGTTGAAATCAATATCTTCATCGTTTGGAGCCAGTAATTTAGCTCTTTCATAATTCAAAATGGCATTGTTTACATCACCGGCTTTGTAATAGGCATTCCCCAAATTAAAATACAATTTGGCCGATTCTTCACCTGAATCCAAAATTTGTTCATACAACGAAATGGCCTGTTGGTACTCTTCTGTGGTGTAAAACGCGTTTGCTTTTTCCCACAATTGTGTTTTACTATCTTCCTGCGCAAACAGTGATACAGGAAATATGAATAGTATCAGAAAAATATATTTTTTCATCTTTTCTAGCGTTTAATTTGTTTTTCCAAACGACTC
The DNA here is from genome assembly GCF_009762775.1 of Maribellus comscasis. Lineage (GTDB taxonomy): Bacteria > Bacteroidota > Bacteroidia > Bacteroidales > Prolixibacteraceae > Draconibacterium > Draconibacterium comscasis. Next base: position 369,828 of record NZ_CP046401.1, on the reverse strand, counting down.
ATTGTCGATTCTGCTTTGTTATACAACTCGCTTCTTGCTTCTGCTCCACCGGCAGGCGCATAGCGGGCAAATTCGCATTGGTCTACTACTTCAACAAAATCGTCAATAATTTGCTGTTCAACATTTTTATTTTTTAAACTTGCTACAGCTGAGTCACGATTTAAGTCGGCCACAGGAATTCCAAGCTTGTCGCTTAAATATCCCCAGAATGCTTTTAATATCGAATCGTGGAAAGCCTCGTTGTTATTTTGTTTCATATAACCTGCTGCTGCTTTTAGCCGTTTTGTAGCCACACGGTTTGCTTTTTTGTTCCGCATAAGCGCTATATTCGCGTTTTCCCGGGCTTTTTTCCTGTAAATCAAGAACAGGATTAAAAACAAAATACCGCTGCCGGCGTACATCGAGTAAAAGCCAATTGTTCCAAAAAATGTAAAACCTTTGCTGTTTAGCGATGCATCACCTTGTTTGATAAAGCGGATATCCTGACCAATGAGCTGAACATCCTCTTTTCTAAGCGAACTTACTACTGTTGCCGATTGCTCGTCAGAACCTTTTACAACATGAAGATCATATTCATCGGTTGATTTGGTAACATAGGAACCGGTGGCAGGGTTAAAATATGCAAATTTTATCGACGGGATAGTGTAATCACCTTCAAAACGCGGTTGGAATAAATATTCAATGGTTTTTGTGCCCGTAACACCATTATTGGTAGCATTTACATTATCTGTTGATTGTGGATCGTAAACTTCAAAGTCCGTTGGTAATTGTATTTCAGGACTTTGGATGAGTCTTATGTTACCTGTTCCGCTAACTTTTAAGGTTAAAGTTACAGCGTCGTTGGTGGTTACATCTTGGCTGCTTATACTCGATGAAACATTAAAACTTCCAACACCACCCATAAAATTGGCAGGAGCAGGCGGCAAGTCTTTAACGTTTACTGAAACAGGAGAACTGGTAACTGTAGCTCGCACGGTTCGAAGCCCGCTAAAAAAGTCGTCGAAAAAGCTACGTTGTTTTACTCTTTGCTGAACCAGTAGTGACATATTGAAAGGTTCAATGGTCAATCTTCCGTTTTGCTGCGGGAACAATATCGTTTTCTTTAATACCCCTACCTGGTAAATTTTATTGTCGTATACTTCGCGGGTAAAATTGATTTGCTGCGGAATTTCAATGTCTTGTGTATAAAAACCTTCGTAGGTAGGTAAATTTACTTCCTCAAAACCCGATATGGGAATATTGGGATTAACATATAATTTTACAGTTGCAATTATTTGTTCTCCCCGGTAAACACTGGTTTTGCTCATTTCAACTTTTACAAACAAATTGTCTTTTCCCAAATCAACCGACTCCGATTGCTGATTCGGGTTTCCGTTGTTTCCGCTTTGTGGTTGCGCTGGCTGGCTTTGCGCTTTTACCACCTGAATTTCCAGATTGTTTGACTCAAATACTTTACCTCCTACTTCGATAGAGGCCGGGCGAATTTCAAATTTTCCCTCTTTTTTTGCCCTGAGAATGTATGTGTAAGAAAAAGTGACCTCTGAAGTCGTTCTTCCGTTTATCGTTCTGATACTGGTCGACTGTCCGGTACTTGGTCCCATTAAAACTTCAAAATTATCGGTAAGGCCCGCCGGAAGATTAAGGTTGGTTCCTCTTTCATTAAGCGTGAAGGAAAGCCGGAATTGTTTTCCCATTTCCACTGCATTGGGCGCCGACATAATAAAACGGGTGTCTTCTGCACGTGCAGCGAAAATCACAAAAAAGAAAAGAAGATATGTTGCTAATTTTTTACTCATTTTTTATTTGAATTCTGCAAAAATATTCTAATTACTCTACGTTTTTTTGTTCGATATTTTTAATCCTTCTAATCACCATTCTTTTTCAACTCTTGTCCGTTTTGCTTTGGCAGCTTTGGCTTTTTTTACTTTTTCCTGAATGTCTTTTTCGTCGTTTTGCAGAGCCTGCAGTAACTGTTCTGCATTTTCTTTTGAAATTTTATTTTGTTGCTGCTGTTGTTGCTGCTGTTGTTGTTGGTCTTTATTCTGATTTTGTTGGTTCTGTTGATTTTGCTGATCTTGTTGATCCTGTTTATTCTGATCGTTTTTATTTTGATCCTGATTCTGATCCTGATTTTGATCTTTGTTTTGCTGATCCTGATTCTGCTGATCTTTGTTTTGATCCTTATTCTGATCCTGATTCTGCTGGTTTTGCTGCTGTTGCTTTAACATTTGGGCATAAGCGAGATTGTATTTTGTATCCAAATCGTTTGGATTATTTCTCAGGGCTTCTTTATATGCCTCAATACTTTCATCTAACTTTTGTTGCATCAACTGGCTGTTTCCTACATTGTGCAACGCCCGTGCTTTTTCTTCGGGTGTCTCCATTTTGTCAGCCAGTTCATTAAACTTTGACGATGCTTCATCAAAACGCATTTGTTTGTATAAAGCATCCGCAAGATTGAAATTCCATTTTGTATCTGCCGGTTTTTTATTCAATGCCTTGCGGTACTCTGTTTCTGCATTGCTGAATTTTGTGGTATCAAGCTGCGAGGTATCTTTCACAGCTTCCATAAATAATTTATTTCCATTCCTCACAAACTTCCTTTCATTCTGCGCCGAAACCAGAATACTAATAGAAGTCAACATCATTGCTGTTAAAATTATTTGTTTCATCTTTTCCTCACTTTATTGAAAACAATCGTATGCTTTTCAAATATTTATTTTTTCTTTCCAGAATAATAAATTCAAACAATATCAAAAATAGTGCAACGGCAAAGAAATACTGGAATTGGTCGTTGTATTCCGAATAAACCCTGGATTCCATTTCTTCTTTTTCCATTTTATTTATTTCGTCGAACAGAGCATTTAATCCTACCTGCGCGTTGTTGGCCCTCACATATATTCCGTTGCCGGAAGCAGAGATTTGTTCCAGAATCTGTTCGTTCAATTTTGTTACAACAACTTTGCCATCCCTGTCTTTCATATAATCTTTCTGGCCGCTTCGTGTTACCGGAATTGGCGAACCTTGCGGAAGTCCCATCCCGATAGTATGTACAATTATTCCTTTGTCAACGGCGTCTTTTGCTGCAGAAACAGCGTCATCTTCGTGGTTTTCACCATCGGTAATAATTACAATTGCTTTGTTTGCTTCCGAGCTGGGAGTAAACGAGTTTGCAGCCAGGTTAATAGCCGCACCAATTGCAGTTCCCTGTTTGGGTACAATTTCTGTACTGACAGAGTTCAAAAACAGCTTGGCTGAATTATAGTCACTGGTAATGGGGAGTTGCGTGTAAGCATCACCGGCAAACACAATTAAACCAATTTTATCGTCGTTCAACCGGTCTATTAATCTGGAAATGGCTCTTTTGGCCCGTTCCAGACGATTGGGTTGAATATCTTCTGCCATCATGCTGTTTGAAACATCCAAAGCAATAATGAGTTCAATTCCCTCTCGTTTAACTTTCTTAAGCTTGGACCCAAATTGCGGGCGCGCCATTCCTGTAATAATAAATGCTAAAGCCAGCATCAATACCAAAAACTTAAAAACAGGTCTTCCTTTTGAAGAAAAAGGCATCAATTGTTTTAATATTTGTTGTTCCCCAAAACGTTTCAGGGCTTTTTTCCGGGCAATTCTCGACCAGATAAAAATGACGGCCAATAAAGGAATGATTAACAATCCCCACAAATACTCCATATTTCCAAATCTGAACATTTCCATGCTTTCCATTTTATGGGATACTTCTAAATACAGTTGTTCGCAAAATAAGACTTAAAATCAAAGAAAGTAATCCCGCCGCAGCAAACGGCAGAAACTCCTCTGACTTCCGGCTGAATTCGCGTACTTCAATTTTTGATTTCTCAAGTGCGTCGATTTCTTTGTAAATCTCTTCCAGTTTATTATTGCTGGTTGCCCTAAAATATTTTCCATCGGTAATGGTCGAAATTTCCTGTAACGTTTCTTCGTCAATTTTTACTTCCATATCGCGAAGTTGTATTCCGTAGGGTGTTTGAACAGGGTAGGGGGCTGTTCCGATTGAACCGACTCCTACGGTATAGACGCGTATTCCATAGGTTTTTGCAATTTCCGCTGCTGTTACCGGAGCAATTTCGCCACTGTTGTTTTCTCCATCGGTAAGAAGAATCACAACCCGGCTAATGGCTTCGCTGTCTTTTAACCGGGCCACAGAAGTTGCCAGTCCGTTTCCAATTGCAGTTCCATCTTCAATCATTCCACTTTGAAGATCTTTAAACAGATTTAACAAGACTGCCCGATCAGTGGTTAACGGACACTGAGTAAATGCTTCTCCTGCAAAAACGACCAGACCCATGCGGTCATACTCTCTTCCGGATATAAACTCCATAGCCACATTTTTGGCTGCTTCCAAACGGTCGGGAGTAAAGTCGCGGGCGAGCATACTACTTGATATATCGAGCGCAATAACAATATCGATACCTTCAGTTGTTACATTTTCCCAGTTGCTTGACGATTGCGGACGTGCCAAAACTACCGTAAAAAAAGAGATGGCAATAATCTGTAACAGAAAAACAAGATGCCGCAGGTAATGTTTTATGGTTCTCGGCGCCCTAAAAACAGAGGCTGTCGACGAAATCTGAATACTCGCCGTATTTCTTTTCTGCCTGAAAATGTACCAGGCAGCCATTGGTATTATCACCAACGCCAAATAAAAAAATTCCGGGTTTTTAAATGTTAGTCCTTCAAACATCCTCTCTTATTTTATATCAACTTCTTCAACATTCTCTTCGTCTTCCTTATTCTCTTCCGCTTCTTTTTTAGGCTCCTCCTTTTTTGTGTCGTTTATGAAAAAGTAGGAATTAACCAATGTCATATTATCATCATCGGGAAGCGGCTTGTATTTTGCAAATTTTACCAAATCGGCCAGTGATAATATTTGGCTAAGATTATTAAACGATTTTTCTCCCAACAAACCTTTTCGGTTTCTGAAGCTGGTAAGTATTTCATCGGTGGTTTGTTCCATTGCAGAAATTTCAAACCGGTCTTCAATGTATTCGCGCAATGTATCAGTTACTTCGCTGTAATACTGTTTGGTTTTATCTTTTTGCCAGAGCTTTTCATTTTTTATCCGGTCAAGTTCCCGAAGAGCGACTACGTGCGCTGGCTCTTTGGGTTTTTGAGGCCGTGTAAAAATGGGTTTGTTTTTCTTTTTTCTTTTGATGGAATATAAAACCAGAAAAATAATTGCCCCAATTAAAATTACACCCAAAATATAGGGAATAACTTCCTTTAAAGATAAAGGCGCGCCGTATGGCATTTTTATGTCAGTCGGCCCTTTAGTGGTGTCTACAGTCATGCTATATACATTTAGTGTTACACCATTGCTTGGAACAGAATCAACCAGGCCGTCCATTTCAAAAGTAAACCAGTAGGGGGGAATACGGTAACTTCCACTATCGAAACTTGTTATGGTATAAGATTGAATCTGCTTCATCAACTCCTCGCTGTCCATTTCAAAAGTGTCCACTTTTGATCGCTCCAGTACTTCAATCAAACTTTGAATCGTATCGGGTAGCTGCGGAAATTCGACTTTTACATTTTTGGGATGATCGATTTCGAGAAAAAGTTTTACCTGGTCACCGATCAGAATGTTAGCCGAATCGAGGCTGGCAGTTGCCTTAATTTGTTGTGCGTTTGTAAGCCCCGAAATAAAAATCAGGAGCATAAAAAAGAATAATATTTTTATTCTCAACTTCATTTACTTATTGTTTTAAAGCCCTCTTTTTAAAAAGGGTCATTAAAGATTTTACATAATCTTCGTTGGTGTCTATCCGGGCATAATCGATACCGCATTTTTTAAACAGCGCATCGAGTCGCGCAACATGTTTGTTCCACCAATCGGAATAGGTTTTTCTGATTCTTTTGGAACTACTGTCAACCCAAACATATTGCCCGGTTTCTGCATCCTTTAATTTAATCATTCCAATAGACGGTAATTCTTTTTCCCTGTCATCGTAAACTTTTAAAGCCACAACATCATGTTTGTTGTTGGCAATTGAAAGCGCCATGTCTAAATCCGGATTATCATCCATAAAATCAGAAATAACAAATGCAGTACAACGTTTTTTTATGGCATTGGTTAAATAACGGATTGCACCCGTTATATCGGTTCCTCTCTCCTGTGGTTGAAAATCAATCAACTCACGTATGATGCGCAAAATGTGACTTTTTCCTTTTTTCGGAGGAATAAATTTTTCTATCGTATTTGAAAAGAAAATTACTCCTATTTTATCATTGTTCTGAATTGCAGAGAAGGAAAGTATCGCAGATATCTCAGTGATGATGTTTTTTTTCAGTTTTTCAGCTGAACCAAATTCACGCGAACCGCTTACGTCGATAAGCAGCATTACGGTTAACTCTCTTTCTTCTTCAAAGATTTTTACATACGGATGGTTGTAACGAGCCGTAACATTCCAGTCGATGTTACGGATATCGTCGCCAAACTGGTATTCACGTACTTCCGAAAATGCCATTCCCCGCCCTTTAAAAGCACTGTGGTATTCACCTGCAAAAATATTTCGCGATAAACCCCGTGTTTTAATTTCAATCTGCCTTACCTTTTTTAATAATTCAGTTGCTTCCATAAGAGGCCCCCTTTCTCTTCGGAATTTCCCCTAAAAGGGAAAAGTTAAAAACAAATATTTTATTCAAGTAATTCATTTTTGAATTGTTTTTTCTCTTGTACTCCCCGATGCAGGGAGTCAGAGGGGGCTTTTTTTATGGTACCTCTATTACATTCAGAATATCCGTAATAATTTCTTCTGATGTGATGTTGTTTGCCTCTGCTTCGTAACTTAGCCCTATTCTGTGACGCAATACATCAGGACACACGGCACGCACATCTTCAGGAATTACATAGCCACGGCGCTTGATAAAAGCAAATGCTTTTGCCGCCTGTGCCAGGCTAATTCCGGCCCTTGGCGAAGCGCCGTAAGAAATCATATCTGCATATTTTTCCAGTTTGTACTCAACAGGCTCACGAGTCGCAAAAACGATGTCAACAATATATTTCTGAATTTTTTCATCCATATAGACATCTTTTACTACCCCACGGGCTTTGATAATATCTTCGGGTTTTAATATTGTTGAAGTTTCAGGAAATTGTTTTAAAAGGTTTTGATTGATAATTTGTTTTTCCTCTTCTTTTTTTGGGTAGTTGATAACTACTTTCAGCATAAAACGGTCAACCTGTGCCTCGGGCAGGGGATAAGTACCTTCCTGTTCTATAGGGTTTTGCGTTGCCATAACCAAAAATGGTTCATCCAGTTTAAAAGTATTTTCACCAATGGTAACCTGGCGTTCCTGCATTGCTTCCAATAATGCAGACTGAACTTTTGCCGGTGCACGGTTTATCTCGTCAGCTAAAATAAAGTTGGCGAAAATCGGTCCTTTTTTTATAGTGAATTCTTCCTTTTTCTGGCTGTAAATCATTGTACCGAGCAAGTCAGCCGGAAGTAAATCGGGTGTAAACTGAATGCGCGAATATTTTGCGCTGATGGTTTGAGCCAGCGATTTTATTGCCAGTGTTTTTGCCAGTCCCGGAACACCTTCCAAAAGAATGTGCCCGTTGGATAACAATCCGATTAAAAGGCTTTCTACCAAATGTTTCTGACCAATAATAACTTTGTTCATTTCCATCGTTACCATGTCGACAAATGAACTTTCTTTTTGAATTCTTTCGTTTAATTCCTTAATATCAACTGCCTGATCCATATTATTTGTACTGTTATGTTTTTACTATTTTATTCGTTTACTCAAACTTAAGTTCTGAATTCTGGATTAAAAAAAAGAAAAATAATCAACTGCTTGATTGACTCTCTTTTCTTTTAAAATTTTGTGTTCCAAAATTCGAAGCACGAATTTAAATGTTTGCAAAGATAAAAAGCCTTATATTTTGTTAAAATATATTAAGTAAATCTTTACCGAAAATTCATCAGATGTTTTATTCCTTTCACCGGAAAATTAGTCATTAAAACGGTCAAATATATTTTTTCTCTCTCCCTAAACCCGGTCTTTAACATTTTTTTATCAAAGAATTGAAAAACAGTTTGTTTTAAATTGTATAAGCCACCCAGGGGTATAAAAAAATCACCCGGCAATACACCGGGTGATAAGTTAGCTTCTTATGATATTTTAATTTCTTTAAGTGGTTTTGGCTTTACTTCTTCACGTTTTGGAAGAGTAATAGTCAAAATACCTTCGGCATATTTCGCCGAAATCTTATCGCTGTCAACTGCGTTGTCAGCAACTGTAAAAGAGCGCTGGAATGACTGGTAAGAAAATTCCCTTCGGGAATAATTTTCCTTTTTTTCTTTTTTCTCATCTTTTTTTTCTGAAGATACTGTTAACACATTGTTATGAAAACTAATGTTAAAATCTGTTTTTGTCATTCCCGGTGCCGCAACTTCGATGCTAAATTCATCTTCAGTTTCTCTGACATTTACAGCCGGCAACGATGTGTTGGTGCTTGAATAATTTGTAAGATTCCAATCCATCAAATCGTTGTTAAAAAAACGGTCAAAGATAGATGGAAAATAATTTTCAGATCTTTTTGCTAACATGACTTATTCCTCCTGTTCTTTTAATGGTTAAACAATTTAATGAACGTTATTTTTTAGTTTCGCTTTTTCTAAATCAAAAAAAATACCAGAGCCAAAAAACTGTCATTTTTTTTATTTCAAGTGTCTGGTTGTCAGGTTGTGTTGTGTTTGGCGTAAGGAAAATACAATCTATCAGGATTTTTTACACTGACAGATTTTCAGAGAAAAAGCGGTTATGTTAGCAGGAGTAAAATAGAAGAGAGTTCTTTTGCTATATTACCACCAGGCTGTTACTTTGGCATAACCTGTTGGTAGGTTTAAGTGGCAGGCTACAAGAGTTACGTTATTTTCCCCCCAGGGAACATTATAGAAGGCTTCAATTATCGTAGTTGAGCCGTCTGTATCGACTATAGAATCAGCTTGGCCAGAGGCGACAATACCCGCTGCACCATGGTCAACAAATAAACTATAGTGTACTGTACCTGATGCAGTGTAAGTTGCAGTTACTTGGTATGGATCTCCCGCTGACTCCCAGCATTCAACCCATCCACCATATGCAGAACTTTGCTTAGAAACCATTAAAAAAATGGTAAAAACTGAAATAATAAAAATTATTTTTTTCATAAGTATTTGTTTTAATTTGTTGTTTAAAATAAAAATAAGAATAGCTCTCTTCTATTATTGTTTGATAGTATTAATTGTTATAGCATATCTGTTTCTTAGTGTGTTTAGTCTGTTTGTTTTTAATCTTTCCATTTTGGCTGTCACTAATTGCTTTTTTATTTTTTTTCTTGCGATTTCAAAAGGCAAAATTTCTTTACCAAACTCGTTTGTTTTGACAAGCACAATAGCTTTATTATTGAATTCTATTGGTCCAATTCGTTTGTTTAAATCTGCTGTAAATAGTTTTTCTATAATTTCTGTTGAATATTTTTTGTCGGATATGTCGATAGCAACTTCCTTTTGATACGAATCCAAATTCATCAATATTGTATCAGATTGGTTTTTAATCCCTCCCTGGGTAGCAATTTTATCGAGTTGAAATACGTGTGATATAGCAGAATTTGTGTTTTTAAAAGTTAAAATGCAGACCGAGCATTTTCGACACGTCGTAAAATTATTTTTGTTGTTATTGTAGTATTCAGATAATTCTTTTTGATGAACTTCTTCTGAGAGAAAATTGTCTTCTATATATTTTCCCAGAACAAGACTATTCTTATAATTTTTTTTGTCTAAAAGGAACTCTTTTGAATTTGTGATGCCCAAATTGACACACTCGAAATAAAGGTATTTCTCCAGTACTATCTGTTTGAGAGTTTCCTCCAGGGTAGCATTATTTGTAATAATCGGAGTAAGAGGGTTGTTGTAATAATAATCGAAAAAATCAGAAACTAAAAGAGCTTTTGTTTCATTGTTTTGGTTGTATGTCAATATTGTATCGGATGAAAAAAATGTATTTTCTTCAGCACGCGATGACTCTTTGATTTTCCTGAATAATTCGTCCTTGACTTTTTTGTTGATGTTGATATCAGCTTTGCTGTAAATAAAATCTCTTTTGTTGTTAACAATTTGTTTTTCCTTTAGATGTGTATACCTAAGTTTTATCGCTTCTTCTTCTCTTTTAAAATCCTTTTGTTTCCTTTCTGATTTCTTTTTCAAATAAACAACCAGTATTTTATTATCGTCAAGTGAAATTTTGGCTGCTTCTTCATCGTCTAAAGAATATATAATGTTTTTAACAGGTTCGAGTTCGTCAAAAGGATAAAGCAGTTGAATGTGTTTATGTTTGATTGTACTTGTTTTGCACTTTTCGACTACTTTGAGAAAGTCAGCTTTTGTTTTGATGTTGATATCATTTTCGAAAATTGAGAAAAAGGAATCAGAATCAGGAAAAATAAAATACTCAAGTTCAAATGTTTTGTTTTGTTTTTTATGAATGTTTTTAATTTCCTTTTTTGTAAAGACGAGTTTAGGCTCCTCAACCTTATTCCATAAGTATCCTTTATATTGCCCCAGCATTGTTCGTGCTGCATAGTTTACTTTTTTGTTGATTGCTGAAATCGTATCATACTTTTCGCTATAGGCATCAGCCAGGAAATAGGCATTATTGACATATTGTTCGCTCCAGTTATTAGTGTTTCCAAACGTTTTACTTTCGATTGCACGTTTTTTATTTTTTTCAAATTCGTATTTTGTTATTTTAAATGAGTCTATTTGAAGTACGATTTCATCATTAACGATATCATTTTGAATGTAGGGTTTACATGAAAATCCTATTAAAACAACACACAAAGAGGTGTAAAATAATTGGAACGACAGAATATTTGCTTGGACTAAATTTTGGTTATGCATGTGAGTTTAGAATGTTAAATGAAAATGGGTGATTAAAAATTCTTAAATGAAATTGAAAGGAGTCTGAATAAGTTTTATGTTATGGTTCGGTGATCATAATGGTTTAGGTTTATTTACGGTTTTACTTTATAAAGATAAAAGAAAGAATGTAATTTGCAATAGATAATCTATGTTATTTTCATATCCTGTATTCTGTTGTTTATCAATTATTTTGTGTAATAAATTTTTAGTTTGTAATGAGAAATTTATTACAAAAATATTTGCAATATTTTCGCTTACTCAAATCATTAAATTGTGTATCCACAACAATTTTTTATTTTATGCGCAGGCATCAATCAATCCTTTTTAATACATGTATAAAAGGGATTAAAGGAGCTGGCAGCATTCATTTTACTTTTTGCTGATGTTGTTTTTGAATAATAATACAAAAAGAAGTAATGTACTTACCGAAAGTAAAGTGGTAACTCCCCAAATGCCATTCCAGTTTGTTGCGCCTTCAACTCTGAAAAAATCAATAATGTGCGCACAAATAAAATTACCCGCCAGCAATCCGACTCCAAAAGTAACAAGGAATATAAATCCCTGAGCCTGCGACTTTAACTCTGCCGGTGCTTTTTTGTCGATGTAAATTTGTCCGCCAACATAGAAAAAACCAAAAATTAGTCCGTGAATCAATATTCCAATATAATACATCCAGCTTTGGCTGATTACACCCCCGGCATAAAATGCCAGGTAACGAATGGTGAGGGCAACCAATCCCAAAATCATCACTTTTCGTAGTCCCAGTTTTTTGATTGCGGGTGAGACCAATAATAGAAATCCCATTTCTGCCAGAATTCCCCAATTCATGGTTACTGAAATATATTTTGTATTAATGTGTAACAGAAATTCAGAGAAGAAGGAATAATACATGGCGAAAGGGATCATGGAAATGAATGAGAAAATAATAAAAATAGCAAAGTTTCGATCCCTCATCATTTTTAATGTTCTCAACCCAAAGATCTCGATAAATGATATTTTTTCTTTTTTTGCCTGAGGAGGTGTGTTAGGTAAAGTGAAATTAGTAACAGCAGCCAATAAACTAACTCCGGCACCACAATAAAACGGAATATTTGTTCCGTCAAAATTGATGTTAAAAAATTTGATAAAAATGATACTAAATATACCTGACGCTACCCATCCGATAGAACCAAATACGCGAACTTTTGGAAATTCTTCTGACGACAAATGAGCCATTGATATTGAGCTTGTCAGTCCCCATGTGGGCATGTAACCAAACATGGCAATCAGAAGATAAACAAACAGCAGGTCGGAATTATTTGTGGTTCCGGCAAGGAAGAGCATTATTGCATTGATGATGTTAAGGCCGGCTAAGACCTTTTGCCCGGCAAAAAAACGGTCGGCAACCATGCCAATTACAGGAGAAAGAATACAGCCGAGTGCCATTGAACTTAAGATGAGTGCTTTTTCGGTACTTCCTACCCCCAGGTTGGTTAAATAGGCGGCTAAGGGAACCCACCAGACAGCATACATCATATACTGCAAGAACATCATCGACGAAAGTTTTATTCGTGTCATATATCAGGTATTTAAATGTTGGATTTAGGTATTTATAGTTTTTTCAGTTCGTCGCTCAGGTTGTTTTTGCAGGTTATCTTTTGTTGGGAATGGTTTAAAAAAGACCGACTCTGACAAGAGTCGGTCTTTTATTGAAACTAACCAAACTTAACTATTATCTAGTTATATCCGGGGTTTTGCTGCAATTGCGGAGCTTTGTTAACTTCTGTTCTAGAAATAGGCAACCAATAGTTTGCATCAATCCATGATCTTTCATCTGCGGTGGCTGATTGGTCATAGTTCCAAATTGTTGAGCCATCATCAAAATGATAGATATTCATCGGGCTTACATTTTCAATAACATCACCGGCAATCATCCATTTACGCATCATGTAAAAACGATCACCTTCACCGTAGAATTCAATCTGACGTTCGTGACGTAGCCATTCTCTTGCCTGATCCTGATCGGTAGTTACCCTGTCAGGCAATCCGGCACGATTACGAACCATGTTCAGCGCATCCAAACCAGGTTGTAAATCAGAACCACCTAATTCAATACATGCTTCTGCATAGTCCAAAAGTACTTCAGCATAACGCAGTTCAATCCAGGCATTATTGTTATCAAAAAACTGTCCGATAATATTAGGATCGGTGTATTTCTTGATATAGTAACCGTTTTTGGTTCCGTTCCACGCTTCAACCAGCGCCTGACGTGTATCAGTACCGGCAGTTTGGTTGCCTGAAGCCGCATTTACAAATGCATCTACTTTTGCACTAAATGCTGACTGATCCAATCCCATAAAACCATCGGGTGTTGTATGTAGATAGTAACCGGTTTGAATTTTATTATTGGTTTCAGCACGAGCTTGCCATGGTGAACCGTCATGAAATACGGTTGCATAGAAACGGGGCTCACGGCCTACGTATGGATTCATTTCAGGATCGGCAGCCAATTCTGCAGCAGTTGCTTCCCTGAAATTATTATTTCCAGGATTGTATTTATCCCATACGAATGGTGTACCATCAGCCATCTCAAACTTACGTACTGTAGGTTCTGTTGGACCATTATTACCCCAGTTGTGGTATCCGTTCGGACCCCACCATTTGTTTTGCTGGGTTCTGTTTCCCTGAGCCTGTACGTATTGTATTCCCCAGATAGATTCGCTGTTCCATTCTCCGGTTTGATCAAAGATGCTATAGAAATTATCGGCATATGCCATCACATCTTCCTCAGTCATATTCGCAGGAGGATCATCGGTAGAACCGTGTAAAGAATAATCGCCATACGTTCCATCCATAATAGCTTTTGCAGCAGCTTTGGCATCCTGCAAACGCTGTGAAAGTGAACCTGATTGGAACGATACCAATTCGTTTGACGGCTGATATCCGCCATTCATAAGGATACCTGTGCTCCAACTTAAAATTCTTGATTTTAAAGCGGCAGCAGCTGCCTTAGTAGCTCTTCCCTGCTCATAAAATTTGTCACCTGGGCTGGGACATCCTGCAATAGCTTTATCGCAGTCGGCCAGAATAAATGCCAGTGTTTCATCAATGGATGACCTGGTGTAGGACAGGAAGTCCTGATCGAGTTCAAAGGGTTGGTCGACCAAAACCACGCCACCATACGAACGCATCAGGTTGGCATAATTAAAAGCCCTGATAAAATAGGCTTCACCTTTGAAGTTAGAAAGATGTTCTTCTTCGTCAGCTGTTTCTGTTGGAACATTATCAATATTTGCTAATAAAACGTTTACATTTTTAATGTTGCCGTACAATGGCCAGGTAGTCCATCTAAAACGCCAGCTTCCAAAGTGTCCCAATTCATCGGGACTCATTCTTCCCTTTACAATAGGATAGCTTCCCGGACGATGGATACACAAAAGTTCATCAGTAGCACCTGCAAGCAGATCCTCTCGCAGTCCTAGCATTTGGCTACCATCGATTCCTATATTATCATAACATTTACCTAGGTATGCCTTTGTAAGATTGATATCCTCGAAAACAGACTCCTCATTAAAAGCATCAACCGCTTTTTGGTCGAGAACATCGTCGCATGATGTTGTTGCAAAAATAAGCGCCAACATCATCATTGAATATCCTAATATTTTTTTCATATTCTTCATTTTTCAAAATTCGTTAAATCATTAAAATGTAACTCTTGCACCAATAGCGAACGTTTTTACGGCAGGATAAGTCATCGGAGCTCCAATTTCCGGGTCAAAGTTTCTCTGTGCAGAATACAGCAGGGCAAGGTTATTTCCTGAGAAAAAGATACTTGCTCTGTCAATACCTGTATTTCCAAATACACTGCTTGGGATGGTGTAGGTAAGTACTACGTTTTTCAACCTGCAGTATGCCATATTATCCCAATGGTAAGTACTATTATGGTTATCAAATGACCAGTACAGGTCATCGCGGTTATATGCTCTTGCAACGCTGGCATTGGTATTCTCCGGTGTCCATCTTCCGTCGAAACTCCACTGGAAGTAATTACCAGCTTCTCCACGACGTCCGTCAGCAATATTCATACGATAGTAAGTTCCTTGTCCCTGCGCTAAAACAGTAAGGTTCCAGTTTTTATATGTAACATCGAAGCTAAGACCGTAGAAAAGTTCAGGTGCATCCGTTTTGTCTAGTAAAATCCTGTCGTCATTGGTTATTTCACCGTCACCACTTACGTCTTCAAAAATAACATCACCCGGTCTAGCACCTGACCAGTGTGGGTATGCATCTACAGCAGCCTGGTCGGCAAAAATACCAATGGCATTGAATAAAAGTTCGGCACCATAAGGATGTCCGGTGCGTTGTTGCCATGGTACAGCTCTTTCAGGCTCATCCATAAATACCACTTCATTGTGGTTGTAACTAATATTTCCTGCAACAATCAAATGAAGATCATTCGTTATGTCCTTGTTATAACCGGCTTCGATTTCAAAACCCCGGTTTTTAACTTCTGCAATATTTTCATCAGGTAATGCCAATCCTGTAAATTCAGGTACGGAAGCGTCTCTAGGAGCCAGAATATCAGTACGTTTGTTTAAGAATATGTCAGCATTTAATGAGAACATATTATTCAATAATTGTGAATCAAAACCAAGATTATAGGTGGTTTGTTTTTCCCAGGTAATATTCGGGTTGGCAACACCATCTTGTTGAACAACAGTTTCAACCACTTTACCTGTTCCTAATGTCGCACCGGTTGAAAGTGTATATTTATTCATGTACTGGAATGCACTTCCCGGGTCCATACCCATTTTCCCATAAGATGCCCTAAGCTTAAAGTAGTTGATAAAAGCGAGGTTTGCTTTCCAGAAATTTTCTTCGGAAGCTCTCCAACCCAACATAAGACCAGGGAAGTTACCCCAACGACTGTCCGGTGGGAATTTCAACGAACCGTCACGACGGAAAATGGCTTCCAACAGGTATTTCCCCTTGTAGCTGTAGTTCAAACGACCAATCAACGATTTACGCGCATATATGGTCATGCCACCCCACGCATCCTTGTCTTTATCAGCGCCGGCGCTAAGTGTTTGTACAACATCCGAAATATAATATTTACGGAATCCAACAAGCCTGTTCCAATCACTGGTGTATTGTTCATATGAACCAAATATACCTAACGAATGGTCGCCAAATTCACGTGCATAGTTAAAACTAAAGTTTGTCAACTGGTTGATGGTACGCATATAGCGCTCTTCAAGTTCCGGAGCGGAGTAGCCTCGTTCCTTGGGTGTTAATGGCATATCGATTATAAAACCTTCAGAATCCCTTGTTGCCACATCCAGATCTTCAGGAGGGAAGTATAGAATCCATGGTTTACGGAATCTTTTCCAGTATTCGTTATTAACATCAAAGGAATACATTCCCTGAAGAGTTAATCCTTTAACAAATGGCGGGGTTATGGTTGCCTTAAATGTTGTTTGATTCTTATACTGCTTTTGATCATCGTAACCACCTTCAAAGGTAGACGTTACAATTGGGTTGTCACCGTATTCAATGTCAGGTCCTGGTAAGCCGTTGGGCCATTTATCCCACTGGGTTGGTAACAAACGGGTTGACTGACCATAAATCGCACTGGCACTTTTTGTTGGGTACAATTTGTTATCCAAAAATCCGGCATAATCAATGTTTGTTTTTAACCAGTCTGTAATAGGAATTTCCAGTTTTGCACGCAGGTTATACTGTTTATAATTGGTTGATTCCTGTTTGTAAATTGCTTCTTCATTTTTGTAACCAAAAGAAACAAAGTAATACATACCGTTACTTCCACCATCAATACTAAAGTTTTGTTTACTTGTGGTAGTCCATTTGGAAATCAAGTCACCTTCCCAGTCGCTGTTGGGGTGTTCCCACGGGTCTCTTCCGCTGTAATACAACGCTATATCTTCATCAGAGTATGTCCTTGGTTTTCCTTCATAGTCCTGGTATTCACTCAACATTGTGGCATAGTCACCTGCACTGGTTACTTTTGGAAGAATTGTTGGTGTTAAAAATCCCTGGTAGAACTGGTAGCTCATCCTTGGTTTACCTGCTTCTCCTTTTTTTGTCGTTACAAGGATAACACCGTTTGCAGCCTGTGCACCGTAAATAGCTGCAGAGGCATCTTTCAGAATTGAAACACTTTCAATGTCCACCGGGTCAATATCGCTCATAGAACGTCCGGGAATACCGTCAATTACTACCAAAGGTGAAGATAATTCTCTATCCCGGGTATCGTCATCAGGATCACCTAAACTGCTACGACCACGTACAAAAATTCTGGCATCATTCCCACCTGGTTCTCCACTGCCTTGTATAAATGTAGTACCAGATACACGTCCTGATAATGCATTACTAACATTGGCTGCCGGGATTGCGGTAATTTTTTCGCCGCTAACCGAAGCAACTGAACCAACAACGTTCGCCTTTTTCTGAGAAGCGTAACCTACTGCAATAACTTCGTCCAAACCGATAGTTTCGGCTTCTAAAGTAATGTTAATGGTTGTTTGGTTGCCAATAGTCATTTCCTGTGTTTTCATCCCTACAAATGAAAAAGAAAGTACGTTGGCGTCAGCAGGTACAGTTAAATTGTAGTTTCCGTCGATGTCGGTCACTACACCAACGGTTGTCCCCTTAACCACAACTGTAACTCCCGGAAGCGGAGCTCCGTTTTCATCCACAACCCTACCTGAGATGGATTTTTGTTGTGCATTGGCAGGAGTTACTGAATTTGATTCTGTGTTTGTCTTTCCTTCAGCCGGAAATACAATAACCTGGCGATCAATTACTTTGTATTCCAGGTTGTGTTCCGGAAGTATTTCATCCAGAATTTCTTCAACACGGGCATCTCTTGAAGTAACTGATACCTTTTGATTGTCATTTACAACATCGTTATTGTAAATGAATTTAAACTCACTTTGATTTGTGATAGTTTGAAAAACTTCTTTCAGGCTGACTTTCTTCATGTTTAAGTCGAATTTTACCGACTCAGAATAAGCACTTGCCTGAACGTTAGATGCAATCACCATGAGCATTATTAATAATGCAGCTCCATGGCGAAGTGTTTTTAGCCATCCGAAGAACACGGAAGGCGTTTTTTTAACGCTATGTTCCATAAAATTAATGGTTTAGTTTGTTAAACAAAAAAATAATTTCACACTTTCAAAAGGAAGGAAACTGACCAAATCTCCTCCCTTTTTGATATAATTGGTTTAAGTTACCATAATGGTCTTTTTTATTATTTTAAACATAAGTTATAATGATTCTATAATTATTCCGTTATCTGTTTCATAAAATACAAATTCGTGTGCTTCGTTAAGCAATTGAAGTATCTTAAACAATGACTCTCCCTCGAAATTTGCAGTAAAACGCAGTTTGCCAATTTTTTCATCTTTAATTATTATCCTGGTCTGGTACCTTCTTTCCAAAGTCAATACAATGTGTTTTAATTGTTCATCATAGAAACTAAGTATTCCTTTACGCCAGGCAGCAGGTTGTCCCAGTTCTGTTTTCTTTATAAGAAACTGGCTTCTTTTTTTATTAAAATAGGCCTGTTCCCCGGGATTTAGCACTACATTATTTTTTGTATTATAATCATCTATTAATTCTACTTTCCCTTCATATAGAGAGAGCTCTTGTTCAGCCTCTTTGGGAAACGAAATAAGATTAAAGTTTGTTCCCAGAACTTTCGTCGTTAAGCCTGGAGTTTTAACAAGAAATGGTTTCCGTGGGTTATGTGCTACTTCAAAGTATCCTTCTCCAATTAGCCTAACTTCCCTGTAATCTCCCTTAAACGGTTCAACAGTTAAAAGAGCAGAAGAAGAATTAAGCCAAACTTGTGTTCCATCGGACAAAACAAATTCTTTTACTTCATCAGGACCGGTTTTATATTCAACAATTTCTAAGGTATTTTGATTTGAAATAAAATAGTAAAGTCCTATTACGCCTAACGATAAAATTAAAAGAAAGGTTGCAGCAATTCTAAATTTAAATCCATTGTGGGATTTAGGATTTTGATGATATGTTAAACCCAACTTTTTTTCTGTTTTTTCTATTATATTGTTTTTCTCAACGGTTGGGAAATAAGATGACCAGAAACATTTGATTATATTGTAATTTTGTTCTTGCTCCTCGTTGGAAATGAGACTTTTTTCGAAAAGTATTTTTTCTTCCTCTGAAATTTCAGAGGTCAGGTCTTTTACAATTAGTTCGTATAGTTTATCTCGGTTCGTCATTTTTCTCATCTATGCTTAAAGACGCAATGATTCAAAAATGTACCTAAACAATAAGTTATAATTTTTCTGATTTTTTAAAAAAGACTTGCCCGGTTCATGGAAACCGGTTTTTCATTCGACTTTTGGGTTACGGAAAGTATTCCCGAAATTTTGTTGACAGCATTCACCAAATGATTGTTTACTGTTTTTTCAGAAACATTCATTATCTCAGCAATTTCTTTATATTTCAGTCCGTTTACCTTTGCAAGAGTAAATGCAAGTTTACATTTTGGGGGGAGTTTCTCAATGGCGTTATAAATTAAATTTACCGTTTCTTCCTCTATTAAATTATCTTCCAAAGGCCCTTCTACGGGAAGAAACCTGAAATCTTCAAATTCGTCAATAGAAATAATATTTTTATTTTTTGATGATTTTCTCAGGTGAGATAAACAACCGTTTTTTACACTAATAAAAAGGTACGATTTGATATTTTTTACCTTTAACAGATCTTTTCTGTTGTTCCATATTTTCACAAAAACATCACTGACTATTTCTTCAGCGGTTTCTTTATCTCTTAAAAAGCCTATTGCAAATATCAAAAGATCGTCAGAAGTCAGCTCCATTAATTGTCTGAATTTTTTTTGATCTCCGGAAGCTATTAACGATTTATTTTTCAGATCGTTTATCATCAAGCTTTAGTTTAAGTCTGGCATTGCTTATGTGTATAAAAGTAAAAAATACTCGTTTGTAAAAGTAGTAAACTTATTGAAAATTTTAAAAAAAATATCAAAAATTTCAATGAGTAATGAATATCATTGTTACAATCCCAGCTCACTGCTGATATCTTTCATCGCGTTTACGGCAAGTTCAGCAAATTCGTTGAGGGGGATGCCAATTTTTTCACATTCCAAGATATTTTCACGTTTGACAGAAGCGGCGAAAGCTTTTTGTTTCATTCTTTTTGTAACCGATTTAGGTTTAACCCCCGCAATTTTTTTATCAGGGTAAACCAGCGTTGTTGCAGTAACTAAACCAGTAATTGTTTCGCCGGCAGCCAGGGCATGTTGAAATTCGGTAGTTCTTTCTTTACCGGTAGCTACCTCGTTGTGCATAACAATCGCATCCAACATTTCATCGCTTATTTTTCCTTTTAGAATTTTTTCCGCGTATGGTCCATGCGTATACGGATCGGCTTTTGTTATTTCAACATCAATATCATGTAATAGGCCAGCAATACCCCATTCATCAACATTTCGATTTAGTTTTTTTGCCATTGCCCTTAAAACTGCTTCTGACGCCAAACAATGTTTCCACATATTTTCAGCAGAAATATTTTCCTCCAGTAATTGAATTGCCTCCGCTCTCGATATCATTTTATTGTTTTCAATTTTTAGTTCGGCGACCGCTTTTCTTTTCAACTGCTTTAATTTGCACATCGCCACTCTATTCGAATCAATGAACCGTTTCAAAATTACTTAAATAATTTTAACAAGAGCAAATATTTCTTTTCGTTAAAACCATATTATTTTTATGGCTAAAAATTGTAACTATGGTTGAGATTGAACGAAAATTTCTTGTCGCAGCAAAAGTGTGGAGGCCCGGGGGGAACGGCCAGAAACTCGTACAGGGTTATCTCTCAGTAGATCCGGAACGAACAGTGAGGGTACGTGTTGTTGGTGAAAAGTCGTTTTTAACTATAAAAGGGAAGACAAACGGGATAACGCGAACAGAATTAGAATATGAAATTCCTTTGGAGCAAGGCAAAATAATACTTGGAATGTGTTTGGATTACCTGGTGGAAAAGACCAGATATAAAGAAACGATTGGTGGTCTGGTTTGGGAGATTGATGTTTTTGAGGGGGCAAATAAAGGATTAATTCTTGCCGAAGTTGAGTTAGTGAGTGAAAAGCAAAAAATCGATGTTCCGGCATGGATTGAAAAAGAAGTTTCGGGAAATATACGTTATTATAACTCCTACTTATCTTCAAAACCATTTTCTACATGGGAAAATGAAATCTAATTGTTTGGGTAATTTTTTCCTTTTGTTGTAAATGAGATTCCCTGATTGCCGGTGGTCCATATCATAACAGCTTCAAACAGAGGTTCGTATTTTGGGTTTTTTACAGCCCATTCAAAAATAAAGTTTGCACCGCTCCCTCCCAGATTGTCTCTTCTGTGAATGACAATCTCAACCGTTTCCATGGGAGTCAGATATACAGGCGAATCCACATATGAGCGGATTAGTTTTCCGTGGGTGTTAAAATAATCGGCCTTTGTTACAAAAATCGAATCGTTAACGCTGGTGTTTCTTATACTTACCGTAGATGTAAGCAGGTGTTTGGTCTCGTCGGTAAGGTCATAGATGTCTGAATAAACGGATAAATATGAACGGCCTGTTGACAGACTATTATTTTGGGGAAGTGAGATCTCCCTTTTTGACCAGCTTAACGATTCACCAATTTTGTTTTCTTTTTCATTGCTACAGGAAAATAAAAACACCAAAATCAAAAAAAAGATAGTTTGTTGCATTAAATTTTGTATTAATCGTTCCTATTTTAGCCAATTCTAAATTGAATTTATTCAAATTTAAGATAAACATCATAATTTATTTGAATTTAAAATAACATAAATATTATTTTTGCGTTTTGAAAAAAAGCTTTTAAACAATTTTATATGCGTTCGGAAAAGATAAAAGTTATTTCTTTAGTTATCTTCCTTCTATATTTCATACCTGTTTCAGTTGCACAAAAATCTTTAAGTGATAAAGATGCTGAGTTGCTCAATGACGGAATCAATATTCTTAAAAAGTATTTTGTGGAAAAAGGATATTGGCAAACATCAAATCCTAATCTGGAAAAAGATGTAAAAGGATTGATTCATTTTGTAGAAGATGAACCAATTGATTCCGTTTTATTTTCGATTGATACCTTGACTTACGATTCTTCAGCAAGGTTTGTTTTTCGTTTACCGGAATATGTTCATGACAGCTTGTCTGTGCCTGGTTATTATCCGCATAACAAAGTAGATCAACACCTCGAAATGTTTGGCATCAAACTGCAAAGTGAATTTCAGAACAGGGAAATAAAATTAACACCCGAAAGGTTAGCAAGGATAAATAAAGAAGTAAAGTATGTTCCGCCAGGTGAAGGAATGAAATTGTTTAATGACTCTGTTTACAAGATGCCTGACGATTTAGTTATTCCCGAAGTGATTCCGGATTCGATGCTTGAAAATGAGGCGAATTTTAACAGGCTGATGGCGTTGGATAGCATCAGGGTTGCTTACGTTGAACAAAAGAGACTCGAATATAATGACTCGATTTTAACGCAATATCGTGACTCTGTATTAAACAGGTACCGGCAGGAGCTTTTTGAAGCAGAATATAATAGAGGAAAAGAAAAGTTTGTCGATTCGATTGAGTTAAATAACTATGCCGTGCTTAAAAATTACAATGACTCGGTAATGCAGGCTGTAAATGACTCTATTTTTACGGTTATTAAAGTTCTAGCCCGGTATGCAGACTACATTGATACATCAAGGATTGAGATTCAAAATTTATATAATGAACCCTATCAGATTAACTTAAGTAACCTGGATAAATATTATCAACGTATCTGGCTCAAAAATGAACAAAATGATTCGTTGAGGTTATTGGTAAAGAATTTGGATAAGAGAACTTTGCAGTTGACAATTGACGATGGAGTCACTTTTTCCAGATTCAAACCAAAAGAAACCAAAGATTTTGATTTTTCATCGCTGAACAGACATTCAACTGGATTAACCGGTGTGGGAAAACAATATGAAGTTCAGACTCCGTGGACACTCACCGGAGATGGTACCATCGGCTTTACACAAACATATCTTAATAACTGGAAGAAAGGGGGGCAGAGTGCGCTTTCGTTACTGATTGTTTTAAAAGGTGCTGCAAATTATTCCCGGGCTGATGGTAAAGTAAAATGGGAAAATTCTGCTGAAATCAGAAATGGTTGGTTACGCCCGGGAGGAGACGAGTCTGAATTGCAAAAAAACGATGATAAGTTTGAACTTACATCAAGGTTTGGTATAAGCGCTTTTAAAAAATGGTATTACAGTGCTGAGTTTAATTACGAGACGCAATTTTTCAGAGGCTATAAATATCCAACCTCAGATTATCCGGATCCGATTTCTGCTTTTATGGCACCCGCAAAAACTTTCCTGAAATTAGGTTTGGATTACAAGCCGAATAAGGAGTTTTCACTTTTTCTTTCCCCTTTAACCGTGAAAAATGTTTATGTAAGAGATACTTCACTGATTGATCA
Source organism: Maribellus comscasis (assembly GCF_009762775.1). GTDB lineage: Bacteria > Bacteroidota > Bacteroidia > Bacteroidales > Prolixibacteraceae > Draconibacterium > Draconibacterium comscasis. The sequence continues at coordinate 346,356 of NZ_CP046401.1, read as the reverse complement.
GACAAAATATAGTATCGACGAAGACCGGAAAAGCTTTTGGGAGCCTGGTTTAAATGCCGATGTTACATTTAAAAAGGAAATAACAAAAGACATTACATACGAAACCAAGTATAAAATGTTTATCAACTATCAGCAGCCTTTTCAGAAGTTTGATGTGAACTGGGAGAATCTGGTTAAGATGAAATTGAACGATTACATTAATATGCGTGTGATGATACATATGATATATGACGATGATGTTCTGTTTCCAATCTATGACGAAAATGACGAAAAAATAGGAGAAGAACCCAGACTTCAGTTGAAACAGTTTATCTCAGTAGGGTTTTCGTATGCAATAAATCATAAAGTTTTGCGAACAAAACGAGTAAAATAGTTTGAGATAGTCAAGTGTTATCTAACGACACTTTGAATAGTTTGCTCTAAATATTGAGAGCTCCAAAAGAAATTAAACTTCTAAATAAAATGTGGTGCCATCTTTTTGTGTGCTTTTAAAACTTACCTGCCCACCAAGATACTTTTCACCTAAAAGTTTCATGCTGTATGTTCCTAATCCCCGGCCTTTGCCTTTGGTTGAAAAGGAACGTTTAAAAATTTGAAGTTGAATTTCCGGTTCAATAAAACTATCGTTATGAACTGAAAATTGAATTTTGTTATTTTTGCTCGCACAGGAAAGTACTATTTCGGCCCCTGGTAATGAAGCTTCCAGGGCATTTTTTAACATATTTCCCAAAATCCTCCGTAATAGTGTGGAGTCTGTTTTTAAAATATAATTTTTCTGTGCTTCTTTTATTCTAATTTTTTTACCGGAGGCTATCCCTTGTCGTTCATAGTTATTTTTAAGCCCATTAAAAACAGAAAGGGCATCCGCCTCAGAAATTGAAACCTTTAGTTCACCGCGCTCGGCAGCGAGCAACTGGCGTTGCGACGAAATCTCGTAAACCATATTATCTGCTGCACGTTTAAGAATTTCAGTGATTTCCGTCATTTCATCCTGAGATTGTACTTCGTTTAAAAGATTGGTCAAATCTAAAATTCCGCCCGCGCTGTTTAAAACATCATGAAAAAACAAACGTTCCAGATTTTGGCGTCTTTTTTCATCGCTAACATCGTTAATGGCAAAAATGGTAAACTCGTTACCTGCATATTTGTATGGAGTTGAGGTTACCTGCAAATCAAGAGCTTCATTTTTTTTATTTAAAATACTACACTCTTTTACAGACTGTTTGCCGACCTGTGATTCTAGAATTGAATTTACTGCCCCACAGGTTCTGCAGAATTCACTATGTCCGCAACCTCCTTTTACAAGATCGGAATAGATGCATTCGGTTGCTTCACCAGGCCTTTGACCAAGAACGGATTTTAATTCTTTTTTTCTGAGAAAACGTAAAAAAAGTTTGTTGGCAAAAACAATTTGTCTTTCCGGGTTTAATACCACCAGCATTTGTGAAAGCGAGTCTGCAAGTGTATTTAAAATTTCATTTTCGCTAAAGATTTTCGATTGTTCCTCTAATACCTCGTAACTCACACGTTCCGGCGCCAGCTGTCGAAACTCATTCCTCTGGTTTATCATTCTCATTCAAATTATTTGAATTTGTAAGTTATGACTGATTTTTATCAAATTCAAATTTTATTTTTTCTTTGACTGATGGTTTTTTGATTCTTTTACATGGAATTTAGACATTGAAGTTTGCACAAAATCATTACCGTTGTGTCGAAATACCATTACATATATTCTATCCGTTATTTTTGTTGAATTCGATGAGTTCAACAGGAGCTCCATGATACTCGATCATTGCGACTCTAATTCCGTTGGAAGGAGGATAAGGAGGTGTAATTATTTTTAAATTGTGTGCTTTTAATTCCAGTTCTAAACTCTTAACTTCAAAAGCAAGATGAGGTACTTTTTGAATAAGCGGATGAACCGGGCTGTTTTTTTCAAATCGCATCCATTCAATACCAAAAGGACTTTCAGGAAATCCGGAGACATAAAATTTAAATTGTGGCAAATATTTTTCTCCCGGCATCTTTTTTTCTGTCGGAATTCCAAGGTGATGAAATTTCCAGCCCCATCTTTCTGTTGCTTCCGGCAATTCGTGGTCAAGTCGAATATTTTTCATTTTAGGAAATCGATTTTATTTCAATTTGTCTTCCCTGGAAATTAATTTTTTCGCCTGTTGTTTTTGCTTCTATCGTTTTTCCTACGGGGGAGTTGAGAGAAATAGAAAATATAGGAACGTTATTTATTTCAACTTTTCCAAAAGCTACAGAAATGAAATAGTTTCCAAGATTTGTTTCAACAAAACTTCCAAATTCTACTTTCTCATACCTTTTGTGAAGGTCAATTTTATTCAGGCTTGTTTTTAAATGCTCGGTTTTGGCTAACTGTGCCCTGTTTTTCTCCAATTCCATTTGTACCATGGCTCGTCCGGTTTCATATTTATCGCCAACGCTGCTTTTTGTTTCGTTGTCGCGCGATTCTTTTGCTGCTTGGATGGATTGTTTCAGAAACGAAATTCGGTCGTCTAACTGACGAACAATTTCGTTTATAATTTCTTCTTTTTTCATTAAAAGTGTTCCCCGTTTTATGCCTGATTTATTTCAATACTCGTATAATACCCGGTTGCATTATGCCCGGACACTACTTGTGGAATATTATTTTTTATGTCGATTGCTGGTTGATGTGTGTGGCCGGCAAAAACGCCCAGTAAATTTGGCGCATTAAAAACTTCATTGTAAAAATGGAATGTTGTTTCTGTATGTCCACTTTTTCTCCACTGATCACGTCTTTCCAACTCATAGTTTTTATCTGATTTTGCTCCCCATTCAGGATTTGCGCAGCCATATCCCATCGATCTTCCGGGAATGTATAATGGAATATGCAGAAACAATAAAAATGGCTTATCGCTTTTTATTTGTTCTTTTAGAAAAATGAGTTGCTCAGGTTCTATTTCATAAGTAGAATCGTCAATAAAAATCAATTGAAGACCGTTAAGTTCGTAGCTTGCAAACAGTGGATTGTTTTTCTGATAAAGCGGTTTCAAACGCTTTTCTGTCCATGTTTTTCGTAAATCGTTCGAACTACCTATCATCCCTTCATAGTGCCAGTCGTGATTTCCGGCGATGTAACCGTAAGGAATTCCTGTTTTTTCCAATTTTTCACTTACCCATTCAATTGCCGCTTCCGACGGAAAGCTAAAAATATCTCCGGTTAAAGCCAGGAAATCTGCTTTTTCTTCTTTGGCTCTTTGCAAAGTCTGCTCAAAACTTTGGATTGTTGTTACCTGCTCTCCGGTTTCGAATTGCGTGTTACTTTTATAGGCACCGGCCATTCTTTTACTGAATTCTTTAAAAGTGCCTCCGCGCTCGTCGTCCAGCGAAAGATGCGTATCGGTAATATGAAAAATCCGCGTGGTCTTAACATTTGAGTTTGTATAAATTGAAGCTTTATTTCCTGTTAACGAAAAAGTATCTCGTATTTCTTTTGTTGCTTTTTGATTGTTTGCTGAAAGAACCTGCGGAAATGTAAATACCAAACCTGCAAGAGTTGTTGCTTTTAAGAAGTTTCTTCTTTTCATTTTTTTGAGAGCTTGTTTGTTTGAAGGTAAAAATAGCGTAAAAAAGAAAAAGGTCTCAATTTAATTGAAACCTTTTCCACTGACTTTATTTAAAAAGTTGTTACATGCTTTTTATTTCACTCACCAATTTCTGGATTGAACTTTTTGCATCGCCAAATAACATGCGGGTTTTGTCGTTAAAGAAGAGGAAGTTTTCAATCCCTGCGTAACCTTTACCCATTCCACGTTTCATGATGATGATATTTTTTGCAAGGTGAGCATCGATAATTGGCATTCCGTAAATCGGGCTGCTCGGATCGTCGTATGCCGCCGGGTTAACCACGTCGTTTGCTCCTACAACAATGGCAACATCGACGTTTGGCATATCCGGATTGATGTCATCCATTTCAACCAGTTTTTCATACGGAACATCTGCTTCAGCAAGCAACACGTTCATGTGCCCTGGCATACGTCCGGCCACCGGGTGAATAGCATATTTTACTTCAACCCCTTTCCCTTCAAGTAAATTGTCTAATTCGTGAGCAATATGTTGAGCCTGGGCAACTGCCAAACCGTAGCCCGGAATGACAACTACTTTTTGTGAGTAGCTTAAAAGCACAGCAGCGTCGCTTAGTGTAATTTCTTTAATTGTTCCCTGTTCACGGTCTAAAGCTGCACCTCCGCCACCAAAAGCACCAATAATAACATTAATAAGCGACCGGTTCATTGCTTTACACATTAAAACCGTTAAAATCATACCGGCTGCTCCAACCAGGATACCGCCCAAAATCATGGCTTCGTTGTTATAAATAAAACCTGCCATCGCAGCGGCAATACCTGTAAACGAGTTCAACAATGAAATAACTACCGGCATGTCGGCACCACCAATCGGCATAACAAACATAACTCCGTAAACAAGAGACAGAGCGGTAAGCGTATAAATTGCCCAAAGCATTTCAGCCGGCGGATTTGGAGAAGCAACGATAAAAGCCCCCGTTCCTAAAGTAGCTACCAAAAGCACAAGGTTCAGATAGGTCATGAAAGGTTTCATAATATCTCCCACACGACCATCGAGTTTTCCAAACGCAATTAAACTACCGCTGAAAGCAATGGCACCAATAATTAGTCCTAATACGGTTACTAAAATCGATTGTACATCTCCTGCCATTGCAGCCGGGTATTCCAGTAAAGCTACCAACATGGATGCACCGCCACCGGTAGCATTGTACAATGATACCAGCTGCGGCATCGCTGTCATTTTAACTTTACGGGCAACTATCCAGCCAATTGCTGCACCTATGCCAATGGCAGCAAGTATAATCCAAACGTTTGTAAGAGAAATTCCTTCTCCGTTTGAATTTTTATGCAACAATAAGGTTGTTATCATCGCTAATCCCATTCCTCCTGCTGCCCACAGGTTTCCCCTTCGGGCAGTTTCAGGGTGGGAGAGTAGTTTTAAACCTACAACAAACAAAAGCGCGGCAATCAGGTAACTTAATTCAAGTAATGTATCGCCAACGGTGTAACTCATTCCGTTAAGTGTTCCTAAAACTTTATCCATGATTTCCTACTTTTTTTTCTTTTTAAACATTTCAAGCATTCTGTCGGTAACCGCAAAACCACCAACTACGTTTAATGTACCAAAAATGAGAGCTAAAATACCCAGTACCAGTTCGAGTGAGAAAGAGGAAAGATTGGCGTGACCAACAAGAATAATTCCCCCGATAATAATTACACCGCTAATTGCATTGGCACCCGACATCAACGGGGTATGTAACACCGCAGGTACATTGGAAATCACTTCAATACCCAGAAAAATGGATAAAGCAATGATAAAAATGGATTCTTTATATTCAAAGAAAAATTGTAATACTTGTTCCATATCTGGTTCTATTTATTTTCGAATAATGATTTTACACGTTCATTGTAAATTTCTCCGGAATGTGTAATACATGTTCCTTTTACAATGTCATCTTCAAAATTAAGGTTTAATGCACCTTCTTCTGTAATCATGAGTTTCATGAAATTCAGTACGTTTTTACCAAACATTTTACTTGCATCCATGGGCATTTGTGAAGGGTAGTTGGATTGACCAATTATTGAAACTCCGTTGTTGACGACTGTTTCATCATTTTTTGTCAGTTCGCAATTTCCTCCGGTTGATGCAGCCAAATCGATAATCACGGAACCGGGCTTCATCCGTTCCACTGCCTCTGCCGGCAATAAGAGCGGTGCCTTTTTGCCCGGAATTTGAGCGGTACAAATTACAACATTTGATTTTGCTGCAATATCGTTAATTGCCTGCTGCTGTTTTTGTTTGTACTCTTCAGTTTGTTCAACTGCGTATCCTCCGGCAGCTTTGTCTTCGGTGGCACCTTCCACTTCAACAAATTTGCCGCCTAAACTTTTCACCTCCTCTTTTACAGCAGAACGAACATCAAAAACCTGCACTTGTGCTCCTAATTTTCGCGATGTCGCAATAGCCTGCAATCCAGCAACTCCTGCTCCCAGTATTAAAACATTTGCGGGGCGGATTGTCCCGGCAGCCGTCATAAACATCGGGAAAAATGTCGGAAGTTTTGATGCGGCTTCCAAAACAGCAAGGTACCCTGAGACGGTAGCCATTGACGATAAAATATCCATTGCCTGCGCACGTGTTGTTCGTGGAATCAGGTCAAGGCTAAAAGTAGTAACGCCATCTTTCAGGAAAGTTTTAACCAGGTCGGTATCCCAAAGCGGATTAAATGCACTAATCCACACCTGACTTTTCTGAATTTTCTGAATATCCTCATCAGCAGGTGGCTGAATCTGCAGCAGGACATCAGACTTTTTAAATACATCCGCACGTGAACCAATTTTGGCTCCGGCAGCTTCGTAGTCGCCGTCAGGTGTAAAAGCATTTTCTCCGGCACCTTTTTCAACCAAAACCTCCACTTTCATGTCGGTAAAGGTTTTTACAATTTCAGGAAGTAAAGCTACACGGTTTTCTTTTCCATGCTCTTTTAGTAGTCCAAGAATCATAAATATTTGATTTTGATGTAAAATTTTTGTGCAAAGCTAATAAATTAATTCAACCGTTAACGTTAACGGTTGAATTTTTTTGTTATGATATTTAGCAGTTTTTATTAACAATAGCTAATCAAAATCAATGAATATCTATCGGAGACATAGCAAACCGGGAAGTAGAAATCGCTTCTCCGGGGTCAATTCACCGGGATTTGTATTTGTTCATAGCTCATTTCAACAAAATTGGAATCAACGGGTAAGAACAATTTTATATAAGACGCCTCGCGAACCGCAGGAAAAAATACTTTACCCTTTATATTGTGGTTCGGCTCAACTGTTGTTTTTCTAATGGTCGAATTTTCCCAGGAATCTCTCATGGTTTCAAGACTTTCTGCTCTTAGCGCATTAACTTCTCTGCCTACCTGAACGCCTTCATAGAGATTGGTACTCAGGTAATCATTGTCAGGATTATCGTCTGTAGCTGTTGCAACTCCAGTGGCTACATCAACACTTGCAGCCAGTAAACTTAATCCTATGTGGTTGGCTTCTCTGGCTCCGGATTTTGCCAATGATTTTTCGATATCCAGAATTTCATTTTCCGGATTTAAAGCCGCTATTTCCATTATTGGTTCACGATAACCATTATATCCTTTCAGTAAAAAACCAGAAGGATCAATTAAAATAGGTAAATTGGAAAGGTTGGTAACGGTAAAATTAAACCAATACTGTTCGCTCTGACACCGTTCGTAAGCAACTTCGTAAATAATTCCGTTAAGCGTGTCGGCAACAAATTGTTGTCCATATAACCATTTTCCCTCCGTTTTGTCGTCAGGTTGAAGTTTTAAAATGTTTTTTGGTCCGTAGCAGGAGTGAAGTAAAACGGTACTCAGTACTAAAATTGCGGGTAAGGTAAATTTTGTTTTCATGACAATTTGTTTTCTGTTTAACGGACGAAAAAGCAAACAATATGCCAGAGAATAAAAAAAGAGGAAAAAAATGCGATGTTTCGACAAACTTTACAAAGTTGTATGTGAACGAAAGGAAAAGCTTTGCAAATGGTAAAACTTATTTTTTCCGGATAGTAGCAATATAAAGCTTTTCAACTTTTTCTCTGGCCCATGGTGTACGCCTGAGAAATTTCAGGCTTGATTTAATACTGGGATTTGTTCGGAATGAATTAATTTTGACCCGGACTCCCAATTCTTCCCAGCCGTAGTAACTGACAAGGTACACAACGATGGCTTCCAGTGTTTTTCCGTGAAGTGGATTATTGGGTTGTTCCATTTTGTTTTTATTATCCTTATTCAAACATTTTTATAAGCGGATTTTACACTACAATTTAAGCCCGTCAAGAATTTTAATATATTGTTCAATACCCTTAAAAATTTCGCTTTTGTGGATGTATTCGTCTGCTGTGTGTGAGCGTGCTGAATCTCCCGGCCCCATTTTTACCGACAGGAAAGGAATAATAGCCTGATCGGAGGTAGTGGGAGAACCATAAATATTTATTCCCATATTTTTTGCCAGTTGAGCAAAGGGATGCAGTTCATTTATTCCCGAAGAATTTAAACGAAGCGATCTTGGCTTAACTTCCGATTCCAACAAATCATTGATTATTTTGTAGGCATCTTTGTTCGGATAATGTTCGTTTGTTCGCACATCGGCCACAAAATGGCAAACATCCGGAACTACGTTATGTTGAGTGCCAGCTTCAATTTGTGTAACGCTGATTTTTACTTCTCCCAAAACTTCGGAAACCTTCTCAAATTTAAAATTTCTCAGCTTTTCAATATCATCAAGGGCTTTGTAAAGCGCATTTTCTCCTTCATCACGAGCTGCGTGTCCCGATTTTCCGTGTGCATAACAATCAAGAACCAGCAATCCTTTTTCTGCAATGGCTAATTCCATTTTTGTAGGTTCACCAATAATTGCAAAATCAACCGGTGCAATTTCCGGCAAAACAATTTCTAATCCTCTGCGCCCCGAAATTTCTTCCTCAGCAGTGGCGGCAAAAATCAAATTAAATGGTAAATCTTTTCTGCTGTAAAAATGAACAAAAGTAGCCAGCAAAGAAACCAGCGGACCGCCGGCATCATTACTTCCCAAACCAAAAAGTTTATCGCCATTTTCTATAGGTTTGAACGGATCAAGGGTGTATCCCTTTGCCGGACGAACAGTATCGATGTGAGAATCGAGCAATACAGTTGGCTTTGCCTTATCAAAATATTTATTAAAAGCCCAGGTATTATTTTGTTTGGTGTTAAACGGAATCTGCTCGGTAGCTAAAAAGTTTCGCATAATTTCAGCAGTCTTTTCCTCTTCCTTACTAAACGATGGTGTTGAAATCAGCGATTTTAAAAGATGAATATATTTTTCCATATTTTTGGATTACTTTCCCGGCTGCAAAAGTCGGAAAAAAAATTCATTTAAATCAAAATCATTTTCTACTATCTTTGTATTCAATTAAAGAATTATGGCGGAAAAAAGTTTTACGGATAAACAAATACAGTTGGCCCGATTTTCAAAAGCATTGGGGCACCCTGTCCGGATTTATATTCTTGAACTACTTTCAACGCAGGCCTGTTGCTACAGCGGAGACCTTTCCGAACAGCTTCCAATTGCCAAATCAACAATTTCTCAACATCTAAAGGAATTGAAAGATGCCGGATTGATTCAGGGTGAAATTGAAGCTCCCAAAATTAAATATTGTATTAACCGTGCAAATTGGGAAAGAGCAAGAATTTTATTTAAAAATATGTTCCCGGAATAAATTTTTTCAATTATTGTTCGTATTTTTGCGAACAACGAACAATATAAAATTATGATGGAAATTAAAGTTTTGGGAACAGGTTGTGCAAAATGTAAGAAACTGGAGCAAATAACCGAAAATGTTGTAAAAGAAATGGGGCTCGATGCAAGCATTGAGAAAATTGAGGACATTTATAAAATAATGCAATTTGGTGTAATGCAAACTCCCGGTTTGGTTGTAAACGGGAAAGTGGTATTAACAGGTCGTCTTCCAAAATCGGATGAATTAAGAAACTTATTAACTTCTTAAAATATACCATAATGAAAACCATAAAGTCATTTGCCTTTTTTCTGATTGCTTTTTTTATATGTTTGGTCGGAAATGCTAATTCCGGCGAGATTGAGAAAGTTGAAAAAGAAAAAACCGTTGTATATTATTTTCATAATACCCGTCGTTGCCCAACATGTATGGCTATAGAGAAAGAGACAAAGAAAGTTTTGGATGACTCTTTTGCTGAATCAGTTGAAAAAGGAGACATTGTTTTTAAAGCATACAATGCGGAAGAAGCAGAAAATAAGGAGCTTGTAAGAAAAATGAACGTGACTGGCTCAGCTCTAATTATAGTAAAAGATGGCGAAAAGTATGATTTGACCAGCAAAGGTTTTATGTATGCGCTTAAACAGCCTGAAAAATTAAGAGAGGCGTTGTGGGAAATTCTGGTTGATTAATTTTTTGAAATGGAGGAAATTATTACCGGACTTTACGAGAACTCAAATATTCCGGTGTTATCAGCGTTTTTGCTTGGATTGTTAACTGCAATCAGCCCCTGCCCAATGGCAACCAACATTACAGCCGTGGGTTATATCGGGAAAGAACTCGAAATAAAAAGCCGTGTTTTTTATAACGGACTTATCTATACGCTTGGCAGAGGGCTTTCATACTGGCTGTTGGCCGTTGTTTTTTATATTGGCGCCGACCAGTTTAAGATTGCGACGTTCTTTCAGAGTTATGGTGAAAAAATATTGGGGCCGCTGTTAATTGTGGTTGGATTGTTTATGCTTGGGATTATTAAAATTTCTTTTCCCGGGTTTAACAAATTTTCAAAAAGGCTGGAGGAAAAAAATAAATGGAATTTCTGGAATGTATTGTTGCTCGGAATTGTATTTGCACTGGCTTTTTGTCCATACAGCGGAGTGCTTTATTTTGGAATGTTAATTCCAATGTCGATTGCATCGGCTAAAGGTTTGGTGTTACCTCTGGTTTTTGCACTGGCCACCGGAATTCCCGTAATTATTATTGCCTGGTTACTTGCATTTGCCATTGGCGAAATAGGCAAATTTTACAACGCCCTAAAGAAGGTGGAACTTTGGATGCGGCGTGTAATCGCTTTCCTGTTTATCGGTGTTGGAGTTTATTATGTTTTTACAATTTATTTATCATTTAAGTGATATTTAAAATTTTTGTTAAATGAAAAAGTACATTTATATATTGTTACTTCCGGTTTGGCTCTTACTCTATTTGAATTTGTCAGATATTTCAGATTTTTTTGTTTATGATATTTTTCGGATGCCGGAAGGAAAACATATCACTGATTCGGTTTGGTTTTTTCTTTTTGAAGTTCCGAAAGTAATGTTGCTGCTAATTCTAATTGTGTTTGTGGTGGGAATTATTCGAAGTTGGTTTTCACCGGAAAAGACCAGAAAAGCTTTGGAGGGAAAGTCACTTTTTGTCGGGAATGTGATGGCGTCGGGTCTGGGAATTGTCACTCCGTTTTGCAGTTGCTCTGCAATCCCTCTTTTTTTAGGATTTGTTGAGGCCGGAATTCCAATTGGTGTAACTTTTTCGTTTCTTATTGCTGCCCCGTTAATTAATGAAGTTGCTCTCATTTTGCTTGCCGGGTTGTTTGGCTGGAAAGTTGCTTTAATCTATGTTTTTACCGGACTAACAATTGCTATTATCGCCGGGTTTGTTTTGGAAAAATTAAAACTTCAGAAATATGTAGCAGAGTGGGTGTTTCAGGTGAAAGCAAATCAAAACGGAATTGAAGAACAAAAACTGGATTTAAAAGATCGTCTTCAGGCCGGGGCAAATGCAGTAAAAGAAATAGTTGGAAAAATTTGGATTTATATTTTGATAGGAATTGCGGTGGGAGCAGGTGCACACGGTTTTGTTCCTGACGATTTTTTGGGAGAGATAATTGGTGCGGGAAACTGGTATGCTGTCCCTTTGGCTATTTTACTCGGAATCCCAATGTATTCCAATGCGGCCGGAATTATTCCTATCGTTAGTGTATTAATGGAAAAAGGAGTAACACTGGGTACCGCACTTGCTTTTATGATGTCGGTAATCGGACTGTCATTACCTGAAGTAATTATCTTAAAAAAGGTTTTGAAATGGCAGCTCATTTTCATTTTTGTCGCTGTAGTTGCTATTGGTATAACTGCTGTAGGATTCATTTTTAATTTTCTAAACATATAACTCAAAAAATTTAATGTGATGGAAAAAAAGTTAAGTTGCAGTTGTGGTTCTGCTGAGAATTGTACTGTTTTTGCCTGCTCCGGCGCAGCCGATTTAGGGCAGGCCAGTGATTTACTTGCCCGTAAACTGCATAAAAACGAGGTGCGCCAAATGAAGTGTCTGGCTTTTGTAAGTGCAGGAATTACTGAAATGATTGATTCTGTAAAAGATTCGAATATGCTGGTTATCGACGGATGTAATTTGGATTGCGGTAAAAAAACTTTTGAAAAAAACGGGCTGAATGATTTTATTCATCTTCGTTTAACCGATTTAGGTTTTGAAAAAGGAAAAACACCTCCAACTGAAGATGTTATTGAAAAAATGTACGAAGAGGCAATTTTTATGGTGTAATTTTTTCACGACAAAACATTTATCTTTGCAATAAATGTTGCGAAGAGAATGAAAAAGTTTTGGCCGGCCATACTTCTTGTGGGTTTGTTGTTTTTGTTCGTTTTTGGATATCTCCGGAAAGACAATCTGAATCGTTTTATTTCAGGTAAAATACAACAACAGGCTCAAACTGAAAATGCATTCTCTGCGCGTGAACGGATTCAGAAGGAGTATAATTATCAGAACAATAATAAAAATTTTGATTTTACGCTTCTTGAATTTAGTTCTACCGGCTGTACAATTTGTAAACAAATGGAGCCCGTTTTGCGAGAAATCGAAAATTCAGAAGAACCAAAAGTAAATGTGGCTTTTCTTCATATTATGAAACCTGATAATTTGGACTTGATGAAGTATTACGGCATTTCAGCTGTTCCTATGCAAATTCTGCTCGACAGCGAGGGAAATGAATTTTTCAGGCATTATGGTTTTATTTCAGCAGAGGATCTTCTTAAAAAATTCAGACAACAGTAGTTAAAAATTTTTGAAAAAATATGTCGTATTTATACGTCAATTTAAATATTTGACGTATATTTACATCAAATTAAATCATGATGGTACAATCAAAAACAGAATTATTTGATAAAAAACTTGTAAAAGACGCTGAACTTTTTAAAGCTCTGGCTCATCCGGCAAGATTGCGAATTTTGCAGTTCCTTGCTGAAACTCCTGCGTGTATTACCGGTGATATTTCGGATGAACTTCCTTTGGGGCGGACAACAGTAAATCAGCATCTGAAAGAATTAAAAAAAGTCGGGTTGATACAAGGACATATTCTGGGGGTAAAAACAAATTACTGTTTGGATCCTGCAAAAGTAAAAGAGCTTGAAAAATCAATTGCATCGTTTTTAGAAAGTATAAATTTTGAAAACTACAAATGTATCTAATTATGAAGGTTTTAATATTGTGTACCGGTAATTCCTGCCGTAGTCAAATGGCACATGGTTTTTTACAATCATTCGACAGCCGGATTCGGGTTGAATCAGCAGGAACAGAAGCTTCAGGGAAATTAAATTCCGCCGCAGTAAAAGTAATGAGTGAAACAGGTATCGACATCAGTCGTCATACGTCTGACTCTGTTGATAAATATATTAATGAAGAATGGGATTATGTTATTACCGTTTGTGGAGGTGCAAATGAAAATTGCCCCGCTTTTTTTGGTAAAGTAAAACACCGTTTACATATCGGTTTTGATGATCCTTCACATGCTGTCGGAACTGAAGAATTTATTCAGAGCGAGTTTTATCGTGTTCGGGATGAAATCAAAGAAGCATTTTTCAAACTCTACAACGAAGAGATAAAGCTGAAACTCTGACAAAGAAGGAATATTTTAACACATCTGTAATTTTATTGAATACAAATAATTAAACATTTGAAATACCATGAAAACAAATGAATTAAAAGAGCTAGTAAAGGAAAAATACGGTAGGATTGCCGCCCAATCTCATTTATTGAAATCAGAATCATGTTGCGGGGAAGTATCTTGTTGTGGAGAAGTAGATTATACGATTTTTAGCGACGACTATTCAAAACTACCCGGTTATAATCCGGATGCAGATCTGGGGCTTGGTTGTGGAATCCCGTCGGATAAAGCTGATATAAAAGAAGGTGATAGCGTTCTTGACCTGGGCAGCGGGGCGGGAAACGACTGTTTTGTAGCCCGTTCTTTAGTTGGTAAGACCGGGAAAGTAACCGGGCTTGATTTTACGCAGGAAATGGTTTTGAAAGCTAAAAGGAATGCAGAGAAAACTGGTTTTACCAATATTGAATTCATACACGGAGATATTGAAGAAATGCCTTTTGAAGATGGACAGTTTGATGTGGTAATTAGTAATTGTGTACTTAACCTTGTTCCCGATAAGAAAAAAGCGTTTTCTGAAATTTACCGTGTACTTAAACCCGGTGGACATTTTAATATCTCTGATATTGTTTTGGTTGGCAATCTTCCTCATAAATTAAAAGAGGAAGCTGAAATGTATGCCGGATGCGTTTCGGGAGCCATTCAAAAGGAAGAGTACCTGGAGATGGTTAAACAGCAAGGTTTTTCAAATATTCAGATCAAAAGCGAAAACCGTTCATTAATTCCGGATTCTCTTTTAAAGAATTATTTATCAGAAGATGAGGTCGTGCAGTTTAAAAAGCAGGAATTCGGATTGATAAGTATTACAGTTGCTGCTGCAAAATAAGTTGATTTTTGAATCTGCTTGTGATTTGTAAAAGAAGTTGGACATTTCTAAACCAGAGACAGTGATTTTATTCTTCAAGATTATTTAGCTGAACTTCTCCAGGGTGATGAAAGAGAGCATCCTGGATTTAATCTCTCACTTTATGGTGAATGAATAACATTCGTTTTGTGATGCACAACGAAGAGTCAGCTAAATATTTTCAGAAACTTTTTCTTTAGAATGAGGTTCTGCTATTTTTGTTAAAAAATTAAAGTAAAATCTGTATGGCAGTTTTAAAATTTGATGAAATTCCTTATGAAAAAGTAAGGGAAGGCTTACAACGAAAGATAATTCACAGGGATAGTCTAATGACCGTGTTGATCGATTTTAGCGATGGTCCCTGGGATGAACCGGAGCCTCCGCATTCACATCCGCATGAACAAACTTCGTATGTGGCGGACGGCGAAATTATTTTTTATTGCGAAGGGGAAGAAGAACAACGCTTAAAAGCAGGAGACATGTTTGCTGTGCCCTCGGGTAAAATGCATACGGTAAAACTTCTGACACCCAATGTAAGACTGGTAGACAGTTTTACGCCCATCAGGGAAGACTTTTTATAAAAGAGGATACGGGTTAAAAGGTATAAACCAGTGTTAGTCCTTTTTGATTTCCAATCTGGAAAGGGAAAATATCCAGGTTTTTGATGTGTTTTTTATCCCATTTATATTGGTGTGTGAGGTAAATCAGTTCTGTAGATAATATGCCGGTGCCCGCACCCGCCAGTACGTCGGAAATCCAGTGGGCATTTTTGGCAATCCGCATCAATCCGACTGTTGTTGCACACGAGTAAGCACCAATACTAAACCATATACTTTTTTCGCCGTATTCTTTGTGCATGATATGTGCCAGTGTAAAAGCCTTTGATGTATGTCCTGAGGGAAAGGAGTATAAATCTCCTCCGGGGCGTTCTTCTCTGACCCAGCGTTTAACACCGGTTGTTAATACGGCGTTCAGTGCAAAACTTTTAAAGGCAATAGCGGTCATGTTGCCAAAATTGTTTTTACCTTTTATTCCAAACGCATGAAGTGAATACATAACCACTACCGGCGTATAATAGGCGTAGTCGTCAAAATTGCCATGCCATGCAAAATGTTCCTGGGCAAAATCCCTGAATTGTCGTTTGGTTTCCGGCATAAAATGAAGCGCCGTTCCTGTACCAATCAAAAGCGCAGGAGCAATGTAGGGGCTGAAGCCTCTTTTTTTATCGGCATACCGGAAATTCAGTTCATGGATCGAATCATTATGAAAAGGCTTTAGGTAAATTTCTTTTTTTAACTCAAATTCAGATGAAAAAAAAGATTTACTTTTTGTTTCCGGTAGAAATACTTCCCCGAAGCCGGGCGAAAAAGAGGGTACTTCCTGCAGGCCCTTAAGTTGGTTAACCGTTTTGGAAATATTCTCACCTTGTGATTTTTCCAGGGAAAGGACAATCAGCATAACGATTCCCAAAAAGAGTAAAATACTATTTTTTTTCATCCACGTGGGTTTTCGCCGTAAAAATAGGGAATAATTTTGATCACGGAAGTATCCCATCTTTTGCCAGCTCCTGTTATTTTAAACAAGCTGAAAATGTTTTCATTAACAGTGGATTAGCTATCTGCTCATTTAATCTCATTTCTTTTAAAACTGCTTTGCAAAAGTCCATGGATTGTATATCTGTATTTTTCCTCGCCACTTTCTGAACGGTATTTTTGATTTGAGATATATAATTTTTACTTTGTTTAAGCAAGCCCGGAATTTCATTTTGAAAGCGCGGTTCGTCCCATGCTGAGTATATAACTTTCGGTTGAATTGCCTCAATTTTATCCAAAGACCTGAAATAAGCTTCAATGTCATCAAAAATGGGAATTTCTCCCGGCAGTAAAATGGCATCTCCGGAAAACAATGCTTTTTGTTCTTCGAGAAAAAATGAAACGGAACCTGCTGAATGACCGGGAGTGGAAAGAACCCGGATGGTTGTATGTTCCTCCGGTTTAATGATATCTCCTTCTTTTACCGGTACGTCAACTTTTACCGAACCTGCAACCAAATGGTGAAATCCCGGAACCGGACGTTGTTTATATTGCAGTTCAGTGTTTTCAATCCAACTTTGCTCCTTTTTTCCTGCAATGATTTTACACCCCGATTTTTGTTGAATCAGTTTTGCAGCCCCAATATGATCAGGGTGGGAGTGTGTAAGCAGAATATTTTGGACTTCAGAAAGTTTCCTTCCTGTCTTTTTCAAAAATGTTTTAACCTGGGGCAGTCCGTCAGCTACACCGGTATCGATAAAATGAATTTTCTTCCCGCTCAGGATAAAAAGGTAAACAAAACGGAGAAGTCTGATGTCTTTTGAAACCGGGATTTCAAAATTTATTTTAAGGGGATAAACAGCAGCAGAAGTTGTCATCGGTTTGTTTTTTTGAGATAAAAAAAACCTGCCCGAAATTATCCGGACAGGTTGGTATTTATGAATTTTTGGATAATTCTATTGGCCTGGTCTCAGTTTGCGGACGGCAGCACCTGCCTGCCACAATTCTGATTCACGCATTTCCGTGAGTTCTGCATTAAGGCTGGTCTTGTAATCCAGGCTGCTGGTAGAGTCAAGTACCCGTTTTGTTTCGGCACCTGTTTTAACGCTGTTATACAAGTCGTTAAAAACAGGAAGAGTTGCTTCACGGAATTTGTGTCTCCAGTCCAGCGCTCCCCGCTGTGCTGTAGCGCTGCAGTTTGCGTACATCCAGTCCATGCCGTTTTGGTCAACCAAACGGATCAAACTTTGTGTCAATTCTTCCACTGTTTCGTTAAATGCTTCTGAAGGGCTGTGGCCATTGTCGCGCAATACTTTGTACTGTGCTTCAATAATACCGGCCAGGGCACCCATTAAAACACCACGTTCACCGGTCAAATCTGAATATACCTCGTTTTCAAAAGTAGTTGGGAAGAGATAACCCGAACCAATGGCAATTCCCAGTGCAATAGCACGTTCTTCAGCTTTTCCGGTGTAATCCTGAAAAATCGCATAACTGGAGTTGATACCGTTTCCGGCAAGGAAATTAGTACGAACACTGGCACCTGATCCTTTCGGCGCTACCAGGATAACATCAACATTTTTTGGAGGGATCACTCCGGTTTGTTCTTTGTAGGTTACTGAAAAACCATGAGAGAAATAAAGGGCATCTCCTTCATTCAAACAAGGTTCCAGAGCGGGCCACAGGATACGTTGTGCAGCATCGGATACCAGATACTGGATGATGGTTCCTTTTTTAGCCGCTTCTTCTACCGGGAAGAGTGTCTCTCCGGGAACAAATCCGTCGCGGATAGCTTTGTCCCAGTCTTCTTTAAATTCAGGAGCCTGTCCGATAATAACGTTAAATCCGTTATCTTTCATATTGAGCGCCTGGGCTGGTCCCTGCACTCCGTAACCAATAATTGCAATCGTTTCGTCTTTTAATACTTCCCGGGCTTTTTCAACCGGAAACTCTTCGCGGAGAACAACATTTTCCATTTCACCGCCAAAGTCAATCTGTGCCATAATGTTTATTTGTTATTGTAAATTTTTAATTTTTATTCTAATGCGCTGCAAATCTATAATTTTTTTATCAGAAATGCTTTTGAATTATAAGTTAGCTTCAGATATTAATAAGAATTAATCTAAACTATTTAAAAAAGCATCTCTTTCTTTCAAAAATTCTGAAAGCCGTTCAATCGGGTCACGTGTAATAGCTATCCTTCCCGAACGAATAAACTGCATAACTTTAAATTTGTTCAGCTCGTTAAACAAAGCCTGTGTTTCTTCTTTGTGCCCGGTTTTTTCAATTACCGTGTATTCCCGTGTAATTTCGAGAATTCTCGCCCCGCCGTTTCGTACAATTTTTTCAATTGTGTCATTTTCATAAAGCGATTCTGTTGCTACTTTATAAAGCGCAATTTCCTGGTAAATCATTTCTTCATTGGTGTGATAAAAAGCCTTTAAAACATCGATTTGTTTTTCTATCTGGCTTACAATTTTTATCGTTTGCTCTTTTGTAGCTTTTATTACTATCGTAAATTTAAACACTCCGGGTATCGCCGACTCTGATACGGTAAGGCTTTCTATATTCACTTTTCGGCGGGTGAAAACGATGGTAATCCGGGTCAATAATCCAATATGATTTTCGGAATAAACGGTTATAATAAATTCTTGTCTCATTTCAATTCGTTTTTTGATTTCTTAATCTTTACCTTCATCATAAATCCTTAATTTCCTGTCAGGGTTCAAGAATTACTTCAGAAACTGAAGCACCGGTGGGTACCATCGGGAACACGTTGTCCTCTTTTTCGATAACCACCTCCAATAAATAAGGACCATTATGATCAAGCATCTTTTGAATTCCACCGTCCAAATTGTCTCTTTTCTCCACTTTGTGACCGTCAATTCCAAACCCTTTGGCAATGGTTATAAAATCAGGGTTTTGTAACTCGGTAAAGGAATATCTTTTTTCAAAGAATAACTGTTGCCACTGGCGTACCATTCCAAGAAAATTGTTGTTTAAAACAATAATTTTTACCGGAAGTTTATTTTGTGCTATCGTACCTAATTCCTGTATTGTCATTTGGAAACCACCATCACCAATTACCGCAATAACAGTACGTTCCGGTTTTCCGAGTTGCGCCCCCATGCTGGCCGGAAGACCAAAGCCCATGGTTCCCAATCCGCCGGAAGTAACGTTACTTTTTGAGTTTCTGAACTTAAAGTAACGTGAGGCTATCATCTGGTGCTGCCCAACGTCGGTAACCAGAATGGCTTCATGATTGGTTTTATCTGCCGCTATCCGGATAACTTCACCCATGGTCAGACCCGGTTTTTCAGGATAAAGATCTTTGTGAATGATTTTTTCATTTTCAATCATGTCGCACTTTCTGAAACGTTCAATCCATTCATCGTGACTGTTTTCCTTTACGTTGTCAGTAAGCATTTTTAACGACTTTTTTGAATTTCCCAGAACAGCAACAGTAGCTTTTACGATTTTATCTATTTCTGCTGGATCTATTTCCAGATGAATAATTTTTGCATTTGGTGCATAGCCGCTAACCTTTCCGGTTACACGGTCATCAAAACGCATCCCCACGGCAATGATTACATCCGCTTCGTTGGTTAGCAGGTTGGGCCCGTAATTTCCATGCATGCCCAACATCCCCACATTTAAAGGATGGTCGGTAGGGATAGCCGAAAGTCCAAGCAGGGTCCAGGCTGCCGGGATACCGGTTTTTTCAATAAATGCTTTTAATTCATCTTCTGCATTACCGATAATAACGCCTTGTCCAAAAAGTATCAGCGGCTTTTTAGCCTGATCGATAATTTCGGCGGCTTCTTTTACCTTGAACGGATCAACCGGCATTTCCGGAACATAACTTCTGATTTTAGTACATTGTTTATACTCAAATTCCAGTTCGCCAAACTGCGCATCTTTGGTAATATCAATTAAAACAGGCCCCGGGCGCCCGGTTTGTGCGATATAAAATGCCTGGGCAATGGCTTCCGGAATTTCTTCCGGAGTTGTAATCTGGTAATTCCATTTGGTTACCGGCATTGAAATGCCCACCACATCTGATTCCTGAAATGCATCTGTCCCCAAAAGCGGTGAGGCTACCTGTCCGGTAATACAGACCAAAGGAGTGGAGTCGATCATCGCGTCTGCAATACCTGTAATCAGGTTGGTTGCCCCCGGACCTGATGTGGCAAAACATACGCCGGCTTTACCTGTGACTCTCGCATACCCTTCGGCCGCATGGACAGCTCCCTGCTCATGACGGGTTAGAATATGTTTCACATTTTTGTCGAAATCATACAAGGCATCGTAAACGGGCATTATCGCTCCGCCCGGATATCCAAAAATGGTATCTACTCCTTCCTCCAGTAATGAAAGGATAACTGCCTGTGAACCGGTAACTTTTTTTGTTGTCATATGTTAAAAATTTAGCTTTTAGCTATGAGCAATTAGCCGCTAGCTTTTAAATTATTTTTCGTGTGTTATTTAATCTATTAAACGTATGGCACCTTTGTCGGCTGAAGAAACCAGGCTTGCATATGCTTTTAAGGCTTTTGAAATATTTCTTTCACGTCCTGCGGGCGTAAAAGCTTCATTGCCTTTTGCTTCCTCTTCTTTTCTACGTTGTGCCAGCTCCTCTTCTGAAATAAGAAGATTTATCGAACGTTTTGTAATATCAATTTCAATTTTGTCGTTGTTTTGAATCAATCCAATCGCTCCTCCCGCCGCAGCTTCCGGAGATACGTGCCCGATAGACAGCCCGGAGGTTCCGCCGGAAAATCTACCGTCAGTAATCAATGCGCAGTATTTATCCAGCTGCATCGATTTCAGGTAAGAAGTAGGATAAAGCATTTCCTGCATTCCCGGACCACCTTTCGGCCCTTCGTAACGGATAACAATAACATCACCTTTTTGAACCGTATCTCCAAGTATGCCGTTTACTGCTTCTTCCTGTGAGTTAAAAACTTTAGCTGTTCCTGTAAACTGAAAGATTGACGCATCTACCCCCGCTGTTTTTACAATACATCCGCTTTCTGCAATATTTCCGTATAAAACAGCCAAACCACCATCTTTGTTGTAGGCATGTTCAACATTGCGGATACATCCTTTTTCGCGATCGGTATCAAGTTGGGTATAATAGTTATCCTGTGAGCCCATAACCAGGTTTCTGGACCCATCTCCCGGAGAGGAAGAGAAGCGTTTTTTTGCATCTTCGGTTGCAGTGTCACTTACAATATCATATTCCAAAATGGCTTGTTTAAGACTTCTTCCATCGATGCGGTTTACTGATGTGTTGATCAACCCTCCACGATCAAGTTCAGCCATAATGGATAAAATTCCTCCGGCGCGGTTTACATCCTGAACATGATAGCTCGAACTGGGTGCAACTTTACAAAGGTTAGGTGTAATTCTTGAAAGATTATCGATGTCTTCCATTGTAAAATCAACACCGGCTTCATGGGCGATGGCCAGCAGGTGAAGTACGGTATTGGTTGAACCGCCCATTGCAATATCCAGTTTCATAGCATTAAGAAAAGCTTCCCGGGTGGCAATATTTCTTGGCAGAACTGTTTCATCGCCTTCAAAATAATAGGCTTTCACCGCATTCACTATTTTTTCCACCCCTTCTTCAAAAAGTTTGGTACGGTTGGCATGAGTGGCTACAATTGTACCGTTTCCCGGAAGTGCCAGACCAATTGCTTCCGCCAGACAATTCATTGAATTGGCGGTAAACATACCTGAACATGACCCGCAGGTGGGACAGGCATTTTGTTCAATAACCGAAAGTTCCTGGTCGGAAATGGATTTGTCGGCTGCCAAAACCATCGCATCCACCAGGTCGTAATGTTTGTTGCCAATTTCCCCGGCTTCCATTGGTCCGCCGGAAACAAAAACAGCCGGGAGGTTCAGCCGCATAGCCGCCATTAGCATTCCGGGAGTAATTTTATCGCAGTTTGAAATACAAACCATTGCATCCACCTTATGCCCGTTGCACATATATTCCACACTGTCGGCAATAACATCGCGCGAAGGAAGTGAGTATAACATGCCGTCGTGTCCCATGGCAATTCCATCATCAATAGCGATGGTGTTAAACTCTGCAGCAAAAAATCCCTGCTTTTCAATTAGTCCTTTTATGTACTGTCCGATTTTATGTAAATGGGCATGCCCGGGAACAAATTGCGTAAATGAATTGACAACCGCAATAACCGGCTTTCCAAAATGTTCTTCTTTCATTCCGTTGGCGCGCCAAAGACTTCTGGCCCCGGCCATTCTTCTGCCTTGAGTAGTAGTGTTGCTTCGTAATGGTACTTGCATTTTTTAAGTCTTTTTAAACTGTTTATTCATTAAAAAAGCCTTTCCCGAAATTGAGAAAGGCTTAAATTTATATCTTTTGCTCTATATAATACGCTAACCTTTCTCAGTGAAACCAAGAATGACCACTAGAATGACTAGAATATATGTAGAGAATAATTTCATTTCAAAACGTTGTTGAGGCAAATGTAAAAAAACTATTCAAAAACCAAAACGATTTATAAGTAATATTCGATATTTCCTGCGAAAATTAAATTTTAAGTTCATTTTTAATTAGAAATATTGGCAAAAACTATCATTTTATTTCCAATATAACTTCTGAATTCTTTTTTGTGCTTCTAACTTTTACAAAGTAGTTTTGGTCTGATTCTTCTATTTCGTATTCAAAATCACCCGAACTTTTTACAAGCGGTTCCCCGTAGTTTTTTGCCCATTGGATTTGTTGTTCTCCCGGTATCGCCGTTTTTATTGACAATTTGTTTTTGTGAAATTTTATTTCGTTAACAGGGACAGTTGAAGAAATAACGGAAATCCCCGCATTTGTGTTTTCATTTGGCAAAATATAAACCGCAAGTGAAGATTCCTTTTCTTTAAAAGAGAGTACTATTTTTAAGTGGTTTTCTCCAACGGTGTAGGAGGAATTTAAAACACCCAACAGTTGTTTTGTATTTAATTCAACAGTATGTTCCTCACTGGAAGGATTTTCAGAAAATGCGATTACCTGTCCGGCTGCCTTTGTTTGGGTTACCATCGTATATATTTCAGGCGAATCGCCAACTTTTCCCAAAACCAGAGGTTTGGTATCAAGAATATAGGGCAAAATTCTTTTTGAATTGACAAGCTGTGTATTGACCCATTGTCTGTCTTTAGCAGACATAAGTTGCAGGTTTCCCCAAAATCCATGCCCGGCCAGAACGGAGTTGTGTACATTATAATTCATTGCACTTTCTTCGTTTTGCGGATAATTGGCATAAGTAAAAAGTTCAAGCGGAATAATACCGTTAAATTCGTTGGCAATCGTTCGCATCGATTTTGCGCGGTAAGTGCTGTAGTCATTATACCAGCTGGCTCCGTTATTCATCCAGAACAGTTTACCCTGGCTTAATGGCGCCAGTCCGACCATTACCCTGCGTGCTTCTGTCAGATCAACTTCTATAACCAGCTCGGGTTCATAATCGGTGAGGATTTCCATGGCACGCACAACGTATATGGGGAGTAAATATTCATAACGTGCCCGCAATTCTTCTTTTGAGTAGCTATCGGAACCATGTTCCAAATTGGGCAGGCTGCTGTAAAATGTATTTATCGCATCCCATTTCATAAACCGGCATCCCTCGTCGATCATTTTTTTACAATCGTTGATAAAAACGTCAAAGAAGCCACTTACAAAATCAAATGCAGGATGCCCCCACTGGGCCTGAATCGGGTTTCCTTCAGAATCCTTGATTACCCACTCGGGATGTTCTTTGTAACGCTGTGTGGTAGAATCAATACCCATTGGCGAATACCAAAGCCCCATTTTTATTCCGTACTTATCCAGCTGTTTTTTTATTGGCGCCAGTCCTTCAGGAAATCTTTCCTTGTTTGGAAACCATTCGCCCATGGCATTTTCCCAGCCATCATCAAGAACAAAAATATCAATTCCCAGCTCTGCAGCGTATTCAATTTCTTCAAAGATCCGCTCGTAAGTTAAAATGCCCCGGAGTGGTTTGTTTCGGTCTTGCCGTTGTAAGCCCCAGGTATTGTAATAGTATTCGGGAATTCGAGAAGCCGGTTTTTCACATATTTGATTAAAAAGATAATTGCGCAACATTGTCTTTCCCGTTTCCAAATTTTTACCTGTGTAAAAACCTGTTGCTGTCCAAACCGTGGAGTAGGGCCGTTTGTGCTCTATCTTTTCTCCGTCAAGATACCCTCCCCGTAAGATATCTACGGAAACGGAAAATGTTTCCTTCTTTGTTTCTGCACCAATCCCGATAAATTTGAAATCATCTTCGGAAATAGGAAAGTTAAAGATTCCTTTTGTTCCCTGCATGGCATCGTTTATCATATTTCCTGAACCTTTTTTCTGTTCGTCAAACAAACCGTTCAGGTCATCCTGCGACGCGTGTTCATAGGCGGTAAACCAGCTGATGTTACCGTTGGAAGCTATACTAACAGGACCTTTTACTGGATCAAGATTTTGTATAGTTGAATACCGTATGATATTGGGGTAGTACATGTGGTTGCCTTTTTTTTCATCTCCAAAAGTAATCGGTTCTTTTTCCCAAGAAGCCATTCGTATTTCGGTTACATCGACATTCTTTGTGTCTGTATTTAGAATGGAATAGACCGGAAATTTAAAATAAAGCTTTCCGTCTTTCTTATTCAACTCAAACGTTTTGTTCGGGGTTTGAAGTGCTATTTTCTCTCTCATCAATGTCGAATTGGGAAAAATTTGCTGAAAAAGAATAATTTGTAGTCCTTTTACAGGATTCTCCTTTCCTTCAAAAACAAGGCGGTATTCTGTTCCTCCGTTTTCCATCTTCCGGCTCGATTGTTCTTTAAATACCCAAAGCGGGTCGTTGGCCGTAACAATTTGTTTATCAACTACAAATTCAAAATAAGGTTCCGGTTGTTTCGAAGTCAGAATTTTATTTTCCGGTTTTGAACGGAATAAAACTTCAATTTTGTCCGGCTTTTCAGCGTTGGAAAAAATTGTTTTTGAGAAAACGTTGTTTTCGATAATTATTTTATCCGTTTCCGAGGCATTTATATTTCCGCTAAAAAGGCAGACCGAAATAAACAGAAAGAAAATGAGTATTCTAAAATTCATACGGGTTTAATTGATTTACAGCAACAAATCTAATCATTCAAAGCAAAAAGTAAAACCTTATGCTAAATGAATTCTATCTTTATTTGTTCCAATAGAGAAAACCTATAAAGAGTTTATTTCTGTTGCCGATTGTAGTGTATTTTAATTATTTTTGCTGAAATTCTACGCTTATGGAAATGAGAAGATTGGCATTTTGGGTGGTATTGCTTGTTGTTTTTAGTGCCTGCAAAAATAAGCCGGATGGGACAAGTGCAAAAGTAAACAAAACCCCTGAAATTAGTCCTGATTATTCCCAGCTTACTTTACCTCTGAATATTGCACCTTTAAATTTTAAGATTGAGGAAGAGGGAGATGAATATTTTGTTGAAATAGGAAACAATCCGGAAACGTCGGTCCAGATTTTTTCATCGGACGGAATAATAAAAATTCCCGAAAAGAAATGGACAGAATTGCTGGCGAAAAATGTAAATGGTGAAATTGAGTATGCGGTTTTTGTAAAAAAGGAGGGAAGTTGGAATCAGTTCCAGTCGTTTACAAATCAGGTCTCTGAGTCAAAAGTTGATCCTTATTTGTATTATCGTTTGTTATACCCGGGCTACGAAAGCTGGACCGAAATTAGCATTAAACAACGTAGTTTGGAAAGTTTTAAAGAGCGAACGGTGGTAGAAAACAATGCCGTAAGCCAGAATTGTGTAAACTGTCATGCTTTTAACCAACAAAATCCTGACAATTTTATGTTTCATATGCGTGGTTCGATGGGCGGAACTTATTTTGTGACCGATGGAGATTTGGAAAAGTTTAACTTAAAAACCAGCGAGATGGAAAATGGGGCGGTTTATCCCCGGTGGCATCCCTCCGGAAGATATGTGGCTTTTTCCTCCAATAAAGTGGTACAGCAGTTTCATTCCATGGCAGGTAAAAAAATTGAAGTTTCGGATTTAAATTCAACTTTAATTTTATTTGACCGCGACAAAAATGAGATATTGGACATACCCGTGAATAAAGAGAGGAAATTTATGGATACCTATCCTGAATGGTCTCCCGACGGAGAGTTTCTTTATTTTTGCCGGGCAGCACAGATTGGGCCGGGATACGATTACAGGGATACCAGATACGACCTGTACCGCGTGCATTTTGATCCTGAATATCGTGAATTCGGTGAGCCGGAATTGGTGTTTGACGCTTCCGGCAAATCGAAAAGTGTATCGTTTCCAAGAGTTTCACCCGACGGAAAGTCGCTGGTATTTACCTACCACGATTACGGTTGCTTCCCGATTTGGCATAAAGAAGCCGATTTGTATCGTGTTAACCTTGAAAATCTGCAAACAAACAAACTGGATTTAAACAGTAACTTTACCGACAGTTATCACTCCTGGTCTTCCAATGGAAGATGGATGATTTTTAGCAGTAAACGCGGAGATGGCTTGTCGGCACGACCATATATTTCGTATATCGATGATGCCGGGAAAGCACATAAACCTTTTATTTTACCTCAGGAAGATCCGACATTTTATAGTCATTTTTTAAAAACATTTAATATTCCTGAATTTGCCAAAATGGAAGTTTCATTTACTCCCGGTGAATTAAGAAAAGCAGCAGCAAAAAATGCGGTACAGCCGGAATGGTCGTCAAACTAAATCATTGAAATGAATAGAAAAAACCAAAAATCCAAACTGTTTTTACTCTATTTTCCTTATCTCCTTTTTTTTATTTCCGGAGTTTTTTATTTGTCCTGGTTTACAAGTTACATTTTTTTCTATCAGGAGAAAGCCGTTTTGTTTCAAACCACCTATTCTTTTTTTATTGAGAAGGTAAGTCAACCCGGAGGGTTTCTGGAGTACCTCGGAGAAATTCAGACTGCTTTTTATTATTATCCTTTGCTGGGAGCAGTCCTGATAGTGGCTGAAATAGTAACTGTAATTTTTATTATTGCTGCTATTGGAAGAAGAATATCGGGAAACCGGACTTTTGTATTGCCGTTTCTGGTTGGCGGAATTCTGTTTTTTTTGCAGACACATTACCAGTACCGGAGTTTGAATACAATTGGAGTGCTCATTCAGTTGCTTTTCTTTTATACAACGGTTAAAGCTTTTAAAAAGAAAGCCGAATGGATTCCGGTGCTTTTGTTCCCTCTTAATTATTTTCTTTTTGGCAGTTTTTCCTATCTATTTTTGGTTTTGTTTATTTTATGGCAGATTCAAAACAGAGGAAAATACTGGTACTACAAAATTCCAGGGATAATCACGGCGGGAGTTTTATTTTATTACATAGGGAAAGAGTTTTTATTTTTCCAAACCGTTGATGATTTGATTGTATTTCCCTATGCTGCTGCTAAAATCGGTAAACAAGTGCAAATGTTTTTGTCTTTGGTTTTTTTGGTTTCTGTTCTTCCTTTTTTATTTCAGATCAAACCAAAAATTATTGAAAATATCAGGCGTAAGAGGTTTCCTTTTTTACAACTAGTGCCGTTTGTTTTGATTTTGGCGCTTACCATACTTAGCGTGGGCAGAATTGATAAAAAGAACAGCCATTACTTTTATGTGGAAAAACTTTTTTATCAGCAAAAATATGATGAGATCATTGCTTTTAATTCAGAATTTCCGTCAAATAATATCCTGACAAACTACCTGAATAATGTAGCATTGGCTGAGACAGGGCGGTTGGATGATATGTTTTTTAGTTTTCCTCAAAGTGTGGATGGTGCTACATTGTTTTTAAAGTGGGATTTGGTGACTGAAGTTTTAAAACGTGGTGGTTACTTTTATTATACGCTAGGTATGATAAACGAGGCACAACGCTGGGCCTACGAATTTATGGTAATGCACGGCTTAACTCCGGAAGGCTTAAAGATGTTGATAAAAACAGAGTTGATAAACGGGAACTACAAAGTAGCTCAGAAATATATATCAATTCTGGGAAATACCATTTTTTACCGAGATCAGGCCAATGAATTCGAGACATTTCTTTTTAACGACGAGGCGGTAAACAAACAAGTGGAATTAGGAAAGAAGAGGGCCTCAAAAGTGCAACAGGACTTTTTTGTTCTTTCAGATGACCCGGCTGCCAATCTTGATTTTATTATTGAAGCAGACTCAACCAATTATACTGCGCTGGAATACAAGCTGGCCTGGTTGATGCTACAGAAGGACATGGCGCAGGTTGTTAAACAATTGCCCATTCTTGAAAAATGTGGCATCCGGAAAATGCCAAAGAATGTGGAAGAGGCCGTGGTTGCTTATCAACAGCTGAATGTGGGGGAGATGCCGGAGTTGGAACGACTGACACTAAACCGGGAGACGGTTCAGCGTTTCAGACAGTATTATCAGATTTTTCAACAAAACAGTTCAAACAGGGAACAGGCCAAACGGGCACTTTCTCAGAATTTTTCAGATACATTTTGGTTTTACGTGTTTTTTAGCTGAAATTTTTAAATAAGAGACCTTTTCTTGTAGGAGAAAGATAACATAATAATTGCAGCGTATCAGATGTATTTTAATGCATCAACAATTACAAAAAAACCAAACAACGAAATTACCACTGCAAGAACAATAAAGAGCCGGCTTTGTCTTTTGCATTTTATTTCAAAATATAATGCAGGTATCGCTGTTATTCCAGAAATAACAAAACTCCAGTAGGCAGGCAAAATTATCCCTTCAAATGGAATTTCTTCTACCAATTCACCATTCAACTCTTCATTGATTACCTCGTCAGGTGTTAAAAAGTTGTGTGAATCGAAATAACCTTTCACAATGGCATACAAAGAAAAAAAGGCCAACGCAATTAAAATAACCAATCCGATAATACGGAATGGTTTCTTTTTTTCAACCCATCCGTAAACCATTACAAGTACCGAAGAAAAAATAAACCATTGAGGCAACGTATATAAAAAAACGTTTTCGTGCATTAAATATTAATTTACCGAGAACAAAATTGTCAAAATTTAATTAATAAATAAAGGAAAACAGACACTGAATAAATAATATTAATTTTGAACCCTTTCTGAAAAATTATGGATAATAAAATACTGGACATTTTTCCCGGAACAAAAGCGATAATTTTTGATTTGGATGGTACGCTGGCAGACACAATGCCGGTTCATTTTTTAGCATATAAACATGTTTTAAGAGATTATAAAATCGACTTTACACCTGAATTGTTTGCCACGCTGGCAGGTATTCCTGCTGTTGAAACCATCGAAAAAATAAACGAGATGTTTGGCAGCAGTTTGGATGCTAAAACGGTGGGACATACAAAGGAAAATGAATATGAAAAGCTGATGCATAAAATGAAACCAGTGGAACCGGTAGTAAAGCTTATGAAGAAATATCACGGAAAATTACCCATGTCAGTTGGGACCGGTGGATATCACAGGCTTGCCTGGAAAACCATGGAGATTCTTGAATTGGATAAATATATCGATATTCTTGTTTCAAGCGAAGATGTTACCCAACCAAAACCCCATCCGGAGACATTTCTTAAATGTGCTGAAAAAATGGGCGTTGCTCCTGAAGCATGTCATGTTTTTGAAGATGGTGAACTGGGAATGCAGGCAGCCGGTGCCGCAGGAATGAAAGCTACCCTGGTGACTGATTTTTATCAAGTAACGATTGGGCAGGAATTGTAACTTTGTAATCAAATTCTGAACTTTTATTTTTTGCTCCTATGAAAAGTAAGTTGTATTTGTCTTTTTTGGTTATCATTCTGGTTGGATGTGTATTTTTCTCGTCATGTTCAAAAGAAAAAAGAGAAAACAGGAAGAACCTGACTGTTGCGTTTTACAATGTTGAAAATTTGTTTGATACCGTCGATGAACCCGGTAAAATAGATGAAGAGTTTACACCCGGAAGTGAAAAACAATGGACGGATGAACGCTACCGGAAAAAACTCGAAGACATTTCTGCAGTTTTAAGTTCTATTGATAAAAGAGAACTGCCGGAGATCATCGGCTTGTGTGAAGTGGAAAACAAAAAGGTAGTATCCGATTTGGTTCATACCGATAAATTAGCCGCCGGGAAATACGGGATAGTTCATTATGAAAGTCCTGATGTACGTGGCATAGATTGTGCATTGATTTATCGCCCTGATGAATTTAAAGTGCTTGATCATTTTCCAATTCACATCACTTTTAAAGATGAGCCGGATTATAAAACCCGTGATATTTTGTATGTAAAGGGAAAAACAAAAAACAGGGAAGAGTTTCATTTTTTTGTCAATCACTGGCCTTCGCGGATTGGTGGTGAAGAACAAACTGAACCCAAACGGGTGGCAGTGGCTACTGTACTTCGCGCTAAAATTGATTCTGTTTTACAGGTCAGTCCAAAGGCGAAAATTATTGTGATGGGAGATATGAATGATGAACCTGCCAATAAAAGTTTGTCCGAGACACTGAGTGCGGGAATTCCCGGAAGAAGTAACATGGAATTGGTAAACCTGATGTATCCGGATGATTTGCAAAATTTAGGGTCTTATAATTTTCGGGGAAACTGGAATATGTTGGATAACCTGATCGTTTCAACCAACCTGCTTGATGAGGAGGGTTTTCAATGCAGCGATAAAAAAGGGTTTGTTTTTCGGGAGGAGTGGATGGAATACAAAAACAACCGAGGGGAGATATCGCCCAACCGCACTTACGGAGGGCCTAATTATTATGGTGGTATCAGCGACCATTTCCCGGTCTATTTTAAACTTCAGCATTGATAGCAAAAAGAAAGGAGCATATAAAAATTATACACTCCTTTACTTTTTATTAAAATAAGTTTTTTTACCATCCCATATCGTCACAGATACTTTGGCTGAATTTCTTTCTTACATTGACTTTGATTCTTGCTTTGTTTTCAATGTATTCCGAGGTGATTTCTGTGTCCGCATAATCAGGACCTGCATAACTGCCGTCAGATTCATTAAAAATTGTTGAGAAGGTTGCATATTCCCATTCACTGTCCCAAAGCAGCCGCATTTCATATTCCTGATCGGGTTTTGCAAGAATATCAACTTTCCCGCCAATCATATCTATTCCCTGCCATGGTTCACTGCTCCCTTTTATTTTTATTTCTCCGCTGTAGGTTGGTGCAACTCCCACAGTCATATTGTCCGGGCAAAGTGCTCTCAGAACGACCTGGTATTGTTCGTATCCACTGGCCGGTGTCACACTTACGCTATAATCTCCTGTACAGAAATTATCAATTTCTAAATCAGGAATTTTGTTAAATGAAGGATTATTGTCTCTGAATACCAGTTTTACGGGAGCTGATTTTGCATTTTCAACAGTAAAAGTTTCAGGAAAATTTCCTTTGAAATTTATCGCTTTAATTTTTACTCCATCAGAGTTAAGAACGTCGGCATCAATTGAAAAACTTGATATAACAGAAGAGCTGAATGTTATGTCACTTCCGGTTCCACAAAGGCCTTCACTTGAAGCTCGCGCAAGTGTGTAGCTAAAGTTCAGGGTTTCATATAAAACAGTATCTTTAAGGTCACTGGACGGTTCATTAAAATACCAGGCGCCATCGTCTGTGTCAAAATCAGTAAACCCAAAAAGATCGTAGTCAGCATCTCCGGCGTAGCTTCCCAGTACTTTTATTTTTGCCCCGTTTAGGTTGGTTACTTTATATCCGTTTATTTTTAAACTGACAAGGCTTCCTGTTTCCAATTTATGAAAGGAAGTAAAAATAAAAGCTCCTTCGTTATATATTACATCTTCATCCTCGTTATAAGCGGAATATTTACTAACAGTAAAAATTACAGATAAAGTTCCTATGTCATCTACACTCTCAAAAGGAACAACGCTCCCGTTTTCATATTCCATATTTACGATGTAGGACAGGTTTGGCACAGAGAGCAAATATTTAATCTCATAATCTCCGGCTGTACTTGCCGACTTAATTGAAGTTCCCGCTATTTTTGAAATTGTAGCTGATTTGCTGGCACCTGTAATTTCAATCCCTCCCTCGATATCGGATTCTTCTTCATCCGATTTATTGAGTAAGTATAGTTCGAAGGTTTTTTTGCCGGTTGTATTTATTTGAAAACCTTTGCTTAAACTGTTGTATCCGTCTATGTCAACATTAACAGCAAATTCCAGAGGTGACGATGTTGAAAAATCAACATTTGGATCAGCGGTTAACTCCATTTGTCCCTGGGTAGTGGAATGTATCGTCTTTTTTTCGCCGGCAAAGGTAACGATGTCATCGCCGTTTTTTCCTGAAAATGAAATCTCTGCCGTGGAGGTAATTAGCGAGCTGTCTTTCGCATCATAAAGTTTAAAAGTCATTCGCGTAGTGAAAAAATTGAAGTCAACCAAAAGCAGGTTAATGTCATCACCGGTTTCTTTGTCTTTTAACGGATTGTCAAAATATTCACTACACCCGGCCAGCAGAACTGTAACCACAGCCAGCGAAACAATTTTGTTTACATATTTTTTGAAAGAATTTTTCATTGTTTTACAAATTTTTGAATGGTTTACATTTAAAAGATTTTGAATGCAAGGTTAAATTTTAAAACAGGGTAAATCTTATAAGCATCAAATTGATTTTCCAAATATTCAGCCTGTCCGTGAGCGGGATCACTAGTGGGCAATAACAGCCCTGTTGTTTCGATTTTTAGCTTGGGTGCTCCCATATAATACATGCCTAATTCAAAACTATATACCAGTTTTTCCTTTTTGCCAATAAAATGTCGAATACCTGCTCCTGCATAGGGTGAGTACTTTAGCCCGGATTCAGCACCAAAATTGAATGTTCCGACTTCTTCCGCAGGGATTACTATATCACCGTATTCCAAATCACTTATCGCATATCCTTCCATGTTGGGTTTAAATGAATTTACCAGGCCGCCAAGAGTAAGGTACAGCCTCGATGTGTAAAAGTAATCGGCAAGCAGAAAAATGCCCCCTGTTTTGTAATGCAGGTCTGCATTGTAAGAAATATCGTTTTCGTCAAAATCGAAATTGCTGTTTAGTTTCATTGTTTCAAAACCGGTTCTAAAAGTAAACCGTTTATTTACAACATAACCAACATTAACGCCAAGACCATTTGTTGAAGCGTGTCCTCCGGTATATAAACCAACATTCTGCGGATGAATAGTTCTATCCGGTATCAGTTCCTGTGCTTTGGAATTAAAAATCACACACAGAAATAAAAACAATAAACCAAGTGTTTTTACTTTTTTCATTATTTAAAAGGGTTTTAAATTTATTCTACGTCCACATTATCACCGAACAAATTTACAATTCCAAACTAAATCGAAAACGAAATTTTGTAAAATAAACCAGTTAACAAACAAATTTCAGCTTTATAAACCTTTAGCATCAGAAAAAATGAAATTTTTGTCTTTGTAAAATGCAAAAAAAGCGGACTTGAAGTCCAATCATTTTACGTAACTTCTATGTTAAAACTAGTTTTTATATTGTCTATTGATTTTACAACTACCTGTCATTTAAATAGCTTTGCAAAAAAAACAAATGATTTGCAGCGTTGAAAGGAAAGAGATTGAAGCGATCAGACCAACAAATATTCTGCCGCAAACCCCTTTTTGGGGGCGGGTAAAGGGAAGCCAGGGATTTACGCCCGGCGGATTTGAACTTACAGTTTCAAATAAGTTGCCGAATTCATCTTTTAAAACATCGACAAAAAGCCGCGAAGATTTATTGATACTAATAAAGTACATCAATAGCACCCAGTGTTACGCTTATGTTCCGTATGGTCCAAAGATGGAGCCTGATTTTGAAGACCACGGTGTTTTTTTAGAAGAGCTGTCGGAGACATTGCGGAGTTATTTGCCGGCTAATTGTATTTTTATTCGCTACGATTTGTTGTGGCAAAATCAGTGGGCGCAGGAAGAGGAATATTTTGACAGGAAAGGGAATTGGATTGGCCCGCCTGAAAGCAACATTCAGGAATTTAGGGTAAATTTTAAAACTGCAAAATGGAATTTACGAAAGAGTCCGGTTGATATTTTGCCTAAAAACACCTTTTTTCTGGATTTAAATTTAAAAGAAGATGATTTGCTCTACAACATGCGATACAACACCAGGTACAATGTCAGGCGAGCAGGAAAAAAAGGCATAAAAGTAACGGAACATGGCATGGAGCATATGGATGAATGGTACAAGTTATATGTTGAAACGGCTATCCGTCATAACATGCCGCTTCAGGATGAGGAATATTTTTCCGCCATTTTAAAAAATCAGGATAGCAGAAAAAACGGTGTTCATGTTAAAATGCTTATGGCAGAGTATGAAGGCCGGTTTTTAGCTTCCATGTTTCTTGTATTATCCAACAAAAGAGGAACTTATCTTTACGGAGCCTCTTCAACATACAACCAGCATTCGCTTGCAAGCTACGCCCTCCAGTGGGAAGCCATAAAAACAGCAAAGAAATCGGGATGTTCAGAATACGATATGTTTGGTTCGGCCCCCAATATTAATCAAAGACACCCGTTACACGGTGTTCACGTTTATAAAAAAGGTTTTGGTGGTAACTTGTATCACCGAATGGGATGTTGGGATTATCCTTTTTTGCAAAATGATTACGAGATGATTAAAATGCAGGAGATGAACAATTGACAACGTCGTTGCAGGTGCGTTTCAATGCAATGTTCACACCACATGTTTTTTAGTCCTTTAAAAAAGCAGAGCGGCTTTTGTATCAGGATAATTTTTATTGAACGCAACCCAATCGCCCGCAAAAGTATCTGTAAGGCAGAAACTTTAGAGTGGTATGAAAATATTCCTGTATTTGGTCATTTTTATCCTGGTGTTAAACAGTTGTAACGACAGTGATGGGTTGGTAGGATACCAGAAAATCGATTTGGATCCTTATATCATTGAATCATATCTGCATGATGCCAAGCAATTGTATATGGATGAAATATATCATAATGAAAATCATTTTAATTACGGCGACCCTTCTCTGGATAATGAAGAAATTGATAAAATTCTGAAAATAATTCAGGCAGTTTACGACTCCCGTTCTCCACAGCGAGATACGGTCTTTGATGTTTATCAGATTCACGGTTATTACTGTTACAGCTTTAGTTCTGTAGGTTTAATGGTAGAAACAGAACGACCTGAAATTCAAAGTTTGTCAGAAAATGTTTTCCCAACCGGAAAACAGGAGCTGGATAATTTATTAACTACTTACGGCTTTGATTCGGTAAGAACTGCATACAGTTATCCAAATTTTCCGTGGTTAACGGTATATACTCAACAAGAGTTTAATATGCTTCCTGTTGAAAAGGAGTTTATGGAAATAGAGTCAGTTGTACTTGCAGAGTTTAACAAGGGTTGTATCGGAGACGGGAACAACATTACCCTGAAACGAGACAGTGATTCGGCTGTTGTTACATTTAGTATTGGTATGGGCGACTGTCCGGCCGGATGTATATATCACAAATATTGGGAATTTAAAGTTACAAACGGAAAAGCCAGATTTATTAAAACATATTAAAACCAATAACAATTGCAATAATCCAAACCAATGAAACCAAAAAAACTGATCTTTTCCTTGCTGTTTATATTTCCTTTTTTGCTAAATGCCCAGTCCCGGTTTTATTATGGAATTACTGCAGGCGGCGGTTTAACCGGGTGGCACGAGAAATATGATTCGAATTACAGTGAACAGGGAAGAACAGAAGGACACCAGTTTACATACGGATGTGGAGCAGGTGTTTTTGTGAAATATAATTTATGGAAGAGATTTTCCATACATTCAGAACTTTTATATCTAAACAGCGGTAGTAAATTTGTTGATAACTGGCAAGGCGGAGTTACTGAAGTTTCAGGAGAACCTTTTAAAAGAATTACGGAGATAAAGTATAGGCTTCATAATGTTCAAATACCGATCAGCTTGTCCTTCGATTTTTATAGAAGCGGTGTTGTGCCCTATTTAAAATTGGGTGTTGTTCCCAATTATGTTGTTGGCGGTGAAAGAGATTATTCTTTCTACTTGTCCGCCACCGGAGAAAATACACATACCAATGAGAAACTCAATTTTAGTGGAAAAAATAAGGAATTAAAATTTGAAATCAGGCCGTTGCTGGGAATCGGAGTAAGCCTGAAAGAACGTATTTCTGCGGAGGCGACTTTGAGCATAGGTGAGTCTTTTACATATTATTTGAACCCAAATGCTGTTTATAATTCATTACACCGTGTTGACATAGCTGTTGCAGCAGACAAATCATATGTGAATCGTTCCATTATGTTTATGATAAAATATAATTTGAATCGATAAAAAAACAACCCGGATACGCTAATAAATAGTATATTCCAAAATTGTCATTACCAGAAAAAGGCTTATGAAAGCTATTGTTTTTTTGCTTGTCTTTAAAGACTCAAGTTCCGGTGGGATTTGGTGTCCCGGAATTCGTTTATTCACAAAATTTGAAAAACAGAATTTGAAAACAGACTGATATGGAAAATTCAAAATATGTTCATGGTTATTCTCCCAGGGAAGCATTAAGATTAAATGATCAGGCAAATATGCTTGATGAAATTATTCATAACGATTCGCTTTTTGCAAAAGACAGTTTTGTTTTGGAAGCAGGATGCGGAGTGGGGGCACAAACAAAAATTATTGCTGCAAAAAATCCCGGTTCACATTTTATATCTGTTGATATATCTGAAGAATCCTTAAAAGAAGCCGGGAAAAACATCAAATCTTTAGGGATACAAAATGTTGAATTCAGGCATGCTGATATTTTTAAACTTCCATTTAAAGATGAAATCTTTGACAGTGTAATCATCTGTTTTGTATTGGAACATCTTCATAATCCTGTCTTGGCGCTCAAAGAGTTAAGTCGCGTATTGAAAAAAGGCGGAATAATGATGGTTATTGAGGGAGACCACGGTTCAACATTTTTTTATCCCGACAGTAAATATGCTCACATGGCCGTCAATTGTCAGGTAGAGCTTCAAAAACAAAGTGGCGGAAATTCAAATATAGGAAGAGAATTGTATCCCTTGCTTGTATCTGCAGGGTTTTCAGATGTTGTGGTGTCGCCACGTATGGTTTATGTTGACGCAAGCAGGCCTCAGCTTGTTGAAGGATTTATAAGAAATACTTTTACTGCAATGATTGAAGGTGTGGGAGAACAGGCAGTCCGGACAGGTATAACGGAAAAGTCAGTCTTTGAGCAGGGAATCAAGGATTTATACCGCACAGCAGAACCGGATGGTGTTTTTAGCTATACTTTTTTTAAAGGGTTTGCTGTAAAAGAATAGTCTTTTTCATGTTGTTAATTTTTTAGACGGTTAAACCTTCTGTTTTCTATTTCGTTTTTATCAACCAGTATTATAGTTTTACCACATGCAATTTAAAGTAGTTTCAACTTATCAACCTACCGGGGATCAGCCGGAAGCAATCCGTCAACTGGCAAATGGAATTGACGAGGGTGAGCGGTTTCAAACCTTGTTGGGGGTTACCGGTTCGGGGAAGACTTTTACAATGGCCAATGTCGTGGAGAAGGTGCAACGGCCGACATTAATATTGAGTCATAACAAAACGCTGGCGGCACAGTTGTATGGGGAAATGAAACAGTTTTTCCCTGATAATGCCGTTGAATATTTTGTTTCATACTACGATTATTACCAGCCGGAAGCCTATTTGCCCACAACCGATACCTATATCGAAAAAGACCTTTCCATCAATCAGGACATAGAAAAATTGCGGCTAAGTGCTACTTCTTCTCTATTGTCCGGCAGGCGGGATGTGATTGTAGTTTCATCGGTGTCGTGTTTATACGGAATCGGAAATCCCGAAGATTTTCATGCCAATATCACCGAATTGAAAGTAGGACAGACTGTTTCGCGAAATGCAATGCTGCACCAGCTCGTGGAAGCACTATATTCGCGAAGCGAGGTTGATTTTCAGCGCGGGACATTTCGGGTAAAAGGTGACACGGTTGATATTTTCCCTGCTTATGCCGACACTGCAATCCGGGTTGTTTTTTGGGGCGATGAAATTGAAGAAATTGCCGGTTTTGATCCCGAAAGCGGTCAGCAATACGAAACACTTGATGAGATAAAAATTTACCCCGCCAATATTTTTGTTACCACAAAAGATCGTATGAAATCGGCCATCCATACCATTCAGGATGATTTGGTTGCACAGGTAGATTATTTTAAAGAAATTGAAAAACCTCTGGAGGCAAAACGTATTTTGGAACGTGTGGAATACGATATGGAAATGATGCGCGAACTGGGCTATTGTCCGGGCATTGAGAATTATTCCCGTTATTTCGACGGGCGTGCACCGGGCACCCGTCCTTTTTGCCTGCTTGATTATTTTCCTGATGATTTTCTTTGTATTATTGATGAGAGCCATGTTACGATTCCACAAATCAGAGCCATGTACGGCGGTGATAATTCACGAAAAGTTACGCTTGTGGAATATGGTTTCCGTTTACCTGCTGCCATTGACAATCGTCCGCTGAAGTTTGAAGAGTTTGAAAATCTGACACACCAGGTGGTTTATGTAAGTGCCACACCGGCTGATTACGAGCTGGTGAAATGTGAAGGAGTGGTAGTGGAGCAAATTATACGGCCAACAGGATTGCTCGACCCAATCATTGATGTCAGGCCAAGCAACAATCAGATTGATGATTTAATGTATGAAATTAATCTCCGGATTGAACGGGATGAAAGAGTACTGGTAACCACGCTAACCAAACGCATGGCCGAAGAGTTATCAAAATACCTGGTAAATATGGGCGTAAAGACCCGTTACATTCATTCGGATGTGGATACGATGGAACGCGTTGAAATTATGGAGCAACTTCGTAAGGGGGAATTTAACGTTTTGGTGGGGATCAACCTTTTGCGTGAAGGTTTGGATTTGCCCGAAGTTTCGCTGGTGGCCATACTTGATGCAGACAAGGAAGGATTTCTTCGTTCGGAACGCTCGCTGACACAGACGGCCGGAAGGGCAGCGCGAAATCTCAACGGAATGGTAATTATGTATGCCGATAAAATTACCGACTCGATGCAAAAGACAATCGATTCTACCAATTACCGTCGCGAAAGGCAGTTAAAATACAATGAAGAAAATAACGTCACACCAACACAAATTGTAAAACCAACACGGGAAATTATTGGGTACGAATACCGAAGCGATAAACAACCGGAATATACGGGAGGTATGGGACAACCCGATATCGCCGCCGATCCGGTAGTGCAATATATGAGTATCGACGGGCTTGAAAAGGCGATCGAAAAGACAAAAAAACAAATGCAGGCTTCCGCAAAGGATCTCGACTTTATTGAAGCTGCGCGTCTTCGCGATGAAATGTTTGCCCTTCAGAATATTTTAACAGAAAGAAAACATAAAAAGTAATCGGTGCAATTCTTTTTGTGTTCTGTTTTAAAATGTAATTTTGCCGGCAAACAGGGAGGAATGGAAGCAAATAACAGAAAAAAGATAGTAACAACCCTTAAAGAAAATATTCTGAATCCAAAGGATTTCTGGATAGCTCAGAAACAATCAACAGAAACACATGCTCAACGGATTACCGGCTTTTTTCTTCCGCTTTTGGGGCTTGCTGCAGTAGCTGTTTTTTTAGGGGAATTTTTTAGAAGTTCGCATTTTTATATGGGGTATGCTGTACTGAAGGCAATGCGTGAAATTGTTCTTTTTGTATTGCAGTATTTGTTGGCAGTATATTTTACAAACGAGTTGATAAAAACTTTTAAGGGAGAAAAGAATATCGAAGTAGTGAGAAAACTCGTGCTTTTTTCGATGACACCTTTTTTACTGGTTTCAATATTAACGGGGTTGTTTCAGTTTTTATATGTTCTTGATATTATGGGTGTTTATAGTTTTTATATTTTTTGGTTGGGTGCAAATGAGTTGCTTGAACTCCCCAAAGAAAAAAAGGACAGCTATATTATCATTACCATTTTGGTGAACTTTTTTGTATTTAGTTTTTTAAGTATAATACTTTCCAAACTTTTAACCGCATATTTTTAAATGGCACACAAACAGGCAAATATTAATATAAAAAACCGAAAAGTTACTTTTGAATACGAACTGATTGAAAGGTTTACAGCGGGGATGCAATTGCTGGGCACCGAAATAAAATCCATCCGCAACGGAAAAGCAAATCTTTCTGATTCGTATTGTCAGTTTTACGGTTCCGAGTTATACGTGAAAAATTTGCATATTTCAGAATACGAAATGGGGACTCATAACAATCATGAAGCAAAGCGCGACCGGAAATTGTTATTAAACCGAAAAGAACTCCAGAAAATGGAGAAAAAAGTTAAAGAATCGGGACATACTATTGTTCCCGTTAAACTTTTTATAAACGACCGGGGGCTGGCAAAGCTGGAAATCGCCCTCGCAAAAGGTAAAAAGGTGTATGACAAACGTGAAAGCTTAAAGCAAAAAGATGCCAAACGGGAGATAGACCGTATGATGAAAATGTAGTTTTAATAATTGATTACAGAAATTTTAGGGTTGTTAAAACGAATTCGCAGCCATTCATTAATCTTTTGGTTTTCATCATCAGCTATT
The DNA here is from genome assembly GCF_009762775.1 of Maribellus comscasis. GTDB lineage: Bacteria > Bacteroidota > Bacteroidia > Bacteroidales > Prolixibacteraceae > Draconibacterium > Draconibacterium comscasis. The sequence goes on along the minus strand of NZ_CP046401.1, from coordinate 305,771 downwards.
TGCGGGCGAATTTCTGATTTGTAGTTTACAAGAAAAGTAGGAATAGTATCTATCCTCATAGTATCGTTTACCACTTTTAATTGCCTGATGTTTGCGAAAGCAAATTTTTCGATGTTATCAAAATGGAACTTTAATTCTGAATTTATCTGTTTAAAAGGAATCGTATCCTGTATACTGAGTCGCATAATTTCTGCTTCCAGCAATTGGATTTTTAACTCCTTGTCGTTTATAATTTGTTCGTTTTTGGTATAAATATCCTCCAGAATTTTAAGTCTGAGATCGTTATTCATGTCGGTCATTCTTTGTTCAAAGTCAGCCTCGTTATTTTTATTCTGATGTACCCGGACCCGGGTTTTTTTGGTAATAGCAAATGTTTTTTTTCCATTTAAACCGTAGGTTGTTAACATATCCTGTAAAAACATCTCTTTTTCCTCCGAAATTTCTTCCCCGATATAATAGAGGTCTATGGTAGAAAGCGTATCGGAATATGTAATTTTTTTGTTGATAAGCTCGCTTCCGGAAAAGCTTGCTTTATCGTTTACAAAATTTTCAGCTGCAATTGAAAAGCGGGTTTCCTGAATAACATTGTAGAAAATAATCCCACTGGGAATAATTGTTACAATTATAAATGCGGTAACAATTATCTGGTAACGTTTGGCTTTTAACGGATTTAGGTAGTTGACAAGCGGGAATTTCAAATATTTTACCACAAGAAATGTGGCGAGGCTGATAAATACAGAATTGATAAAAAAGAGATAAAACGCACCCAGAAAGTAATGCATTTTAAAAGTGGCCAGGCCATAACCGGCGGTACAAAGTGGCGGCATAAGCGCAGTTGCGATAGCCACACCCGGAATAACATTGGTTTTTTCCTTTCGCGAGCCTGCTACAATGCCGGCAAATCCGCCAAAAAGTGCAACCATAACATCCAGGATTGTTGGTTTTGTGCGGGCCAGCAGTTCCGATTGTTCAATATTTAAAGGTGTTACTAAAAAATACAGGGTTGATGTAATTAGCGCTATGGAAACAGCAATGCCAAGGTTTTTAAGTGAACGGATAAGCGTTTCAAAATCATTGGTTCCAATGGAGAGCCCAATGCCAAGAATAGGACCCATTAACGGAGAAATTAACATAGCGCCGATTATTACGGCGGTTGAGTTTACATTGAGTCCGATAGAGGCTATAAAAATTGAAAAAATCAGAATCCAGGCTGTGGGGCCACGGAAACTAATGTCTCGTTTTATTCCGGCAATCGTAGAATCAATATCTGTGCCATCGGTAATGCTTAAGATTGAACGTAAAAATCTTCGTGCCGCAATAACCAAATATTGTAATTCGTTCTTTTTTTTCATTTTTTTCAATAAAAAGCGGCGAAAGATAGAAAAAAAAGAAATACAAAAAACTCGTTTTTTCGACGACTGGTGATAAAATACCTGTTCTTGTTTTTGGTTTGATTAACAGTTGGTTGTAAATCACGTTTGCTAGACGCTAACCAGGTTTTCAAAAGGTATTATTTTGTCTCCTTTATATTTTAGTAAAAGGTTGGCAACTGCAAGTGTGTCTTTTTCACAGTAACGAATAATACGGTCGATATCATTTTCTTCCCAGTAAATTTTGGCTACCTGGCTTCCATCAATATCATCCTTTGGGGTTGGAATGTTAAATAATTCACACAGAAGAGAGAGCGAAGTATAGTGTTTGTAATCGCCAAATTTCCATAGCTGGAGTGTATCAATTAACTGCTCTTTTATTTCCCATGGTTTTGCTCCTGCAATATCCAGAATTTTAGGCAGGGGAACGCTATTTACCAATGCGCGCCGGGCAATATAGGGGAAATCAAATTCCTGTCCGTTATGCGCACAAAGTCTCCTTTTGCCTGCTTGCGCAAATTTTTTCCAGGCATTAAAAAAGTTTTTTATTAGTTTTTTTTCATCATCATCGTAAAATGATTTTACCCTGAAAAAAGGCTCGCCTTTTTTTTGTGTTACATATCCTGCTGAGATACAGATAATCTTTCCAAATTCGGCATAAATTCCCGCACGATCATATAAATCTTCAGCAGGTTCCCCATTGGTAATGTGGTATTGCATTTTGTGTTCCCACAATTCTTTCCATTTTTCTGTTAATTCTCCGTATTCCGGAGCCAGTGGAACTGTTTCAATGTCGAGAAATAAAATTTCTTCAATGTTCAAATTTTCAAGCATTTATAACGTTTTTAGTGTTTGGTTTATATGATTGGTTAAAATATTAATTGCAACCTGGTTCATCCCTCCCTGGGGAATAATAATATCAGCAAATCTTTTAGTTGGTTCAATAAATTGTATATGGCTCGGGCGAACTGTTTTTTCGTAACGCGTCAGCACCTGTTTTACATTTCTTCCCCGTTCGAGAATATCACGCATTATTACCCTTGATAAACGGATATCAGAGTCGCAGTCGACAAAAACTTTTATATCCATTAAGTTACGGAGCGCTTTGCTGGTCAAACATAAAATTCCTTCAATTATCAGAACTTTTTGCGGTTTAATCAGGTTGGTTTCCTTTGAGCGGGTACAGGTAATAAATGAATAAATTGGTTCTTGTATATTCTCTCCGCGTTTTAGCTTTTTTACATGTTCAATCATTAAATCAAACTCAATTGAATCCGGGTGGTCGAAATTTTTTTTTCGTCTTTCTTCCAGGCTTAAATCACTGTTGTCAAAATAATAGGAATCGTGAGACAAAACGGCAACTTCCTTTTTGGGAAACTGTTCGGTTATTTTTTTTACCACGGTTGTTTTTCCTGATCCTGTGCCGCCGGCAATGCCAATTACGAGCATTTTCTTTGAAAGTTTATTGTTATATTTAACTAATTAATGACGTCGGTTTTAAAACGTACCGCTAAGAAAACACTATTTTCGCAGCGATAAAAATACAAGATACAAAAAATAGACAGTAATGATTAATCACGTAGTTCTTTTTAAGCTGAATGACTATTCAAAACAGGAAAAACAGGCTGTGATAGCAGAATTGAAATCTGCTCTTGAAGGGTTAAAGGGAAAAATTGAAGAAGTAAAATACCTTGAGGTTGGTGTTAATTACGAGCTTGAAGCCAAAAGTTACGATCTTGTTTTAATTTCTCATTTTGAGTCACTTGAGGATTTGGATGTTTATCGCGTTCATCCCGAGCATTTGAAGGTGGTGAAGCGGATTGGTGAGACCACTTCGGCACGTGCTGCCGTAGATTATGAGTTTTAATACTGTTTTTCTTGTATCAATTTTTAAAAAGTAAACAAAATGAGTGGTTTATATCCTTTAAAATTTAAACCCCTTTATCATGAAAAGATTTGGGGGGGGAACCGAATGAAGTCGTTGCTGAATAAAGATTACGGTTCACTTTCCAATTGTGGTGAGAGTTGGGAGATTTCGGGCGTGGAAGGAAGTATTTCAGAAGTGTCGAACGGATTTCTTGCCGGAAATAATTTACAGGAACTGGTTGAAATATATATGGGTGACTTAGTGGGGGATAAAGTTTTTAAAAAGTTTGGAGTTGAGTTCCCGCTGCTTATCAAATTTATTGATGCTGCTGATGATTTGTCGGTGCAGGTTCACCCGAATGATGAACTGTCAAAAAAACGGCACAATGCTTTTGGGAAAACTGAAATGTGGTATGTTGTCGGTGCTGAGAACGGCGCACTGATAAACTCGGGGTTTAACCAAGAAGTGACAAAGGAAAAATACCTTGAATATTTTAGTTCCGGGAAATTAATGGACTTGCTTCATTACGACAAAGTTTTTGAAGGCGATGTTTTCTTTATTCCTGCAGGACGTGTCCATGCGATTGGAAAGGGTGCTCTTGTTGCTGAAATCCAGCAAACCTCGGATGTGACCTATCGTATTTTTGATTACAACCGAAAGGATGCCAACGGTAACGAAAGAGAATTACATGTTGATTTGGCCCTCGATGCCATTGATTTTTCGTATAAAGAAGATTACAAAACAAAGTATACGAAGGAGAAAAACGCGTCATCTGAGATTGTAAGCTGCGGGTATTTTACAACAAATTTCCTTGAATTTGACAAAATGCTTGAAAAAGAATATAACCAGCTTGATTCATTTATAATTTATATGAATCTTGACGGTGAGTTTGAAGTTGAATTTGAGGACGGAAAGGAACAGGTGAAAAAAGGCGAAACAGTTTTAATTCCTGCAAGTCTGGAAACCTATAAGTTGAAGCCGCTTTCATCCGGTGTAAAAACACTTGAAGTTTACATAAAGTAGAAAATTCCATATCTTCCTTTTTTTCATTAAATTCAGGAAGTAAAATCATTAAATTAATTTTCAGAAATGGAAATTAAAGAAGCACGTTTTATTGTTAGCAACACCGATGTTAAAAAATGTCCGAAGCCGGACAGGCCGGAGTACGCTTTTATTGGGCGCTCGAATGTTGGAAAGTCGTCGCTGATAAATATGCTGACCGACAAAAAATCGCTGGCAAAAACATCAGGAAAGCCAGGTAAAACACAACTTATCAATCATTTTTTAATTAATGAAGAGTGGTATCTTGTAGATTTACCTGGTTACGGTTATGCAAAAGTACCCAAAACGGAACGGCTAAAATGGGAAAAGTTTCTTCGGAAATACATTCTTCGACGCGAAAATTTATATTGTTTATTTGTGTTGATCGATATCAGGCATAGTCCGCAGAAGGCCGATCTGGAGTTTATGGAATGGCTGGGCGTAAGCGGAATTCCGTTTGTGATTGTATTTACCAAAGCGGATAAATTAAAACCCGAAGAACAAGAGAAAAATTTAAAAGATTACCAGGAGGAAATGCTAAAAACATGGGAAACAATGCCCGTTTTTTTTGTTACTTCTTCTGCTTTGGGAAATGGAAAGCCGGAGATTCTGAATTTTATCGAAACAACAAATCGTTCTGAGTCAAAATAAGTTTTAAAGGAAATGTTCTAACTTTTTAACAACAAAAAATATGAATAGCAAAGTTTATTAACTTTGCAGCAAATTCGATTTTAATGAATAAAAATAGTGAAATGGGCAGTAAAAGTCACCCTTTGAAAATTTTCTCCGGAAGGAATACACGGTATTTAACAGAAAAAATTTGTGACAGTTTAAACGTGGATTTGGGGTTGTCCTCATGTCCGGTTTTTGCCGATGGCGAATTTGAACCCTGTTATGAAGAAACCATTCGTGGATCTCATGTATTTATAGTACAATCTACACCGCCTCCCGGTGATAATTTGCTGGAATTGCTATTGATGATTGACGCAGCCAAAAGAGCCAGTGCATATAAAATTATTGCTGTTGTTCCTTATTTTGGCTTTGCCCGTCAGGACAGGAAAGATAAACCCCGTGTTTCAATCGGAGCTAAACTTTTTGCTGATGTTTTATCTGTTGCCGGAATCGATCGGCTGATTACACTGGATTTACATGCCGACCAAATTCAGGGCTTTTTTAATGTACCGGTTGATCATTTATATGCCTCGGCAATGTTTGTTCCTTTTATAGAAAAAATGGGACTGGATAATGTTGTGATTGCATCGCCTGATGTTGGTGGAACAAAACGCGCTAATACCTATGCGAGGATGTTGGAAACCGAAATGGTGATTTGTCATAAAACAAGGGCAAAAGCCAATGTTGTTGGAAGTATGTCGGTAATTGGTGATGTTAAAGACAAAGACATCATTATTGTTGATGATATGATAGATACAGCCGGCACGATTACAAAAGCAGCGAATTTAATGAAAGACAAAGGGGCCGCAAGTGTAAGGGCATTTGCAGCGCATGGTGTACTTTCTGGTCCGGCAATTGAGCGTATTGAAAAATCTGCTTTAACTGAAGTGTATTTTACCGATTCAATTCATCCAAAAACTGAAAGTGAAAAGATAAAATATATATCTGTAGCTGATGCATTTGGTGAAGCTATTCAACGGGTTTATAAAAATCAATCAATTAGTTCGTTATATTACAGGTAATTTATATATTTGCACCGCTTTTTCCATAGGCAGAGGCATTAATAATATGCATGCTGTTTGTCCCGAAACTTCGGGAAGGACTGAGTACCATAATTATTAACGTAAATTATTACAAATGAAATCAGTAACAATTAAAGGGCAGGTTAGAGAGTCCTTAGGTAAAAAAGAAGCCAAAAAACTTCGCGCTGAGAAGTTGGTTCCGGCTGTATTGTATGGCGGAGAAGATGTATTACACTTTACAATTCCTTTTAGTGAATTAAGAAAATTAATCTATACACCCAGTGTATATTTGGTGGATATTGAAATCGATGGTAAAACTCATCAGGCCATTATGCAGGATATTCAGTGGCATCCTGTTGAAGAAATCGTTCTTCATGTTGATTTTATGAAAGTTCTGGATGGAAAGCCAGTCAAAATTGCAGTGCCGGTTAAATTAAATGGTTTGGCCAAAGGAGTAAAATCAGGTGGTAAACTCAAACAAAACCTCCGTTTATTAAAGGTAAAAGCATTGGCCGAGAACCTTCCGGATGTTATTAACGTCGACATTACTAAATTAGCAATTGGTCAGAGTATAAAAGTTGCCGATTTGAAAGCTGAAAATATTGAATTTTTGGACAGCAAATCAAATATGGTGGTTTCAGTGATCACTTCAAGAGCTGCAAAAGCCGGTATGGGAACACTTCCTGAAGATGAAGAAGATGAAGCCGCTGAAGGCGAAACAGCTGAAGGTGAAGCAACTGAAACACAGGCCAGCGAAGAATAATCTTAAAATACAAATTCTGTGAAGTACTTAATTGCCGGTCTCGGTAATATAGGGCCAGAATACAAAAATACTCGCCATAATATTGGCTTTCAAATATTGGACGCACTCGCTGAGGCGTCCAATATTAGTTTTAATGACAAGCGATACGGATTTGTAGCTGAGTATAAATTTAAAGCCCGCACATTTATATTGTTAAAGCCAAGTACTTATATGAATTTAAGTGGCAGGGCAGTAAACTATTGGATGCAAAAAGAAAATATCGGTATTGAAAATATACTGGTGTTAGTTGACGATATTGCATTGCCATTTGGAACGATTCGGCTAAGGGCAAAAGGCAGTGACGGCGGCCACAACGGATTAAAAAACATTAATCAGGTGCTGGGCCGCAATGATTATGCACGGCTTCGTTTTGGCATTGGCGATGATTTCCACAAAGGATTTCAGGTTGATTATGTATTAAGTGACTGGACCAAAGACGAACAAAAGGAAATGCCGGAAAAATTGGATCATTGTATTGAAATGATTAAAGGTTTTGGCACCATTGGTATCGAACGAACAATGAATTTTTTTAATAAAAAGAAATAGATGGCGGAAAATGTGCGTGTGGATAAATGGTTATGGGCCGTTCGTATTTACAAAACGAGAAGCCAGGCTACTGATGCTTGTCGTAAAGGTCATATTTCTATCGGTGATTTGCCTGTAAAGCCATCACGTATTGTACATGCCGGAGAAACTGTTAAAGTTAGAAAAGATCAGGTGGTGAGGAGTTTTAAGGTAGTAAAGCTGGCCGAAAAAAGGATGTCAGCTAAATTTGTTCTCGATTTTCTGGAAGACGTTACACCACCGGAGGAACGAGAGATTATTGAAATGCAAAAAAATATGCGTTGGATTACCCGTGAAAAAGGAACCGGCCGGCCAACCAAAAAGGATCGTCGCGATTTAGACGAATTTTTTGACTTCTGAAATTTCTATACCTTTATCCCGGAACTTATTAGGAGAAAACCTTTCTAAACCTCAGAAAGAATATTTTAAAAGACGATTACCATGCTCGTAGCAAAAAAGAAACGAAAAGAAAATATTGCAGAATATATTTTATATATCTACCAGGTAGAAGATTTAATCCGGGCTTTTCGTCTGGATATGAATCTGATCGAGAACCAGCTGGTGACAAACTACGGTGTAGACGAAAATACCTCAAAAGAGATAACGGACTGGTACAGCAACCTGGTTATCATGATGGACAAAGAGGGGATTCGCGAACAAGGGCATTTGCAGTTTTTGGTGAACCTGATAAATGATGTAAATCAGATTCACCTCAAACTTATAGAAACCGGAATTGACGGAAGTTATGTCAGCACCTACCAGGCAGTAGCAGGTTTAATTACTGAACTGAAACAAAAGAACAAGGAAGCCAAAAATGATGTGGATTTGGCCATTACGGCTATTTATGGTTTTCTTTTGTTAAAGATGCAGAAAAAGACCATTTCTGATGAAACAACAGAAGCGATAAAACGCATTAGCAGGTGGCTGGGACTGCTGTCGGAAATGTATAAAAAATACGAAGACGGCGACTTAGAATTTTAGGTCAGCTGCTTCAGGGAAAAATTGTTTCTCCTGAGGGGAGGGAAGACGACACGTCTGCTTTTGGCCAAACCAGCGATAACGGTTTTTAGCTATCCAGCGGTAAATCTTATCTCTTGGTTTTTTTGGAATAATTTTGAATATTGCGGCCCATTTCCATGGAACGGGAAGTAAACGAACAATTTCAAGTGCTGCTTCCGATTCAGTAAACAGTTCCTTTTTCCAATATAAAATTACGGAATCTGTTTCAGCAGGAATTTGAAGTTCACGACAAACTTTTTCGCCGGCTTCCGACTGAAGCGCAACAAAACGGAATTGCTTTTTGGAGTCGCGGCTTAAAACAAAATCAACAGCGCCGTTACATAAATTACAAACACCGTCAAATATTATTAGTGGATATTGCATCATACTCTACGAGAACAACAAGTAAATTAAAATTCAGTTCGAATAAGGAGAATCTTTGAAATATGTAAAATTCAATTTGTTATTCAGGAGAAATATTTTTCGACGTGGCGAGTGCAATTACTCTTCCCTTATCTCCAACCGCATTGTAAAAATGATAAACAACACCTTCCCATTTAATCACCCATGGTTTATGTGCATATTGTATATCGAAATCTTCAGAGGGAGCAATTAAATCGGGACCATTCCATTCGGTCCAGTTTACCAAATCATACGAACAGGCAAATCGTTCAAAAGCTCCCGGTTTCCAAAATGCACCAAAATAAAACATAATATAGAGATTGTTATATTTTGCGATTTGGGCGTCACCACAAATTCCTTCGTGTTTGGTTATTACAGGATTTTCTCCGAAACGTTTCCAGTTTATCATATCGTCGGAAACAGCCATTCCTATACTTTCATAATTACTTGTATCCCCCTTTGCATTATAATACATTACAAAAGGATGTCCCGTTTGTTTTGAACTGTCATAAATAACCAAACTTTTATAAATGGTTTTATTTTCGAACCAGCGGGCATTTTTATCCAAAGGTGAGAGGATTGGATTATCAGCAACATTCCAGTGCTGAGCGTCTGTTAGTGTTGTTGAATTGGCAATACCTGTTTTTAATATCCCGGCTTCGTAACCTGCAGTATTTCCTCCCAGATATGTCATCCAGTATTTGTCCTTAAATTTTTTTACAGAATAGTCACCCCCCCATTTGATGTCAACCAGTGCAACATATCCCGCCTTTTGGTTTGCATCCCAGGTATTTTTTGTGAACGAAAATATTTTTCCTTTGGTTTCCCAATTCAGGAGATTGTCGCTTTCTGCCAGCCAGGTTTCATAACCATTACCATCAAATACGATATAAGTCATATACCACCTGTTATTTTCTCTGAAAATGGTCGGAGAATCGACCATTTTGGACGAGTCGGGGTGTTGGTATACAATACCATATTTAAAAGGAGTTTTTACTTCCTCATAAACCTGATTCATTATCTCCTGATGTATAGTGCTTTCGGGTATAGATTTCTTTTCTCTGTTACAAGCTAAAACAGAAATTATCAGTAGAATTAGAATAAGGTTTATGTTTTTCATCGTGTATTGTACGTTTATTCTCCTAAACTAACTAATTTGAGATTACATACATCTTTTTTTGTTCATTAGCGGCTAATGAAGTGCAATATTATATCAAATCTTTGTTATATTTAATGTGCTTAACTGGATATAAATCAATAACAAACCATGTCAATTATTATCGGAATCTTTTTTATTTTGCACGGGCTTGTCCATTTTTTATATTTTGGACAAAGCACCCGTTTTTTCAAGTTGCAGCCTCATATGCAATGGCCTGATAATTCCTGGCTTTTTGCTCCTTTTTTTGGAAAAAAGGCGGTTCGTGTTTTCGCAGGTAATTTTTGTATTTTCGCAGGTATCGGTTTTATTGTATCTGCAATAACTGTTTTTGCTCGCCATAGCAATTGGTATTTTCTTGCCGTTGGTTCTGCTGTTTTTTCTTCTTTTCTTTATTTGGTTTTTTGGAATGGCAAATACGAAAAATTAAACGACCAGGGAGCAATCGCTATAGCCATCAATTTTTTTATTGCGATTGGAATACTCATTTTTCACTGGCCGCAATTAAATTTTTAAGAAAATCTGTCTGACCGGCCTTTTATTCAGAAGGATCAGCCTCTTCTTCCAATTGCAGAAACCAACTTACTGAAGCAAGACCGGAAGGTACAATACCACCAATATGATCTGTTTCGGGTAAACCCAGCCATGTCACTTGATTGAGGCTAACACCAAGAGATAAAAATTCCTGGTAAATGTCGGTGGAAACTTTTGACGGTACATAACTATCAGCCAGGCCGTGAATCAAAAGCGTAGGTGTTGTTGTTGCCCAGGCCGAGATACTGTTCACTTCCAGGGTACTAACAACCGACGCATATTGTTCGTCAGTTTCGAAGTTTGAAATATAGTTGGCTGTAAGCAAGTTGCTTATATTTGTTGTTAGTTCTGCATTAATTTCTTCACCTGATTTTGACCCATCATACAAACTCAAAATCTTTGAGGCATAAGGTTCCTTAAAAACCTCGTCAACGGGTGTTGTAATATCTCCCAGATTCACATAACTGTTGAACATATATCCCAGATAATAGGGCATAGGATAGGTCGTTTGCGCTGTAATGTACTCGTTAATATAATTTAGATCATACGGGCCTGCTCCACATGCGCTTGCTTTCAGGTTAAACTCTCCGGAGTATTTGTTTTCAATTTCTTTCTGGAGTTGAAGTGTTGCCCATCCGCCTTGAGAATAACCGGCGATGTACAAATCACCGCTTAGCTCTGTATCAATATGATTTTCGGCAAGTTCCTGTGCAGCGCGGAGCATATCTAAAACAGATTTATTTGACGATTCTTTATCAAGGTAAGGATGAAACATATCCGATGACTCACCAAAACCAAGATAATCCGGAATTACGACTACAAAACCCGTTGACGCAACTGCTTCGAGCAAAAGATAAAGTTCGTAATCGGGATTTTCTGACGGCGCATTGCTGTTTAATGTATTGGTTCCGTTTTGGTAACTCATTATCGGAAAGGAGCCTTCGCCTGTGGGTATACAAACCAAACCAGATGCTGATTTTAGCTGGCCTTCAAACGAAGTGTTGTAAGTAATTTTATAAACAAGTACTCCATGCTGAACTTTTTCTTTAATATAGTCCAGTTCCGGATAATCACCGGGAATCTGATCTAAGGCCAGATTTATAGTTAACGGAATAAAAGTATTCACCTGCTCATAACCTGTCAGAAAACTATCAGCCGGCTCATCGCCTCCGCCGTTGTCTACGAGATCGCAGGCTGAAAGCAGATATACTACAAAAGCTAATATTGCCAGTTTGCTAAGAATGTATTTCATGGTCTAAAATTATGTTACTATGTCAAAATTAGTTAAAATCCGTTGAATAATAATGGCTACTTGTCAAACAAACGGGGCTTGTAACAGTTCATATAAACAAAATATTTAGTCTTTTGAATTTTCTTTTTCTATACCAAGAGCTTCTTTTGCACCTGTTAATATCGATTTCCACCAATAATTGATTATCGAACGCTCCACGTCTCTTTCATAATAAATTTCAACCGGATCAAATTTATCGCCTTTGGGATTCTTTGAGTTTAAAAGCATTTTGTTGGCCCAGAAAGATGCAAGCTTTGATTTTTTTGCTCCGTCGGCATTTAATTCAAGCACATTAATTTTAAAATTATCATAACCAAAATAGAGCTCACCCTCAGCGTATTTATCGTTCAAATTGAATTCAAAATCAAAACGGTTGATATCGCCGCTTTCAATTGAAACGGGTGCCGCTTTTTCCAACATCGGATTAACGGCAGTAAACGGCATTTTTCCCACATTGCCTGAAACCGAGTGTTTATACTTGTTGCTGGTCAAGTCAAAAATAAACCGGGCGTTAATTTCCGCCTGTTCAAATATTTTTGTTGATGCAACGATTTCGAGATTTTTTTGCTGAGTAATAATTTGAGGCTGATTCGAAATTTTACCGGTTCTAAGTTTCAGATTTTCGAATTTTATTGTACCCGGTTCATCCGAAATGTCCATCAATTCACTGTATTTGATTGTTGACGGTTTAAGAATGAGTGAATCAAAAACAAACTGCTGTTTGATGTTTCGAAGCAAATCCTGTGGCCATGGAGGGCGTTGGTTATGGTCAAACGGGTATCTTTTATTTCTGAAAATTTCCACATCCGTTTTTCCAACGATGGCTGCGTTGGCATCAAGAATATTGTTTTTTACCCACAAATTCTCATTAATACCTTTTACTTCAACAAAATCGGTTTTGGCTTTCAAAAAATCAACCTGAAATCCTTTTTGTCTGGAGAGTTCCTCACGGCTCAGGAGCGGATTTACCTGTATGTTTTTAAAAAGAATGTTGTGTTTGTGCGAATTGTAAATCAACGAATCCGCTGTAAATTCATAAAGATTGTTTTTTGTTGTGGTTTTTAATCCCGTGGTTAAAATTTCAAACTCTTTGGAATGAAGAAAGTTTTCAGGATTTTGGTTTTCACCAATGTTAATTTCGTGGAAGACAAGGTTAAAATCTCTTTTAAATAATTGTTTTTTGAACCAGCTGAAATCGAGCGTTATATTTTCAAAATTTAGTTTTTTTACCAATATTTCATCTACATAAGAGTTAACATAAGGATATAAATCCAGGGTTTTTGCTTTTTCCAGGTTCTTACCTTTTAACGAGTCATTTATTTCAATCTGTAAATTCGGATCAACAAAATCAATTTCATCAAAGGAATAAGTATTGTCCTCTAAAACTTTGTTAATATCAAAATTGTGAAAATTGATTCTTGGGATAGAAATTGAAAACCTGTTTTCAACCTGACTTTGGGTAAATGGATTTACCTGTAAACCCGAAATAGAAATTGTTTTTTGTTTTTGATTGTAATCAACCTGCTGAATGCCTAATTCATGTGTTTTTCCCAGTGGCGATTTCAAATCAGAAATTTTTGAAATTAAATTCCCGGTTGATATCTGTAACTGATTTTTGTTGTCGTTTTTTATTGAAATTTTTGGGATGGTCAGATCGAGGTTGAAATAGCTTTTTGCATGTTGGTCTATTCCCCGGGTTTCATAAGTTAAAACCTCGGCACCCGATATTTTTAGCTCGCCAAGCTGTAAGGCCTCTATAAATGAAGGCAATGGGAATTTATACTTACTTAAATCAAGCGATTTTGTTTTTCCTGCCCGATTGTAAACCTGAAATTTTGGTTTATTTAATTCAAGTTTATTAAAATTCAGTTCTTTGGAGTAGTATGCTTTTAAAAAATCAAAATTACTGATTTCGAAATTTGGAATAGAAACCTGAAATGTAGTAGGAAGCTGTTTGTATTTTTCGGATGTAATTACGGGATAAAGCAGCGCATTATTGATTTTTATTGTTGATTTTGCAGTTGAAAGGTTTATTTCCCCTGCCTGTAAAATATGCACGCTGTCAGACAAATGGAAAAGCTGGTCTTTTACCGAGATATCAAAGTTGTCGGAAAATAATAAACGTTTTTTATTCAGTTCATTTTCATTTAATCTAAAGTTTTCGAGTGAGGCTGAGAATTCATTGTCAAACGATGTAGTCTTCCCTTTTTTGGTGTGATTAATCCAGGCAAATTCTCCGTTTGGAATATCGATTTGACTGATGTTAATGTCAGCTAAATAGTTAAACACCAGCTGCGAAAATTCTGAAAATTCTTTTTTCTCCTGCGACTGACGCAGGGCGCCAAAGTTTTCAAAATATATTTCAGGATTTAAAATCTGGAAACGCGAAATATTCAGTTTGTTGTTAAAAAATGCATTTCGAAGGTTTATTCCCCACAATATGATCCGGGGAACTTTAATGTTATACAACTCCGAACGGCTGAAACGACTCATTGTAGTTTCGTCTGCGTTCTCAATAACGGGTTGCAATTGTAAGTTTTGAATCTCTACTTTTCGTTCAAAGCTTAAAATTGAAATCTGGTCGACATTTATTTTATGTAAATCATCAACCAGTCGCATCTGGTAATCGCTAAACTCAAGGTCAAAGTTTGTGGCATAGAAAAACTTGTCGGTTTGTTCAATGCTTGTTGAATCGAGTGAAAAGCCGGTAAGGTTAAATGTAAAACCGGTCTCAAAATACCCTTTAACATTGCTTTCTGTTAAGTTTTGAATGTTTAGTTTTCCCTGCTTTACGGTAACCAAATCAGAATAAACACCTCTTAAATAGGCCGTAATGAGTTCAAAAAGCAGACCCGTTTCCTTTGTTTTTTTTATTTTTTCAGCATCAGCATGAACCTGCAAATTTACGTTTGGTTTGGTAACCAATATCTCGCGGGTAGGTAATGTTCTTGTATGATATAATTTTTTTAAATCCACATCGCTTACTTCAATTGCCTCGCAATCGATGTTAACATGAATACGTGGATGTTTTTTTGTTGTATCGGCCGGCGAAATATTTATTTCTTTTACTCCCAAAGTGTTTGAATAGGTAGAGAAGAACATAGAGCCTGCACTAAAATCGTGGGCATTGTCCTCAAGTTTTAAATGATAGCCGCTGACTTCCATCTCCAAATCGTCGGCATACAATAATTTTTCCGGGTTTTTCGAAGACAATGAGTCCAGTTCAAATCCATTAAGATTAATTTCCAGTGATTCAAACTTTTGCTGATAGTTTATAATATCGGGTTGTCGGTAAATTTCCAAATCGGCATTTGAAAGGTAAAAGCTGTCAACTACTACTTTGGTAAATTGATTGTCAATTAATGAATAAAAATCAAAATTGCTAATATCTTCAATTTGTAGTTTCTGAGAATTTTCTTTTTGATAAAAGCGGATTCTTGGGTTTTCAAACTTTAAAAATTCCACATCAATCGAGTCTTTTACTGTTAACCGGCTAACGATGTCACTTTTCATATACATGCGGGGTACAAAAACATCGTATAAACTTTTTTCACTGTTTTTGTCAAGGTAGGTAAGATGAAAACTCCTGGCGCTGATATCAGAACTTAGTAAAGAGTACTCGAGTGTATCAATCTGTAACACATGTAAACTGTCGCCAAAATTAAAACGGAAATCATTCATCTGTACCAGAATATCATCGGTGTCAAAAAGTTTTGAGTTATGAAAAATCATTGTTGAGTCGGTGCGAAAATTCTTAATGCCGACTGAAATATGTTTTGCATTTGAGACAACAGAGGAATCTCCGGGAGTGTTAAAAAACTGGTAGTGTGCATTAACAAAATCAATTTCGTCAACCTGAATATCTTTTACATATTTTTGAAACAGTGGTCGGATTTCGTAAAGAATTTTATCGGCAGTTTGAACAGAATCCTTTAAAATAAGTTCGTCTCCTCTTATTTCAAGAAGAGGATCAGCAATAATTATTTTGTTGGTATGGAATCTTTTGTTTCTCAGAATACTTTTTATAGAAATTCCTCTGATTTCGAGTTTTTTTGATTCAAACGAGTAAACGACTTTATCTGCAGATTCTTTCAGGATTTTTGTTGACAGGTTTTCGTCGGGAGAAAGTTGAATCTCAGAAACGATTACCGACAAAGGAAATAATTCGATGTCAATTTTATCAAAGGAAAGCTGATAGAGTTGATTTGAACTCTTTGCTACAATTTCCGATAAGTTTTTGTTGATATAATTTTCTGCTTTAAAAAATACAAAAATACCTGCTCCTGTTATCAACAGCAGAAAAGCCAGCACAATCCAGGCAAATATTTTCAGTATTTTTTTTTTGGTTCTTGCCATTTGTAGTTTGTAAACACCTTATAAAGATATATGAATTTAGATAGGGTTGCTTTGTTGGTCAAAAAATATCATTTTTCCCTGCATGAATTTCGGTTTTGGAATTATAAAAACGAATGCAGAATCAATTTATATTTGCCAATAAGAGGAAGACACTTTTATAACAAAATCCTGTTAAAACAGATTTATTATTTTTTGTACTTAAAAAATTTAATTTTAGTAAATTATAGCCCAAAATAAAACCACCGGGATTGCTTTATGTAATTTCAGAATTTAAACCAGAGTTATGAAAAAAGTTTTACTTCTTTTGTTTTTTTCCATTTTTTCTTTTTGTGTTTTTTCACAGGCGCCTGTACAAATAATGTTAGTAACCGGCGGGCATTCCTACGATACGCTTCAGTTTATGGAAATGTTTGATAATTTGGAAGGTGTCGAATATCAGCATTTTGAGCAACCAGTAGCCAACCGGACTATTGCAAACGGTTTGGCCGAATATTTCGATGTTTTGGTTTTTTATGACATGTGGCAAGATATAACGCCGGCAGAAAAGAGTGCTTATATACAGCTTACAAAAGTAGGGAAACCTTTGTTGTTTTTGCATCATTCGCTGGTTTCCTATCAAAAATGGAACGAATTTGAGAAAATTGTCGGCGGGAAATATATTGAGAAAGATCCCGGTGTTCCGGAGTCAGAGTATTCCACTTATGATCATGATGTTTGGGTGTATATAAATCCTGTAGGAAATCATGCTTCTACAAAAGGTTTTCAAAGCTTTCGTTTTTTTGATGAAGTATACGGAAATACCAAAGTGTCGGATAGTGTTATTCCAATTTTGACAACAAAACACCCCGGAAGCACCGAAACAATAGGTTGGGAAAATCATTATAATTCATCAAAAATTGTTTATCTTCAACCAGGCCATGATCACCGTACATACGAAAAAAAAGAATACAGAGAACTTATAAAACAAACTATCGTTTATTTGGCAGGTAAAAATTTAACTGCAAAGTAGATTTATTGTTTCGGATTTTTATTCAGGTTTTTAATTGTTACAGACTACTAATTAATTGGATCTAATTATGAATAATGTAAATCAAAAAAGGCTTTTTATCGCCAGTTGTCTGGCGTTGCTGGTAACAGCAATAACATTTGCCATCAGAGCAAAAATCGAAGGAGTATTTACCGAAGACTACGGGCTGAGCAAAGAACAAGTTGGCCGGGCATTTGGACCGGCATTTTGGGGATTTGCTGTAGCGATGTTTGCCGGTGGTTATTTTATCGATATTGTAAAAACAAAAACCGTCGTTTGGATGGCATTTTTCCTGCATTTGGTTGGTATAATTCTGTTGCTGATGGCAAAAGATTACTTTTCACTTTTTTTGGCCAATGTGTTTATCGGCCTTGGGAATGGTAGTGTGGAAGCCGCTTGTAATCCGCTGGTAACAGCTCTTTTCCCGGATAAGAAAACAAAAATGTTAAACCGTTTTCATGTCTGGTTTCCCGGAGGAATTGTAATCGGAAGTTTGCTGGCAACTTTAATTATGGATGAAATGAATTTATCGTGGCAGGTTCTGGTAAGTATTTTGTTTATTCCGCTTGTTTTATACGGCTTTTTGTTTTTTGGACAAAAAATTCCGGAAACAGAGCGGGTTACAAGTGGTGTTTCATATAAAGAAATGATGCGAAATGTTGGCGCTCCTGTTACCATTACCATCGCGGTTATTTTGATGATTCTTGTTGCTACGGTTCCTTCTTTTACGGTAAGCTTCGACAGCGCTTTACCATTTGTTATCGTAGCCGCTGTGGCAGTAGCCATTGTTATTGAAGGAAGAGCAGTAAATAAAATTACCTTGCTTTTCCCCTTTATATTCTTTTGCATGTTACTCACTGCTTCAACTGAATTGGGAACCACACAATGGATCAACGCTTTGCTGGCTGAGAACGGCATAGGGCCAATGATTATTTTGGCTGTTGTAACCGGAATTATGGCAGTTGGGCGTTATTTTGCCGGTTCTCTCATCCATCGTTTAAATACTACGGGAGTGCTGCTCGGTTCGGCAATTATATCAACAGCCGGGCTGCTTTTGTTAAGTATCGCACAAGGCCCTGCTATGACAGTGGTTTCTGCGGCTGTATTCGCAATTGGAGTATGTTACTTCTGGCCTACTATGATTGGTGCCGCCTCGGAATTTACACCAAAGACAGGCGCGCTGGGAATGTCGATATTGGGTGGAGCAGGTTTTGTTGCTACATCCATGGTTTTACCCATAATGGGAAAATCAATCGAGACTGCCGGCCCGCAAATTACCTTGCGTAATATGTCTGTTTTGCCCGTTATATTGATCGTTGCTTTTGTCGCGCTTTCAATCGTTATTAAGAATAGAAAAGCTGTCAAAGAATGATACTAAAACTACTCCCTTATTTTTGAATGTAAGGGAGTAGTCCTTTTTTGTTTTTTCGTTTTCAAATTATCAGGATGTTGTACATTTTAATCATCGGGCTGGCAGCAGGAGCGATTGCAGGTCTGATTATGCGCGGGAAAGGATATGGTTTTATTATAAACCTGATTGTTGGTATTGCCGGCGCGTATTTAGGACACTGGTTATTCAACAGGCTGGGAATTCGAATCCACGGTGGAATAATCGGAACTTTATTTCTGGCTGTAGTTGGTGCTGTAATATTACTTTACTTGCTCAGTATTCTTAAAAAAATTCTGGATAAATAGTAAAACTGATTACTTTTCGAAACGTTCCCTGTATAAACTTTTTTCTTCCTCCGTGTAGCGGTCTTTTGCATTTTCCGGAATCTGCGTAAGCTCTCTTATTTTGCTGATTTCCGGTGATTCGATGACTTTATTTATACCTTTTTTATTTTTTTCAAGGCTGAACGAATCATACAATTCTCCGGTTACGGTATAAACATCAACCTTTATTTTATTTCCATCAACTGAAATATTCTGGTACAGTTGTATCTGCGAGCCTGCTCTTTCACTCCATCGGTTAACGTTCAAACCATACATCTTAGGGCCTGCTACCGACACCATATACATAGGAGGATTTTTACAATTTTCTCCGACATTTTCCAGGTTTTGCCCGCGACAGTAGGTATGATCGTGTCCCTGTAAAACCAGGTCAACACCATATTTTTCCAGAATAGGCTGGACAACCTTTCGGTAATCTTCGTTATCTCTTCCCTGAGAACAGGAGTAAACCGGATAGTGTGTAAAAACTACCGTCCATTTATTGGGATTGTTTGCCAGTACTTCGTGAAACCATTTTTCAGTATTTATTCTGGCATCATTATAATACCCGGTTGCGGGGGAGTCAAATGATACAAACCGTACGCCCTGGTAATCAACGTAAAATGATTTGTTTTCAAGTCCTTCCGGCCCGTTTTGAGGATTTACAAAAATTTGGTTCCAGTGTTTTGAAAATACCCGCGTATCATTCTCTGAGTGGTATTCATGGTTTCCCGGTGTAGCCATCGTTGGGATTGTAGCGTAAATCCAATCTCCTGCATGAAAAAATTCACTCCAGTAATCTTCATTGCTTCGGCTGACCAAATCACCAGCCATCAATACAAACTCAGCGTCAGGAAAGTGAGAATATGCCTGTCGGATTAGACGGGAGCAATGTTGTTTGATATCATTCTGAAAATCGCCAAGATATAAAAAATGAAACGGTTCTGTATTGGCCGACGAAGTGGTAAACTGAAACCATTCGCTCCAGTTGTCACCATTTCCAACACGGTAAGTGTAGGTGGTATTCGGGCTCAGGTTATCAAATACAACTTTGTGCCCCAAAGCGGAAGCATCTCCTTCTTCCCAAAATGACGAAGTACCATTGACCGTAGCTATGTTTTCAGAAAAGAAAGGCCCTTCACTTGCTTTTGCAATTTGTCCCAAGCTAACTGCGACACCGGCGCTTGTCCGCCAGCTTACAGCTCTCTCACTTGCCGGATTTCCAGAAATGCTGAGCATAACTCTGTCAGGAAAAACAGTTGCATTGTTGGTGGATGGCTGCTCCTGTGCATTAACCCGACCATGGAAAACAAAAATACATCCAATAAAAACTATTTTAAACCATTTCATAATGTTTCAATTTTTAGATTTTCCTGATTCTGAACCTCAATCTCGGAAAAATTAGTTTGATTCAAAAGTATGTTTTTCCCCAATACATCACCAATATAATTATTCTCATTTATGATGATATTTTTGCATGCTTCAAATGTAAAAGTGTATTTGCGTTGGTGATAAGGAGCATATTTTTTACTTTTTTTTATGGTATTGTTGCTAAACGAAAGTCCGTCAACTGATCTGGCAAAAACAACGGGATAATCGAAAGGATTAAATTTGTTCCCTGTAATTCGGATGTTTTTATGAAAAAAGGGTGTGTTCTGATTTAATTCAGGAATTTCCGGATATATAGAGATAATACCTTCGCAAAATTGATAAGAACTTGTGTTACACAGTTCAGTGAAGGTATTATTTCGGATGGTTACATCTTTTACAGCACCTGATTCAAACCAATTGTTGGCATCACCTGCAATCAGAATTGCGCTTCCGCTCGATTCAAAGATGTTGTTTTCTATCACTACTTTTTCCGGAGTGGAAACCAGCACTCCACGCGCCCTGCAGCTTTTAAAGTGAGAATTCTGAATGGTTAAATCCGGCGCCCACGTTAGGTTTTCGAGCGCATCTCCTGTTTCAAGGTTTTGAGGCAGCTCCTCTTTTAAGGTTAAAATGAATTCCTGTCGGTTTGTTGGTTTAAAACTTTCAGCTTCCCCATAAGCAAAAGTATTCATCGAAGTGTTTTCTATAAATCCGATTTTGTCTCCGGCATGTCCCCATTGTAATCCTTCACTCTGGTGGTGCATAAACTTACATTTTATCTTTTTGTCCGGTAAAATTTCAATAACCTGGACACTGGTGCCATGAACATTTATCGGATCATCCATTAAACCTGCAAATTCGCAGTTGTTAACAGTTATTTGTCCCTTACAGTTTGAAACCTGTAAGCCATCATCTCCGCCACCAAAATAGCGGTTTTTTGTTGCATTTGGAATGGCTTTGTATTTGTCAAAAGTCAGATTCTCACTAAACTGTGCCAGAATTCCCAACCCGGTGGCATGATATAATGTTACATTTTTTATGTTTATATTTTTTGAGTTCTGAATAAAAATTCCCGAATGAAGTCTTTCGCTGTGCCGCATCACCAAATAATTTCCAACCTTTGGTTTTCTTTCAAAATTGTTCTCTAATCGAATCAGACCGGGAATGATACTTTTGGCCTCGTAGTTTTGCCAGTTTTTACCCAGGCAGCCCCAATCGCCTGTTTGTGGAACAACATACCGACCTTCACGATCAAACTCCATGGTTCCTTTCCATTGTTCCTCCCAGTCTTTGCCATTAAAAAAAATTTTACCGTCGGTTATTTTATATGAATATTCTTTTTGGTTGATGTTTAAATCAATAAAGTTTTCACCCGTTTCTGCTACTTCAACCTGGGCTGTCAAGGGATTTTCCCAGTCGATTTGAATATTTTTTAATGTAATATTCTCACAGTTATCAAAGGTAAAGGGTTGCATTTGTCCGTGAAATATAAAATTGCTGCCATTTCCTTCAACGACCAGATTTTTGGCTCCTTCAAAAAGAAAAGCGCAAATTCGTGGGTTTATATCTGTAGTGTTTGATTCAAAATAATTCCGTTGTTCACAACCTTCAGGATAAAAATGATACGTGCCGGGTTTAAAAACCAGTATTTTGGGAAATTCTCCGTTAATATTCTTTAAGATTTTGTTGGTCAGTGTGATACAATTTTCTTTTCCTTTTAAGGGTAATCCCAGGTCGTCGACATGGTAATAAACTGTATCGTTTAAAGCTGTGTTGTGTTGGTTGATTTTATTTTGAGGGATTAAAAAACTTTGTACAAAATACGCAGACAGGAAAATGAGAAAAAAAGATAAGGTCAGCTTCATTGCTTATAAATTATTTTATGCGAAAGTTAAAAAAAGAGTTTGATTTATGTATATCTGCTTTGAATGAATAAAAGTGCCGGTAACCCTAAAATGGAATATATTTATCGCATGCCAGAATGCTGACGTTTTTTCTGTTGTTGGAATTGATAACACAGGAACAGCTGTTTTGGATAAATTGCGAAACAAAATTTGAAATGATTATTTCGTTGTTTTTCCTTCGTACATTTGAGTAAACGAGTCGTCAACCGGTTCCCAAAGTTCTATTTTATTTTTTTCCGGATCAAGAATGTGAACAAATTTTCCATATTCATACGACTCTATTTCATCTAAAATTGTAACACCGGACTTGCGCAATTCTTCAACCAGTTTTTCAATATTTTCTACACGATAGTTTATCATAAATTCTTTTTCCGAAGGCTGAAAATAATCTGTATCAATGGAGAAAGGGCTCCAAACAGAATAACCTTTTTTTTCTGGTTCGTCAGAATTCCTGAATTCAAAAACTGAACCGTATTCATTGGTAACCAACCCCAGATTTTTATTGTACCACTCTTTCATTTTCTCTGGATCCCGGGTTTTAAAAAAGATTCCGCCAATGCCAGTTACTTTTTTCATTTTATCTTGTTTTTACAGAATGCTTAAGGTAAGACATTTTTGAATTGCAAAAGGAAAATCGTTATTTAACTTACCGTTAATTTTAGTTAAAAATGTTTGTTGTTAGGTAGCTGTGATGAATTACAAAGAGATTTTTTTAATTTTCTGATATTCAAACCAGTCCTCGCCGTTTGAACCTATTTTCTGAGAAGAATTTATTTTACTTAATAAAAGATTAATTGTTTAGAAATATTTTTCAGATACAATTCATTTTTCTTTGACCTGCCAATTAAATCAATAGAAAAGATCTTGTGAGTATTGCTAATCTGGTTGATTAACAGGTGTTTGCTGTAGTGAATATTTGTGTTGCCAGTGATTAAATGTTGTTTTTTTATCACATAATTAAGCAAGACAATAGAGGTTTATCAAAAATCAAAATATTTAAAAGAATAAGCAGTCGAACAAAATAATAATTAAAAAATTGCCTATGAAATAAGAAATAAAAAAATGCCGGAAGATGCTGCTACATCACCCGGCAAAGAGATAAAAACATTTATGAAATATTATTATCAAAATTCAAATTTATGAAAAAAAAGTTCATTATTGAACCACTATGTGTTCATATGCACAGGTTGGTTCACTTTCTTCGAATTTCAAGTTTTAGCGTTTTGTTTTTTTTAATGTCCGTCTCAGGACTATTTGCTGAGTCGTTATCGCAAGGAGCTGAGTTACTCTCTGACAAAGAGATTAAAAAGGAAAATCTTTTGATTGGAGAAATTACCGGAACTCAACAAAATAATACAGTTTCCGGTAATGTTACAGATGAAAGCGGTGTGCCCCTACCAGGAGTTTCTATTTTTTTAAAAGGAACTACTACCGGAGTAACTACCGATATCGACGGTAATTTTACTATCGAAGTTTCTGATGAAGATCAGGTTCTTGTTTTTTCTTTTATGGGAATGAAAACGTTGGAGCTTGCAGTAAAGGATCAGCAACTAATCAATGTTGTTCTTGAAGACGATGTTATTGGTTTGGAGGAGGTTGTTGCCGTTGGTTACGGAACGCAAAAAAAAGCTAACCTTACCGGTGCCGTAACACAAATCGATGCCGAACAACTTGAAAGCAGACCCGTTTCGAGCTTTTCTCAAAGTCTCCAGGGAACAATGCCCGGTTTGACACTTACGCGGTCGAGTGGAAGAGACAATGTGTCAACAAGTATAAATATTCGTGGTTTTACATCCATTAACGGAGGAAATCCGTTGGTTTTAATTGACGGTATTGAGGGGGACATCGACGTAATTAATCCCAGAGACGTTGAGTCGGTAACTGTGTTGAAAGATGCTGCAGCATCCGCTATCTATGGTTCGAGAGGGGCTTTTGGTGTTATACTGGTAACAACAAAAAATGCAAAAGAAGGAACCACTCGTGTAAATTACGACAATAACTTTTCCTGGTCAACTCCAACCACAAATACCAATTTTATGACAGACCCTTATGAGACTATTATGTTGGTTGATGAGTCGTTTAGAGGAAGAGTCGGGCGTACGTATACCGGATATAGCGAAAAAGACTATGAAGAGTTGAAAAAGCGTTCTGAAGACCCGTCTTTACCCGATTATGTAGTAGAGAACAGAAAGGGGCAGGACCAGTATATTTATTATGGAAATACAGATTGGTACCATACTACATTCAGAACCTGGCGACCTTCCCAAAACCATAATTTTTCTGTGATTGGAGGTAGTGAAAAAGTAAGGGGCTTATTATCCGGGCGTGTTTACGATTCGAAAGGGATTCTGAAAATCCAGGATGATGAATTCAAATCACATAACATCAGGGGGAAAATTGAAATTGATGTAAAAGATTGGCTGACGCTGTTTGGCAACTTACAGTACAATAATAATTCGAATCTTGAACATGGCGGTTCGCATAACGGTTGGGCTGAACCATGGGGGTCATATATTTGGGTGCATGCCCTGCCAAGTTACCTCCCGAAAAATCCTGACGGGACTGCGACTTACAGGACCGAGCTAAATAATTATACCATTGGAGACGGTCTTTGGTCTCAATTGTATTATGGAAAGACTTTTAGGGAAACAAAATTTAATCAACTGGTAAATACCATTGGTGCAAATGTGAAACCTCTGAAGAATTTCGATATCCATTTTGATTATACTGCAAAGCTCGATTTCTCTAACACATATACACGAACAGTTAAATCTCCCTGGGCGATATACCCTGATGAGATTTCCTACCTTGGAAACGATAGCTACCGGGAAGTGATTGACCATGACGAGTTTCACGCAATTAATTTATACGGAACCTATTCTTTAGAGAAAGAAAAACATAGTTTAAAGGGTATGGTTGGATTTAACCAGGAAGATAAACTATATAAAACTGTTGATGCAAGGAAGAAAAATTTAATCTCCGACGATTTAAATGCACTAACATTGGGAACGTCGGACCCGGAAGCTTATGGTACTTTAACAGACTGGGCTGTAAGAGGATTTTTTTACCGGCTTAATTATAACTTCGACAGGAAATATCTTCTTGAATTAAATGGTCGTTATGATGGAACATCGAGATTTCCCGAAGATTTTCGTTGGGGATTTTTCCCTTCTGCTTCTGTGGGCTGGTATGCCAGTAACGAGAATTTCTTTCAGGGAATAAAAGATTATGTGAACGAATTTAAATTGAGAGCATCCTACGGTTCCTTAGGAAATCAGGAAGTAGGGGCATACGATTATTCCCCTACAATGAGCCAGGGGACGTCTGGTTCGTATGTTATCGACGGCCAGAAGGTAAACTATATTACTCCCCCGGGGCTAAATCCGCTTGACATTACCTGGGAAACAGTAAATACAATAGACTTTGGATTTGATATGGCTTTCTGGCGCAACAGGTTTGCTCTGAATTTTGACTGGTTTGAAAGACAAACGACCGGGATGTTAACAAAGGGGAAAACACTTCCGGCTGTAATTGGAACTGGATCTCCTAAAGAAAATGCAGCCGACTTAAGTACGAAAGGTTTTGAAATTACCTTGTCTTTTCACGAAAGTTTTAATCTGGCAGGTAAGCCACTTCGTATTGATTTAACGGGAGTGTTATCAAACAGTAAATCAGAAATTACACGTTTCGATAATCCGAACAACTACCTGGGAGACTATTATGTTGGCCAAACCATCGGCGAAATTTGGGGATATACCATTGACGGACTTTTTCAGTCGGACGAAGAGGCAGCGGCCTATGATGTTGACCAGACCCGTGTGAACAGTAGTATTCAGGCATCTCCGGGTGAGTTTGGGAAGCTTCTTGGCGGCGATATGAAATACGTGGATTTGGATGGCGATAAAGAAATCAGCAACGGTGAATATACTTTGGAAAACCCCGGAGATATGAAAATTATCGGAAACTCGTCCATTCAATTCCCTTACAGTTTTGTTTTCAACGCCGACTGGAATAATATTAACCTTTCTTTGACCATGCAGGGCGTAGGAAAACAGGATTGGTATCCGAGTACAGATTCCCGAATTTTTTGGGGACCTTATGCCCGTCCGTATGTTTCTTTCATACGAAAAGATTTGGGAAAGGAAGTTTGGTCTGAAGATAATAAAGACGCATATTTCCCCTCAGTGTACAGAGGTTACGGTGCTCTGGGGTCAAACCGTCAGATGGGAGCGGTTAATGATCGTTACCTGCAGGATATCAGTTATCTGAGGTTAAAAAACCTTACCGTTAGTTATACCATTCCGTCAAAACTAACCCAAAAGGTTTCTATTCAGAAATTAAAAGTCTATTTCAGTGGAGAAAACTTGTTAACATTCTCAAAACTGACTGATTACATCGATCCGGAGCAGGCTTCTGCAACCAGCACAGCTCAAACATATCCCTTTAGCAAAGTGTATTCAATGGGATTATCAATTACACTATAATTTATTTCTGTAACGAAAAAGAAAAAAATGAAAACAAATATTATTAAGTATACCCTATTCGCATTTTTGTTTGTCGTAATATCCTGCGATGATGACTATTTAGACAGGAGTCCTCTGTCTGAAGTTTCTTCTGATGTGTTTTTTCAAAAAGCGAGCGACCTTGAACTATACACCAATGCATTCTATTTTATGTTTCCCGAAATTTCCATATATGACGGAGATGCTAGTTCGGATAACATCATACTCTATTCACCGTCCGATTTGGTAAGGGGAAGTCGTGTTGTTCCCACCAGTGCCGATGATGCGGGTTGGACCTGGGATGATTTACGCGATATTAATTTCTTTTTGGCAAATTATGAAAAATGTATCGACGAAAGCGCCAGAAAACATTATAGCGGAGTAGCAAAATTCTTCAGGGCGTATTTTTATTTTGAAAAAGTAAAACGTTTTGGAGATGTTCCGTGGTATGAAGAAGTAATTGAACCGGATGATGAAGAAGCACTGCAAAAGGCAAGAGATTCCAGAACCCTGGTTATGGATAAGGTTTTAACGGATATCGACTATGCTATTGCAAACATGAATGACAACACATCGGTTTACACTGTAACAAAATGGACAGCACTGGCGCTAAAATCGAGAATTGGTTTGTTTGAAGGAACTTTTCGTAAATATCATGGTATTGACGGCTACGAGAAATTTTTAAATGCCTGTGTCAGTGCGTCGGAAGAGTTGATGAATTCGGGTGCATATAATATTTACAGTACAGGGAATCCTCAAGTGGACTACAGGGATTTATTCACAGCCCACGATGCAATTGGTGAAGAAATTATTCTGGCCCGTCAGTTTTCAGGTGAACAAAGTATTGACCATAATGTGAATTATTATACCATAACGTCTTCTTACGGAATGCCTGGCATGCCAAAGGATTTGGTAAATAGTTATCTGATGACAGACGGATCGCGTTTTACTGACAAGCCAGATTATAATAAAATTGAATTTACGGAGGAAGTGCAAAGCAGGGATTTACGACTTTCTCAGACTATTCGCACACCTGGTTACACCCGGCTGGGAACAAGCCAAACCCTTCCTCCCGATCTGGCAGCAACCATAACAGGATATCAATTGATTAAATATGTAAATGAAACAGTGTATGATTCATACGATACCGGTATCAACGATCTACCTCTGTTTCGTTTTGCAGAAGTGTTATTAAATTATGCAGAAGCAAAAGCAGAACTTGGTACTTTAACCCAAAATGATCTCGATATTTCGGTTAACAAATTAAGAGACAGGGTGAATATGCCTCATATGTCGCTGGCGGAAGCCAATGCAAATCCCGACAATTTTCTTGCTGCACAATATGTAAATGTTGGAGGTAGCAACAAAGGAATCGTTCTGGAAATCAGGCGTGAAAGAAGAATTGAATTGTTTATGGAAAATTTCCGTTGGAATGATTTGATGCGCTGGAAAGAAGGACAGAAGATTGTGCAGGATTTCCGTGGTATGTATTTCCCCGGTCCGGGGTCGTACGATTTGGAGAATGATGGCGATATTGATGTTGTTATTTATACTGAAGAGCCCGCTTCAAAACCCGAAGGCACTTTGTTCCTGAAATTAGGTGAAGATATTGTTCTTGATGAAAATAATTTAATTAATCCGCAGCCCGAAATAGACGACAGGAAATTTGATGAGAGCAAAGATTATTTGTACCCGTTACCCATAACAGAGCTTTTATTGAATTCAAATTTGACCCAAAATCCCAATTGGGAATAGTTTGTAAGTTATAAGTTAACAGCATGGAGAAGAAGTTAAGGTTTTGATTGTAGGGATTTATAATCACCTTACTTCTTCTTTTACCTTTTAAATACAGTTTTCCAAAAGTTGGACCGGCAAATGTTCCAATAATACTCTTTTTGTAACCCAATATTTAATGTTTAAAATTATGAAAGCATTTAAAATACTATTACTGCTTCTTGCCTGGTGTTCTGTAATGGATGGATACTCGCAGGTAGAGGCACTTCATCACAATCAGCTTATTTTACCCGATAAAATTGGAGATAAGCTTTTGTTAAAAGGCGATTTTCATATGCACACCGCTTATTCCGATGGGCATGTGATGCCTGACTATCGTGCTTTTGAGGCGATTAATGACGGCATGAACCTTATCGCTCTAACGGAACACATCGATTTTGAATTGTACCCCGATGAACTGCATAACGACTACAATAAGCCTTATGAAATGGCGAAAGCATATGCACAACAGGCCGGATATTCCTCTCCCAAAGATTCGTTAATTGTTGTATTGGGAGCCGAAATTTCTCCGCGGGTTAGTCCTTTTCATTGTAATGCCGTCTTTTTAAAGGATGCCAACGCTATTCCTGCGGAGTAC
Organism: Maribellus comscasis; assembly: GCF_009762775.1. GTDB lineage: Bacteria > Bacteroidota > Bacteroidia > Bacteroidales > Prolixibacteraceae > Draconibacterium > Draconibacterium comscasis. The sequence continues at coordinate 276,810 of NZ_CP046401.1, read as the reverse complement.
ATGTCTGAAACAAAGAAGAAATTTATTATGAAACAAGGAGAATTGACCGGGCTGATATACAAAGCATTTTATGAAGCCAAAAAACAAGGGGCGTTTATTTTTTATAACCATCCCGGTTATAAATATTGGGACTACAATAAATACGGCGTTGATTTATTTACCGATATTCATGAAGATTTGCTGGAAAAAGGATTAATAAATGGTATTGAAATCGTAAACAGTGGAAAATATTTTGTTGAGGCACACCGAATTGCCATTGAAAAAGGACTTACTGTTTTTGCCAATTCTGATGCACATTGGGGAACACTCAGAACAATGGGCACGACTGCCCGCTGTGCCACACTTGTTTTGGCCGACAATAAAAGTGACGACGCCATAAAACAAGCGCTTTTTGATAAACAGACAGCTGCTTATTGGGATAACCATTTGGCGGGATCAAAAGAAATTCTGACTAAAATATTTAGAGCCGGAATTGAAATAAAAAGTGAAAAAGGAAAAGCTGCCGATGCCGAATTAGTTGTTGTTACGATAGTAAATAATACAAGCATACCGTTCGTAATCGGAGAAATAGATTTGAAATATGACCTTTTGTTTCAACCAAAAAATTCAGTAGTGCTGGCAGCCAATAGTGAAACCGTTTTAAAAATTAAGACTTTGCTGGATAAACATGAAAAGATTGATATTGGGTTAACCATTTTGAATGCTCTGGTTGCACCCGGCCAACCTTTAAAAACCAATATTAGTGTTGAAGGATTCTAAAAATAAAGAATGTAAATAAAATGTATTTTGTCAAATCTTTCTCAACATCAAAAGCCGGAAGTCCATAACCTGAGATCCTGGCATTTCAAGTGCTTTCAGTGTCAATGTTCCTTTTCCTTTTTTTAATTCAATTGTTCCTATATTCAATGGTTTGAATTCTTTTACATATGATTCCCACCTCGGGATCAGATCGTGTTCCATTCCGGTTAAAGGAGGATCATGTGCTTCTTCTATTTTTGAAATCAATTTTTCATTACCAAAATTTAACTGGAAGGTTGAACCCACATCTGAGGCAGGGCAGGTATAGTAAATTGTTACATCGAACTTACCATCGGCGAGTACCTCTGCGTCCCAGGTAATGCTGTCCGTGGTACTCATCCAGTTGGTGAAAAATGTACAATTGGGATAACGGTTTGAGCGTTGAATATTTCCATGCGCCGTGCCATCACGAGCCGGAATTTGTGTCCATATAAAATCAGGATGGGCAATAGTAAATGCACGATAATCCTTTTCGGGTAGTTCTGTGAGTACTTCATTTTCCCATTTTTCTTTAGCCGAAATCATCTGTTGGGTTATTTTTAACTGGTTGTCAGATATGTCGGTTTCTTGACCCGAGTCGTTTTCCATATCAAACAATTTACCGTCGTTATCCAACCTGTATTTCTGATTACGTACACTTGTTCTTTTTCCCCAGTGGTTAAAAATAAACCGGTCATTCCACTCCGGGTTCTCTTCGGTTAAAAGACGTTTTAAACTCAAGCCGTCAAGTGGTTTTTTTGTTTGATATTTAATACCTGCAAGATCTGTTAAAGTTGGCAAAAGATCGACCGCTGAAGCAATAGTTGTTATTTTTTTTCCGCCTTGAATTTTGCCCGGCCATTTTATAAAGAAGGGAGAACGGACACCTCCTTCATCAGTCGATCCTTTCCTTCCTTTCATGCCGTTGTTCCAGCGCCAACTGTTTGGGCCGTTGTCAGAAAAATAAATAACGATTGTGTTTTCTGAAAGATCTAATTCATCTAGTTTCTGTGTAATTCGCCCAACGTTCCAGTCAATATTTTCGCACATAGCGAGTGCCGAATTTGTAAACATTATTTCTTCTTTATCCGGATCATGGTGTTTCATTCCCGGTTCTTTGTTTTTGAATTTTTGCCACCAGCGATCAGGAACCTGCATAGGAGCGTGCGGGGTATTAAAAGGCAGGTAAAGAAAGAACGGGGTGTTTTTGTTTTGCTCTATAAATTGGAGGCCATGATTCGTTAAATCGTCAATGATAAAACCATCGCCTTTTACAATTTCTCCGTTGTGTTCCAGCATCGGGCTATAATAATTTCCCCAGTGGCCAGAACAAAATCCGTAAAAATCTTCAAATCCCCGGGCATTGGGATGATACGGAGCCTGCATACCATTGTGCCATTTGCCATAGGCAGCGGTTTTGTAACCTGCATTCCTGAACACATCGGCAATGGTTGTTTCGTCCAAATCAAGTCGCTCGCCACCTGCTGATGTTGAATACACGCCTCCGCGTACGTGGTAGCGTCCGGTCAAAAACTCAGCGCGGGTAGGAGAACACACCGGGCAAACATAAAAGCGGTCGAAAAAAACACCGGTTTCGGCAATTTTGTCAATGTTTGGTGTACTGATATTTGTGTTACCGGTGTAACTTAAGTCACCCCAACCCTGGTCATCTGAGAGGATGACAATTATATTGGGAAGTTTTTGTTCTGTATTTTTTTTGCAGGAAGATGTAATGAAAGTTGCGAGTATAAAAAGAAGAATTATGCGGTTCATAATATTGGTTTTAGGTCGTCTAAAATTATGTATTTTGCCTGATAAAACCCAGAAAAAGAAAAGACGGAGTATAAAAAAACAGGAAGATTTAACCCTTCCTGTTTTTTTCCTGCTCAGTTACTATCTCTTTCTGTCAGCTCCCTGACGTTCAATCATCCATCCCGGATACTCCGGAGTTAATTTACTCACGTCATCCAACTGTTTTAATTCATCTTTTGTAAGTCTGATATTTACGGAATCAAGGTTTTCGCTGAGTTGTGTCGGTTTATTTGCTCCAATTATAACCGTTGTAACGGCCGGTTGATGAAGCAACCATGCCAATGCGATTTGAGCCACAGTAACCTTTTTCTCCTTTGCGACTTCTTGCATAACATCAATAATATCAATTGCTTTGTCTTTATTAACGGGAGGAAAATCAAAGTTAACTCTGCGCCCACCTTCCTTCGACTCAGAATTTCGATCGTATTTTCCGCTCAATAAACCACCTGCTAAAGGGCTCCACACCATTAAACCAATTTTTTGGTCGAGGAGGAGAGGAACAATCTCACGCTCCAGATCACGACTTGCAATGGTATAATACGCCTGTAGCGAAACAAATTTACTCAAGTGATTTTGGGCTGAAATTCCCAATGCCTTCATTATCTGCCATGCAGCTAAATTGCTGCACCCAATGTATCGTACTTTTCCGCTTTTCATCAATAAATCAAGGGCCTCCAGAGTTTCTTCCAAAGGCGTAGCGGAATCAAAACCATGAATCTGGTATAAATCGATATAGTCCATATTCAAACGGCTCAAACTCTCATCAGCCTGTTGGAGAATGTGTTTTTTTGTTAATCCTGAATTGTTTGGACCATCACCCATTTTTCCGCGCACTTTTGTTGCAATAACCAAATCATCGCGTTTTAATCCGAGAACCCGGATCGCCTGACCGGTCATTTGCTCACTTAATCCTTCGCTGTATACATTAGCTGTATCAATGAAGTTTATTCCGCCGTCAACAGCTTGTTTCATCAAAGCATTTACCTGTTCCTGTGGCAGGGTGCCGATAGCTGTCCACATTCCACGCCCACCAAATGTCATTGTCCCCATACATAGTTCCGAAACTTCCAGGCCTGTGTTTCCTAAGAAATTGTATTTCATAATTTTTTTGAATTTTAATATTTGTTGGTTGTAAGTTTTATATGTCTTCTTCTTTGTTCTGTATAAGTTACTTTTAACTTTTGATATAAATTATTTTTCTCTTTGGAAGAGAGTTTAATTTGTTCAATGTTGCTTTTTACTTCATAAAAATAACATTTGTTTTTATTTATAGTTCAAGAAAAAGATGGCTGAATATTCGGTTTATTTTTTATTTTTTTTTTAATCTGTTTTCGCTTTTTTAACGAGGCTTTATTTTTTTAATAAAAGACTTGTTGGTGTTTTTGTGCTCTGTTTTCTTTTGTAATTCATTTATTATTAGTAATTTGTAGTAAGGGTTGTGTCTCGGGCATGGCTTAGTATTATTATTTTTCATTTTAAAACAAAAAGAGATGAAAAAAATTCACACTGTAATTTTAGCCCTCATAATTATGGTTTGCGCATCGCATATGAATGCACAGGAGAACGCAAAAACAAAGTACATGGTTTGGGAAGTTCAGTTGACGCCGTTACAACTTGAAAACGCCCAAAAGGCTATTGCTGCAGAGAATACTTTTTACAAAGAAAACAATCACCCTTACATGAATGCTACGCAATATACAAACGACGGGTATTTATGGTATTCGGTACCATTTACCGAATTCGGAGATTTGGATGAAATGCAAAAAATGATGATAAAATTGTATGAAGAAAATCCGGAGCGTACAAAAGAAATTCAAAAACTGTTTGATGTTTCCTATTCAAAGGTAGGGCGAATGATTTTGGAGTCACAACCGGAGCTTTCTGTTGCCGGTGAGCAGATGACAAGTACTCCGATGGGATCGAAATTTCGGTTTTTTGAGAAATTTTATATAAAACCGGGAATGTGGGATAAGTTTCAGGAATTGACAAAGACATATGTTGACTTACGCAGGGAGCATGGAATAACCTCGGCCTTTTACACATTTTATCCTGTTTTCGGGGCTGATATGAATGTAGTATATTTTATTGACGAAACCGGTAATAGTCCCTCAGAACATTATAAACTAAACGAAGAACAATGGGCTGAATTTGGGGAAGAAGGAAAGAAACTTTGGCAGGAAGTTTTACCTATTGTTCAAAAAATAGAAACACATCTTGGTCAAATAGACTTCGATTTGATGTATATACCTGAAAATTAGATGTTTGTCGCTTTTTTGCTAGGCAGGCCTAGCTGAAAAATCACCGGGGGCTATTCTTCCCCGGTGATTTCAATACCTTGAAAAATTAGTCGGCAGGATGGCCCCCTGCCATATTTTTACTTCTTTCAATGGATTGTAAAGCCAGATAATTGTCGCCAAACTTAGCAAGATTTTCCAGTTCAACATCATACTGGTCGCCATGGCGTTCCTCATCTTCCACCAACGATTCAAATAGTTTTTTCGACATAGCATCAGCGTTTGCAGAGCACTCGTTGGCCCATAGGTTGTAATCACGTGCACTTGCTTCTTCCATCTCTACAGCCACTTTCAACATTTCTTTAACATCGTGAATTTTTTTTACGTCTTCAGAAGCAGCCATTTCAACTTCGCCTTTCAGAAATAAAATTCTTTCAGCAAGCTCTTCAATATGCATCATTTCTTCAATGGCTGTTTTCTTGAACAAGCCTGCAAGTAAATCATATCCCTGATCATCACAATGGAAATGAAAATACATGTATTGGTGAACCGCTGAAAGTTCATCGGCAACAGCTTTGTTCAATAATTCAATACTTTTTTCTTTCATGATTTTTGTTTTTATTATTTGGTAATTTTTTTTGAGTAGTTTTTTGTTCAAGGACAAACACAAACAGCAATTGCTATTAAAGCTACTGCATACAAAATTGTAAAAAATATAAAAGTGAGCCAAGAGAGAAGAGAATAATTAACCTCAATTTCACTTATTTTTATTTTTAGCATTCAAATTGGAAATGTGGGATTTATTATGTTACTTGTTATCAAGTCTCAAAAAGATAAACATAAGAACGATTTTTTTAATATTCAGATTTGTCCGGTGTTAATTTTTGCACGCAATGAAAAATCTTTTTAACACTTTTAATTAACACGATTCTTTGTTTGAATACAACCCTTTTTTGTAAGGAATTTATGCGAAAGGATATTCTGGCTGAAAACATTACGTAACTATTTTATCTTTTGCTGTTATTGTGTCTTGTTATAGGTGTCATTATTTTGTATCTTAAAAGGATAGCAGCTGTATTTATATAACAAATAATTATAGGTGTATAATATTTATAAATATTGTTAATTTTAAATTTGTTTGAAAAAGAAAAACACTCAAAAACTATAAAGTATGGAAAATAACTCAAATCCTCACAAATCAGTTTACGACATGAATGACGAAAGTAAATGTCCGGTTACCGGTGCGTCTGCAAAGCACGGCGCTGGTGGCGGAACATCAAACCGCGACTGGTGGCCTAAGCAATTAAATCTAAATATACTTAGGCAGAATTCCTCTCTTTCTGACCCGATGGGCGAAAGTTTTAATTATGCTGAAGAATTTAAAACTCTCGATTTGGCAACTGTAAAAAAAGATCTTCTGGATTTAATGACAGATTCAAAAGATTGGTGGCCAGCCGATTTTGGTCACTACGGACCACTGTTTATTCGTATGGCATGGCATAGCGCCGGAACGTACAGAACAGGTGACGGCCGCGGAGGGGGTGGTGCTGGTCAGCAGCGTTTTGCCCCGCTGAACAGTTGGCCGGATAACGTTAGTTTAGACAAAGCACGCAGGCTTATTTGGCCGATTAAACAAAAATATGGAAAGAAAATATCCTGGGCAGATTTAATGATACTCGCAGGAAACGTAGCATTGGAATCAATGGGATTTAAAACTTTTGGTTTTGCCGGGGGGCGCGAAGATGTGTGGGAACCTGAATTGGATGTGTATTGGGGGGCTGAGACTACATGGCTGGATGACGAGCGTTACAGTGGTGACAGAGATTTGGAAGACCCGCTGGCAGCAGTTCAAATGGGATTAATTTATGTGAATCCGGAAGGCCCCAACGGAAATCCGGATCCTATTGCTGCTGCAAAGGATATTCGTGAAACTTTTGCCCGAATGGCGATGAACGATGAAGAGACAGTGGCCCTCATAGCAGGAGGTCATACATTTGGAAAAACACATGGTGCCGGCGATGCTGCACTTGTTGGTCCGGAACCGGAGGCTGCTCCTATTGAAGAACAGGGACTGGGTTGGAAAAGCAGTTTTGGAACAGGGAAAGGCGGCGATACGATTACCAGCGGTTTGGAAGTAACCTGGACAAATACACCCACAAAATGGAGCAATTACTTTTTTGAAAATTTGTTTGCTTATGAATGGGAGCTTGAAAAAAGTCCGGCCGGCGCACATCAGTGGGTCGCTAAAGGTGCCGACAACGTTATTCCCGATGCCCATGATCCTTCAAAGAGCCATCGCCCTACCATGTTAACGACTGATTTATCATTACGTTTTGATCCGGAATACGAAAAAATTTCACGTCGGTTTTATGAAAATCCTGATGAATTCGCTGATGCTTTCGCGCGTGCCTGGTTTAAATTAACCCACCGCGATATGGGGCCCAAAGTACGTTATCTTGGCCCGGAGGTACCGGAAGAAGATTTGATCTGGCAAGATCCGATTCCTGCGGTTACACACGAACTAATCAATGAACAGGATATTATTGAATTGAAAGATAAAATAAAAACTTTGGATTTGTCCGTTTCGGAATTGGTATCTACAGCCTGGGCTTCAGCATCAACTTTCCGTGGTTCCGACAAGCGAGGTGGAGCAAATGGAGCTCGTATTCGTTTGGCGCCTCAGAAATTTTGGGAGGTCAATAATCCTTCGCAGTTAGGAAAAGTGTTGGGAGAGCTTGAAGGAGTTCAAAAAGAATTTAATGATGCTCAATCCGGAGACAAAAAAGTCTCACTGGCCGATCTTATTGTTTTGGCAGGATGTGCAGGCGTTGAAAAAGGCGCAAAAAGTGCAGGGTATGATGTTACGGTGCCCTTTTCTCCGGGGAGGAGTGATGCGTCGCCTGAACAAACTGATGTAGATGCTTTTGCCGTTCTTGAACCCCTGGCTGACGGGTTCAGGAATTATTTAAAAGCGAAATATACCCTGCCTGCAGAACGGATGTTGATTGACAAGGCTCAATTGTTAACATTGACTCCACCTGAGATGACAGTCTTACTGGGAGGTATGCGGGTTTTAAATACCAATTTTGATAAGTCACAGTACGGTGTTTTCACAAATAAACCGGAAACACTCAGCAATGATTTTTTTGTCAATCTATTGGATATGGGAACAAGCTGGAAACCCGTTGCAAAAGATGCAGACATATTTGAAGGCAGCGACCGAAACACCGGTGAGAAAAAGTGGACGGGAACACGTGTTGATCTTATTTTTGGTTCAAATTCTGAACTTCGTGCACTTGCTGAGGTTTACGGCTGTGCAGATGCTGGTGAAAAATTTGTAAATGATTTTGTTTCAGCCTGGGATAAAGTAATGAATCTTGATCGTTTTGACCTTAAATAAAGCTGTTAAGGACAAAACAAGAAAATAGTAAAAAAGGCAGTTCATTCATTTGAACTGCCTTTTTTAATTATTGTTGGAGTAAATTTATTTTTCTTCTTCGGTTACAGGCATGGTAAACGACCCGAGATTGGTAATTTGATAATTTCCTAATGAAAAAGATACATTTGAATTATTGTCAACTTCGGTGACCTGCATGGTGGTTTTTTCATCGTTTTCCAGGTTTTCTGTAGTAGCCTCCATCATATACCCCCAACCCATTCCGTGTGAGTACAGGTTCGTTTTAAAAAGCGTGCTGAAAAAGTCTTGTGTGTTCATCTTTAAATCTTTGGTAATCCAGATGTTTGATTTTGTTTTATTTTCTTCATCTGTATAAACATACTCTTCGCACTTATATCCGGCAATATTTTTTGTTTTTCCGGTTTTTTTTACATTTGGATTTGCGAGATAATTATCCGGAGTATCTTCCAGTTCTTCGTCAACATAGGTTTCTCCAATGGTCTGAAAGAATGAGCCCATACCATATACAATACCGGTTTTTTCTCCTTTTTCATCATTTAAAATTATCATGGCATCGTTTTCTGCGTCGATGATAAACATGCCCTGTCCATCTTTTGCCATATCACCGGAAACAAATTCATAGGCCATACTTTTGGTTTTCGGGTTTAGATGAGTGATAAATTCACCGGTACTTTCCTGTTTGCCTTTCTTATCATATGACTCTATGTGCATTTGAATTTTGTAATCAAACTCGTAATTGTCAGCTACAGGAACAGGTTCTCCCGACATTCCCATTCCCTTCAGCATCCCTTGCATTCGATTCTGCATTTTCGCGTTACGGTCAGCTGAAGATTCCTCAGAACCAGCTGTCTCACTATCATTTTTCTCCATTGACTCTTCAATCTTATCCAGGCTTTCGTCAATTTTTTCATCCATCTTTTCTTCGGCCCGCTCCTCAACTTTTTCTTCAATTTTTTCCTGGGCTTTTTGTTTAAGTCTTTTTAAAATATTTTGCCCGTGAACTGGCTGAAAAACCAAAACAGAAAAGAAAAAGAGCAGAATTACCTTACATAGCGTTTTCATAATTTGTTAAATTTTTTGGGATTAAATACAGTTTTGTCTTAGTATACGGCTTATTTTTAATTATTACAAATTTAAATTATTAAAATTTAATTTGAAATAGGAAGTGACAGTTAAAACGCTATTTCAGGTAGGAACAGGACACACATTTTTGTGAAAAATCATTATTTTGGAAAACAAATAAAAACAAACCGGTAAAATGAGCAAACAACACTTTCTGGCTTTTGATCTTGGTGCATCGAGCGGACGTGCAATCCTTGGAATTCTTGAAAATAAAAAATTGGATTTGGTAGAAGTACATCGTTTTAAAAATCAAATGTTACATATACACGGAACGTATTACTGGAATATTTTTAGTTTGTTTGAAGAATTAAAGACAGGATTGAAAAAATGCGTAAACGAACAAAATGTGCAACCCGAATCAATCGGAACAGACACATGGGGAGTTGATTACGCACTACTAAACAAAGAAGGCCAGGTGGTTGGGCTTCCGTTTGCTTACCGCGATCACAGAACTGACAATTCAATGGAGGAGTTTTTTGAAGTGCTGTCTAAAAAAGAAACCTATTTGCTTTCGGGAATTCAGTTTATGCAGTTTAATACTCTATTCCAATTGTTTTCATCTGTTCAGACAGAATATTCAGGTTTAAAAGTCGCAGAAAGTTTGCTGTTTTCTCCTGATTTTTTGAATTACCTGTTCACTGGTGAGAAAAAAACAGAATACACAATTGCAAGTACTTCGCAATTATTAAAACCGGGTAAGGCAGAATGGGAATCCAAACTTTTTGAGGCAGCTGGAATCCCGGGTAATATAGTGGAGGAAGTTATTCAGCCGGGTACGGTGTTGGGAAAAGTCCTTCCTGAAATTCAGGAAGAAACAGGTTGTAATGCTATTCCCTGTGTTGCTGTCGCTTCGCACGATACTGCGTCGGCGGTAGTTTCGGTGCCGGCAAAAGGAGGAAACTGGGCTTATCTAAGTTCAGGTACCTGGTCGTTGCTGGGAATTGAAAGCAAAGAGCCACTGGTTTCGGAAAAAACGCTGACAATGAACTTTACAAATGAAGGTGGAGTGGAGGGAACCACGCGTTTTTTGAAAAATATTATGGGCATGTGGCTTATCCAGGAGTGTAAGCGAATATGGGATGAAGAAAAAGAACTGGAATGGCAGGAAATTGTAGACATGAGCAACAAAGCTGAAAGTTTTAAATGTTATATCAATCCGGATGATCCTTTATTTTTGAACCCGGGAAATATGCCCAAAGCGATACAGGAATATTGCACCAAAACAAACCAGTACATTCCTCAAACCAGGGGCGAGATTGCCCGTTGTATATACGATAGTTTGGTGTTAAAATATAAGTTTACCATAAAACAAATAGAATCGGTAACCGGGAAAAAAATTGAAAAACTTCATATTATAGGAGGCGGAGCAAATAACAAAATGTTGAACCAACTTACTGCCGATGCATTGGGAATTCCTGTGTTTGCAGGCCCAACTGAAGCAACAGCCATTGGGAATATAATGTTACAGGCAAAAGCTGTCGGAGCTGTTAGCTCTCTTGAAGAAATACGGCAGATTATTTTCGACTCGTTTGAGGTTGGAGAATATACGCCATCACCGAAACTGGATTGGGAAGCAGCTTATCTTCATTTCGAAAAGTTAAATTGATGTAACCCGGAAAATTATAGTGAAATGGGGAAGAAGTGTCCCCTTTGTTAAGAAAACGGAATTTGATTTCTAGTTTAAACTGTAGAGAACTGAAAAGAAATGCATAATACTTCCGGCCAAAACAAACAGATGCCATATTCCGTGGCCGTATTTTAAATTACGCCACGTATAAAATAATACACCAAGCGAATAACAGCCGCCGCCGATAAAAAGAAAAGCGATGCTGCTTCCCGGTAGATTTTTTACAATTGGTACGATGGCAATAAGAAACATCCATCCCATAGAAAGGTATATGCCTACCATTAATTTGCGAAAACGTGTAAGATAAATTGAACGGATAACCACACCAGCAATTGCCAGGCCCCATATAATGCCAAATAATGTCCATCCCAGTGGCCCGCGGATGGTGGTTAGTACAAAGGGGGTATATGTTCCCGCGATAAGAAGAAAAATAGCGGCGTGATCAAATCGGGCAAAAAGATTTTTAATTTTTTCTTTTGTAAAACTGTGGTAAAGTGTTGACGACAGATAAAGTAAAATCAATGTACTTCCAAAAATGGAGAAACTCACCACATGCCAGGTATTTCCCCTGATAGCTGCAAAAACGACCAAAATAACCAGAGCAGCAATACTCAGCAGGGTTCCAACTCCGTGTGTAATGCTGTTAAAGATTTCTTCTCCCAACGAAAGTGTTCTGTATTCTGCTTGTGTTCTTTTTTGCTTTCTCATATTTTTTCTACGCGTTTCGAACAAAATGAAATTTTATTCGAAATTAGCAAAAATAAATGTTTGGGATTCGGCTAAAACCGATTTCAAATAAAAAACATCTTCAACGATTTGAAAATCAATAATGAAGATGTTTTAAGAAAATGTTATTTAGAATGTTGTTTATTCCGGTCCAATAATTTCAATAAATGTCCCATCAGGGTCTTGTATTAGAATAAATTTGTTTCCATTATCAAGTGTCGATGGTTTTCCGCTTAAAATCTTTATCCCGTTTTCCTGAACCCTTTTCATTACGGGAAGCAAATGTTTCACAAAAACAGTGATGTACTGCATTCCGGTATCGTCACTCATGTATTTCTGTTTCGGGTGTTTCGCTTTTGTTCCCAAACTCATCAGCTTCCACTCGTTCGAACGCTCACTGTTTTCCAGCTTCAAAATCGTTACATCCAGTTGGTAGCTGTCTGTTAATCCCAGCTCGGTACATTTTTCTTTTGTCACAGAAAATTCGCCTGTTTTTGTCATCCCAATAATATTGGTATAAAAGTCAATCGATTTTTCCAGATCTTCTACTACCACCCCGATGCTTATGGTTGGGTTTGAAAATTTGTTATCAGTTGGTGCCATTTGTGCAGAAAGCTGTAAGCCCCAAATAGCAAAAAGCAAAAATGTGAAAATGTTTTTCATATTGTTAAATTTAATTGATTTAGGATTTTATTATTGGATTAAAAATAAGCTTTTCAAATTTTTATTTGGACGATTTTTTCGAAATTTTAGATACAGAAGTTTATTTCTTTTTAAAAACGCAGAATAAAAAATTTTGACTGCCTCCGGAGGGAGTCCTGTGATCCTCCGAAAAACACCTGATTTTGTTGAAAGTGGATTCAAATCGCTCAGTGAGTTGAACCTCTGAATACTGATGTACATCCAGTCCGCTACATTGAGTGGGGCCGTTGTTTGAAAAAGTTCCGATAATTAGAAATCCACCTTTTTTTACATGTTTATTTACAGTGTCTACATATTTTAAAATGTCTTTTTCGCTGTTCAAAAAGTGAAAAACTGCGCGATCGTGCCAAACATCGAATTTTTTGATGGAGACAAAATTTGTGATATCAGCATTTATGTATTCAATTTTGTTCTTGCCGAGCCGTTCTTTTATACTATTTAGAGCATGGTCGGCAATGTCAACAAGAGTAATATTTGAATATCCTTTTTGTATCAAAAAATCCGGCAAGTAGCCATCGCCACAGCCAGCATCAATAATTTTTGCATTTTGCGGCAATTCAAGTAATTCGATAATATGAAGTGATGTTTCCGGCTTTTGCTGATACCAACTTACTTGTCGTGTATCTTTTATTCGAAAAATATTTTCCCAATGCTTTTTTCTTTCTAACATTTCCATATCCAAATATAGAACAAATTGAAGTTTTATTTCGCCCGTTTTGCAGGAATCCAAATTTCCGGTAGCTTTGAGCAAAAACAAAAAGATGTCATTTCCACAAATTAATCATGATAACGTTTCGCAATATTTAGATCGGGCTGAAATAGTAAGAGAAACGGCTGAGCAGATAATGAAAGACTTTGGTATGTTTGGCGTTGAAATCACCTTTTCAGGTGATACCAGTCATGCGTATGATGAGTTGCATCAACAACTGATTGTACAGATAGCCCGGTTGTTAGAGCAAAATTATGATCTATTGCTTTCGGTTTTATATCAGGTTGATATCACCGACCGGGAAATGGCACGAGCTGAGCTGGAACTGCCGCATTACAACCACGTTGAAATTATTGCTCACCAGGTAATCGTGCGCGATTTAAAAAAAGTATTGTTAAGAAGATATTTTAAATCGCAGAATCAGCAGAGAGATAATTTATAGTTAGCAGTTAAACTATTCATATATTTCAGTGTTTAAGGAATTTAGTAATATCTTTTAAAATCTTCAGGGCTATGATTCCTGCAATTTTGATCGTTCTTTTTGCCGGATTGTCAATTTTTATTTTTTTGCGTCATCCAAAATTTGGAAAAACACCTCGTGGCACCAGATTGGAAAAAGTCAAAAGTTCACCCAATTATAAAGATGGTAGTTTTCAAAATCTGAACAGAACACCACAATTGGCAGAAGAGGCGACTTTTTCTAAAATGTATCACGATTTTTTCTTCATAAAAAACAAACGCCCAAAGGGAAGGATACCTTCGCAAAAGACAAATTTGTTTGATTTGAGTCCTGAAGAGGATGTACTCATTTGGTTTGGACATTCTTCGTATTTTATTCAAATTGCCGGAAAGAAAATTTTGGTCGACCCTGTGTTTTGTGGAAATGCATCGCCTTTTTCTTTTATGATTAAAGCTTTTGACGGAACAGATGTTTACACCTCCGGAGATATTCCGGCAATCGATTTCCTTTTTATTACACACGACCACTGGGATCATCTGGACTATAAAACAATATGTGATTTGAAATCCAAAACCGGCAAAATTATAACTGGTCTGGGAACCGGAGAACATTTAGAATACTGGGGGGTCGGGCATGAGCATATCATTGAAAAAGACTGGTACCGGCTTGTTGAATTAGAAAAAGGATTTACAGTTGCTGTAACACCAGCCCGCCATTTTTCAGGACGGGGATTAAAATCAAAACAATCGTTATGGGCATCTTTTGTTTTGCAAACACCAACATTTCGCCTTTTTATTGGCGGCGATGGAGGATATGATTCGCATTTTAAAGAAATAGGACAGAAGTTTGGAAAGTTTGATCTGGCCATCCTTGAAAACGGACAATACAACACCAGTTGGAAATACATTCACATGATGCCTGAGCAGGTTTTACAAGCCGCTAAAGATTTAGGAGCAAAACGTTTGTTTCCGGTTCATAATTCAAAATTTGCACTGGCAAACCATGCCTGGGATGAACCGTTAAAACAAATTACCGCATTAAATTCCAAATCAGAACAGGCGATAATTACTCCAATGATTGGTGAAAAAGTATTTTTAAAAAATGAAACTCAGGAATTTTCCAAATGGTGGGAGAAATTGGCCTGAGTTGTATTAAATTATTTTGGACGACTATAACCCTGTTTTTTGTATTTGTCCAGCATTGTTTTTAATTCCTCTATTGTATCCGGATGTCGGAGATAAACATTTGTAGTTTCTGCCGGATCGGACACCACGTTGTACAATTGAACTGAATCCTGCGGGACCTCTTCCCTGATTTGTGCAAAACCACCATGCCCTTTTGCATCAATATATTTCCAATCTCCTTTTCTGATCGAAAAATCGCCGTTTAACGAATGATGAATGGTAGCTTCCCTGATGGGAGAATCGTATTCTTTGCCTTTAATAACCGGTAAAAAACTGTAACTGTCATGAGCTTCCCCAAAAGTCATCTTGTGCCCCAGCAAATCAGCAATTGTTGCGTAGAGGTCGGTTGTGCAAACAATCTCATCTGAAGTTGTTCCGCTTTTTACATGTTCAGGCCACGAAACAAGAAAAGCCACCCGATGCCCTCCGTCGTAGGAATGTGATTTTCTTCCTTTATAACCATTGCTGGTATTGTGTTTATATTCAATTTCTTCCTCAATCGGGAATCCATGCGGTGAACTTCCATTATCAGAAGTTAAAATAATGAGTGTATTTTCGTACATCCCCTTTTCTTTTAAAGTCTTAACAATTTGTTCGACAGTTTTGTCGCATTCCACAACAAAATCGCCGTACTTTCCTGCTTTACTTTCTCCCCGGAATTCATCATTGGGAACAACCGGTGTGTGCGGTGCCGACCAGGGAAAGTATAAAAAAAATGGTTCTCCGTTTCGTTGATTTTTTATGTACTCAACTGCTTTCCTGGTAAAATCAGGCATTACATTTTGGGCCCTGAATCCGGGTACTGTTAATCCTGTTCTGCCACCCTCATTTGTAATTTCAGTAGGGATTCCCTGTGCAAACTGGTTCTCAAAATATAAATAAGGCGGCATGTCGAGTGAGGCGGGAATTCCAAAATAATAGTCAAACCCAATATTGTTGGGGCCGGAAAGAATTGCTTTTGAATAATCGATTTTTTTATTGTCTTCAGCCCAGTTATCAGTGAGCATAACTCCGGGTTCTTTGCTTTGCCATCCTAACCCTAAATGCCACTTTCCAATTCCGGCAGTTTTGTATCCGTATTTTTTCAGGAGTGCGGGAACTGTTGCTGTTCCTTCTTCGATGAGAGGCTGTGAACTGCCCCACAAAACCCCTGATTTTAAACGCGTACGAAATGCATATGTACCGGTTAAAATTCCATAACGGGTAGGTGTGCAAACTGCCGAATTGGTGTGCGCGTCAGTAAAGATCATTCCATCATTTGCCAGTGCGTCCATTGCAGGTGTTGGTATCTTTGAATCGGGATTATAACACCCCAAATCACCCATTCCCATGTCATCAGCAAGAAGTATGATAACATTGGGGCGTTCCGGCTGGTTGTATTTTTTATCCTGACAACCGGTGAGGAATAGAACAAAAAGTGTAAGTATTAAAGTTGTGAATGTAAAAAATTTCATTTTTTGAATGTTCGTTACTTATTTGGTTGAGATTTATTTTTTTTAACTATTTAGTATCCTTTGATTTCTTCCAGTTTTGTTTTTAATTCTTCAACTTTCTCAGGTTTTGAAAAATAAAGATTTTCCTTTTCTGCCGGGTCAACTTTTAAATTGTACAATTGGTCTTTGGGCTCATCAGGTTGTGGCTTGGGATTTTTAGGTTCAGAAAATCCACCGGATCCCAATCCCTCAATTAATTTCCAGTCTCCATCGCGAATCGCAAATTTTCCGCTTCCGGAATGATGAATTACCGGTGCCCGCTGAATTGATTCTTGTTTTCCTGTTAGAATCGACAATAAAGAAAAACTATCTTGTGGCTTTTCATTTGCGCTTGCGCCAAGTAATTCACGGACGGTATCAAAAAAATCGGTGAGCGAAGTAGTTTGATTCGAGAAGGTCCCTGCCTCAATTTTTTCAGGCCATTTCACCATAAGCGGAATATGGTGGCCCCCTTCCCATGCATCGCTTTTCATTCCACGAAATGTAAAATTGGAGCGATGGTTGTATTTTTCGATAAATTCGGGTCTCCAATATGCACCGTTGTCACTGGTAAAAAACACAATGGTATTTTCTTCCATTCCATTTTTTTGAAGGGTTTCAAGGATTTGTCTCACCTGGTCATCAACTTCTTTTACGTAATCGCCATATTCATCTATCTCGGTAGTCCCTTTGAACTCATTCGTTGGTACCCAGGGGGTATGTGGTGCATTCATCGGAAAATAGAGGAAAAAAGGAGAATCAGCGCCTTTTTGTCTGTTTATAAAACTAATTGCTTTGTTTGTAAAAGTGGGCAAAACGCCCTCAAAACTAAACGAAGGAGCCATTCGCCCGGGACGCCAGAAAGCACCGGTCGCATATATTTCGGCATCAAGTGCACTTCCCGGAGTCGAGTCGGTAGGTGCTTCAACAGCCAGGTTATTCTCCAGATACATGTAAGGTTCAAAATCGAGCGAAGCAGGCAAAATATAAGAATATTCGAAACCTGCTCCCAGTGGTCCTCCTTTGGCTGGTTTACTAAAATCAATTTGTTCGTAACCGTTAAAACCGCGTAATTCCTGGGTAAAATCTACTCCGGGAGTTCCGGAATGATATGTTCCGTTTTTAAGCTTAAAATCAATCCCCAGATGCCATTTCCCAATACAGGCGGTTGTATAACCTTGTTGCTGCAAGAACGCAGCGACTGTTGGTGTTGATTCTTCGATCAGCGATGGACTGTACCCAAGAAGAACACCACTCTTTATGCGGCTGCGCCAGGCATACTGACCGGTAAGAATTCCGTAACGGGTGGGGGTACAAACCGACGAGTTGGAATGAGCATCCCTGAAAACCATACCTTCCGATGCGAGTTTATCAATATTTGGTGTTTGGATTTTTGAATCGGGATTCAACGAAGAAATATCGCCATAACCAAGATCATCAGCCAGAATATAAACGATGTTTGGTTTTGATGTTTCGTTACTATCTTTTGTTTGGCACGAGTTCAAAAAGAAAATTAAAACAAATATTCCGGCAAACGGATAAAACTCTTTTTTCATTGAATTGTACTTAAAATATTTTACGAATTTTTTTTAAATCTACAGTGGGCGGGCTACCATAACCCCGGTAGCCGATTTACTTTTTAAAAGATAATCTTCGAGTGTATTTTCTGAAATAACCACTTTTTCGGCAGTTGAAGATGCATGCAAGATATGAATTCTTCCTTCCTTACGAATTAAAAGGACCACATGTAAAATATCAAGACCTCCTATATTCGTTGTGATTCCGGCAATATCTCCATCCTGAAACTTGTTTTCAACTTCAGCAATTTTATTTTTCGGAATGTAATACATGGTTCGCGAAGAAATTTCCTTTTCCTGTTCTTGCAATTGTTTTACAAATTCAGGATTGTTTTTGAGCTGTTTATAACTGTCGGGATGCGTACTCATAAAACTAACTTTCAAATCATACTCTGTATCCGCAATTTCTTTCGAAATTTTTTTTACAATTCCTTTTTTGTCGTTGGTGAAAATCCAGTCGCTGAAATAATGAATACGAGATGGGTACGCCTCAATTTTTTCATTTATGTATCTTATTTTTTGAAGCTCTTTTGCGAATTTTTCAAATCCCGGATTTTTACTTTTTATTGTTTTGGAAATAGCCAGGCAATTTTCGGCAAATGTGGTACAATCCATTTCACGGAGATTTATAACCAATTGCTCCGGTTCGGTTTCAAGCGTGTGAGCAACATAAGGCGTTTCTTTAAAAAAAGTTCCAACTTTTATCATTAAAACCGGAAGGGGACTGTCTTTCTCACCGGAAAAGAGTTCGAGGATTTCTTCCAGTATTTGTTTGTCTTTTGCTTGCACAACAATCTTCTCCTGCTCCTCCGTCTTATTTTCTTTTGCGGCATTACATGCAAAAAAAAGCGGCAAAACCACAAACAACAATATTTTTCTTTTC
Source organism: Maribellus comscasis (assembly GCF_009762775.1). Classification (GTDB taxonomy): domain Bacteria; phylum Bacteroidota; class Bacteroidia; order Bacteroidales; family Prolixibacteraceae; genus Draconibacterium; species Draconibacterium comscasis. The sequence goes on along the minus strand of NZ_CP046401.1, from coordinate 258,107 downwards.
ATCACTTTTATTTGTATTCTTTCAAAAGTACAAAAGAAATCGCTTCATAAAAACAGATGTCTTTTCCTTATAACCGTGGCATCCGTTTTCCCGGGATTCTTTAAATTTTAATGTTGATGAAATGTATCGGAAATAAATGAAAGAACAACCGGTAACGACTCCCGCCAGTAGGTCCAGTTGTGCGCTCCGTTGCGAATTCTGAATTCGTGCGGAATTTCTTTCTTTCTCATTTCTATGTGAACCAGTGAATTTCCTTCATACAAAAAGTCGTCATCGCCACAATCGATAAACCAGCGCACTGCATTCTTCTGTTCATCAGGCATATTTTTTATCATATCAAGAACACTGTATTTTTTGAACCAGTCTTCTACTTGGGCATTCGTAGCTCCTTCCATTCTTCCGCGTTGTTTGTACCTTTCCATATCATCCATGTTTAAAGGACCGGTAGCCGCACTTAGCGGGCAAGCCGAGGAAAACAGCTCCGGGTGATGAAGCGCATAATAAAAGGTTCCGCCACCCCCCATGGAAAGACCTGAAATGGCCCGATATCTCTTTTCTCCCTTTATCCGGTAGGTTTTTTCAATATAGGGCATCAGCTCGTTAAAGAAAAAATCTTCATAACGCCATTCTCCTTTTGCGTCGTTGTTATATCCTCGTTGTCCGGTATTTGCATCCGGCATAACAACAATCATCGGAGTTGCCTTCATTTCTTTAATCGCTTTGTCTGCAATGTACAAGACCTCGCCAAATTGTACCCAGCCGGTTTGGTCATCACCGACACCATGTAAAAGATAAAGCACGGGGTAGCTCCGTTCTGATGTCTCGTAGTCAGGTGGTAAATAAATGGCGTATTTACGTTCCATTTTAAGGATTTCACTTTTCATCGACAGGTTGTCGAATACCTTTCCGGTTTGAGCCAGAGTTATTACCGGAATAAGAAGAATAAGAAATAGCGGCAAATTTTTTTTCATGGTTTTAAATTTTAGTTTGATTGGTAAAATGCTTAGAAATCAGTATCAAAATTTTCAATTGTAAGTTCCTCTATCCAAATATTACGGTATAAAACTTCATGCCCTTCTGCCTGTAATTTTATTCCACCCGGAGTATCAGTAATTCCCTTCCCGCCATCATTTCCCCCGTCGATGCCTGAATTTGGACCGCCCCAAACCTGGTTGATGGGGACGTTAATATGTACTTTTTGTCCGTTGAAATACATTGTCACCAGTGCTTTTTCAGTCCGCTTTCCATTTTCAAATCGCGCAGCCCTGAATTTGATGTCGTATGCATTCCATTTTCCAACTCCGTTGTAAGCAAAATAGGGAGATTCCGTTTCGTTGATTACAGCACCTAAACCATGCCGGGTTGTATCTCCATCAAGAATTTGTATTTCGTAGCGGTTTTGAAGATATACACCGCTGTTTCCTCCCGGTTTTTTTATCAGGAATTCAACGTGTAGTCTGAAGTCACGGTATTTCTTTTTAGTAACAATATCTGCTGCCCCGTATAAACCGCCGGCTGCGACCGGATCGTTGCTGTTTACAACAGTTCCCTTTTCTACCGGATCTTTTTCTATTTTCCATTTTATTGGTAATTCCGCAGAAAAGCGCGGCCCTTCCCAGTAAGTCCATTTTTTATCAAGTATTTTCCGGGAACCGTCAAAAAGAATTTCAGCAGGTTTTGGCGCTTTTATCCCCACTCCGGTTTTTTCTTTTTGAATATTTTGTGCATTTGTAAAACATGAATATATAAATATGGCTATGGATATTAGCACAAAGTTTTTTACAAGTTGTTTCATGTTGGTTTAGATTTTAGTTTCGCTGGGTAAGTTAATGAAAGTTCGGTAAAGAGATGACAAAAAAGTTTTATTTGCACAACATTAATCAAAGATTGTTATTTGCAATTGGCGCTGAGTGTATACTCATTCAGGCGCTTGTGAGTTTTATGTAAACAAAAAGTCAAATTTGAAACGTACTCTTTTCTATCTCGTCGTATTTTCCTATTTTTAACCAAATTGAAAAACGAAAAGTCATGTTAAAAGAAAAAATGCTTAATGCGCTGAATGAACAGATTAATGCAGAACAATATTCAGCTTTATTATATCTATCAATGTCTGCCTGGTTTAATGATAAAGGTTTACCGGGGTTTGCGAACTGGATGTATGTTCAGTACCAGGAAGAATTGACACATGCTAACAAAATATTTAATTATGTGAACGACCGTAGTGGAAAAGCAGTGATAAAAGCTATTGCTCAGGTGGATACTGAATTTGAAGGAATCATTGCCGTGGTAGAAAAAACATTGGCACATGAACAGCATGTAACGGGTTTGATAAACAACCTGGTTGATATTGCAACTGAGGAACGCGACCATGCAACACAAAGTTTTTTACAATGGTTTGTTGATGAGCAAGTGGAAGAAGAAGCCAATGTTGAGGAGATGCTGGATACGTTGAAGCTTATTAACGGACAGGGTAATGGTATTTTTATGTTGGATCGTGAATTGCGCCAGCGTAAATTTGTAGACGAAACACAAGGAGCAGAATAAATAAGTAAACATATATTTTACGGAAAGGCTGCTCTTTTGCAGCCTTTTTTTGTTAACATATGGAAGTAAAAGAACAAATATATACGAGATACATTTATCTGAAAGATTTTTTCAGAATAGGTTGGGACGACGATGCCTCGTTAAAAATTGAAAAAGCTTTTCAATTTGCCCAGTCGTTACTCGGAGAGGAGACTTTTAATTCGGGTGAGGTTATTTTAAATCATTCGATTGATGTAGCTACAATAGTGGCCACAGAAATCGGAATGGGAACTGACTCTGTTGTAACTGGTTTGTTGCATAACGTAATGTATGCCGGTTTGGAAAGAAAGGCTACCAGGGAGGAGATAGAAGAAAATTTTGGCGAATCTGTCTATTCTATTCTTAACGGGATGGCAAAAATAAACGCCCTGGGAACTGATACGGTCGATTTACATTCCGAAAATTACAGGAAACTTTTACTCGCGCTTGCCGGCGACGTACGTGTTATTATCATAAAAATTGCCGATCGTCTGCAGGTAATGCGTAATCTTGATATTTATGATTCGGAAAGTCGAGAACGTCTTGTTAGCGAGACCTCACATTTGTATGCTCCTTTGGCGCATCGTCTGGGATTGTATGCAATAAATTCAGAATTGCAGGATCTATGTTTAAAATACCAAAAACCTGAAGCCTATAATTATGTTTTAACCAGGTTAAAAGAAACGGAAAATGAACGGGCAAACTTTGTCGCGGAGTTTGTAAAACCAGTTGAAAAGAAACTAAAAAAGCGCGGGCTTAATTTTTCGATGAAGGCACGTACAAAGTCTATTTTTTCCATTTGGAATAAAATGCATAAAAAAAATGTCTCTTTCGACGAAGTAATGGATCTGTTTGCCATTCGTGTTATTTTGGATTCAAAACCTGAGGACGAAAAATCAGACTGCTGGACTGCTTATTCATTTGTAACGGAAGAATATCAGGCCAATACAGAGCGATTGCGCGACTGGATAACTATTCCAAAATCGAATGGTTATGAATCGTTACACACAACAGTGATGGGGCCGCAGGGAAAGTGGGTGGAAATTCAGATTCGCACCAGGCGGATGGACGAAATAGCCGAGAAAGGACTGGCAGCACACTGGAGATACAAAGGAGGAAAGGACAGTTCGAATTTTGATGGGTGGCTGGCCGGAATTCGTGATATTCTGGAAAATCCGGAATTAAACGTAGTGGATTTTATCGATCAGTTTAGGATTGATATCTACAGCGACGAGATTTTTGTTTTTACACCAAAAGGAGATTTGAGAAAATTACCGCAAGGTGCAACGATGCTTGATTTTGCTTATGAGATACATTCCGAATTAGGCGATCATTGCGTGGGGGGAAGAGTTAACGGGAAAAAAGTAACGCTGAAGTATAAGCTGAAAAACGGAGACCAGATTTCAATTGATACATCGAACAATCAAAATCCGAAAATGGACTGGCTCGATTTTTTGGTAACATCAAAAGCCAAAAGCAGAGTAAAAGCAAGTTTAAATGAAGAACGCAGCAGGCAGGCAGCACTCGGAAAGGAAATTTTGGCCCGGAAATTTAAAAATTGGAAAATTGAATTAAGTGACGAGGCAATCCGAAAAATGCTTAAAAATTACGGTTTTAAGCTCGCTGCTGATTTGTATTATGATATCGCTACCGAAAAAATCGATCCGCTGGATATAAAGTCGCTTTTTACAGAGAAAGTTGCGGAGGAGGAGAGCGCCAAAAGAACGCTGGAAGAGCTGCTGCCAAAAGGCGAGGTAAAAGATCTTGCTTTTGAAGGAGGTGATGATTTTTTAGTTATCGATAACAATCTTAAAAATTTAAATTACAAACTGGCACCCTGTTGTAATCCTGTTTTTGGTGATCCTATTTTTGGATTTGTGAGCATAAAAGAAGGTATAAAAATTCATCGGAAAAGTTGTCCGAATGCTTTACAAATGAAGGAAAGGTATCCGTATAGAATTATCAAAACCCGGTGGCGGGATGAAGCAAATGCAAATCAGGGGTCTTTTCTTGCAACGCTATATATTTCAGGAACTGACGAGTTAGGAATTGTTTCTGAAATATCACATATTATTGCGAAAGACATAGGAACACAGATGAGGTCCATTAATATCGAATCGGATAAAGGGAACTTTGAAGGCGTACTAAAAGTTTTGGTTTATAACCTGGATCATCTTGAATTTCTAATTCATAAACTCAAAAAAGTAAAGGGAGTAATTTCTGTCAGCCGTGGTGAAAAATAGAACGAATATCGGTGAAAATTAAAAAGAAATAAAACGAATTACATTTGCATATTCTGCAAAGACAGAAGTAAATAAAGATATTAATTTTACTGGTCCGGGAGTACAGACATGAATTGTAATTTATACGAATGAAAATACTTATTGCACCAAATTCAATGAAAGGGAGTCTTAATGCTTTTGATTTTGCTGACTCAATTGAAAAAGCATTTCAAGAATGTTCTCCAAGCTTTGATGTAAGGAAAGCACCGGTTGCCGATGGAGGCGATTTTACGGGTGAAGTCTTGCGGCGAAATTTAGAAGCAACCGAAATTAACATTGACGTGACCGGCCCACTGGGAAAAAAAATAAAATCAAGATATTGTATATCCGGAGAGATTGCAATTATTGAAATGGCCGATGCTTCGGGGATGAAAATGGTTGAAAACAGCGAGTTGAATCCGATGAAGGCATCAACTTACGGAACAGGGGAGTTAATAGCTGATGCAGTATTCAACAAGGGGTGCACCAAGGTTTTTTTAGCAATAGGAGGCAGTGCCACCGTGGATGGAGGAACCGGAATGATGGAGGCACTGGGTTTTAAACTTCTTGATGCAAATGAAAATGTTTTGGCAGGGAATGGGAAAAATTTACAAGCCATACAGAAAATTATTACACCTGAAATTCCTGAAAATATATCGGTCAAAATAATTTGTGATGTTGATAATCCTTTGTTGGGCGAGAAAGGTGCGGCAAATGTTTTCGGTCCGCAAAAAGGGGCAAGCGAAAAGATGGTTCAGCAACTTGAAAAGGGCTTGAAAAATTGGTCGGAAGTTATTCAAAAACAAGCAGGCATTAATTATTCAAATGTTGAAGGAGCCGGAGCTGCGGGTGGAATAGCAGTGCCGCTTATGGCTTTTTTTAACGCTGAAATTGTTCCTGGTGCCGATTTTATTTTATCACAAATAAATTTTGAAGAGGATGTAAAATGGGCAGATATTGTAGTCACGGGAGAAGGAAAGTTGGATAGCCAGACCTTAAACAATAAAGCTCCTTTTGCTGTGGCAAAGATGAGCCGAAAATATAATAAGCCGGTATTTGCTGTCGCCGGGAAAACAGAACACCAGGCTTCAAAAGCTTTTGATGGTATTTTTAGTTTGGTTAACGGACCAACGACACTTGAATTTGCTATGAAAAATGCCAGTGAACTGGTGTATAATTTTTCTTATGAGTTGGCAAAACTGATACAGAAATTACGATCATAATATCTGATATGGATAAAAAATTGCAGTTTGTTCTTAATTTAATTAAAAGTGAAAAGACGGAAGAGGCCAGGGAAGAATTTAGAAAAATTGAAACAGTTGAAACAGTTGAATACTGGCTGTTAAAAGGTAAGCTGGAACAAAAATTTCAAAATTGGGGTGAGGCGATTAACGCATTTAATAAAGTTTTGGATTTAGATGAAAATAACCGGGAAGCACAAAACAATCTTCATTTTATTCAAAATATTATAAACTTTTGGAACCCCGAAATGTTTAATCCTTAGGGATTTATCATTTTGTTTAGTTGGTTGGTTAAAATTGACTTTAAATAGAGTGGCAAAGTTTTTGATTATCACAACATCGTGTCAATCAAATCATTAATCTTATAAATAAGTTTTAGGTTTTTAATTCATATTTGTTATTTTTGGAAGCTTGATGAAAAAATTGACTAAAAATAAATTGAAATAGTATAAATAAATTAAATGAAAAACTAAAAGATGAAACGAGTAGTATTATTAGTTGTCGGAATTTGTTTTACCGTATTTTCGTTTGCCCAGGATGCGGCGGAAAAAATTAACCAGGCAAATGAGGCTTTAAAAGCTCAGGATTATGCGAAAGCTTTTGAACTGTATGATGATGCCATGAACAACCTTGGAGATGTTCAGGTAGATGATGCCATTAATTTTAATATTGGATTTGCAGCTTATAAAGCAGGAAATGTAGAGGGTGCAGTTAAATACCTGGATAAAGCGATAGAACAAGGAACAAATGTTTCTAAATCACACGAATATAAAGCTTTGGCTTATCTTGATAAAAAGGATTATGCCAATGCAGTTGGCTCTTTTGAACAGGCAATTGCCACTTCAGAAGAAGATTCAAAAGATTTGGTTTACAACGCAGCCATCGCAGCTTATCGTGGAAATATGCTGGACAAGGCAGTTGAGTTGTTTGGTAAATCTGTTGAAAACGGATATAAAGGCGAAACAGCCCAATATTATAAAGCAGTTGTTTTGAAGAAGCAAGATAAGGATGATGAATACAAAACGGCTTTGGTTGAAGGAGCAGAAAAATTTCCGGGAGATGATAAAATTACATCAGCTTTGGCAAATGTGTATGTTTCCGAAGGAAATGAATTGTATAAAAAAGGAGCTGCTATTTTAAGCGCTGCGAACCAGAAAGTTAACGACGGTGCTATGACTACGGCAGATGATGCTTACACAGCAGAAGTGAACAAAGCAAAAACTGAATTTCAGGCAGCTGTCGACATCCTTGAAAAGGCAAAAAATCTGGATGCTTCAAATGCCAACGCACAAAAACTACTTGACGCTTGTAAAGCTGTTCTTTAATTTTAGTAAATAAAATATTATACAGAAAGTTGCTTCATTTCTTTGAGGCAACTTTTTTTGTTTCAAGAGAACACAATAAATAGATAAATAAGTAAATATCGAATTGTCACGTATATTAGATAAATGGTTTCGATAGATAACAGTATTTCAAGCCTTTTTTTGTACTGAAATTGTTTTTATAATCATTGTTTTACCCAATAATCTATTCTCTTTGTTTAAGATGTAGTTGTTTTTAAAGGGAAAACATCGCTTAATGTTTTTCCTCCTTTAATCCCAAAGTCCAGGGTTCTGATTGGGAAAGGTATGGTAATATCGTTTTTATCGTAGGCTGATTTAATTCTCTTAATCCCTTCGCTCAACGCACGTAAATAATCGGTTTGTTTTTCAAAGATTACCCAGTATCGCACAACAAAATTTATGGAACTGTCGCCAAATTCCTGATAGTATAAATCGACGGGTTTGTTCTTTTTTAGATAACTGATACTTTTAATTGCAGAAAGCGTGATGTCTTCCACATGTTGCAGATCTTCGCCGTAGCTTACGCCCACATTTAAATCAATCCGACGTTCCTTATAAACGGTAAAATGAGTATAAACATCTTCAAATATTAAACGGTTGGGAATAACTACTTCCTGGCCCTGGAATGTTCGTATTTTTACTGCCCGTAAGCCAATAGAGCTTACCGTTCCGTAATAATCGCCAAATTCAACAATATCGCCCACATTTACTGTACTTTTAATTGCGATATAAATTCCCGACAAAAAATTGGCAATGGTATCCTTAAATGCAAATCCAATTGCTAAACCAACAATTCCAACACCGGCCAGAAGTGAAGTAACCGTTTTTTCAAGCTCCAGAATGCCAAGCGCAATAAAAAGTGCGGCTGTCATTATGGCTATCCGCGTTAAAGAAACTACCAGTTTTATTATTGCAACATTTCGGGAAAAGCGCGATAAGGTTTTTGAAACCAAAGTTGCTGCCAGACGCGCCAGTAAATAGAAAAAGATTAGAATGAGAATAGCAATAACGAAGTTGGGTAGCATCGAAACAATTTGCGCTACCCAACCTCCTACTTTTTCTGTAATTATCTGATATGCGTTATCTAAATAATTCATCCTTTAGTTGAAAGAAAAGATCAGGTCTGTAACAACCTGATGTAAAATCTAATGTTGATTTTAGGTTGTAATGTCGCGTAATGATTCCTTTAAGCTTTCAAAGTCTTCCTTTATTTCATTACCAAGTTCTTCCATGTTGTCGCCGGTTTTATCCGACCACTGTGAAACTTTGTTCTTTAGCTCACGGGCTTCCTGGCGAACATCTTCCATTGACTCGTTGAATTTTTGTGCGGTTTGGTCTCCTGCTTCGTCTACATTTTCACCCAACTCTTCCATGTTATTTTCAAATTCAATGAGTTTTTTCTCCAGTTTATCTACAAATTTAGGATCGTCTTCCGACAGATCTTCGATGTCTTCCTTAAATTTCTCAAATTTTACTTCGGCTTTGTCCAGCGTATCATCTAAACTATTATCCTGCTTTTGGCTATTCTGACATGAAAACAGAATTCCACTCCCTATCAGAGTTACAATTGCCAGTACGATTGTCATTTTCCTTTTCATAATACTTCGTTTTAAAATTTCACATTAATTGTTTTCACTTTTACAGTGATTAAAAATGGTGCCAAAAGTGGATTTTGATTTTGCGTTGGTTTGTAAGTTGTTTGTTATTAGTTGTCTAATGCTTGTGTTTGCTGCTTTTCCTGAAGAATTCAGAAAAAGAAGTTTTTTGTTGGAATGTGGATTTATGTACTCAGTATGTAGAGAATTGTGTTCAAAACAAACCATACATTGAAAATGGTTGCTTAAATAGGTGTACGTCTGGACTATTTGCGAAACGGAATCACTTGTTGCTATTCTTTTATAAAATGGGCCTACCAATATAATGTACAGCAATAAATATGTGAATTTCAGTACCCAAAGAGTGACAATTATTCTACACAAAATTTTTTATTATTATGTGTGTTTGTGTTATAAGTTTTTGTTATTTAGTTATTTGTGTGTTTTTTGTTGGCTTGGCAAGATCTTTTCATTATAGATAATAAATGCTAAAGCGAAAGAAATGAAAAAGAAAAATAATAGTTACGACACACTTGTTGGAGCCATAGAAGCACTAAAACAACAGGGATATATTCATAATTTCAGAATAAACAAAAATGGTTTGCTGGTTGAAGAAAAAGAAGACGGATATATTGCAGGCGAAGTTGAACTTCATGAATTTCATCGGTTTGAAGGAAATACTAATCCGGCTGATATGAGTATTATTTATGCAGTTCAGACAAGTTCAGGGAAAAAAGGAATAGTTGTCGATTCATACGGAGTAAACGGTTCTGAGATAACTTCAAAATTTATGAATAAAGTTGCTCAGAAGCAATTTGATATGCACCATTAGAAATACTGAATAATCTCAGGAAGCTTTTATAATACGTCCCGACCGCTGGAAACGGCAAGGGAAAAGTATATCAAATAGAATGACAAAATTTGTTTGAATCAAAAATCTTTCAAAAATGAAAAATATAATTGTTTATCTCTCACCACTTGAAAAAGGTTTTGACATCGTAAATTATTCGGTTCAGGTAGCCGAACGTTTAGGATTAAATATTCATTATGTGTATAATGTCGACCCTGAAGTTGTTGAATCTTTGCGGGAAGACAACAACATTTCCAAAGAAGAACTGGAACAAAAGATTATTGAAGAGAAAAAGATAGAAATCGGCAAACTGGTTGAGAGTCAGAATTGGAATGAGAAGGACATTACAGCCGTCTATTCCGTTTATTCGGGTGCTTTTGACAAGATGTTTAAAACAATTGCTTCCCGGAATCACTGTGAATTGGTACTTTTTCCTGTTTCTGAAGCAGGAAAACAGCTTCATATAAAATCAATCTTTCAGATTTTGGATATAATGAAATTACCTGTATGGTGTTTTCCCGTGGGTACAGAGTTTCGGCAAATAAAAACCATTGTTTATGCTTCTGACTATAAAAAGCAGGATATTGATACAATAAAAGCACTTTCTGCTTTTGCAACTCATTTTAAGGCAAAAATCAACATTCTACATGTATTTAAAGGTGAAAAATTTAAGCAGCAACTTATTGATTCCGGCCTAAAGGAGTTAATCGGAAAGAAGATAGCGTACCAGAATATTGAGGTCCACAGTAAAAAGAAAAACAGTATTACAAAAGGAATAACGGATTTTTCGAAGGCTGCTTTTGCCGATTTGCTGGTATTGCTCAAAAGAGATAAAAATATTTTCAGGAATTTGTTTGCTAAAGGAACTATTGTAAAAATGTTGAAAAAGAATGAGCTGCCGATACTCATTTACAAAAAGTAATTCACCTTTTTGGGTTTTAATTCTGTAAAATGAAAAAATTAACGAATCAAATAAAAATTTCGGTAGAAGATTTTCTGGTTGAGCTGGGAAACATAGTTCTTTTTACATTAAATACAATTAAGCAATTTTTTATTGCTCCGTTTGAATTCAAGGAACTTGTTAAGCAAGGATACATCATTGGAAATAAGACCTTTCCGTTAATTGCCATAACCGGTTTTATTATGGGGCTGGTTTTAACACTTCAGTCGCGTCCGGTTTTGGTTGATTTTGGAGCCCAGTCGATGTTACCTGGTATGATTGCGATTTCAATAATAAGAGAGATTGGCCCGGTGATTACGGCTTTGTTGTGCGCAGGAAAAATAAGTTCCGGAATTGGTGCAGAGCTTGGGGCAATGAAAGTTACAGAACAATTGGATGCGATGGAGGTTTCGGGAACAAAACCCTTAAATTTTGTAGTTGCCACACGTGTTATGGCCACTACTCTGCTTGTGCCGATACTGGTTTTTATTGCCGATGCCCTTGGACTTTTGGGATCATTTTTGGCGGTAAGAATGTATGAAAAGGTGTCGATTGTTTTATTTCTTTCGCAGGCTTTCGATTCGTTGAGCTTTTACGATGTTATTCCGGCGACTATAAAATCAGTTTTTTTCGGATTTTTTATCGGATTAATAGGTTCCTATAAAGGGTATACCGCGAGCAGAGGAACCGAATCGGTTGGACTCTCAGCAAATTCAGCAGTTGTAAGCGCGTCATTGGTAATTTTTATTATTGATTTGATTACCGTTCAGTTTTCTGAATTAATATTTGCATAAGAAATACAGATATGAAAAATGTAATTGAAATACAGGATTTAGAAAAGGCTTTTGGGAGTAATGTTATTCTGAGAGGAGTGAATATGAAGCTTCATAAGGGAGAAAACATTGCTATTCTTGGAAAATCGGGAACAGGTAAATCAGTGCTTACCAAATGTATTGTACGGTTAATTGAATGCGATTCGGGTAAAATAAATGTTTTTGACAATGATATTACAGAAATGGAGGTCGACCAGATTGATGAAATAAGAAAAAGAGTAGGATACCTCTTTCAGGGCGGTGCTTTATACGATTCGATGACGGTAAAAGAAAATCTTGAGTTTCCCGTTCGGCGCACCCAGCTCCCCAAAAATAAATCGGAAGTAAATGATATGGTTGACGAGGCATTGGAAAGCGTCGGTTTGCTTGAGGCAAAACACAAAATGCCTGCCGAATTGTCGGGTGGAATGAAAAAACGAATCGGGCTTGCAAGAACTTTAATTCTTAAACCGGAAATTATTTTATATGATGAGCCCACTACCGGACTCGACCCTGTAACGTCGGGAGAAATAAGTGAGCTTATAATGCGAATCAGAGAGAAATACAATACTTCTTCGCTAATTATTACGCATGATATGAAATGTGCTGAAATAACAGCTGACAAATTGAAACTCCTTAAGGACGGAAAATTTTATGCCGAAGGTACTTTTGATGAATTGCGAAAAAGTGACGACCGTGAGGTTGCTGCTTATTTTAACTAAAATATAGAAGATATGGCAAATTCGAAAAATAAAACATTACGCTTAGGGATGCTGGTTGCTGCCGGACTATTCCTTTTTATTATTACCATTTATTTTTTAGGGAGTAAACAAAATCTGTTTTCTTCAACAGTAATGGTTAAAAGCTACTTTAACAATGTAAAAGGCTTAGTTGAGGGAAATAAGGTTCGGTATTCAGGTATCACCATCGGAACCGTTTCGGAAATTAATATTGTAAGCGATTCAACCGTACTTGTGGAAATGCTTATAGAAAAAGATGTTAAAGAATTTATACGAAAGGATTCAAGAGTCAAAATTGTCAGCGATGGCTTAATGGGCAGCAAAATTGTTGAAATACAACCCGGGAGTTCAAGCGCCGGTAGTATAAACGATAATGATATGTTGAATAGTGCAAATTCAATCGACATGGACGAAATTCTAAAAGAGGCGAAAGGGGTAATCGAAGACGGGCGACTTGTAGCGAAAAATTTAATGGAGATTAGTGAGAAAATTAATAACGGAAAAGGGGATTTGGCCATATTGGTAAATGAAAATACAATTTCAAGGAAGCTAAATCAAACAGGCGATGAATTGCTCACTTTTACCAAAAACCTGAATGAGATATCCGGAAAGATTAACAACGGAGAAGGTGATTTAGGTCGTTTTATAAACGACACAACATATAGTCATCAAATTGCCGGGTTGTTGGTAAATATTGACAGTATAACGGTAAAGGCAGATTTGTTTTCGGAGGAACTTTTGACCCTGGGGAGAAATCTCAATTCGGGGGATGGCATAGTTCAAAAGCTTGTTTACGATTCAGTAATGGCAAATAATATTGATACGGCAATCGTAAAAATAAATTATGGTATTGATAACGTGGCAGAAGCTGCTGATGCAATCGAGAGCAGCTGGTTACTCAATCTTTTTTCAAAAAAGCGGAAAGACCGCGAAAAAGATCAATAGCATGTTGAAATATTGTTGAAAAACTTCAGCTGGGTTCTGCTTGTACGTTTTTTGTCCTGTAGTATTCCTTTCACAAAGTGTGGAAAAATTTCAATACACAGTGTGGTCCCGAATCAACAACTCAATAAAATCACTGGGGAGTGGTTTTTCAAGATATGCACTTACAAAGGGGTATTTCATTACTCTGTTTCGGTCATCTTTTTTTCTTGATGAGGTACAAACATATATCTCTATTGAATCCTTCAGTTTGCTAATTCTTTCAAAGTATTCCAAAAATTTAAATCCATCCATTTCAGGCATATACAAATCTAAAAGAATATAGTCGGGGAGTTTTTCTTTGTTTTTAATTCCCTTTAAATATTTGAGCCCGTCCTTGGCATTTTCAAAATGTAGTAGATAATCCGAAAGATTTTTCCTTTCCAAAATTGAGTTATAAATACTTACCAACTCAGTATCATCATCTATAAAAATTATCTTTTTATAATCTGTACTTAAACTCATTTTTTCCTATTTGATAATTTTGTTTCAATTTTTGTTCCAAAATAAGCCAATGAGAAAGTGCTTTTTACCCTGCTCACAGCTTTATGTCATACAATTTTAATTTGTTATACAAGGTTTTTCTGTCGATATTTAATATTCTCGCCGCTTTTGATTTATTAAACCCGGCTTCCCTGATGGTTTTTATAATGAGTTGTTTTTCTATCTCATAAGAAGCATTTTTTAGTTTAGAGTCTGATGCTTTTATCTCTATTGTTTCAGTCCGGTTTTGTCTGTCGTAATTTTGAGGGTAAGTTATTTCTTCCGGAAAACAAAATTGGTCAAGCATTTCTCCGTCGGCCATTAAAACAGCACGTTTAATAACATTTTTTAATTCGCGCAAATTTCCGTACCACGAATATTCCATAATAATTTTTTTTGCATCGGGAGTTAGCCCTTTGACTTCTCTGTTTAACTCATTATTTGCCATTGAGATAAAGTGTTTTACAAAAACATCAATATCTTCCGGCCGTTCCCGCAGGGGAGGAATTTCAATTTTAAATTCATTTAGCCGGTGATATAAATCTTCCCGGAACGTATTATTGTGTACTTCGCTTAACAAATTGTCGTTGCTTGCAGCAATTATCCTTATATCGTTTTGAAAAAGTTTGTCATCTCCCAAACGCGAAACTACCCGCTCTTGTATCGCCCTCAACAGTTTTAGCTGAATATCGTAACTTAAGTTTCCGATCTCATCTAAAAATAAAGTACCGCCATGTGCTTTTTGAAACATACCGTCTTTATCAGAGATGGCTCCTGTAAACGAACCTTTTACATGGCCAAAAAGAACGCTGTTTGCCAAATCTTTTGGTATTGCGCCACAGTCGATGGCAACAAAAGGCTTGTCCTTCCGCAGACTATTTTCATGGATAAACCGGGCGATGTACTCTTTCCCAATTCCGGTCTCTCCACCAATTATCACCGACATATTGGTTGGTGCAACCCGGCGGGCGAGTTTTATTACGTGTTTTATTTTTTCGCTGTCGCCAATAATAAAATCACCGTTTATATATGTAGAATGGGTAGGCTGTGGTTTTGGCTGTTTTTCTTTTTTTACCAGCTTTTTGATTAAAGAAAGCAATTCTTCTTGTTGAATTGGTTTTGTAATATAGTCGCTGGCACCCATTTTCATTAGTTTTACAGCCATTCGAACGTCAGCATAAGCGGTCATAATAACAACCGGAATTTCTTGTTTGATTGCTCGTATTTTTTGTAACAATTCAAGTCCACTGGTGTCGGGAAGACGAAAATCACAAAGTATTAAATCAAAATTTGATTTTTTTATGGTTTGCTCAGCACTTTTTCCGGTGTATGCTATTTGTACATCATATTTATGATTTTGAAGGTGTTTTTTCAAAATCTCGCAAATAAAATTGTCATCATCAATAATTAGAACTTTGCTCATTCTTTTTTAATTGGGTTATTGTCTTTATTTCTTTTTATACTACAGCCATCAATTCTTCAATGTTCATTTTTTTGAGTTGCTTTTATTCGGTTTTTGCTGTTTCTGCTTTCTCTATAACTTTTTCAATCTGAAAAATGGTCTGGTTTGTTAGTTCAGGAAGCTCTTCAAAGTGTTTTTTGCGTAAGGCCAAATCTTCTATTTTTTCAAAATTTGATGCAAGATTGGTTAACCCGAAAAATTTAAATGAAGGAATAGCTTTATGCGCTTTTTCTCCAATTTCCTGCCAATTTTTAATTTCTAAGGAAGAGTTAAAAGCCTCCAGTACAATGCCGGCATTTTTTATAAAATTGTCGAGCATCATATTATAAAAACTGTTGTCGTTTCCGGCAGCCTTTTTTAGTTCCTGAACATTAAAAGTGTCCCCGGTTTCAGTTAATTTTTCTTCCATAGGTGGTTCTTCTTGATTGGTTTTTTTTATTCCTTCTGATTTAAACCCTAAAATATTACATAGTTTATTGTATAACTCGTTTTCTTTAAAAGGTTTTATTACATAATCGTCAAAACCGGCTTTCAGGTATTTGTGTATGTCGCTTTTTAACGCGTTGGCCGTTAAAGCCACGGCAGGCGTTTTGTAATTAATTGCGGTATTGTCAGAATGCATGCTTTTTACAACCTGAACACCATCCTTTTCCGGCATGTGAATATCAAGAAGAACTAAGTCGAATTTTTCGCTGCTTAATTTTGTTATCGCTTCTATTCCGTTTTTCACCAATGTATAATCGGTCCTCCAGTTTTTTAGCAGCATTTCAGCCAGAATGAGATTATGGTCGTCGTCATCAGCCAAAAGTATTTTTTTGCCTTTTAACAGCTTTTCAGCCAGATCAAATTGCTGTTCCCGTTCTTTGAGTTGATCAACCGACGCTTTTTTAAAAGGGAGCGAAACAAAAAATGTACTTCCGACATTTAGTTTACTCTCAACCCAAATGTCGCCTTTCAACAGATTTACCAGTCGATTGCAAATTCCAAGGCCAAGACCGGCACCACCACGTATTTTCTCAGTCCGTTTATTTCCTTGTTCAAAAACATCAAAAATATAAGGTAAATCCTTATCACTTATTCCAATCCCTGTATCTGAAACTTTAAACAAAATCTCGGCTTTACCTTTTGTTTCTTTTTGAACTTCGCAGGTTAAAGTAATTTTTCCCTTATCGGTATATTTTATGGCGTTAACCAGGAGGTTCATTAGAATCTGTTTTAGCCGGAAAGGATCTCCTGTTAAAACCGGTGGAAGGTTTTTGTCTTTTATTACTTCAAAATCGAGACTCTTTTTTTCTGTTTGTTGAGTAAAAATTTCTTCCAGCTCAATAAAAATGTCGTTTACCAGGAAAGGTATATTTTCCAGATATACCTTGTCCATACCAAGTTTGAATAGAAAAACAATTTCAGTTACCAGATAAAGAAGATGGTCGGAAGCATTTTTTATAAGGTGAATCAGTTTTTCCTGCTTCTGATTTAGTTCTGTTTTCTCCAGTTGCTCAGTAAAACCCAATATTGAGTTTAAAGGTGTTCTTATTTCATGACTCATGTTGGCAATAAAAATTGATTTCGCTTTGTCAGCTTTTTGAGCCTGCTCTTTACTTTTTATCAGGTTTTCTTCGAGCAATTTATCATTGGTAACATTTTGTGAAATTAATATTCCTGCAATGGTTTTGTTTTGGTGGTTCTTTACGGGGGCGGCAACAATGTAATAAACATTGTCCCGGTATCTTACTTCGCCTTCTGTATATTCGCCGTTTAAAGCTTTGTTGTAGAATGGAAAGACTCTTCGTTGTGTTTGTTTATCATAAACATCAAACATTGTCTGGCCTATAAAATCAGAATTGTTTAAGTTAAATTTTTCTTTTTCTCTGCCGCCGCATAATATGTAGCGGTAGTCTTTATCGTAAAGATAAACGTCCATGTCGGGCAGATTTTCAAAAACGATTGACTGGTAGTCGAAAGCCTGTACGTCGTTGCTTTCCATAAATCGGAAAAATAAAATATACCTGTCGCTGTTTATGTTACTCGACACAATATCAATTTCCAGTTCACACCGGTTCAGGTTTCCTACCCCGGTTTTTAAGTCAATTTCAATGGTTTCATTTTTTAAGTGGGAGAGTGCAAGTGAAAATGCTTCCTCAAAAGTCTCTTTGTCTGTATCGTGAATAAATTCAGTAAATTTAAATTTGCGTGAGTAATTAAAGGTACTGCTTGAAAAATAGTTTTTAAAACCGGAATAATGGATGATTTCCATCGCTGAATTCAAAATCATTATTCCATCCTGCCAAAGGTTTCTGTCGTAACTTTGGTCTTTTAAAATGTTACTTTCCTTTATTCTTTGAAGCTTTATTTTGCCAAGCTGAGTGTTTAGCCAACTTTCAATTTGTTCTAATTCAGACGTGTTTTCTTCTTCAGATAATAATTTTTCGATGGCTTCCGAAACATTAAGAAGCCTTTTATCAAATTTGCGATATTCAGTTGGCATTAAACATTGTTTTATGAATGAGTAGAATATACAAAATTTTTATGCTCTGTGATTAAAACAATCTGATATCAGATTCAGTTTAATGTTATCGTAAACAAAACCTGGCTCATTTCTGCCACCGGACTGACCAGTATACAATTTCTTCAGAGTAAAAGTTAAAAAATATCCTTTCGTCTCAACAGCAATTTTTTCTTTGATTTTAGCGTAAGAATCTTTCAAAATCCCGATAATTATGAATCTGTTGAATCTTTTGAAGACTTCCTTTTCCTAAATGATGAGATGATTTGCATCGTTAGGTTTGTTCCCAAATCGTACGCCAGGTCTTTTATCTTGTCCGATAAATTATCCAGGATATTTGCAGAAGATTCAACCAGTTCTTTTTCTACGAATTTTTCCTGGAATTTTAATTTTTCCTGCATTAAAACCAGTTCCCTCATGTTTTTTATTCTTTTCATATTATTCTTTTTCCTGGTTTTCATCATCGAATAAAACTTCTGAGAAATTGCTGAGTAAGGCATTGGTTAAAATCTTTTTTCTGAAGATGATAAACAAAACAGCTATCAAAACTAAAAAACCGGTTGCGATTAAAACACCCTCAACATAATTGTTAAATTTTTGTCCGTACCAAATGGCAAATGCGGCTCCGAGAAACATGATTATTATTACTGAAAATAAAATAATAACCAGGTAGCTAAGTAAATAGCTCACGAAAGTGGATGTTTTTTTTAATAGCAGAAGCTTAAACAAGTCAAACTTTACCTGAACATATTGTTTAACAGAATCATTAAGCTCTGCTATATTGTTCGTTAATTTATTGCTCATTATTTTAAGATTTAGTGGAGTAACACACTAAATTTATTAATTGATTACGCGCCTGCTTTGGCTTTTTCTTTTACTTCTTTTTCTACTTCTTCTTTTTTATTGCGCATTTCATCAATAACATCGTTAAGCTTTTCTTTTACGTAATCCACTTTTTCTCCCAAAGTTTCGGTTACTTCTTTTGAAGTGTCTTTCACTTTTTTACCAATTTTTTTCCTGGTTTTTTCTCCTTTGTCAGGTGCTACCAATATTCCGGTTAGTGTTCCTGCTGCAGCGCCTGCAATAAATCCTAATAATGCGTTTCTTGTTCCCTTTTTCATAATTGTAATTTTTAAAATGTTTATGTACTTGTTAACTTGAGTTTTTTTTTTCCTTTGTTTTTAAGCTGATTTTTAGAAGCTATTGAAAAAAATATTCCAATAATTATTGTTTTAATATAATTTATTTATTGTCAGTGATTTGAGTTTCTTCTGAAATTGTGGTAAGTAATTATAAATGTGAAAATATTCTACACATTGTGTAATTTCTCTATAGTTTGTAAATAAACTTTTGCTTTTTTAGCCCATATCAAATCGTAGAAATAAAGCCGCATATTGTGGAGGATTTTATCCATTCTTTTCTCAGAATATTTTTTTGATTTATTTGTTTAAACTGTTCTTTATTAGTTGTTTGTGTGATTTTTGTCATGCTGGCACAGTTTTCACATAACATTGGTGTATAACTTTAAAATTATGATTATGAAAGTATTTGGAACTATTTTAACGGTATTAGGATTAATAGGTACCATTTTATTTGGTATTCAGGCCGCCAATAATTCAGAGACGTTTAGTTTACTGGGGATTGATGTTGCTGTAAGTGAAGCTAACTGGACTCCTGTTATTGTAAGCGGAGTCGTTACAGTAATCGGTATTCTAATCCTGTTAATCAACAAAGGAAAATAGTAATAGTAAAAGATATTAGGATAATGTTTAACAATTAAAAATTAAAGTCATGAATAAATTACAGGTAAAAGGAAACTGGAATGTAGTAAAAGGTAAACTGAAGCAGAAATATGCGGATATAACCGATGATGATCTCACTTATGTAGAAGGAAAAGAAGACGAGTTACTCGGTCGTTTGCAAAAAAAGACCGGCAAAGCACGTGAAGAATTAATAGATGAATTAAATAAATTATAGTCATGAGATCGCTGCTTTACCTTATTGCCGTTATTTTGGTAATTGGATGGATTTTTGGATTTTTTGTTTACACCGTCGGTGGTTTAATTCATATACTACTGGTGCTGGCGGTTATCTCAATTTTGATTTCAATAATCAGGGGCAGATGACCAAACAAAAAAACAAAAGTTACACGGACTTTCGAACGATGGTCCGTTTTTTTATGCTTTCAATTATTTTACCGGAGTTATTTCAAAAGGAATAGCAAAATTTAGCGGTTTATTTTTATGGTTATAAAACTTTGAATACTGATGGGTTATTTCCACTCCAAAATAGAATATGAGTGAAACAAAATAAATCCAGATTAGAATAACCACAAACGAACTGGCAGCGCCGTAAACAGCTCCCAATTTGCTGTTTCCAATAATAAATCCGATGATATATTTCCCAATAAAAAAGAATATGGCTGTAAATATAGCACCAAACCAGCTTGAGCGCCATTTTATGTTGACATCGGGCAAAAAGCGGTAAATAAAGGCAAATACCAGGGTAATAATTGCCAGCGAAATAAAAACATTTACAACCTGGGCAAATACAACAAAATCAGCTGTGAAATACAGGCTTAAAATATCGCGAAGAAAAGCAATTGAAGCGTCAACAACAAGTGAAACGAGCAAAATAAAACCCAAACTCAGAATCATCCCAAAGGAGAAAATACGATCTTTGACAAGTTTAAGAATATTCTGCTTTAATTTCGATTTTACTTTGACCCGCCATATATAATTGATATAATTTTGCATAATGCTAAATAGTGTAGTGGCCGAAACAAGAAATATAACTCCACCAATAACAGCACCTATTCCGCTGTTTTCCGCAATCTGATAATTTTCAATGGCATTCTCCAAAAGCTGGCTGCTTTCACTACCGATTAATACATTTACTTCATCAAATAATTTTTGGCGAATGGTAATGTCACCGGCAAAAATTCCGAAAACAGAAATAATGATTATTAGTATTGGAGCGATTGAAAATATTGCAAAGTATGCTGTTGTACCTGCCATACCAACCGGATTGTTTGAGCCAAAATTTACCAATGCTTTTTTTAAGATCAAAAAGCTGTCGCGAATTATTTTTCCTGCTTTTCTGCCTTTCATAACTAAAATTATTTTTTTCTTTTCCACAATTTTTTGAAACTAACACGATACTTGTCAACTCCCCTGTCACTAATCAAAAAAGCATAGGGTTTTAACTCATCGATATTTCGCATGATTACTTTTAATATGGCGAGTGTTGGGACAACTATCAGCATTCCTGCTATTCCCCATATCATGTTGGCAACCAGAAGGCTGAGGATGATTGCTAATGGATTTATTTTAATGCTGTTGCCTACAATGTTGGGGGTCAGTAGATTGTTTTCAGTAAACTGAACAACGATAAATAATACAGCAACCTTTAACAGGGTTGAAAAGGGGTCCGGAACAGTAAACAATACATAACTAAATGGAATTAAAAAGCCGAGAAATGTTCCTGCATATGGAATCAGATTTAGAAGTGCAGCTAATATTCCAAAAATCAGGGCATGTTTTACTCCAATTATATAAAGCCCGGTTGAGTTTAAAATGGCTAGAATGGCAACAACAATAAACAGACCTCCCAGGTATCGGGTTGTTACGGTAGATACCTCTCTCAAAATATGTAGCGTCTTTTCTCTTTTTTTCCTGCCAACAACACGAAATATAAAATGGGCCGATTTCGTTCTGTAAAAAAGAAGAAAAAAAGTAAAAACGGGTAGGATTGCAATTTGAAAGATAGTTGTTGTGGTTGCTGCAAATAAATTCCCCAGTTGTGTCTCCCAGGAAGAGAAAAAATTGTTTGAGAACCGGTCCACATAATGATCCATGGCACCGGCATTCATGCCAAGCTTATTTTCTAAAATCAGTTTTAATGAATCTGCTTTTGTTTCAAAATTTTCTTTTAGCTCTGCAAGGTCGATTGTCATATTCGACAGTTTTGCCGATAAAAAAAGAGCTACACTTCCAATAATTAGTATCGCAACCAGTATTACAAACAAAATGGCAATCGCCCTGTGAATTCCCAGTTTTTCTATTTTCCATGAAACAGGATAAAAAAGATAGGAGAAAAACACGCTTATTGCCAAAGGAATTAATATACTTTTTGCAGTAATAATTCCTGCAAGCAGAATAGTGATAATAAATAAAACTAACGTAAAACGGATAAGTCGTTGATTTTCCATATGCTGAAACTTTATTTGAAATAAAGAAAGAATTGTGCCAGGCATTCAGTGGAAGTTACCCGGGGGGTAACCAGATGCGGTTCTTAAAAGATGTAACAAGGACTTTTGTAAATTGATCGGTGTTTTAACAATGTTTTGGCAAGGTTGTATAGCTAAAAATTTATTTATTTGATATTGAAAAATTCCTTTATAAAGAATTCATTGGTTGTAAAGAATAGGGTCATGTTTATGGGGAATTTTGTCTACATAATACGAAAATCAGTTTCGTAAATTCCACAGTTGTATGTGGTCTGAAGGTCCTATTATTCAAAGAATTCAAGCACCTTGTTTACTTGTATATTTTTGGCAATATTTTTTCATTGTCGTTTATGTTGAATTTAAATACTAGAGTTATGTCAAAGAAAAATAATATCCCTCAGGTTAAAAATGAAAAACAATACGAGGCGCTAAGAGATAAAGGTTACAGTAAAGAAAAAGCAGCCAGAATTGCCAACACACCGGATTCCGGAGCAAAAGGCGGGAAAAGTAAAAAATATGAAAAATGGACAAAAGAAGATCTTTATAAAAAAGCGGCCCAAATAGGTATTTCTGGAAGAAGTAAAATGAACAAAGACGAGCTGATAGATGCACTTCGGAATCATTAAGGATTTGTGTTTTGCAGTTTTGTTTGAAAAAAAGTGTTTAAATGCCGAAATTTGAAAAGAAAAAACTCCGGTTAAAACAAAGTCGTCAATTTTAAGTTAAATAGAAACTGAATTTTATTTCTGTAACACGCGGGAATAGTTTTGAAATAAATAACAATATGCTTCGTCGCTTATTTTTTTTAATTTTTGTTTTTTTGGGTTGTATTATTCAAATGCAGGGACAGGAAAACTATGAAATCAGAAAGATTTCTTTTAAAGGCGATAAGTCATTGGAAGAGAGTTTTTTGCTGGAAAGGATGGCGTTAGAAGAGGTTTCCGGTTTTCAGAAATTAATTACAAGCGATGAACCCGCGCTTTACAACAAAGAACTTATCGATCTGGATTTGGAAAGACTTAAAAAGATTTACCAGCGCGAAGGTTTTATTGATGTAGCAGTTTCAGCCGAACCACCCGATATTAACGACAAAAAACAAATCGTTAAGTTAAAGTTTATCATTGAAGAAGGAGAACCCGTTCAGGTTGATTCAGTTTATTTGGTAATGGTCGAAAACAAGCAACAAATAAATGTCGATTCTTTGAAAGAAAAGGCGATAAAAAAATTACAGCTAAAAGAGGGAAAACGGTTTCGCGATGAGGCTCTACAGGAAGATCTGGCCTATGTCGAAAATATTTTCAGAGATCTGGGGCATGCGTATGTAAGTGTTATTTATGAACTTGGTTTGAAACCTGGCGAAAAAACTACATCAATAAGATATAAAATTACACCCGGTCCGGTATGTAACTTTGGAGAAACTACAGTTACCGGAAACAAACATGTTTCAGAAACATTTATACGAAAACAGTTTGAGTATGAAGAAGGAGAATTATACAATAAGTCGCTGTTAACTGAGACCCGTCAGTCTCTTTATCATCTTCAATTATTCCGTGTTGTTTCCGTTTTGCCGCAAAAAGATCCGCAAACCCGGCAAAGCCCCATTCCTGTAAAATTATATGTGGAAGAGGCGCCGCGTGTGGATACAAAATTTGGTGTCGGTTACGGAACAGAAGATAAGTTCCGGACGTTTGTTGATTTTAGTTACCTTGGCTTTTTGGGTACTGCCCGGCGTATTAACCTGTATGCAAAACATTCTGCCCTTGAACCCTATTATATAAGTTTAAAATGGACACAACCGCAAATTTTAAATAAAAACGGATCTATTTCTCTAAATCCGTTTATTTCGAGCAACTCGGAGCCTGGTTACAATACACGGACTTATGGAGTTAATGTGCCGCTTACATACAGTTTTAACAGCCGGCTGAATTCGACGCTTACCTATTATCTTGAAAATGTTGAACAGGAGATTGAAGCCGGTGACCCGGATTTTGAGGATACCGAAAGTGAGAAATTTCCATACAATAAGTCGGGTATGCTGTTAAGTACCGTTTTTTCTACAGCCAGACCTAAATTTTCTCCGGAAAGAGGCGTAAGTATGTCTTTTGGATTTAAGTTTAACGGTTATGTTTTTGGTGGCGATTTTAGTTACACTCGTTTATGGGGCGATATTAGAACCTACCGGAAAATCGGGGACTGGATACTTGCGTTGCGGGTTATGGCGGGAGGAATAAATTCTTCCAACGAGAACGGTTTTATTCCGGTTGAAGACCGTTTCTATTCAGGAGGGAGTAATTCTATTCGCGGTTGGAATCGATCAGAATTGGGACCAAGACGAGAAAGTGGTTCACCGCTTGGTGGTAAAAGTATCATCGAAACAAATATCGAGTTGCGTTATCCTTTGTTTTGGAGAATTAGCGGAGTTGCTTTTTTTGAAGGTGGAAATGTTTGGACGGGGTCGTACCGGTATAAGTTAAATGATTTAGGATATGCTGCCGGCGGCGGAATAAGGGTTGAAACACCAATCGGACCGGTTCGCTTTGATGTGGGGCTACCGGTTTGGAATCAAAAAAGAAGCCCCCAGTTTTTTATTAGTGTTGGACAGGCTTTTTAAACAAATGAAGAATTTTTTCAAATACGGGCTTCTTATTTTTGGATGGTTAGTTGCGGGAATCGTCTTTTTAATTGTTATTGCCGGTGTGTTGCTGCAAACTCAGCCTGTGAAAAAGAAGATTACGTCTGTTGCACAGGAAAAAGTATCGGACGTTTTAAAGGGGGATATTACAATTGGTAAAATAGACGGGAATTTTTTTACCAGCCTTTCTTTAGAAAATATTTTGTGGCTGAATGAAAGTGATACGATAGCTTTTATTCAACAATTTGATGCCCGATATGAGTTAAGACCTCTTTTAAAAAGTAAACTACTCGTTCACAGCGCACATATTTCAAATCCGTATTTTTACTTAAAACAAAATAAAGATTCAACGTGGAGCGTCCAAAATCTTGTTGAACAGACGGCAGATGATAAAAGCACCAAAAAGTCTTCGGGTAGTTTCAATATGGTGATTTCAAATTTTGAAATCGAAGAAGGGAATGTGAAAATCGATGCGTTGGATACAATCGTTCCTCAAAGAATAAATCATATGAATACAAAGTTGGATTTAGATTATTCGTCAGAAAGCCAAAATTTGATGTTGAATAATCTTTCATTTTCCACGTCAGATCCAACACTGATTCTGGAAAAACTTTCATTTAATGCTGAACGAAATTCCAACAAAATCAGAATGGAGGATTTTTATTTAAAAACAGCCAATAATAAGTTGGAAGCGAGCGCCAACTATGTTCAGGATACATTGTTAGATGCCACAGCAAACATTGAAAGCGCACCATTACACCTGAACGAATTTGAATTTTTCCTCCCGGGCCTGACACTTCCGGCCTCGCCAACTTTAAATATCTCAACCAGTGTGAAAAAAGGGCATCTGGAAGCAAAAATTATTTTGGCTGACAAAGATCAACAGATTGCTCTTTGGGTAAACTCAGAAAATTTTGCTCAGTTTTTAAATAATACCAAAACGATACTCCTGCAATACGATGTTGAAGGAACATTTCAAAACATAGATCTTGCGAATTGGTTGGGCGACCCTCAGTTGGATTATCTTGTAAATGGCCGGCTTCAGATTAAAGGGAAAGGAACAGACCCTGAAACTGCTGTTATTTCACTAAATGGAGATTTCAAAGATTGTATCATAAAAGAAAAACCAGTAGATAAACTAACGGCTTCTCTGCATCTCAAAAACGGAAATCTGGATGGGAAAGTAGAAGGAGAGGGAAACTTTGGAACGATAAATATTACCCCTGAAATAAAAGATTTACAGGGAACACCCTCTTACCGGTTAAAACTGATAACCCGGAAATTTAATTTGGCCGAAATTACCGGGAACGACAGTCTTCAGTCTGATATAAATTTAATTGCACAGATTGAAGGTGAAAATTTTGATCCCAAAAGAATCCGGGCCAGCTCAAGCTTTAATTTGTCAAATTCCCGGTTTCAGGAAGTGGTTTTCGATACTTTGGTTGCTCAAGCCCGATATCAATCTGAAAATATTCAAATCGATTCGTTGTGGACAGAAACACAAACCGTTAAATTAAACGCCTCGGGGAATTATAATTTGCATGGAAATTCTGACTTGATATTAAAAGCCGGCTTTACAGGTCTTGAGGAGTTTGCCCGTTTTATTCCTGCAGAACAGGTTTTTGCAGAAGGAGAAATTGATGCCCGTTTAAAGGGAATAACTGATTCATTGAATGTAGAAACAAGGTTAATCCTAAAAGACGTTCAATATGATGATTTTACAACTGATAACATAGCAGTTACAGCCAAAGGGCAGCTGACTCAGCGAGACACCACTTTCAATGCCCGCATTACAGCAAATAAATTCAGAGCGGGAAAACTACTTCTTGATTCAGTAAATTTTGATGTTGGTTATTTAGCTGATTCTCTTTTTGTTGACGGAAGAGGTTCAGGCGATGATGTGAAAACAAATTTGACGGCTGGAATCAATTTGGGAAAATCGCAAAAGATAAGCGTTGAAGACTGGGCAGTAGATTTTAAAAACCAGCATTTTGAGCTTCAAAATCCACCGGCCGTTTTTGAATTGGATTCTTCTCAATACAAAATTTCAAATTTTAAGCTTATTTCTAACCTTTCCGATTCTGCTCAATATATTATGGCGGATGGTCTGATATCCCGGGGTGGCGAAGAAGATTTTCGTATGGAAGTGGCAAATATCAATATACAGCAACTTTTGGAAATGTTTGAGATAGATTTTGCAGCTTCCGGAATAATAAACGTAAAAGCAGATTTAAAAGGCACGGCGAAATCGCCCCTGTTGACGGGCAGGTTTTCGGTTGACAATGCAACTTTGAATGAATACGGGTTTACCGATTTTAGTGGTGATATTGGGTTGAAAGAGCGAAAATTGAGCACCGATATCAACATTGTTCCAAGCCAGGAAGGTCGATTAAAACTAAGTGGCGTATTTCCCGTGTTGGCAGAGTTGGATAGTATGAAATTTAATCTTAATCCCAAAGATTCTTTAGATGCAAATCTGATTGTGGAAAAGTTTCCGCTGGCCGTTTTACAAAATATTGAAATCGCAAAAAACATTGAGGGTTATATAGAAGGGAACGTTGATGTAAAAGGGACACTCGAAGCTCCCGACCCGAAAGGAAATTTTCATTTGGTAGATGCTTCGCTGGAGGTGCCGGAATATGGAATTGATTATAAAGAACTTTCTTTAAATATTGAGTTTTTTCCTGAAGCGGTTAAACTCGATTCGTTTTATATAAAAAGCAAAGATGGAAATATGAAAGCAAGCGGAACCATCGATTTTAGTACCGCGTTTTATAAAGGTGATGTTAGTGAGTCGGAGATAAATGTTGAATTTAATGATTTTAATCCGGTAGATCACAGGCAATTTAATATGCAGCTGTCCGGAGATGCAAATCTGAAGGGGAAAAAAGGTGAGGTGGTTTTTAGCGGCGATCTGAACATCCCGGAATCAGAAATTTACCTTCCGGCTATTTTTAATATGATGGGCAGAATGAGCGCTCCGGAAATCCCCGATCCGATTTTGGTGCGCGAAATGAAGAATATGCAGCTTTATAAAGATTCGCTTACATTTGTTGGCGACACCATTCATACCGATAGTTTTGATTTTTCTTATCTCGACAATTTTACAGGAACACTTAATTTAAAAATTCCCAAAAATTCCTGGATAAAAAATAAAGATATGCACATAGAAATATCGGGGGATGTAGAGCTAAGAAAAAACAAAGACTTTTTTGAACTGTTTGGTTCGGTTGATGTGGTGCGGGGGCAATATGATTTACTGGGGAAAACTTTTATTATCGACGACGGAACAATTGGTTTTCAGGGCGGGGAAGAATTGATGCCCCGTATTGATATAACCGCTTCCTATACATTTCGAAATTCAGAAAGAGCTCAACAAACACTAACAGTCCAGGTTTCTGGTACGGCCGAAGAACCAAATGTGAATTTTAGTTTGGATGGAAGCAATGTGAGCGAGGGTGATGCACTTTCATATATTTTGTTTGGAAAGAGTATGGATGAACTTAGTATTGACCAGCAACAAAATGTGGCAGGGGCGGGAAGTCTGGCCGGAACAGCAGCGGCAGCAATTTTGTCATCGCAGTTAAATAATTTTTTAGGTGAAAACCTGGATGTGGATTATATAGAAATTAAAAGTGACGGTGATTTTGATAACGCCACTGTGGTGGTGGGGAAATACATTACCAATGATCTTTTTGTAAGCTATGAACAACGTTTTGGCGAAACCGATGAAAAAGAAATGGCAAAATATGAGGTTAAACTGGAATATGAGCTTTTCAAATTTCTTTTTCTTCAGCTTAACAACTCTTCCAACGACAGCGGTTTCGACATAATATTCAAACTTAGTTCAGAATAATATTCCTCTGTCTTTTCGTGAATCGTTATTTGATAGGCAGAGAAGAAATTTTACGTAATACGTAAAGTTTTTTACTTCCTTTTACTCTTATCAAAATATAATTTGTTTGAAAAAGATTGGTTGTCTGAGGGGCTAAATTGACAAGCAGTTAATACGGCCAGGCTAAAAGACTTTGGAGTAGTTTATGGAACAGAATGCATTTTAATTTCGGACAGATATTATAATTTTTTGAATATTCCGGACAACCCTGAAGAATAAACTTTTTATGAGAAAAAAGGGTGCCCATTTGGGCACCCTCACTTTGTAATTATATGGTTAATACAACCATTGTTCATCGCTTAAAAAGCGATTTTAATTCCTATTCCCGGGTCAGGCGAGAAGAAAACTCCACCTTCACTAACAATTTCGATGTATGGTTTTAATCCAATGTCAAATGCAATGGGTACATCTGGTATTTTATATTCCAGGCCCACTACACCATCAATACCAATTCCAAAGTCTCCGTCATCAATACCGTGCGGATGGTTGTACCACGATGCACCATATCTTCCGTCAAAATCATCGCCATAAAATGCAACATGGCCTCCAACACCATAAAACCAATTTAATCCGGGTTCGTTAAATGCCATTTGATTTTTCTCCCAAAGTCCTGTTAAACTTACGCCATCGTGCCAGAAACCCACAATACCTTCCAACGCTGAGGCTCCGTTGTTTTTTTTCAGTGTAATGCCGGAAGTCCCCCCTGAGCGAAGCCCGATTGCAAAATCATATTGAGCCATTACAACTCCTGTGGCTAAAATCATCAGCGTAACTAAAACGATTTTCTTCATAATAATTTTTTTAATGTTTTGAGGATTGTACAGCCAAATTTCCGACCACGATATCAATTGTTTGTGCTTTGTGTTTTTTAAGTGTTTGTATTTTAATATTTTATGTGTGTATTGAGGGATCTTTCAAGTGTGTCGATCTTGTGGACTATTAGCCTCAATGTGTGGATTCGTATTACCATATCCCCACCAGGAACTATTGTGATAAATATTTTTAGTTTCTGGTTTAATATGTTGATTAACAGGTGAGAGCAGCCGGTATTATAATATGTTTTGTGAATTGGCATAATTGTTCCCTATCATTTTACAGATTTTCAAAATTTGAATGATATGAAAAAATGGAAAAAAGCAAACAAAGTTATTTTACCGGTTTTTTTATCGGTTGTTTTTTTATTCGTCTCGTGTAATACAACCAGAACTTTAAAAGGTGGTGCAATTGGTGCCGGTGCCGGTGGTGCAATTGGTGGAGTTATTGGCTCAAAATCAGACAATACAGCTAAAGGAGCTATTCTGGGGGCTGTAATCGGAGGTACAGCCGGTGCATTAATCGGAAATTATATGGATAAACAGGCAGAAGAGCTCGCCGCGGATTTGGAAGGTGCCCAAATTGAAAGAATTGGAGAGGGAATCAAAATTACTTTTGACTCCGGGATTCTTTTTGGTTTCGATTCGTCTGAGCTGACACCTACTTCAACAACCAACATTACGGAAATGGCACAAACGCTCATTAAATACGATGATACAAAGATTATTATCGAAGGTCATACCGATAGTAAAGGAAGCGACAGTTATAACCAGGATCTTTCGGAAGAACGTGCAGCCTCTGTTGCCGATCTGTTAAAAAGTAAAGGCGTTGCCGGAAACAGAATATCAGAAGTTGGATACGGTGAAGAGATGCCGGTTGCCGACAATGAAACGGAACAGGGCCGAAGCCTGAACAGAAGAGTTGAAGTAGCCATTTTTGCCAATGAAAAATTAAAACGCGCTGCTGAAAGGGGAGACCTTGATAACTCGTAGACAGAATATTTCAAGTAAAAACAAACACATTAAAACAACAATAGAGGATATGAAAAAAATATTTATAGTTACGCTATCAATCATTTTGATAAGTGGTACAGCATTATATGCTCAGGAATCGCAAAGTGGGATTAAAGGAGGACTTAATCTGTCGAGTTTAACCACCGATGGGAACAATGATAAAAATCTGAAAACCGGCTTTCACGCTGGTGTATTTACAAAAATCCCGTTGAGCGAGAGTTTTGCCATTCAACCCGAACTTATGTATTCAGGTAAGGGCATAAAATTAAATTACGACGAAAGTGCATTTGCCGATGGAGAAACAAAATTCAATCTCAATTATATTGATTTGCCTGTAAAACTGGTATTTAATCTTTCTGAAGATTTTGAGTTTCAATTTGGTCCGTATGTGGCTTACCTGATAAATGCAAATGTAGATACCAATGCAGAAGTTCTCGACTTTTGGAATATTGAATCGAGCGACGAGCTTAACCGGGAACATTTTCACTCGTTGGATTACGGATTGACTGCCGGACTTGGCTTTGACCTCGAGCCTTTAATTTTAGGATTTAATTACAACCTGGGGCTTAATCAGGTGGCAAAAAACGACGATACCTCTTATGATATTTTAGGCGATGCGAAAAATTCGGTAATCCGGGTGTATGTTGGAATGAAATTTTAACCCGAAAAATTTATAGTTATGTTACGTTTAGCCATTATCTTTTTCATCATCGCAATTATTGCAGCCATATTTGGTTTTGGTGGAATAGCAGCAGGTGCTGCAAGTATAGCAAAAATTGTTTTTTTCATATTTATTATTTTACTGCTTCTTTCTGTTATAGCAGGTGGAATACGCGGTTTTAAATAGAAGAAGGTATTTTCATAATCAAATTTTATAAGTTTGGTTGGTGGGGGGCTGAAATTTCAGCTTCCCATTTTTGTTTCTCGCACCATTTTTTTTACATAAAAACACGCTTGTTTGCTCACAATTTTGTGGCTATACTTCCACAGGTCAACAAAAAATCTACACTGCTTAAAAAGGTTTTATTTTTCCCGATTTGCAGACACTTATTTGTAAAATATTGAAAACCTGTTTGTTGTGTTTTTGTTCTAAAACTAAGACTAATAATAGAACGAAATTTGCAGAGAAAACAGGTAGAGTAGAACGATTTAATAAAACAAGCATGAAAAAAATAGTCTCAATAATTTATTCTTTTGAAAATGTAGAAAAAATAGCTGACTATTCAATAAAGTTAGCTCGCGATTTAAATCGTGAACTGGAATTTTTACATGCAACTGAATCTGAAAATATTCATTGGGATCCCACCCTTACAAAATACAATTCGCTAAGCAATGTGGCGGAGAGCGAGAATAATTTGCTGGTTAAAGAGCGGGAACGCATTTTGCAAAAATTGCTCCATGTAAAAAAAGTCTCGTTGGATTATGATTATCCGGTTCATTTTACTGTTGTCCCCGGTTCTGTTTCGGTAGTTGTAAAAATGCTTTGCGAAAGAGATGATGTGGAAATGGTAATTGCGCCCTTCACTACAAAAAACAAAATGGATGTTGTAGTTGCTGAAATGATTGACGATTTGGATTTGCCGGTTTACACTTTCCCGCTTGATGAGGAGTATCACAAAATTAAATCCATAGTTTATGCTTCCGATTATCAGAAACAAGATGTAAAGGTACTCAAACGAATTGCGCGACTGGCCAAAAAGTTTACGGCGTCGGTAACTGTATTTCACGTACTAAAATTGAATGAATTTGATGCTGAGCTTAAAAAGAACGGGCTCCAGGAAATGGTGAATAAAAAGATTGATTTGAACGATATGAAGGTAGAACAGGAAAAAGCCGGCAGTCCGGCAAAAGGCATCCGCAGGTTTACGCAAAAATCGTATGCCGATTTGGTTGTTTTGTTAAAACAGAATAAGAATTTTTTTAAAGAAATTTTTGGCAGAAGCACAACCAGGGAAATACTAAACGATATTGATACGCCGGTACTAATATATCATCAAAAATAGTTCGTTGTTTATTTGGTCAGTAATGAAAAGGGTTTCCGGACGTAGATTCGCGAAATCCTTTTTTTTAGATCGAAACCACCAGTTCTCGAAAAAAATACCATGTCATCATTCCGGAGGTGATTAGTTTTAGCAGCGTTCCCGCCAAAAAACCAAGGAAAGAGCCGAAGCCGGACTTTAACGCTGCTCCGGAGTCTTTTCCAGCAGTTAATTCACCAACCACTGCGCCAACAAACGGGCCGATAATAATTCCGAATGGCGGGAAAAAGAACAAACCAATAACCAGCCCGATGATACTGCCCCAAACACCGCGTTTACTTCCACCAAATTTTTTTGTTCCCCAGGCGGGGATAATATAGTCGAGTGCATAAACGACAGCAGTTATAATGGCCCATATTACCAGAAAACGAGATGAAAACTGATATCTTTCTGTAAAGTGAAGCAGGAGTAGACCGATATAGCTTAAAGGCGGTCCGGGAATAATAGGTAGTACACAGCCAAGAATTCCGCTGATTATTAAAATGACTCCCAAGCCAATTAAAACATAATCCATAATTGTAAATTAAATTTCCGGTAAAAATATTTTTTTGAATTGTACTGTCATTTTTATTTCGGTAAACACCGGATTATTTTCGGTTATTTTTCCTCCATTTTATACTGAGCAGGAAAATGAGAATCACTGAAAGCGAAACCACAAGGCCACTGAGATACATAAATTCTTGTTTTTCGAGCAAATATATCGCGTGGGCGCTTATTTTTTCCCAGTAGGTTATTGTGAGCAGCACCAGTAAATTGTTTATCGAATGGCCTAAAATAGAAAGGACAATGTTATTTGTCCGAATCATAATCCATCCCAAAAGAAGTCCTAAAATAAATGTTGCGGGCATCTGCCACGGATTTAAATGGTACAAGGAAAACAGTAGTGCCGACATAAAAACAGCCACAAATGCATTGTAATTGCGTCGCAATCCCTGTAAAATTATTCCTCTAAAGATAAGTTCTTCTACCACAGGGGCCACCACAGCTACCTTTATGAACGCTCCCCACCAGCCAAAATCACTGTCGAAAATTTTACTGAACATTTCCCAAAACCAAACTGGCGCAGGAATCATTTTTTCTACCCATGCATTCACGTCATTCAGGAGATTTTGTATTCCCCAGAAAAAAGTAGCAATAGGAACAAGAATCAGCGGGTTAAACATTTTTAGCGGAAATACTTTCAGAAAAGGTGCTTTGGACTTTTTGAAACCGTAAATCAGTATAAAAAGCGTAGATCCAACGCCAAGTACAATCTTTTTTACCGGATTGTAGAGGTATTCTGTGTCCTTGTAATAATCGATTAGAGCGAGCGGAAAATCTACAATGGTTTGAATAAACATGTAGAGGATAAGTAAATGAATGGATTGCAGAATTGTTGGATAATATTTTTGTCTTACTTCATTCATTTATTTTACTGCTGTATTTATTGATTATGTAAATAAATTAAACCTAAAAATGTTCAGATTAAAAATAGTAAAAATGTCAATCGGGTACATTTTCAGTAGCCAGAATTTTGTTGGTTTTAAAAGAAAAGTAGCGTTGGATAATGTAGCTGTACACAACCACAATAAAAGTGGTTACTCCTTTAGCTAAAGTTGCATACATTCCGGCCACTTCCACAAATAGTTTCAGAAAAATATAATTTAATAAAACAGATCCGGCCACTGAAACACCGTATCGAAAAAGCTGAATACGACCACGTAATTCTGAGGCTGTGAAAGTTATATATTTTGCCAACAAAAATCCGGTAGTAAAAGTTATGGGAAAAACCATTAAAAATGCTGCAATGTGCGGACTAATGGCAACAAATCCCACGTCAACAATTTGCATTTGTAAAACAAAATGATAAAAAATAAAATACAGGAAGATATCGAGTAAGGTATTTGCACCACCCGTAGCTGCATACCTGAAAATTTCGATGGGGATAAATTTAAAAAAAGGGAAATAAAACCAATCGATAATCCGGATTATCAGATCCCTAACTTTGTTAAAAAAATAACTCATAAATAGTAACTGCCCCGTTTAACGTCGTAAAGAAACCAAATTCCGGGTAATAAATAAAAAAATGGAGCAATATTTATATTTCCGGTGGTTTTCTGAGCTGTTTTTTTTGTGCATTTATTTTTTTCTTTTCAAGCCGTTTTTGTTTAGAACCTGCGGTTGGACTGGTTTTTATTCTTTTCTTTTTTGGAGTTAAAGCATTTTTTACCAGTAAGATAAAGCGTTCGAATACCTTTTTCCTGTTGGCCAGTTGTGAACGCTCCGACTCCGAGAAAAGTAACAATTCGCTTTCCGAGTTTATCCGGTTGCCCAGTTTTTGGCGGATGAGGTCTTTTTCTTTCTCTGAAAATACAGAAGATTCATTTACCGGGAAACGTAGTTCAACCCGGGTGTTTACTTTGTTTACATTTTGTCCGCCGGGGCCGCTACTCCGCGTGGCTGAATAAGTGCATTCATTTTCGAGGCGTTTTATTATTTCTTCCGAAAAAATCATATCATCCGTTTTTACTTATCGATTCCAGCTTTTCCTGATTAAGAATCGAAATATCTTTACCTTTTAGTTGTATGATTTTTTCTTTTTCAAATTCCTTTAAAAATTTGATGGCGCTTTCGGTAGAAATAGAAGCAAAATCGGCAATTTCCTGCCGGGTAAGAAATTTAAAAACATTTTCTTTTAAAAATTCTTCTTGTGAAAGATAGAGTAGGGAGGAAGCCAGTTTTCCGCGCATTTGTTTGTAGGAAACATTTTTTATTATTTCAAAAAGATGCCTTTCGTTTCGATAGTTCTTTGATGTTATTTCAAGCGCAAATTCCGGGTTTTTTAACAGTAAATCTTTCAATGTCTCTTTTTCAATCATACATATCTCGCAGTCGGTTAAGGCCTGTGTTGAATAGGTATGGATATTTTCACCAAAAATGGAAGAAAAAGCGAGAAAGTCGCCGGCTTTGGCAAGGCTAATGTTAATCTGCTTTTCAATACCGGTTTGCAGGTAGACTTTAACCAGCCCTTCAACAACATAAATTACATAAGGCGCAAAGGCACCTTGTTTAAAAATATTTTCACCTTTCAGATAAGAAACCCGGGTTTTGTTTTCGCTCAAAACCCTGCTTTGAACCAAATCCATTTCTTTAATCGGATTCGGTGTGGTTATATTTTCAGAGTCCTTCATAATTCCGGTTTTGTTTACCTGGTGCAAAATTATGAAAACCTTTAATATATTGGTATAAATGCCCTTTTTTAAACTACAGCTGACTTATTAAAGCCGACTGTTTCTCTGTATGTTTGTGGTGAAACAGTTGCATTTTTTTTGAAAAAACGGCTAAAATAGTATTCGTCGTCATACCCCAATTCGAAGGCAATCTCTTTAACCGTTTTATTGGTTAGATACAATTCCCTTTTTGCTTCAATAATTATTCTGTCGGAAATGATTTCGGTTAGTGTTTTATTAAAATGCTTTTTTGTGATCTTAGCCAGGGCTTTCGGGCTAATGGTTAGTATTTCTGCGTAGTCGCTGGGACTATGTTTGGTTTTGTAGTATTCCTCGATGCTGTTTTTCAGGCTTTGTAACACAAAAGGTTCACTTGTTTGCGTATTTTCATTTTTATTTAGATCCGGGTACTGTGCAGCTTTATGCCGGGAGGCTGTGATAAGAAAAATTTTCAAATAAGAAACAAGCGACTCGTACTGTGCCAGTTCAGTTTGTTGTAATTCTTCCTTTATTTGGCTAACCAGAATTTGCAGTTTATTTTTTGTTTCTTCCTGAATTTTCACAAAAGGAGGATCATAAATATTATTAAATAAAACACCATGACAGGCAATTTCTTTATGGTGTTTGTGAATGCAGAAAAAGTCGGAATGAAAATGAATAACTGTGGCAGTTATCTCTTTTTCTGCCGACAACAAAAACGGTTGGTAAGGAGAAAAAGCAAGCAATAAATTTTCCTTAATGTTGTATTCACTGAAGTCTGCGCGTAATGTTCCTTCTCCCTGATGTATCCATATCAGCGAATAATAATTTAAACGCTGAATATGGTCGAAGGGGTTAGTACCGTCAACAGAATAAAGTTTAAAGGCAAGGTTCCCGGTTTGGGGGTTAATAAGCGTGTGGTTACTTTTTTGCATCATTTTTTTAGATTACTGGTGCCTGTTGATTTTGTTTATTTTCAAATCGTTGATACTGGCATAACGTTTTCTCATTAATTCGTGTTCATTAAACGCTCACATTTTGTTTCCAAACGCCCTGAACCATTTTCTGTTTTGATCATTTTCATCCATTTGAGCTTTTTGAAGAGTTGTTTCTTCATTAAATAGGGGTAATGGACGTTTGTTTTCATAATTTTGATATTAGATTGAGTAAATGAAGAGAAAGGCAGTTCTATTTGCCTTTCTCTGATTTTATTTAAGCTGCCGCAGTTTCAACTAACGACGATTTTGGAAAGTCTACTTCCACTTCAATTGCGTTATTAAAATAGTTTGTGAAAATGTTCAAAGCGGTGTGGGCAATAATTTCTGTTACCGCGGCGTCGGAATATCCCGCATTTTTAACTTCGTTAATATCATCGTTGCTAACACGACCTTTCGCGGCCACTAATTTTCTTGAAAAACGAAGTGCCGCTTCTATTTTTGGATCTGCTGATTTTCCTTCTTTTGCCAATTTCAGTGTTTTTCTGTCGATCCCCGCCAGTTTTTCACCGATAAATGAATGGGCTGCATTACAATACTCACAACCATTTGAGTTTGCTACCGAAATGGCAATCAGTTCACCCAATAAAGTGCCGAGAGTACTTTTTCCAAGTTGGTCACTAAAATTTAGGTAAGCGCCTAACACTGCGGGAGAGTTTCCCATGGTTCGCATCATGTTCGGAACCATCCCCAGCCTGGCTTCAATCCCTTCAAATAATTCTTTTGATTTTCCTGTTGTTGTTGTCGGATTTAGTGCTTCAATTCTTTGCATTTTTTACATTTTTAAATTTTGGTCAAAATTGACATTGCAAAGATTTGCAAACCTCGTATACGGAGAAATGGATGATTTTCGCTGATTAATGGACAATTTTTGAGTGATGTATTGCTTTGTTTTTCAGATTATTTCTTCATAAAGCTGTAGTTTAGTAGGAAAAAAACCATAAAATTTCAGTTTTGAACCCGTTTTCTTCCACCTCGTTTTTCTCGTTTTTCATTTGGAGCCCAGCTAACTTTGTATCAGAAAAATTAAACAAATGAAAAAAGTAGCCATACCGGTAACAAATGATCAGTTAAGCGAATTTTTCGGGACGTGTAACCACTACGAAATTTTCGAGATTGAAAAAAAGGTTTTAAGGAGTTATGTTTTGGAAATTCCTGCTGAAACCGACATTATGGAATTACCCGGCTGGCTGAAAGAAAACGGCGTTACCGATGTTATCACTTTTCGGGTGAATCGGAAAATCATATCGCTGTTTGCTTCCCGCAAAGTGAATTTGTTTGTTGGTGTTCCATTGGGAAATCCAAAGCATTTAATCGATAAATATTTGGAGGGAAGATTAGAATCGGACAAAAAAATTATAGCAGAAATAACACAAACAGAATATTAATTATTTAAAATTTAAAATCATGAAATTATTACAAACAGGTTTACATGAATTTGAAACCGCAGCAGAATTGGAAAGTTTTATCAACGAAAATGAAAATGTAATGGTATGCTGTGGTCGTATGGGACCAATGTGTTTGCCGGTTTATGATGTAATGGAAGAGCTGGAAGACGAGCGTGAAAACGTGAAATTTGCAGTAATGGCATTTGACAATCCTGAAGCAGCTGTAATTCGCAACGCTCCTGAATGTCGTGGTTTTATGGGGTTGCCGTTTACCATGTATTATAAAAATGGTGAAGTAGCTCACGCAACCAGCAGCATACAGAATATGCAGCAGGTAACCGGCATTCTTGATGAAAAATTTGGAGAATAAAATTATCATAAGGCTGTTCTGGTTCATTGGAAGGGAGTGAGGCTTTGTTGGTTTTTGATTTAGTTTAGTTGTTTTTGATGTTTTTAATTGGGTAGACGCAAAGTTTTCAGGACAGCCTTATTTAATGTTTTACACGATGGATGAAGTTTTTGATGTAATAATAGTTGGAGCAGGAGCTGCCGGTTTAACTGCCGGGATTTATGCTTCACGCGCCAAACTTTCAACGCTTATTTTAAACGAAGGTGCAGTTGGAGGACAAATGGTATTAACCGAAGAAATTGCCAATTATCCGGGCGTTCCGGCTACCAAAGGTTATATGCTCGCCAACACGATGAAACAGCAAGCCAAAAGTTTTGGCTGCAAAATAAAGTCGAATATAAAAATTACAAAATACAAGCTTGAAGGTGAAGTAAAGGAAATTGAACTGGAAGACGGGAGATCGTTTAAAGGAAAATCGGTGATTTTAACACCTGGAGGGCGACCGCGTTCTTTAAACGTTGAGGGTGAAGGCGAGTTCAAAGGAAAGGGGATTTCATATTGCGCAACCTGCGACGGCGATTTTTTTACCGGAAAGGAAGTAGTGGTAGTTGGCGGCGGAAATTCTGCTTTGGAAGAAGCGGTGGCTTTAACAACTTACGCAACAAAAGTTACCATTGTCCACCAGTTTGATCATTTTCAGGCATTTGAACACGCAGTTCAGGAAGCAAAAAAGAATCCGAAAATTGAATTTATCATGGAATCGGAACTGCGCGGATTTTATGGAAATGGTCAGTTGCAGAAAGTAGCAATTGAGCATTTGCCTAGTGGCAAAACGTCAGAACTAACTACCGACGGCACATTTATTTTTGTGGGCTATCAGCCGAATACCGAAAGTATAAAAGGCCTGGTAGATTTAAATGAACGTGGCGAAATTGTTGTCGATTCCGGAATGAAAACCAGTGTTGACGGTGTTTTTGCTGCCGGCGATTGTATTACAAAACGTTATCGGCAGGTGACTACAGCTGTGGCCGATGGAACCATCGCTGCATTAAGCGTTTCAGAATATTTAAGGAATTAATAATCAATCAAATTTTAGTTTTATAAAGAACGGTGTACTTTTGTGCGCTGAAGATTTGAAAGGAAAATAAGATATGGTAAAGCAGGAAATTAAAATAAACTGGCTGGAGAACATGGCCTTTGAAGCCGACGTGAGCGGACATAAAATTACGATAGATGCTGGTGAACAGGTCGGAGGAGAAAATCGCGGCCCCCGGCCAAAACCATTATTGATGGTTGGACTTGCAGGTTGTACTGCAATGGATGTAATTTCTATCCTGAAAAAAATGCGTATTGAACCCGAAGAATTTAATGTTCGGGTTGAAGGCGATGTTACTGAAGAACATCCCAAACAGTTTGAAAGGATGAAAGTTATTTATGAGTTCAAGGGCGAAAATTTGCCGATGGAAAAATTACAGAAGGCAGTAAGTCTTTCAGAAGAGAGATACTGCGGAGTAAGCGCAATGTATAAAAAGGCCATTGAAATGACTTCTGAAATTGTAATTCTGAATTAAAAATAAAAATATGTCGACAACATTAATCATTATCGTTGCTGTTATTGCTGCTCTGGTGGGGCTAATAACGTTTAACTATTTCCGGATGAAAAATGCAAAACCGGTAGCCAATAGTAAAAAAATTAAAGTTTTGGGGAATAAAAATTTTAAAACGGTAACCCGCAGAGGAGTAGTACTTGTTGATTTTTGGGCTCCCTGGTGCGGACCATGTAAAATTATTGCTCCGGTTTTAAACGATATTGCTGACAGCGAAGATAATGTTACGGTTGCCAAAGTAAACGTTGACCAGCAACAACCGCTGGCAAAAAAATTTAAAGTACGTAATATTCCGACTCTGGTGGTTCTAAAAGATGGAGTGGAAATGCACCGTTTTGTTGGGGTGAAAACCAAACGCGCCATTATGAAAGAAGTAAATGCACTGATGGCAAGCTGATAAAAAGAATCAATTAATCATAAAAGTATACCGTCTTTCCGTTGAGGAAAGGCGGTTTTTTTTGTTTTATTTGAAAAAGTTCCCACTTCGATTCACAAATCCCCGATGTGTAAAAGTTTAATTTAGCCGTTTCAAATGTTTGTCTATTTATTCCCGTTTTTTGTGAATTATATCTATTTTTGAGAAGTTAAAAACCACACGAAGTGATGAGCCGCCAGCAAAAAAAACTATAAAAAAACAGTGGATTATTTATCCGGTAAGTTAGGCAGGATATATGCCGAGATAAGTTTTTTTTCAATCCGTTACAAACTCAATTTCAGTTAAATAAGGCGGTGTAAAGAGGCGAGAATCCGAGTTTTTGAAGACCATTACGAAAAACCGCGCTGGATTGTTATTTTTTTCTGAACTGACTGCAAATGATAAACTTTAACAAAATATTGGAGACAAATCAGATATTGTTACGACCATTGAAACAAGGAGATTATGATATCCTGAAAAAAATAAGTGGAGATACTGGTCTATGGACTTATTTTACAAATGATTTGTCAGACCAGGATGAACTCAAAAAATGGATTGAGACAGGTGTAAAGGAAACAAAAATTAAAAAGAGGCTCGTCTTTTTAATCGTTGACAAACAGACAAATTCCATTGCCGGCTCAACCAGCATTGGAAATATTTCAGAACGGGATAAGCGGGTTGAAATTGGATGGACATGGCTTGGCCGAGAGTTTCAGGGTAAAGGTATAAATGACGCGGTTAAATATTTGCTTCTGAAATATTGTTTCGATGAACTAAATTGTGAGCGTGTTGAATTTAAGACTGATATTTTGAATAAACCAGCAAGAAACGCATTGAAGCGAATAGGTGCTGTTGAAGAAGGGGTTTTGAGAAGTCATACTTTAATGACACATAAGAGAAGGCGAGATACAATTTATTATAGTATATTGAGGCACGAATGGAAAGAAATACAAATGAAAAATAATTTTCTGGGAAAATGGGATTTAATCCCCGATAAGTCGGAGTACGAGCGGGGAATTCCTCCTCTAAAAGCAACTTATGAATTCATAAAAGGCAAGAATAATGGTTTCGATGTTTTTATAAACTGGATGGATGAGGAAGGAAAAGAGTTTGAGGTTGAATACCAAACTGTTCCGGACGGGCAGAGGAAAAAATATGAAAATCCACAGGTTGCAGACGAAGTGATGAGTGAGTTTGAATCGGAATTTATTTTGAATTCATACACATTCAAAGACGGAGAGGTGATAGCTTTTGCATCAAGAATTATTGAAAGTGAGGGGAAAATGAAAGTTATTCAACGTTTTTTCACAGCGGGAGGGAAACATTTTGATAATATTCAGTATTACCAAAAAGCTGTTTTGTAAGATTACCCCGTTAAACGGTGAAATTTTTAGGTGTGTTACGAATATCAAAAAATCTTGAAATAAAAATCAGGGAAGCTTAAATATGAAATTATGGCCAAAATTTTAAAAGCAGATCAAAGAGAATATCTGGAAAACCCAAATAAGATTGATAATTACAGGATATTTACAGATAGTTCGCGCGAAAAAAATGGTATTAACCCTGAAAATCTGAATTTTGATTTGAGAAAACTGAATCCCGATCAATATTCCGCTCCCTACCATTTTCACCGATTTGCCGAAGAACTTTTTATGATGATTTCGGGCTCAGCAACATTGAGAACTCCCGATGGAATGGAGATTGTAAACAGCGGAGATTTGATTTTTTTTGAAAAGGGAGAAGCAGGGACTCATCAATTGTATAATCATACTTCTGAGTCGTGTGTTTACTTAGACATAAGAACCTATAACGGTTATGACATAGCTGAATACCCTGATTCCGATAAAATATTACTGGCACCGTCATTCGAAATTTTTGACAAAAATGTGCAAGCGGATTATTTTGATGGAGAAAAGGGGATAAAGGATATATGGAATCACCTTCGAAATAAAAAGTAAAAAAGTCGCTGTTAATT
Source organism: Maribellus comscasis (assembly GCF_009762775.1). GTDB lineage: Bacteria > Bacteroidota > Bacteroidia > Bacteroidales > Prolixibacteraceae > Draconibacterium > Draconibacterium comscasis. Next base: position 215,797 of record NZ_CP046401.1, on the reverse strand, counting down.
CATTAAGTTTTTAATAAAGAGGTTCGACACTTGATTTATGTTTCTGGAATATTGTGTAATGGCTTGAAAAACAAAAATATATGCCTTGGTGAGGAATGCCGTGTTTAGTAATAGAATATCGATGAAAGTTATTTTGCTTTTAGTAACAGCAGCTTTTCTTGAAAGTTGCAATTTGAACGGGAGCACTCAAAAGGAGAAACAACCAAATATTTTAATTATTCTGGCCGACGATTTGGGATATGCTGATGTTGGTTTTCATAACAGCGACATTAGTACACCAAACATCGACAAGCTGGCGTATAGTGGAGTAAGACTTGAAAATTTTTATGCCTGCCCAATGTGTACTCCAACGCGTGCAGGATTGATGACAGGACGCTATCCGATCCGCTATGGATTGATGCGATCGGTGATACCGCCATATCGCGATTTTGGATTGGATCCGAATGAAATTATGTTGCCGGAAATGCTTGCCGAGGCTGGTTATGAGCACCGGGCTTGTATTGGCAAATGGCATTTGGGACATTTAAGAAAGAAGTGGCATCCCAACAATCAGGGCTTTACCTATTTTGCCGGTTGTTACAACGGAGCAATAGACTATTTTACAAAGGTAAGGGAAGGAGAAACTGATTGGCACAGAAATTCGCAAACCGTTCATACGGATGGATACGTAACAGATATTATTGCAGATGAGGCAGTTGGTTTTATTAACAGTGTTCCTGACGAAGAACCTTATTTTCTTTATGTACCTTTTACTGCCCCGCATTCACCTTATCAGGCGAAAGAGGAGGACATTGCCAAATATCCGCATCGCGAAGGAAAACAACGCATTTATGCGGCGATGGTGGATTGTATGGATCAGGCAATTGGCCGAATAATCGATGCTGTTGAAAAGCGCGGAGACAGAGATAATACCTTTATTTTATTTTTTAGCGACAATGGAGGTGTCAAAAATGTAGGCGATAACTCACCTATGAAAGGAAACAAATTAACTGTTTACGAAGGAGGCATTCGTGTTGTTGCCGCAGCTAACTGGCCAGCCGGCGGTGTTAGCGGGGGCAAAATTATACATACTCAAATGGGGTACATCGACATTTTTCCTACGTTAAAGGCTATTACTCAGGGTAAAACACCAAATGAAAATGAGCTTGATGGTATAAATGTTTTAGAAAGTATAAAAGGGAATGGTAAGAATGTTGAGCGCAAGTGGTTTACATATTTAGATCAAAACGTTGAAAAAAGAGAACGATTCGCGGTGAATTACAATAACTGGAAGTTGGTTCTGGAGCGCGATGCCCGGGACACAGTATCCCGACGCGGAGCGTTAAATATGATTTTTCATCTCGATTCTTTGCATATTGAAAGCAGCGATGTTAACGAAGAGAACCCAAAATTTTTAAAAGAACTTCTGCAAGCTGTTGAAGCGTTTTCAGACACAAAATCAGACCATCAGATTTCCAGATATAATGTCGGGAAATCCGGATTCACGGCTCCCAAAGATTGGATGATTGAAAAGTAAAAAATAATACTTGCAAAAGTCTGTTTATGAATATTTATAATATAAACGGGAGTTCTGTTTTCAGGCAGCAAACAGGCAACATAAAAACAACCGTTGATTTTAGTGCTCTGCCTGGTATTTATACTATTTTGCTTACTGATGAAGCAGGGCAAATTATGTTGAACCAGAAAATTGTAAAGCAATAAAAAATTAGCTCAACAGAGGGGGCTATCGGCATTTCTCCATGAAAAGGCTGATTGGAGGACAACATTGTCGGATTATTTGTTTTATTTCATCTTATCTGAAGGACTTATTCCCCAAGCCACGATTTTAAAATGGTTTTCTGGTCTTTGGAAGGATTAGTTACCTGGCTGATTTTGAATGATTTTTCCGGAGTTTTTGTTAGCTCAAGCCCGGCGTATCCCAGGTATTTTTTATAATCAAGTTCTTTTGTGGTATAGATGTATTCAAAAAACGCAGTAAGTGGACTTCCCGCGATACTTTCACATACCTGTTGAAATTCAGCTTCTGTAAAACCGCGTTTTTGCTTTTGGTAATACTCGCGGTAAACCAGTCTCATTACATCATCAAGTGATTTTTTATTTTGGCTTGCATTTCGAATTGCAAAATTGAGCAACAAACCAACTACCGGTCCTTTTTGGTAATAGGTGATTGAGTGGTCTTCTTCGCCCCAGCTGGTGCCAAAAGGGCCATCTTCCCAGGTATAATAACTCGACTGGGCTAATGATTGGAAAAATCGTCCGTTGTCGTTTTCTACAGCGTTAATCTCGTTTTCGAACCAGGAGAGAAGCGTATTTTTATCTGCCAACCCTGCATGTTTCATTAGCATATTTTGGTAGTATACTGTTAATCCCTCACTAATCCAAAGTTGATTGGTACGGTTTATTTTGTCATAATCAAATGGCCCCAATTCAAAAGGCCGGATACGTTTTACGTTATAATGGTGAAAATATTCGTGTCCGATAAACGATAAAGTACGGTTTATAGCTTCAGTCGTTCTTAACGAATTTCCGTCAAAGCTAATGGTTGTGTTGTTTAGGTGTTCAATTCCACCCTGTCCGGGACCAATGGCTATAAAAGTATATTTTTTATACGGAATATCGCCCATCAAATCAGTTGCTGCCTCAACTACTTTTTTTAATTTCTGCACAAAAGAAATTTTATCAAAGTCGCCAAGTTTATAACCAATAAAACGATGTTCAATTCCCTGAACTGTAAATGAAGGCAACTCTTCCAGGTTCCCAATTAAGATGGGGCAATCGTAAAGAATGTCAAAATCAGGAGCCGAGAATTCATTATTTTTTCCAATAATGGTTTGCAATCCTGTCGCAATATCACTCCATTCGTTTGCCGGATTTATTTTTACAGAAACCGGGCATTGTATCAAATTTTCAATATATAGGAAAGTATTTGCCGGTGCGATGTAGGCATGTTCCGCATCAACAAAACTAAGTGCTACAAAAGACCTTTCAGCTTTTATTTTATAATGAACGGAGAATGCTTTATTTTTTTGATTTGTGATATACCAACTATTTTTGTTTAGCTTTTGAATCGGAATTTTTTGACCGTTTACCGCAGTTGCATTTATTTCTGAAACGTTGTTGGCATAATCTAAAATTTGATAATAACCGGGCATCCACTTTGGCATTTTCAAAACGATAGTATCTCTATTTATGCCACTAACATAAAAATCAACTTCGTAGCTATGACTCTGAGCTTCCGGAACAGAAACCTCGAAATGCAATTCCGCTTTTGTTTTTTGCGCTACTGATAAATTTGGGGTTGCAAACCAAAAAGCGGCTGCAAAAAATATCATTATACTTATTTGTAAATTTATGTTTCTTTCTTTTGGTGATGTTAATCGATGCATTTTAAGTGTAGTTTATACTTTTACACAGGAAAAGTATATACTTTTTTCAATATTTGTGAAATAAGATTCTGATTTTTTATGCCTTTCTACTTTTCTTTCCTGTTTTTATAAAGAAATAGACAAGTGTTAAAGTCAGGTAAACCGCAGCTTGAATATACATAAATATCATCTCCGATTTTACATCGGTAAGACTGACTCCCATTGTTCGTAACCTCAGGTAGGCCGGAATTACCGTTGTGCTCGGCATTAGTTTTGAAAGCAAAACCAGCCATTGCGGAATGGAAGATGCAGGCCACGATAATCCACTTAAAAATAATGCTATTGGTGACAGAAAAACCATAAAAATAAGCGCCGACTCGCGATGTTTAAATAAAGTAGATACACCAATTCCAAGAAAAATAGTACTCAACAGAAAAGGAAACATAAGCATTAAAACATCCGGAATACTTGCTTTGTCAGGATATTTGAACCAATGATGAACCAAAATAATAGCGTAAGCAATATTTAAGAGTGAAATGAAAATATATGCACCTGTTTTTCCGGTCAGATAAGGAATAATTTCTTTTCTTCTTTTTTGTTTGAGCAGGATAAAGGGAGATGCTTTTGATTCAGAAAATGAGCCTCCCAGTAATCCGATTCCGATTAACAGCGTTTGCTGAAAAATAACGAGAATTACGCCAGGCATTACAAAACTCCCGTAACCTGATGACGGATTGTACAAAATATGTGTGTATGCCGGAAGTGGATCGCTGCTTATTTGGGCTTGCTGAAAAGATTGGCCCTCTGCCATATAATGTAATACAGAGATTCCGCCACTAAAATAAGCATTGGAATATGTGCTTGCCAAAATGGTATTCCTGTACTTAAGAAAATAGCTGGCATCGGCATAAACTGCAACGTTTGCCTGCTTGCCGGAGAGTACATTTTTTCCAAAATTTTTGGGAATCAGAATCACACCGCTTAATTTGTTTGTCATAAACAAATTTTCGGCACTGACCAAATCCAACGGTTTGTAAACAACTTCCAACTCACTTGACGCATCAATCATCGCTGTATATTTTCGACTGGCCTCAGAATGATCCTGGTCAACCACCGCTATTTTTATGTCTGTCATCACTTCATTATAATAACCAATGGAATAAATAATGGGATAAATTACCACGGCTCCAATGAGGATGAGTAAAGCTCCACTGTCGGTAAATATGGCTTTTAATTCTTTCGTAAAATGAATGGCTGTAAGTTGGAATCCCTTAATTTTATTTTGAACTGTTTGCATTGCTTAATTTTTTTGTAATGTCTGTATTCGTTTTTGCAGCTTTTTTAGCTTTTGCCCCAATATTTTGGATTTTCCAGGTAACGCTTGTAAAATGGCATGAAACAGAGAGAAACCAGCAAAAAAACAAGAATGTAACAGATGTAGGGGAGAGCTTCTTTGAGTGGTGCGCCGCGGAGCGACTGCGAAATAAATAGTTTTTCCCACCAGGTAAACGGGAAAATTGAAGCAAAGATTTGTGCAAATTCTGGCATGGCTTCCAACGGAAATGTAAGACCGGAAAAAGTGATTCCCATCATGGAATAAGCGCTGGCAATAGACAAGGCCAAACGCAGGTTTATGGTTGTTCCAACAAAAATAAGAGCCATCAGCTGATAGGTTAAAATAGTTACAAACTGCGCACCGAAGATTATCAGATAATTTCCGTTTAAAGGCATTCCATCGATCTTGTATAACAGAATATTGATAAAAAGAGCAAAAACAGAAAAGATAACCGTGTAAGGCAGGAGTTTGCCAACAATAGCCAAGCGAACACTATTTCGGCTTGTTTCCAAAAGATCTAAGCCGGTGCCTCTTTTTAATTCATTCCCCAGCGTATAGATTGAACTCAGCAACACAAATAGAAATAACATCACATACATCAGTGCAGAGTTGAGAAAATATGAATAATTGGTAAATGGATTAAAAAGGACATGTCGCTGGATATTCACCGGGACAATCCGAGCCATCGCTTCCTCTTCGTTTTTGCCTGACATCATTAATTTCTGAAGTTGTACACTACCTGAAATGGTTTTTATTGTCGTCAGAACAGAACGTTGAAGAATGCCTGCTTTTAAAACATTTGTACCATTTATGTAAACCGGAATTTCAGCCTGAACTCCCTGGAATACAGATTTTTCTGTTTCATAAGGAATAACCACTATCGCTTCAACCAAACCTTGTTTGAGCATTTCCCGGGCTTTGAAAATATCAGGTGTTTGCACCCATACATCAGCGTCGGAAGAAGCGTCGAGGGCATTTGTTATTTTTATTGATAATGTTGAATTATCACGATCAACAATTGCAACAGGCAGCTCTTTTACTACACCCTTATGGAAAATAAAAAATAGTAAGCCAATACCGATGATTGGACCTAACAATAAAAGAAAACGGTAAGCCGGATTGTGAAAAATCCGCCTTAATTCCCGTTTTGTTACGGCAAAAAGGGATTTTTTCGTTTTCATGATTTATTCACTTAAAGTTACAATGGCTGTCATCCCCGGACGCAGGCCATCGATTTTTGAAACCGGGCGGGCCTCAATTTCAAATGATTTTAAATCAAAATCGCCGGATGTTTTGGTGGCATTCCAACGGGCAAAATCACCTGTAGGACTAATATAGCTTACTTCAAATTCATATTCATTATTATTCAACCCGGGAATTTTAGCCTTAAATGTATTTCCCATATTAAATTGCGACAAATAGTCTTCGCGAATGTAAAACGTTAGCCAGATATCCTCAAGATCTAGCAGAGTAACCACCGGAAACCCCGTTGGAACCAGTTCTCCCTGTTCAACGTTTACACCGGAAACTTCACCACCTGAAATTGCGTTAACAGATGTTTCGTCAAGATAAGCCTGTACTTGTTCAATGGCAGCATCAGCTCTTTTTACAAGAGCAGCTGCTGCATCTTTGTCTTCTTCGCGTGCTCCTTTTTCTGCTTTTTGCCATATTGCTTTTGCTGCATTGGCTGTTTCCCGGGCCGCTTTCATTTTTGTCTCTGTTTCATCGCGTTTTTGGGCAGGTACTACACCTTCTTCAAACAGATTCTGAATGCGTTCATACGTTTTTTCGGCAAATTGAGCTGCAGCTTCAGCTTTTACATACGTACTGTATGCTGCAGTAATATCTTCCTGCTGGGCTCCGTTCTGTGCTTTCCGGCTTTGAGCGCTTGCCGCTGAACGAGCAGCTGTTGCTTCCGCCATTTTTGCGTTAATTTCAGGACTGTCAATGGAAAAGATAAAATCTCCTTTATTGACTTTTTGTCCTTTTTTTATCGCAATATCCAAAATTCTTCCCGGAACTTTTGATGCTATTTTCAATTGTTTGGCCTCAACTTCTCCCTGTAAAACAACAGGCTCTTTTTTCAAAACAACAATAAAAGTGTAAATAATAAAAGCTAAAACAGCTGTAACAACAAGAATGGTTGCTATCGTTTTTTTATTCATGATTTATCGATTCTTTAATTGATTAATGATTCTGTAATGGTGTTATTTCCTTTGCAAAAAGCAGTATATTGTTCCGGAACACCGGCCGTTTGAATGAGTTGTGCAAGCGTAACATCGTAATTATAAAATACTTTTAAACGAAGTGCTTTTACCTGAGCCACTTTCGTATAAGCTTCTACTACTGAAGTTGATGTTGCCAGCCCCTCTTTAAACGCTTTTTGTGTACTTTCTGCGTATTCTTGTGCCAGCTCAAGTGTACTTTCCAGTTCATTCCGTTGTTCCATTTGCATCTGCAGGGTTTCGTGAAGTTTGGTTATGTAAGCTTTTATATCGGAATATGCTTTTTGTTCGGCAAAGTTCACCTGGTTTTCCAATGTGTTACCAGCCTTTATTTTATTTTTTCTCCCCAAACCTTCAAAAACCGGCCATTTTAAGCCTACGCCAACTATCCAGTCGGGCATATAGGGCGAAAGATTTTTTTCAGCCAGATTGTAGCTTCCAATCATAGCTATAGTTGGCAAATACTCTCCTTTGTTCACCTTGTTGTTAATGTTCACCAACTCCCTTTTTCCATTAATTTTTTTAAGTTGCGGGTTTGTCTCATATGCTTTGTTTACCCAGTAGGAAATATCCTGCAATTCCTTGTTGATAAACAAGTGGCTTGCAGGCAAAATATTAAACGTCGAGTCAGGCGAAAGCGTTGCTTCCAGCCCGGAGTGAACAATTTCAATATTTCGTTTTGCTTCTTTTAGTTGTCGCTCTGCTTCATTTTTTGAGACCCTGGCATGTAAAAGTTCCACTTTGGCAATCATTCCGTTGTCAAATAATTTTTGCGCGTCAATGTAGTGTTGATCAGCTATATCCATCATTTGTTGTCTCACTTTCAATACCTGCATGCCAAGTGTAAGTCCGTAATATCGGGTGGCAAGTTCCGTAAGCAGATCTCCCTCAGTTTGTCGCAGTTCTTCTTTGCTTATGGCGAGTTCAGCATCGGCCGCATCATTGGCACCTTTTATTTTTCCCCCTGTAAACAAAGGCCACATCACATCTGCTGAAACTGTTGCAAAGTTCTTTTCCTGGATTACTTCATCCCAGTTTGCATTGCTGATTTCGTTTCCGGCCTCAAGTAATTTTTCTCTTACTGCTGCAGTGCTCTGGTCATCAGACAAAACCGGGACAACTGTGTTTGTAGCCGGGTCGGGATTGGGGACACCACTATATACACCATATGTTCCGAGAGTATTGTACAGAGGTGTAATTGCATCTTTTACGGGGGTTAAATCGAGGTGAAGCATATCTGACATGGAGACAGCTTTGGCACTCAACGAAACCCGGGGCATGTACAATCCTTTTTTTGCCTTTAATTCGTACTCTTTTTGTTTGATTTGTTGTTTCGCGCGTTGTATTCCGGGATTTTGCTCAGTCATCATTTGAAATGCTTCTTCAAAAGTGAGCATTTGATTATTTTCCTGCCCGGACAAAACGATAATACCGCAAAACACTAAAAAGAAGGTACAAATGAATTGTTTTCTCTTTTTCATTTTCCTGGCTCTTTTAAAATTTTATTTGTTAAATAAATAAGGTGGTCTTCGTCTTCTTTTCTGAAAACGACCCTTTTATTCGAGTTCTTGTAATGTTGATTTATATATTGAATGGTGTTGATTACAACAATCAGATACAAGTCGGATTGGCTAATTTCTTTGTCCAACTGTCCGGATGAGTGACCATCGTATACCAAAATATTCAGAATTTTAAATATATCGTCATGTAGTTTTTTATCGATGACAAAACTGTAATCATTCATTAGCACATAAAGAAATTTGAGTTTGTTTGGGTCGGTATTTGCCATCGTAAAAAAATGGCGAATCATATTTTCAACAATGCTTGTGAATGTAGAATCGAGACTGGTTAGCTCTTCAAATTTCTGAACAACCTCCTGGTAAACATCATGAAGCAGCGCATTTACCATTTCATATTTACCTTTGTAATGCATATAAAAATACCCGGATGCCACATTTGCATCCTTGGCAATTAACGATGCAGAGGCGCCGCCAAATCCTCGTTCCACAACCAATTTCATCGTTGATTGCTTTAGCCTTTCAATCCTGTTTTTATCTGTAATTCGTGCCATTTTATTTTTATTAATAAATGAATGTTCATTCATTATTTGTAAGCAAAAGTATAAACAAATTTTTTCCGAGAAGGAAAATTCTTTGTTATTTAAGGGTAAATTAATATTGTGTTTTTGCAATTAGATTTTATCTTAACATTCAGTTTAGATTTGAAAAAAAACAAAAATGCCTGTTTTATTTTTCAATAAAAGTTGTACTTTTGAACCAAAATAGTCGAAAAGTCGTAAGATGAAATCAGAAGTTAAAGAAAATATAATTACAGTTGCGCAGGACATTTTTATGCGTTATGGTTTTAGAAAAACTACAATGGATGAAATTGCATATGCAGCACGTAAGGGAAAAAGTTCTTTATACTACTATTTTAAAAGTAAAGAAGAGGTTTTTCAGGCTGTGGTTGAAAAAGAGACAAGTGTATTGCGCTCGGAAATTGTTGCTAAAGTAGGGGAGAGTAGTTCGGCTAAAGAAAAATTGCGCTCCTATATTTTTGTGCGCATGGAAGGATTTAAAAATTGGGGAAACTTCTATGTTGCTTTAAAAGATGAATATCTTTCAAATTATGATTTTATAGAAAAAATCAGGAGACGTTATGATGAAAGCGAAGTTAATTCAATAACTCAAATCATAAAAGATGGAATTGATAGTGGTGAGTTTAAAGGTTTAAATGCTGAATTAACAGCGAAGACAGTATTAATTGCAATGAAAGGATTAGAGGTACCCTTAATAGTTGAAAAAGATTTGGAAACAAATTTTAGAAAAGAGATCGACGCCATGTTGGAAATTTTATTTCATGGAATTTGTACCTAAAAATTTTTGCTTTTTATTCGACTAAATGACCAAAATCGTCGAAATGATTAGTTTTTAAGATATAAACAGTTAAACAATGAAACAGAAAATTAGAAAATCAGACCAGTACGAATTGAGAACGCGACTGGTTTCTTCATCAGACGAAGGATTTTCATTAGACAAATCTCAAAAAAACGGAAACAATAACAGTAAAAAGTTTTTGGTGGTAGTTGTGATATTATTGAGTTTAAGCCCAAATTTATTTGCTCAGTTTCAATGGGGAGTAAAGCTTGGAGCAAATGCTTCTACTCAATCTGATATTGGAAATATTTTTGACAATGATGGTTTGCGAACCGGCTTTAATGCGGGAATTATCGGAAGGTATGAGACAAGTAACTGGTTGGCTTTTAAATCGGGAATCGAATATAAAACGATTGGAGCTAAAACAGATGTTTTGGGCGAAGACTCGAAACTTCAAACCAACTTGAGTTATCTGGCCTTGCCGCTTAAAGCAGAGTTTTCAGCCAGCGAAAAAGCCGGTTTCAAAAATGGGCAACGTTTGTTTTTTGCCACAGGGCCGTATTGTGCTTATTTAGTAAATGCCGAGCAAAAATACCAGGGACAAACAAGCGATTTAGACAATTTAAACGATATTGATTTGGGATGGTCGTTTGAACTTGGTTTTGAATTTCCGGTGTGTAAAAGCAATGCATTGCAGCTTTCCGTAAATTATGATATGGGGTTAAGTAAAATAGCAGATAATGATGATGTTAGAAATAAATCGGCTTCAGTAAATATAGGATTTTTGTTTTGAAATGTATAAGTTGATTATTAGGTAGAAAGACAGGAGTAGGTGATTTCACTTATTCCTGTTTTCTTTTTCTAGAAGGAGTTTTGGTTGGAAAAAATCCATCTTTTTCTTTTTTGAATAAAGATGGATTTTTTTAATTTCTTCGCAGACGAAGGCAGGAGACTTTTTTACTCTTCTTCGTTTGTCATCGAATAGGGATAGCTTTCTTTCCCTGCTCCACGATTTTTATTGGGCGAGGATGCCATATTAAAGTCAAGCTCTCCGCCATTTTGTAATAATTCGTGTGTAATATAGTTTTTGTTCCATACTTCCCCGTTAAGTTTTACATCGTCAATGTAGAGGTTTTCTTTTGAGTTGTTGTCGGCGCGAATAACAAACTCATTTCCATTTTCCATCTGAAGTGTGATTTTATTAAACAAAGGAGCTCCAAAAACATACTGGTCGGTTCCCGGGCAAACCGGATAAAATCCCATTGAGCTAAAAACATACCATGCCGAAGTTTGTCCGTTGTCTTCGTCGCCACAGTAACCATCGGCCTGTGGAGTATATAATTTAGTAAGAACCTCGCGTACATGTTTTTGAGCTTTCCAGGGCTGGTTGGTATAATTGTACAGATAAATCATATGCTGAATTGGTTGATTACCGTGCGCATAATTTCCCATACCTGCAATTTGCATTTCACGTATTTCGTGTATTGGAAAGCCGTAGTAGGAATCGTCAAAAATAGGAGGAACAACAAACACTGAATCAAGCATCGCTACAAAACCGGCATCGCCGCCCATTAATTGTTTGAGTCCTTCGATATCCTGAAAAACACTCCAAGTGTAATGCCAGCTGTTTCCTTCAGTAAAGGCATCGCCCCATTTGTAAGGGCTAAATGGCGACTGGAAAACTCCGTCTTCATTTTTCCCCCGCATAAGATGATATTCCGAATCGAAAACGTTACGGAAATTCCGGGCGCGTTTTTTGAACAGGTCAATTTCTTCCTGTGGGCGCTCCAGCTCCTGAGCCAGTTTCCATATACAATAATCGGCATAAGCATATTCCAGGGTGCGTGCTGTGTTTTCGTTAATTTTTACGTCGTAAGGAATATACCCGAGTTTATTGTAATAATCAGCTCCAAACCTTCCTACTGATTTTACATCCTCCATCCAGTCTTCCGTATTTTTTACAATTGCTTCATAAAGCGTTTCAATATCATACCCTCTGATTCCTTTTAAATACGAATCGGCAATTAACGATGCAGAATTGGAACCAATCATACAATCCCTGTGACCGGGGCTTGCCCATTCCGGTAACCAACCACTTTCTTTATAAGTGTTAACCAGGCCTGCCATTATTTGTGAATTCAGCTCGGGATACATTAGCGTGAAAAACGGGAAAACCGCACGGAATGTATCCCAGAAACCGTTGTCGGTAAACATATAGCCCGGTAAAACTTTACCATTGTACGGACTATAATGTACAATTTCATTACTGGCATTAATTTCAAAAAATTTGCGCGGGAAAAGCAAGGTACGGTATAGGCTGGAGTAAAACGTCCGGCGTTGTTCATCTGTACCTCCTTCAACTTTTATTTTTGAAAGTTCTTTTTCCCAGATGGCTTCTCCTTCTGAATAGATATTGTCAAATGATTTGCTGCCAATTTCACGGCTTAAATTTAATTCTGCCTGTTCCGGGCTAATAAATGAAGAAGCTACCTTTACATGTATCTTTTCACCTTTTTGGGTTTTAAATCCAACAACTGCACCGGTGTGATCTCCTTTTGCTTCTTTTGAATTACCCAGATTTTCCTCTTTCCATGTTTTAGTGACTTCAAAATCTTTGTCGAAAACTGCAACAAAATAGTTATGAAAATTAGCTGGTACTCCGCCGTGATTATTTTGGCAGTAGCCTGTAATTTTTCGTTCTTCAGGAATGATTTTTACCGATGAACCACCGTTAAATGCATCAAGTAACAGATATGAGTTTTCATTTTCGGGGAATGTGAATTTGAATATTGCCGCACGCTCGGTTGGTGTTACTTCGGCAGTCACATCATAATCTGCCAGGTAAACTTTGTAGTAAAAAGGTTTGGCTGTTTCTGCCTTGTGTGAAAACCAGGAAGCCCGTTCGTCTTCATTCACTTTTAGCTCTCCGGTGACCGGCATAAACGAAAACGCTGCGTAATCGTTTATCCACGGACTGGGTTGATGGGTTTGTTTGATTCCTCTGATTTTGTACGCATCATAGGTGTAGCCCCAACCGTTACCCATTTCTCCGGTTTGGGGTGTCCAGAAATTCATTCCCCATGGTCGCGCAATAGCGGGGTAAGTGTTTCCGTTTGATAGCAAAAATTCGGAATCAGTTCCCATTAGCGGATTGACCAGGTCAGTTAAATTTTCATTGTCATGAGTGGCAACCGCATGCGAGCTGTCATTACCACTGTTTTCGCACCCAAACAGAAATAGTAAGGTGATAAATAATGCTGTGTATTTCATAATCCAGAAATTTCGATTTATGATTTTTTTCTTTTACGTTTTTTATTGAGAATTTTGTGCTTTACTTTTTAGTATGCACACACAAAATTTTATAAAAATATTTTTAATTCTAATAAACTTCCGATTGTGGCCGGTCTTCAGATGCAGCTCCGTATTCCTCACGCGGTTGGTTTCCCATCACAAATTTGAGTGTGCCTCCGTTTAATATATCTTTATGGGTAATAAATGTCTTTTTGTATTCCTTCCCATTTAGCACTGCCGATTGGATATAAATATTTTCAGGACTGTTATTTTCAGCAACAATGGTAAACGATTTATTTTCAGGTAAATTAATAGTTATTTCATCAAACACAGGGCTTCCAAAAACATATGTTCCGGCTGCCGGGTTTACCGGGTACATTCCCATTGACGATAAAACATACCAGGCCGACATTTGTCCACAGTCTTCATTGCCGCATAAACCATCATTTTTGTCAGTGTACATGGTACTGCAAATTTCGCGAACCAATTCAGCAGTTTTCCACTGTTGCCCTGCATAAGCATACATATAAGTTGTATGATGACTTGGTTCGTTTCCATGAGCGTATTGACCGATTAATCCGGAAATATCAGAAGATGCACCTTCTACCTGGTCTGAATCAATAGTAAAAAGGCTATCCAGTTTGTTGATAAAAGCTTCCCCGCTGCCAAAAAGCTGAATTAGCCCCTCCGGGTCCTGTGGCACCAGCCAGGTGTACTGCCAGGCATTTCCCTCGCAAAAATCGTCATTGCGGTGTTGCGACGAAATAGCGTCAAAAGGGGTTCTCCAGCTTCCATCGCCCATTTTACCACGAACAAAATGAATGTCCTTATCAAAATAATGCTGATAATATTTTGATCGTTTTGTATAAAGTTCAGCATCTTCTGTTTTTCCCATAGCATTTGCCATAGCAGCAATGCACCAATCGTCGATTGCATATTCCATCGCACGCGCAACGGATTCTACCTGTGACTCTGCCGGAATATATTCCTGCTTTTTTATGTAATCCAGTCCGCGTTCGTCGCGCATCGCAAATGCTTTCATTGCTTCCAGTGCTTTTTCAGCATCAAAGCCGCGGAATCCTTTCAAGTACGCATCGGCAATAACCGGAACCGCATGATAGCCAACCATCGTATTGGTTTCGTTACCATGAAGGTGCCAAACCGGAAGTTTGCCCTGTTGGTCGTAAATATCGAGCATTGTATTTACAAAGTCGTTAACACGGTTGGGTTGTGTCAGCGTATAAAGCGGATGAGCTGCACGATAGGTATCCCACAACGAAAAAGTTGTGTATGTGTCGTAGCCCGGATTTTTATGGACTTGTCGATCTGCCCCCCGATAGTCTCCGTTTACATCGTTAAATAACGATGGCGCAATCATGGTGTGATAGAGTGCTGTATAAAATATTTTTTTGTCTGAAAGAGTGGCTGATTCAACATTAATTTTCCCCAATTCATTATTCCACATTTTATGAGCCATTTCTTTCACAGCATCAAAATTCCATAATCCAATTTCCTCGTCGATTTCAGCAAGCATATTATTTTCGGCGCCCTCCACACTTACGGGAGAAATTCCCGTCTTTACCATCAGCTCGCCATTTCCTTCAAATTCGATAATGGCAGTCAAATCGCCTGTTTTTTCATCGGATTCAAGTATTTCAAAATTTTTTATGTCTTTTGAAAACCGGGTGTAATAAAATAACTGCTGGTCTCGTGCCCATCCACTCGAAAAACGAAAACCTTCAACAGAATTGTCATTTGCCTGTTGAATAGCCCCATTTGTTATTTTGTCCCAACCAGTTCCGTATTTCAAATCAATTATAATTTTTGAATTTCCATCCGCATTAAAATCGTATTTATGGAAACCAACCCGTTTCGTGGCTGTCAATTCGGCATCGACATCATATCGATCGATATGAAGTGAATAATACCCGGCTTTTGCTGTCTCTTTGTCGTGTGAATATTTTGATTTCCAGGGAAAAGGTGTTTCGTTTGCTTCTTCAGGATTGAAAGCCTCGGAAACAGGCATAAAAACAAGGTCGCCTAAATCACCAATCCCTGTGCCACTTAAATGTGTATGAGCAAATCCGATTAAAACTGAATCGGAATAGTGATAACCGGAACACCAGTCCCAGCCTTGTGTTTCGTTGTTTGGCCCAAGTTGAACCGCACCAAAAGGAACACTGGCTCCTACAAATACGTGACCGTGATAACCACTTCCAATCAACGGGTCTACAAATTGTGTGTAATCCGTTGATTGTTCTACCTGCTTTTCACTCCCGCAGGAAAAGAACAAAAAAAGAGATAGCAGACTAAATAGTCTGCTGTTTAATAATTTCATAATAACAAATTTTAAAACAAATTTTTTTTAATAAATGGATAGCAGAATATAGAATTAGTTTTAAAATTTGGTCGTTAATGCCAGTCTAAAGTTCGCGAATTTTGATATTACGGAACCAAACTGTATATCCGTGATCCTGCAAACCAATAAAACCTTCTTTTGCAATGCCTTCAGTAAAGCCGGGGAAATTTTTGAATTTACTGTTTTGTACCAGCTCGTCCCATTCAGGTGTCCAATGTGTGTATTTTACTACTTCGGTGCCGTTCATACTGATGGTTGCTTCACCGTCGTCTACTTTAATTACACAGGTGTTCCACTCTCCTGCAGGATTTACAGTTGATGGATCTGCTGCAATCATATCATAAAGCGAACCGGCGAGGTGACTGTCTATTTTATTGTCGGTAGCTTCTTTATTATCAAGTACCTGAACTTCCGGTGCTGCAAAATAAATAGGTTTACCCGGAACTTCGCGGACATAGTAGAAGATACCGGAATTCGCCATTTTTCCTGCTTTCCAATCAATAGACAATTCAAAGTTTTTAAATTTTTTGTCTTCAAAAAGAATGTCGCCGCCAGCTCCCTGACCGGGATTTTTCCCTTCGCCGGTATATACTTTCATCGCATTGTCTTCAATTTCCCAGTTGGCAGGCATTTCTGTTCCGTTGCATTGGCGCCAGCCATCGAAATCTTTGCCATTAAAAAGTAGTACCCAGCCGTCATTTTTTTCGGCTCTTGTAAGCGTGTTTGGTTTTTGTGCCATTGTTGTTACAGAAAGCAAAATTGCCGCAGCAAAAACAGCTACTGATAAAATGTTCTTTTTCATGATTAGCTTTTTAAATCCTTAAAGGAAATGAATAAAAATTTTAATTGATCTGTGCTGTCAAATATAATAATTTGGTTCAGGCTATCCTATACTCTGTTGAAAGGATTGTAATTATTTGTGGAAAAATGAAATACATTTTTAAGTTATTTTACAACTCCGTTTAAAATTTGCTGATTTAAAAGGCTTTTTCTTCTTCAGACATCTGTTTCTACTAAAACTTCTTATTTTTACGTGTATAAGAGCTGAAATGATATGGAAAACTTCGTTGCCATTGAAAAATTTTATGAAGAAAATCTTGAGCGGGAACTTACAAACTTAGAGAAGGAGTTGATTCAGATTTCATTTCGGAAGGAAGTATTTGAAAAAAAACAACTGATTTTTGGCAGTGGTGAAACAAATACTCGTCATTATTTTATTGAGAAAGGTTTATTGCGGATGTATGTCATCGACTCTTCAGGTAAAGAGTTTAATATTTTGTTTGCCCGAGAAAACCAATGGATTGGTGATTTGGCTACACCCGCCGAAACTTCTTATTTCCTTGACGCAGTTGAGAAAAGTGTTGTATATTCAATTACCGACGAGAATATGAATAAACTCACCAATAATTTTGCTTCGTTTGTCCGTTATTTGAAACGTTCATACATATTCCAGCAAAAAAGGTTGATTTCTATTCTTGCAAAAACAGCCGAAGAAAACTACGAAGATTTAGTAAATAACCATGCTGAATTAATAAATCGGCTTCCCCAATACCATATTTCATCTTATTTAGGTGTTACACCGGTTTTTTTGAGCAAAATTTTATCAAAACGCGCAAGAAAAAAAGACTAATTTGTCTTTTTATTAAACTAGTTTATTTTTTTGATGTTAATGACAATGTAAGTTTGCAGTGTTAATAATTAAAAAATCAGAAAAATGAAAAAGTTAAGTTTAGTATTGTTGAGCGTATTATTTCTCTCTGTAGGAGTAATGGCAAAAGGTGTAGATGATGGAAAAGCCGTATACAAGGTTGATCCGATAAAGAGCAAAGTAATCTGGACCGGTAAAAAAGTGACAGGAGAACACACAGGAACGGTTTTGGTGGATAACGGGGAAGTGCATGTTAGTGGAGAAAGCCTGGAGCTGGCAAATATTAAAATGGATATGAACAGTATTGCATGTACCGATCTTTCAGGTGATATGAATCAAAAATTGGTTGGCCACTTAAAGTCAGATGATTTCTTTTCTGTAGAAAATCATCCTCAAGCCGTTTTTGAAGCAACAGGATTTAAAGCTGGTGCAGCTGACGGAGAATATATTGTTACCGGAAAGCTTACCATCAAAGGTATCACTCACGAGCTTTCGTTCCCTGCAACAGTTGAGGTAAATGATGGTACAGTTACGGCGAATGGTACTGCGGAAATTGACAGAACGAAATATGATGTAAAATACGGATCGGGTAAATTTTTTAGTGGCCTTGGCGATAAAATGATTTATGATGATTTTGAAATTGAATTTAATTTGGTTGCAACGGCTGAGGCTATTTAATTATTGGTTTAATAAGGTATATACGCCATTGGAAAGGATTTGATCGGCTGGTCAGATCCTTTTTTTAATCCAATTTATCTGTATTTTATGTTACGAAAGGAGTTTTTATATTTAGTTGGAGGATTAACAGGAATGTCAGGATTACGAGATTTACAAAAGGTAACCGGCGATTTGGCCGAAAGAGACCGTAAAATGCCAGTGCTTTTTATGGGGCATGGTTCACCAATGAATGGAATTGAAGAAAATGAGTTTTCTGCGTATTGGTCAAAATTTGCAAAAGAAATTTCGCAACCGGAAGCTGTTTTGTGTATTTCAGCGCACTGGCTGACTCGCGGGACACATGTTACAGCAATGCCAAATCCAAAAACTATTCACGATTTTGGCGGTTTTCCAAAGGAACTTTATGATGTGCAATATCCGGCGCCGGGACAACCCGAGCTGGCTAAAGAACTAACATCTATCATAAAAAGTACCGATGTTGGGCTGGATCACGATTGGGGACTTGATCACGGCACATGGACCGTGGTTCGGCACATGTATCCGGAAGCTAATATTCCTGTAATTCAGCTAAGTATAGATTTTTACAAACCTGCTGACTATCATTACAAACTGGCAACAGAACTGGCAACACTTCGAAAAAAAGGAGTGCTGATCATTGGCAGTGGAAATATGGTTCATAACCTTCGGCGTGTCGACTGGCAAAATATGGATACACCCAACTATGGCTTTGACTGGGCGAAAGAGATGAATGAAACATTCAAAGAAAAAATCGGGAAAGCGGAACATCAGGCTTTAATAGACTATGAAAGCCTTGGCAGCGCCGCAAAATTGGCAATTCCAACGCCCGACCATTATTACCCGCTTATTTATACCCTTGGATTACAGGATAAAAAAGATGAAATTGAATTTTTTAATGATAAATATGTTGGCGGTTCATTAACAATGACTTCTGTGAAAATTTTTAGTTGATTTTTAGGAATGCCCTTTTACAACAATTAACATTATTTTCAGATTTAGCCTGAAAAATTTATATATCTGAACAAATATATTTGTACGCAGGCGTTTTGTTGCTTTTGTTGGAATTGGCGGATAAAATTCATCTTTGTTCGCGTAAGTAATTTTATTTTCCATTTTTTTCTTTTAAAATTCGTTCATTCAATTCGATCTCTTTATTATTCAGGTAGTAGCCACCATAATGGATAACCTTTGGCTTTGTGCAGAAACATATAATGCAGGAAGAGTTTTATCCAGTGTCCGGCCAAACCAATTTCACCAACCGTAGATTTGATGTTCCTTCCCCAGTCAGGGTATTTTTCCCAGTCGGGAACCACTGGTGAAACGGTCATTGTAGCTCCAAGTCCGTTTGTTAAACTGTATCCGGCCGATACGATGCATGCAGCGCCCATTCGGCCCATACTTGCTGTATGTTTGTGCTCGGTTTTTCCGGTTTTTACAGCGTGTGCAATGTTTTGAGCAATTATTTTACCAATAACTCCTGATGGCATTCCTGTTCGCGGCGGTGCCGGAAATATGGGAGTTCCATTTACACTTTTCATAGGTTTTGAAATACTATGTGGTGGAGCAAATGCAATTCCGGCTGCATAAATATTTGAATAGGTCGGGTTCTGATAGGTTTGTGGCCAGTCGTTAATGCTCCATTCTTCAAAAGGTTTAGGAGTGTAATCGGCATCAACCTTCATAAATCCGTTGGCTGCAAACAAAGTAGAAGTGATGTCTTCTCCGTTTTTATTGTATGCTTTTAACCCTTGTCCGGCAAATCCGGGAATAAGCATTGCAAAATCGAATTCTGCTGTTTTTTCTTCTCCATTCAAGGTTTCATAGTGCGCAGCTCCCGGTTCCACTCTTTTTACTCCGGCGCGTTTTATCCATTTGATATTATTTTCTGCAAAAACGGATTCAGTGAAAACTTTGGTTGAAGTAATGTAACCTCCTCTTTTTATAAATGCACCGCCCATTCCAAAATCACCAACTTCATATTCGTTGCTTATCCATGTAATTTCTGCCATGTGTGAGAGTTTTCTGCGTTTTAATTCAAATGCAATATTCAGCGCGTATTCAAATGCAGCTCCCTGGCAGGTTGCCATTGGGTGTCCGGTTCCGATTAAGAAACGTTGTTTTTTGCCCTCTTTCATCCGTTTAATACTTTTTTCCAGTTCTTCCCAGGCATGTTCCGCGTGGTCGTACGAACAAACAGAGACTGTGTTTTTGCCCGGACCTAAACCTTCTGTTGCTTCAAAGTTTAGCTTTGGTCCGGTAGCATTTACCAGAAAGTCGTATTCAACTTTTTCGGTTTGGCCTTTTTTACCGGCGGTGGTGTATTCTATGTCAACAAATCCCATGTTTGTATATTCATCACCCTCAGGATGAATGGCATTGGCCTTGGCTTGTTTAAAAACAATTCCCCATCGTTTATACACTTTTTCAAGTTTAAAACGCACCTGATCAACCGTCATCCTTCCGACTCCAACCCAAATATTGGAAGGAATCCATTGATAGTACTGACTGGGAGAAACTACAATTACATCGTGTTTTTTACCAAGTTTTTTCTTGAGGAAAGCAGCGGCAGTATGACCGGATATACCTGCACCTAAAACAACAATCTTCATTTGTTTAAGTCTTAGTTTTACTTTTCGATTTTGTCAAAAAAGTAAACAAAAAAGAACATAAGATTGTTTAATGGAGGTTTATTATTAAAAATAAAAGAGTGGAGTTTTTATTTAATATATTGAAATATAGTTTTTTGTGTTTATTCTGCTGTGCGTATGATAAAATCTAAAAGAGTTAAAGTTCTTTTAATGGGTCGAATTTTATTTCAGGGATAATCGCTTTTAAAAGCTCTTTAACCGTTTCATCGATTTTTGGATTTGAATTATCAATTTCAACAAAGGGGTGACTTGGCGCTTCAAAAGGTGCCGAAATCCCGGTGAAGTTTTTAATTTCTCCGGCTCGCGCTTTTTTGTATAAACCCTTAGGATCACGGTTTTCACAAACTTCCAGCGGTGTGTTTACAAAAACCTCGAGATAATCTTCGTCGCCGATAATTTCCCTTGCCATTTCACGAATTTTGTTGGTTGGGCTAATAAATGCGCAGATAAGAATAATGCCGCAATTCATAAAGAGCTTGGAAACTTCAGCAATTCGCCGAATATTTTCAATTCGATCTTCTGCTGTGAACTTGAGATTTTTGTTGATTCCGGAACGAACGTTATCACCATCCAGTATCTGGCAAAAATAATTTAATTCAAACAGTCTTTTTTCAAGTGCACTAGCCAGGGTTGTTTTACCGGAACCTGACAAGCCGGTAAACCAGATTACTTTAGCCCTTTGCTTCAGGTATATTTCTTTTGACTTTCTGTCTTTAATTTTATCAAATACCGGGTGTATATTGTCTCCAATCATTTTAATTTATTTTACTATAAAATATGGGTTTAACAAATTTTCTTTATTGTAGGCCAATTCTTCAGAAAGGTCGGTCAACCACAGTTTTTTACCTGCGGCATTTGCAATCGCGTGTCCGGCAGCTGTATCCCATTCCATGGTTGGACCAAAACGCGGATATTCATCGGCAATACCTTCTGCAACCATACAAATTTTTAACGAACTTCCTTTTGAAATAATATCAATTTCGGCATGCTTTTGTTTTAACGCATCGATATATTCTTCTGTTTCCGGACTCATGTGTGAACGACTTCCAACCACAAAATATTTCTCTGTTGTTTTGGGTTTTGGTAATTTTTCACTTTTCCTTAATACAGAATCAAAGGTAATTTCCCCACTCACATTCTCACATATGAACGCGCCCAACCCAATATTGCCAAAATATAATGTTTTTGAAACAGGAACATAAATTACTCCCAATACCGGCTTCCCGTTTTTTGCCAAAGCAATATTTACCGTAAATTCGCCATTCTTTTTAATAAATTCTTTGGTGCCATCCAGCGGGTCAACAATCCAGAAATTTTGCCAGTCTTTTCTTTCTGGATATTCGATACTCCGACCTTCTTCACTAAGTACCGGAAACTCTGTATCTGATAAAAAGTGTTGTATGGTAGTATGACTTATTTTATCGGCAATAGTTAAGGGTGAATTATCTGCTTTTTTTTCAACCGAAAAATCAGAATTCGGGTCGTTGTATATTTCCAAAATTTTTTCACCTGCTTTAACAGCCGCTTTTAACGCAACTTCCAGATTTGTTTTATTTTCCATTTTACTTGTTTGGGTTAATAAAAACCTGTTTGACAACAATTGTTACTTTTAAATTTTTAGCAGATAAACTAAAAACAAGTATATAATCTTATATAAATTGAGCCGAAGATACTATTTTTTGTTTTTTTACACCGTTACAAATTGCGCAATGTTACGATTGATCTCAATTCGGTTATATAAAGATTTCATGATTCGTATATAAATTTCATCTTTCAGAATCAAATCTTCAATTCCTTCATCGATGTTGGGGTTATCATTTATCTCGATAATATATACTTCTTCGTTAATCATTTTGAGATCTACACCGTATAACCCATCTCCAATGAGCGAAGCAGCTTTTACAGCAGTTTTTACTACAATCTCAGGAACCTCCTCAATTGGCAGCGTTTCTGATTCACCGTAATTCTCGTTGCTTTCCGTATTCCAGTCGTAAATTTGCCAGTGGTCTTTTGCCATGTAATATTTGCAGGCGTACAATGGTTTTTGATCCAAAACACCAATTCTCCAGTCAAATTCAGAAGGCATAAACTCCTGTACAACAACAAGGTCCGATAAATTGAATAGTTTTTTTAAGGAAGAGTCCAGTTCTTCTTCGTTGTTTACTTTTTCCACTCCCAGAGAAAACGCGCTGTCGGGTTGTTTTAAAACCAAAGGAAAATTTAATTGTAATGATGTTGATTTATGATACGTTGACTTCGCCAAAATAACAGTGGCAGGTGTTTTTATTTTATTTTGTTTTAAGCGTTCATTCTGAAAAATTTTGTTGGAGCATCGCAGTATCGACCACGGATCGTCAATAACAACTAATCCTTCAGCGTAAGCAGAGCGCGAAAACTGGTAGGTGTGGTCGTTTACATTTGTAGTTTCGCGTATAAAAAGCGCATCAAATTCAGGCAACTGGCTAAAATCGTCTTTGGTAATAAATTCAACATAAAAACCGATTTTTTCAGCAGCTTTTTTAAAGTTTTGCAAAGCATTGGGGCAGGAGGGGGGATTTTTTTCCTGCGGATTAACCAGAATGGCCAGGTCGTATTTGTAGTTTTTAAAACGAGGCCGGTTAAAACGTTTTTTTGAAAAATAGTTTTTTGCAAATTCCTGTACCTTTTCCATGTGCTCGGGATTCACTTTTTTGAGGCTTAACGGAGAGACTCTTTGCACCATCCATTTTTCGGTTTTTACAAAGTCGATTTGGATTAACGGAGCTTCGAAGAGATGATATAATTTTTGTGTCAGCAAGCGGAATTTGGTATTTACCGACTGCCCGAAATAAACAAAAATGCTGATCTTCTTTTGCTTTACGTGTTTTAAACTTTTTTGAATATTATCATCTACATAACCGGAAATGGACCTTACCAACGAAAGACTTGAAAAATCGCGTAAAGTTGTAACGTTAGGAATTACCCGGTGGTCACGCGCCGATGCAAGGAGCGACACATAATACCCCATTTTTTGGTATTGATAGGAGTTGCTAAGATTAAAAATCCGCACATTTTTTAAGGACTGAAATTCGGGATCTGTTATATAACTCCGCGATGAAATTACTTTTACACCTTCAATTTCCAGATTCCAGTTTTTGGGGTCGCGAACAATAATAATATTCGAAATGCTTTGTTTTTCTGCATGATCGCCGAGCTTAAAAACCATTCGCACACCATCTTCATTTTTTGAATAGTAGTCGGGTAAATCTTCAGTTACCGTAAATCCTGCATTTTTGTAAAATTCTATCAGTTTATTATCCGTTTTTCTGGCTTCGAGCGAGATTCGTTCAAATTTTCCGGTATTTGCCAGATTAAATATATACTCCAGAATTTGTTTCCCGATTCCCTTTCCCTGGTATTCAGGAAAAACAGCGATTGAAAATAAACGTAAGGTTTTGGGATATAAAAATAATGTGGCAGAGCCAATTGTTTTGCTTATTTCGTTTTGCGTGGTTTCTGCAATAATTACATTTTGAAAGGGACTTGACAAGCTGTAGCGGATCGCCCGCCGGGTACTTTGCTGAAAAGGAGGAAAACATTTTTGTTCCAATTCTTCAAGAAAACCGAGGTCGCTGGACACCGATTTTCGAATCACAATCTTCATGTGTGTTATCTAAACGCTATATAAATTTATACCTATTTTTTACTTAAAAAGCTGAACCAAATGTAAACCATTTTTTTATTAGTTGTTCTTTCAGGGAATAAAAATTAATGAATTGTAAAGTGTCTGTAATTCAGAGTATTATTGTAGTGTTTGCTTGAGTGCTTAAAGGTTAACATTGACGTTATCTTGAATAGGCCTGAATTTCGTCGATTAATCCCTGTTGATAGGCCTTTTTTACCGTGAGCCAGTCACCACGGCGGTTAAAAAACAACGAGCAATAATTTCGTTGTATTAAACTGCCGTGAAAAAGATAAAATTCTAACTGCCGGATTCCTGCTTCATTTTTTACCAAACTCAGGGCATAATCAACATAGCGGGTCATTGGCAATGAAGATTCTGTTGTTAAGTGTTTTATTATGAAGTCAACATCCTGGGTATTCCCATTGTTTGCTTTGTTGATGAATTCCTGTAAAATTCCGCTGAATTTAATTTTTTTCATTTTCGCAACGGTTTAAAAAATTAAGAATGTAGTTTACCGAAACTGTAATTACATGTCCGGTGTTTTCGAGCGTTTTACATTCAGCTTGCCCGATATTGGTTTTTAAACGGTTGGCTGTTTTTTCTGAATTAAAAAAGCAATCGTTTTCGCCACCCAGAAAAAATACCGGTGTTGTAATTCTTTGCAGTTCATTGTTTGTAAACAGAGGCAGGGCATCGGTTCGTGGAATAAAATGTTGTTTCACGAGTTTTGTAAATTGTAGGGTTTGCTCATCAGGATTAATATCGTTGTAAACAATTTTATTCATTTTATTAAAACCCCATTTCCCCGAAACAGACGTTACCAACAGCCAAAAAATTAACGACGGTTTTATCTGCGTAATTCCCGACGTTGCTATCAGCGCCAGTTGCCTTACTTTTTCCGGGTGCCGGGTAGCGAATTTTATTACAATCCAACCACCTAAAGAACAACCTGCCAAACTTGCATTTTCCAGTTGAAAAGCTCTAAAAATATCAAGTAGCCAGTTGGAGTAATGCGAACTTTTAAAATCGGGCCTGTTCTCCGCACTTTTGCCACATTCGCCAATAATATCGATGGCAAATACCCGGTATTTTTTTGAGTATTCAACTACATCAGCACTCCACATGGCTGAGTTAGAGCCTGCTCCGTGCAGTAAAATCAACGGAGGTTTTGATTTTTCTCCGCACTCAATTACAAACGTAAAACCATAACGGGTTTTTATAAACTGTTTATTACAGTCTTGTGGCCATCGATTTAAAATTCGGTCGTAATAATTTAGGATTTCCTTTCTCCCTGTTTCTGTTTTGAAAACTGAATTCTTTGCCATTGTTTCTAATTTTTCGGCAAAGTTCGGAAGGTATGATTACAGTTTTTTTGATGTAGATCAAAAAAATCAGTTTTGTTTTCTTATCCGGCTTAGGGTTTCCTGTGTAACTCCCATTAATGATGCGACATGACCCAGTTTTGCACGTTTTAGCATTCCAGGCGAAATTTGTTTCAGGTAATCGTATTTTTCTTTTGCCGATAGCAGTCCAAACTCCCTGGAATTCGTATCAATTTTTACGAAATGTTCACCCATTAACGAATTGGCAAATATGGTAAATTGAGGGAATCGTGCCAATTTTTCGCTGTTTTGACGTGAAATCCCAATAAGTTCGGTTTCTTCGCATGCCTGTAAATATTCAATTGCAGGAGTTTGATGAAAATAGGAATGGAGTGATGTTACAAATTCGTTTTCGATATGAATCCAGGCGGTTATTTCTTTTCCTTCATGCAAATGAAATTTTCGAACCATTCCCGACTTTATAAACCAGATTTTATTACAATATTTTCCCTGTTCGAGGATAAACTCATTTTTTTTGAATTTTTCAGTTTCCGCTCTTAATTCCAGTTCAAGGATGGCAGCGTCATCAAGCTTTGCATATTGATTGATATAGTCAATTAGCTTTTGCATTCAATGTTTCAGAAGTTTTTACTGAATACAAATATAGCTAATTCAACGCTTGAAATTTGGGTTTAAGCATTTTCCAGCGCCTCGATATCAAATTTTTTCATTTTTAGAAAAGCCTGGAGAACTCTCTCTGAACGGGCAGGATCACTCATCAGCTTTTCCAGAATTGAAGGAATAATTTGCCATGAAATTCCAAACTGATCTTTTAACCAGCCACACTGCTCGGCTTCGGGTACGGCAGAAAGTTTATCCCAGTAATAATCAATTTGTTCCTGTGTATCACATTCTATAACCAACGAGACTGCTTCATTAAAACTAAAGTTGTGTGAAAGAGAACTGTCCATAACCATAAATACATTATTTCCAAGTTTGAATTGTGCATGTTTAATGGTTCCTTCTGTATCGGGATCTTCTTTGGAATACCTGAGGATTCCATCCACTGAAGAATGATCAAAAATTGAGGTATAGTGTTCAATGGCCTTTTCTGCGTTTCCGGCTTGTTCTTTTGTAAACATTAAGGTAGGTGTTATCTTTTGTCCTACTTCTTCCATTTTTCCTAAAGCCAGTTGCCAGTTAATACCAAATTTGTCCTGCAGCCAGCCGTATTTTTCGCTCCAGTCGTATTTGTCAAGTTCCATTAACACCATTCCGCCATCCAAAAGTTTGTTCCATGCTGAATCGACCTCTTCTTCGGTTTCACAAACCACATAAAATGAAATGGATGGATTAATTGTAAACTGTGGCCCACCGTTCAGACACATAAATTTTTGTCCCGACGATTCAAATGTAACCACCAACGGACTTTCCGATGTAATATCTGTTTTTTTGAAAACTGTGCAGTAAAATTCTGCTGCTTTTTTGGCTTTTCCGTCAAACCAGAGACAGGGGTATATTTGATTTTTCATGATTATACTTTTAATAATGTGTTATTCGATTACTACATTTTTTAGTTCTGTTTCCAGCCTGTCCATATTTTCTTCATTTTTGCCTTCGGCATATTTTTTCACCTGATTGCACTCTTCGGGAGATTTAAAAAGCATTCTGAAATTCACTTTGGTTTTTGCAGGTGACAGTTTTTCAAAAGTGGCCACGATTTGAAAATAAGGCAATACTACATGGTTAAATACAATCATAGAAGGGCTTTCAATTTTAACAAAAACCGATTCATTTGGGTAATCAGTGCCGTCGGGGCCATGCATAATAAAGCTCCATTTTCCACCCGGGCGAAAGTCAAATGTGTGAAATGTATTTGTAAAACCATTGGGGCCCCACCATTTTTTTAAATGATTTGGTTCGCTCCACGCTTTAAAAACTTCTTCCTGCGAAAAATTTACTACACGGGTTGTAAAAATCTCACAATCCGGAGAAACTTTTAAAATTTCATCGGGAAGAACTTTTTCCTTTAAAAAATCAAAGGCTCCTTTTCGCAGGTTTATACCATATTCCAGGTAGGCTTTGAGGCAGGCCAGAAAATTTGCCCAACCTTCGGTATTTCCTTTTAACCAGTTGATTCCGTCCGGTGAATTTTCTTTGCCTTTCTCAGTTACAGTTACAAGGGTGCTGTTATTGGGTTTTTCTGAAAGTTCAATATTTACTTCTGTTTTCTCGTTGTTGGCGTCCCAAAAAAATGTGATTAATTTATTCTGTTCAACTTTTTTTACTTCCACAGGATAACCCTCCTCAAATTCAGGGAAATGCCAGGTTATTGTTTCCCCTTCCTCCATTCTTCCTGAACTTTTGGATATAAAATAGTTGCTCATTTTTTCCGGGTTTACAATGCCCTCAAAAACTTCGTTTGCCGGTTTTTGAATTTGAATGCGTGCGATAATCTCAAGTCTGTTTGAATCCATTTTTTATTTTTTTAATTGTAGTCCGTTTTCTTTTAGAATTTCTCTCAGTTTTGAAATCGCGTTTTGCCCAACGCCGTGAAGTGCCAGGATTTTGTTTTCAGAAAAATTACTCAATTCTTCAACCGAAGTAATATTGTGCTTTTCCAGAGCCCGCCGGGCGGGAGCTGAGAGATGAGACAAAAATCCAAATTCGGGTTTCCGTTCTTTTTCGCATTGCGGACAGGTTGGGCAATCGCTGCTTTTGTAATAGCGATGCCCTTTTTCACAAGTCCGCAACGTTTTATCAACATTTTGCATTATTCTTTTTCAGCGCAGTTGAACATCCACAAAACACCAAATTTGTCTTTTAAACTTCCAAAAAAGTCGCCCCAAAACATGTCCTGTAGTTCCTGCTCCACGACTCCGCCTTCAGAAAGCGCTTTAAAAAGTTTACGGGTTTCCTCACGGGTGTCGGGTTGGAGGTTAATGTATATGTTGTTTCCCATATTTACCTTAAATCCCATTTGGCCGGGGGCATCGGAACCCATCAACATGTGTCCGCCTAAAATGGGCAGTGCTACATGCATTACCATATTTTCAACTCCGTCGGGCATAGGAGGCATGTCGGCTGATGGAGGAACATCTTTAAAACGCATAATGCCTTCGCCAAAAAAATCAGTTCCAAAAACCGATTGATAAAATAAAAATGCTTCCTCGGTATTGCCGGGAAAATTGAGATAAACATTTACTGTTGCCATAATTGTGAATTTTTAGTGTGAATAATTTTATTGTTCGCATATTGTTTTTAACTGCTCCAACGCTTTGGGGTAAGTTTCCGTAAAATATTTTTTGAAATCCGAAGTAGAGTCAAAATCCACTTTTAACAGTGTGTTTCCATTTTTGTCTTCAAAAGTGTAGATTTCATGGCCGCCAGCCCATTTGTCTACTTCGGGACCTTCAGTGATTTCTTTTCCGTCTTTTATAATACCGACGTAACAAATATTTACTAGTTGATTGGAAATGTTATCTTCAATTATACCTACCATCCCGCCTGTTTTTCCATCTTCTCCTGTTCCGAAGAAAACGATTTTTTCACCTTTTTCCCAGGATCCCAAAAAATCAGAAGTTGGATTAAAAATGTAAGTCCAGTCTTTCCAGTATTTTTTATCGAGCATTGTAGTGTATACTTTTTCCGGATTTGCCTCAATTTCAATTTCAAAATGTACTCTTTCAAATTTTGCATTGGCTTCTGCATGTTTTTTGAAATTGTCCAGAATTGCCTGCCAACCTGCTTTTTGCATTTCAAGCGGATTTTGTGTTTCGGCTTCAAAAACCTCGGTAACATAGGTTTGGTCACCTTCTTCCCTAAAAGTTATTTTTACCTTACGTTCGTCATCGAGCGTTTCTTCAATCTGTTCATTTTCTTTAATGAGATCATACCCGCCACTAAAATCGAATCCAAAGGTTCCGTCCTTTGCTTCCATCCGCCAAATAAATTTTCCTCCTTCGCGAATGTCATTTTTTGCCCAGGGACAGTGCCAGTCATCTGATGCAAAATTCCAGTTAATAATGTGATTTGGCTGCGTCCATAAATCCCATACTTTCTGAACAGGTGCTTCGATTTTTGTTGAAACAGTAATGAATGTTTTTTCTTTTTTTTGCATTGTTATTTTTGTTCTATTCGTCGTTTCTCTTTTATTAAAACAAAATTACTTTCGTTCAAAAAATTTATTGATGTGTAAAAACGACAAATTTTAGGTAAATTACGACAATTTAGTCTTTTAATGCTTTGAAATGAAAAAAATATCAATTTTAGTAACTGAAAATACAGTCATTCAGTCTATTGCTGATCCGCAATATTGTTTTGAAACCGTAAACTATTTTTTAAATGTAAAAGGAAAACCTTCGATGTTTGATGTTCAGTTGGTTGGAGTATCCAACGGTGTTCGGTTAAATAAAGGACGCTACAGCATCCATCCTGATAAATTGATTGATGAGGTTGACAAAACAGATTTAATTATCATTCCTGCTTTGTTTGGCAACATGGATGAGGCTTTGGAATCAAATAAAAATTTTATTTCGTGGATTGTAAAACAATACAAATCGGGAGCCGAAGTCGCTTCGTTGTGCGTAGGAGCATTTTTACTGGCGTCAACAGGGTTGCTTAAGGGCAAAAAATGTTCAACACATTGGGGATTTATAGATGACTTTAGTAAAATGTTTCCTCATGTCAATGTGCAACCCGGGAGTATTATTACCGAGGAGAGCGGAATTTATACCAGTGGAGGCGCAAATTCTTACTGGAATCTTTTATTGCATTTGGTGGAGAAATATACCAATCGTGAAACGGCACTGCTGATTTCAAAATATTTTGCCATTGAAATCGGTCGGAGCAGCCAGTCGTTTTTTGCCATGTTTAAAGGCCAGAAACAGCACAACGACGAGGACATTAAAAAAGCACAGGAATTTATTGAGAGAAATATTGAAGAGAAAATCACGGTTGAAGAACTTGCTGAAAAATTAGCTGTTGGCCGTCGAAGTCTTGAGCGGAGATTTAAAAAGGCGACAAATAATTCGGTGCACGAATATATTCAGCGTGTGAAGATTGAAGCCGCCAAGCGAAATATAGAAACCAGCCGCAAAAATATCAATGAGGTGATGTTTGAAGTGGGGTACACGGATACAAAAGCTTTTCGAACAACTTTTAAGAAGATTACTGGAATAACACCTGTTGAATACCGGAACAGATATAATAAAATTGAAACAGAAAGCATTCAGGTGGAGTAGTTTATTAAGTTTTAATCATAAAATTTCAGGTTTTGCTGCAAACGCTCCATCATGGTAATAATTCGATGTGTTTTGGTTTTTATGGTTTTGGCAGCGTAAATCCAGTCGATGTAGGCTTTTTGTTCTCCTTCAGAAAAGTTGAAAAAACGTTCTGCAATTTCTTTTGGTTCATTCAGCAAACATTCCTGAATCTCATGGGGTATTTTATATGGAAGATCATCGGCAAAGAGAATGATATGCACAAAATCACCCGCTTTTTTTTTGATTTCTTTTCTGATTTGCGCTTTTACCGGTAAAAAAAGTTTGCCGTTTCCCATGGGCATAAGTTTGTAGTTTTTCAGTTCAAAGCCATCAATTGAACCCTTTACTTTTACCCAGCCAAACGGATTGTTTTTGTTTTGTAGTATTTCCGGAATTTCGGCATAAGTCCAGCCGCCTTTGCCTGGATACTTTTGCATGAGATATTCTTTATCAACCAGTGGGCTTTCAACCGAATTCATAAAAGTAATAACCGAGCTTTACCGGATTTTGTTTTCTTCAACTCTGAACTTTACTATTCTGGTAATCAAATTAAATGGTATTGGCCGATTTAAAGGAAACTGCACCGAACCTTTTCCTTGTTTGTACTGCGAAAGTTCCCGGGCAAATTTTGCATGTCCGCTTGGAGTTGCATAAAAACCTAACATGTTTTTTGTAGCCCGCAAAATAAACAAGCGGCTTGCCAGATGTTTTGTATGCCGGCATTCCGTAGCTTATACTTTCTTCTGCTTCCGGGGCAATTTCGAGGATTGTTTTCCGCAGTTTTTTTAGTATTTTCTGAATATCTTCAGGAAATTCCGAAATATAATCATCAACACTTTCAGATTTATTTTTCATCGGTCGCCTGCACTTTTGTTTTAATTTTTGTGAAGTATTCCATCACCTTCTTTTGAAGTTCATTTTTTAGAACAACATCTCCCGGATATAGTTTTTTCCGAAGCTCGTTGTAAAGTTCAATTTCTTTTTCCAAAGAACGTATTATTGAGGAAATTTCATATTCCGGAACCGTTTTTTTCAGGTTGTTAAAATCTGCTTTTTCAAAATTAAATTCAACCTTTCGCATCCCTTTTGGGAGCTGGTTATTTTTTATTTGTAGTAAAGGAGATATTACATTCATTCTCAAATAAGAAATGGAATCGAGTGCTTCAAAATATTCACCCCGGCCAATTTTTAATGTGATGTAATGAACCCAAATCCAGAAACGATCTTCAATCCACTGAAAATCGAGTTTGGGCCAGCTGGCTTCTGTGGTTTTTATTATTTGGGAAAGAGTATTCTCTCTTTCCCAGAGTATGACCGGGTTTTCAACGCGCTCTTTGAATTCCTCGGCGGTAACAAATTTAATATCCACATGCAAAAGAGGATTGTCAAACAGGCAAATCAATACCCGTGGTTCACCAACATGTTCACCTGTAAATCCGTCGATAAACTGACCCATTTTTGAAGCATATTCAAGCATCTTTTCCTTCTGCCCCGAAATTTTTTCTTTGGTAATTAAAACCAGATCCAAATCTGAAAATTCATCCAGTTCGTTGGTGATGTATGAACCGCCGGCTGCAAGCCCTAACACCTGCGGATCGGTTTTTAGTTTTTCAACCGCTTTTTCGGCAAATTGTTTTTGTATCATTTTTTAACTAAAAAGTGTTATCCAAATGGGTATCATAGCAGCAATTGCAATAGAAGCAGTTTGCCAGTTGTAGTTGGTAACATATAAGCCACACATCAAATATAAAGGATTTTCTAATTCAGATATTATTTTCCCGTGACCCGAAGACCCCTGAAAAATTATTCGTTCGCCCTGTTTATTCACCAGACTCCATTTTGTGTTCCATATATTGTCAAATTTCCATAGGAATTTGTTATCGTCTATAGTAATGGTTGCCCCGTTCATCCAGGTATTGTATACAATTTTTCCGACAACTGTATTTTTTTCCCGATCAATAATTTTTGTGTTCTGTTTAAAAAATCCTTGTGAAAGAAATGTATATTTTTCACCTAAAATAGTAGCTTCATAAGTGTTGGAAAACGTCCGGTTTATAAGATATCCTATTGGTTTTCCGCTCTCAAAAAGTTTATAAGTACACGAGAATAAATTTTTGCTCCACGTAATTTTCATAACTGTTCAGGTTTTAGGTTTTATTTTTTTTGGTTCAAAGAATTCAAAATTGTTTCAATTTCATTTATAATTTCAAAGCTACTTTTTGAATTGTTTTCAATAACAAAATCAGTGTCTGAATTTGTTGCCAGGAATTGTTTGTTAATTTTTTCCACTTGTTTGTCGGAAATATTTACGTGAATGGATTGGTCGCGGGTTTTCACTCTGGCCAGGCAAATTTGAGGATCAGCCTTAATTTTTATTGTTATTACCTCAAAATCACTTTTTAATTTGTTTAGCATGGTTTCAAAAGCGGCACTTAATCCAAGAGATTCAAATACCAATTTTTGTTTTTTCTGCATTTCTTTGCGAATGCCATTTTCAATAGCTAAAAAAACTTCCTGAATATAAGCATCATCATCCGGTTTCCTTTTCCTGATTCTATTTTTTGCCCAATCTTCCACGCGTATAAAAGGAATATAAAAATGCTTGTCAAACAGATTTCCAATAAAAGATTTGCCGCTTCCTTTTTGGCCAATGAGAAGAAAAATGGTTTTTTCGGGCATTGTGTCTGAATGTTAGAAAGAGTTTTGTTGATTTCAGATTTAAAAGTAAAAAATTTATTTTACAACCCGGTGATAATTGAATTTAACTTCTGATTTTTCTCCATGGCTGTCAATAAGCACATACAAGTTTATTTCATTGTCACTAATTCGTTCAAAAGTAAAACCATCAAAAAAAACTTTGCCAGGAGTAACTTTTACCAGTTTAAAATCAACGGTTTCATTTTTTTCTTCCCAGGCTTTTAAATCGGAATGAAAGTGTTTTAACCGAAGAACAAGTGTTTCCTTTTCTTCAACAAGTGTACAAATTTCATAGAAATTCACTTCATCGTTTACAAGCAGCCGGAAAACACACATCATTGAACCGCCAAGAGGGGGAGACCATATTTCTTCCGCAATTCCGCCAAACGCTTCTCCCTTCCAGTGTCCCTGAACCCAGGCAACATCATCTAATGTTGCATTTGGAGAACCAACTGAGGTATCGTAAAACATAGTGTTTGGAAATTTTTCCTGTGCATCGATTAGGGGTGCAAAAAACACAAAAGAGAACAAAAAGAGGCATATTTTTTTCATTTGGAAATTTTTCTAATTTAACATTTAAATCCCTGATCTGGTTCTTGCCCAAAATTACAAAAAAGGGAAAAATGCAGCGGATACTATTTATCTTCTTTTTTCTTGTTCCTCTTGTTTTGTTGATAAACGATATAGACAATAATCATTAAAACCGGAACCACAATAAATAGAATGATATTCAGGAGGTTAAGTTCAACGGGTTCGGGGTCTGCTCCGGGTAAAGTGGTTGGACCCTGTGAATATACCGTTGCCCAAAGGACTATAAAATTTATGGCTAACAGAATTTTTTTAATCATGTCAAATTGTTTAAATGCATTTAATAATAGAAAGAATAACGGTAGTGTTTTGTTCAATTTAACGTGTCGCAGAAACCTGGGCCATATAATATGGATATCAATACAACATCCTCGCTTTTATTGTATTCGGTATTTTTTTTAATTCTTTTAAAATGGTATTACTTATTTCACTCTCCGTATCGATAATTACATAACCAATGTCGGTATCGGTTTGTAGATATTGGGAGGCAATATTTATTTCTTTTGAGGTGAACACATCGTTTATTTCTTTTAGAATTCCGGGTACATTTTTGTGAATATGCAGGAAGCGCTGTTTTTCCCGGTTTGGAAGCAGCGAAACCTGCGGAAAGTTTACGGCGCCAATGGTTGAGCCGTTATCGCTGTATCGAATCAGTTTCTCGGTTACTTCCATCCCGATATTTTCCTGGGCTTCAGAGGTACTTCCCCCGATGTGTGGCGTCAAAATTACATTGTCAAATTCCTGTAACTCAGAAACAAATTTTTCGTTGTTCGAAGCCGGTTCTTTTGGAAAAACGTCGGCGGCTGCCCCTGAAAGATGACCTGATTTTAACGCTTCCGCCAGCGCGGGGTAGTCAATAACTGTTCCGCGGGAAGCATTGATAAGCAGCGCTCCTTTTTTCATTTTTGCGATCTGGACAGTTGAAATCATTTTCCGTGTGTTTTCGGTTTGCGGAACGTGGAGAGTGACCACATCCGAAATCCGCAGGAGTTCGTTTAAAGATGAGCAGGCTACCGCTTTTCCAAGACTCAGCTTTTTTTCAATGTCGTAATAATACACATTCATTCCCAGTGATTCGGCCAAGATAGAAACTTGTGAACCAATGTGTCCGTAACCTACAATCCCCAGATTCTTATCACGCACTTCGTAGGCATTTTTTGCTGTTTTTTGCCATTCACCCCGGTGTGCAGCAGCATTTTTTGAAGGTATTCCGCGCATCAGTAAAATAGCTTCGGCAATCACCAATTCCGCGACCGAACGGGTGTTTGAAAATGGTGCATTAAAAACCGGAATTCCCATTTGTTTGGCAGAGTGTAAATCTACCTGGTTTGTACCAATGCTAAAACAACCTATGGCAAACAATTTTTTGGCTTTTTTTAGGATTTTTTCCGAAAGCTGGGTTCTCGAGCGAATGCCAATCATGTGTACATCCTTAATTTTCTGAATTAATTCCTCTTCATCAAGCGCTGTTTTCAGGTATTCCACGTTAGAATAACCAGAAGCTTTTAAACTTTCTACCGAAGAACTGTGTATGCCTTCGAGCAAAAGAATTTTAATGTATTTTTTGTCGAGCGAAAACTTTTTTGCCATGGTTTGATTTTTTCTCAAAAATACAATTGGAATAATGGATTTCAACAGATTTATCTGTTTTATTTTGATATTTGAAGTTGTTTTATCCCCGTTTTAAGCGTGTTGGTCTGACGCGGGCACGGAGGAAGATTCTATTAAAACAGAAAAGGAGTAACCTCTGTTGAGATTACCCCTTGCTTAACTTTTAAAAAACCAGACTATAACTCTTTTATTTTTATAACACGGAATATTGTTAGTCCGCCATGATCCTGTAACCCGATGTGGCCTTTTTTAGCCATTCCGTAATGTTCTGCATCTTTCCACTTTCCGGCTGCTTTTTGTGCTTTCCATTCATCGCTCCAAAGCTCGTATTCTACTACTTTTTTCCCATTTAGCCAGTGTTCAACATGTGGGTTTTGAACAACAATTCGTGTTGTGTTCCATTCTTCAACAGGTTTTACTTCTGCTCCTTCCGGTGCCTGCATGGAATAGTTGGAAGCAGTATATTGGTTGTCGGCAATTTTAGTTGGCCAGCCTTTTCCGTCAATTAACTGGTATTCTGGTCCCGACTCGTAAATTTTTTCGGTGACACCTTTTTGAACGTGGTAGAAAATTCCCGAATTGCTTTGAGGTGAAACCTTCCATTCCACAAAAAGCTCAAAATTTTCATATTCTTTTTTTGTAATGATGTCTCCACCATGGTCGGAGCCTACACCTGAATTGTGTAACTCTCCATCGATAATTTTCCAGCCGGTCACTTCGCCACCACTAAATTTTTCCCATTTGGCTATACTTTTTCCATCAAAAAGCATCTCCCATTCTTCATCGGTTTTTTGTTCTATCTGTATTATGTCGCTCTCCTCCTGTTTGTCCGACTTTTTAGCGGAGGAAGAACAGGAAAATGCAGTTGCAGCTGTAAGAATCAGAACGAAATTCCAAAAATTTCTCATTGTATTTTAGTCTTTCAATTGTAAAATAGGAACTGACATTGCTTGTAATAATGGTGAATCATTTTGTATGTCAGTTCCCTTGCTGTTTAACTACCTATAGAGTTGGTTCAAAAGTTCCTCCCCATTCCGCATTTTGTTCGATATTACTATTCAAATCGATAACCGACTGTTGAATCGGAAAGAAATAGTATTTTTCCGGGAGTGAAGTCACCTTTACCCCTGTAAAAGGTATTTGCCATGTGATATATTTAAAATCAGCTTCGGTGAGTTCATTATTGTCGGCGAGCGCCTTTGCCGTGGCAATTGGCATTTCCGAGTCGTCAGCATTAATAGCGATAGCTTCAATTCCATGTTTGGTTTTCCCATCCAGGCGGTCAAGCATTCTTAAACGGCGCAAGTCCCAGAAATAACTTCCTTCAAAACAAAATTCGATATTTCTTTCGGCAAGTATTGCTTCCCTTATTTCTTCCGTGGTTGTTGCAGTAATTCCGTAATTACTGTCGTCTCCGGCTTCAATTCCTGCGCGTTCGCGAATTTCTTTCAGAATTGCAAGGGCAACATCCTGATGCCCTGTTTCGTTGGCTGTTTCAGCATAGTTTAACATTACTTCAGCAAAACGCATAACGATATAGTCAATGTCATATTGCTGAACTTCAGACTGTAACAACGAGAGGTCGCTGGCCTTGCGAATAAAAAATCCACTGTAGCGGTCAAGGTTTGTTGAGTTGGTATTAGCCGCCGGATTTGTTCCAAAATCGTCTAAAACATCTGCGATTCCGAGTGACGTATACTGACGGTTGCCAGATTTGTTTGATACTTCATAAATTGAAGCATTCCACACTATCGATTTGTCGAATCGTGGATCCCTGTTTTCCCAATAACTTTGCTGAAATTCTTCATCGGTTTTATAGTATTTGCCACTAGGGTCATTGTATAATTTACCGTCTTTCATTGGAAATTCCTGAACAAATTCCCAGGTTGGACAAGCGCTGGCATTTCCCCGGCTTTCAGAACCCGGACGAACACCATGATCCCAACTGGCCGTTTTGTTGGGGTAAGTATTTATTACAGAGAATACTACTTCAGGCCCCCGTTCTACCAAAAAGATATCTTCATAGTTTTGAGTGAGCGCGTATCCCAGATTTTTAAGTTTAGAATAAGCAGCTTCGTTTGCTGTATAAGCTTCATCCCAGTAATTGTTGTCCCATGGGTTGCCCGGGTTAAATTGCGGAGATGCTTTGTAAAGCAGAACTTTTGCCTTAAAAGCGGTGGCAAAACAGCCGTCAATTTTACCAAAATCGCTTGACGAACTTGAAATTTGTTCAGGAAGGAGACCAATTGCATCGTCTAAATCTTCGATTATAAAATCGAAACATTCGCCGGTTGAATTTCTTTCTACATATAAATCGTCAGCTTCTCTGTCCTGCGGAATTTTTATATACGGAATACCACCGTGGTACTTAACCATATTAAAGTAAACGTAGGCGCGCAGGAATTTAGCCTGCCCTATAACATTATCTTTTGCTTCCTGAGACAGATTTCCGTCTGTAACGTTTACAATGGCCTCATTAATTAGCCGAATGGTAGTATAATCCCAAAGTTTGTATTCGCTGTTTGTGATGGTAATTCTGTCAAGATAAAAGTGAATGCCAGCTAATTGTTGTGTTTTTTGATCGGCTGAAGATGACCAGTTTCCAAATACTTCAGCGTAAACATTAGCCATATATGCTTCTACCAGAGACTCATCGTCCCACACAAGGTCCGCATTGTAATCGTATATGTTTTCAATATCGAGTGTATCACAACTGCTTATTATAAACAGTGTTAAAATGCTAAATATTAAATATTTTAATTTTTTCATCGTAGTATCGTTTTTAGAATTTTATATCGAGACCGAAAGTAAATGATTTCATTAACGGGTAAGAGTCGTAAGTATCCTGTTCCGGATCATGGAATTCGGTCATTGCAGAAAGTACAAACAGGTTGGTTCCGTTAAAGAATACCTGAGCTGAACTGATCTTGAAGCCGGAAATCCAGCTTTGTGGAATAGCATAACCAATGTTCAGGTTTTTTAAACGAAGATATGCCCCGTTTCTAATCCAGAAGGACTGATTTCCTGTTCCTGATTCATACCAGCTTTTCCCAACTACCCGGGGATATTTAGCGTCCGGGGTATCCGGAGTCCATACATCACTTGCCCAGATTGGGTAGTAAGGTCTAACAGTCCCTCCATACTGACGTATTCCACCCATTCCTGCCTCGTAACCACCAAGGTTACTGACCATCCGGTCATACATTCCAACGCCCTGAAAATGTGCATCTACTGTGATTCCTTTCCAGGTAACACTTCCGCCAAAGCCATAGTTAATTCTTGGTGCACCATTATCCGATAAAACCTGGATATCGTTGCTGTCGATTTTTCCATCAGGGCCGGCAGAATAGCCGTCACCTCTTATATCTTCAAAATATAATCCTCCGAGATAGGGATCTCGTCCAAACTGAGTAAATCCGCTGGCCAGCAGGTCGTCCAGTTGTTCCTGCGTACGAATTATTCCAAGAGTTTTATATCCGGTAAGCCGGTTTAGTGGTTTTCCAATGGCTGAAAATTCTTCAAGATTTCCTCCGGGAGAATAGAGAGCAGATTGGTCAAGTACATCCCACTGATCTTTTGAAAAGCCTATGTTTCCGTACACAGTATAGTCCACCGCTCCTCCGAATGCTCTGTCTCTCCACATAGCGTTTAATTCAAATCCACGCCATGATCTCGCCGCATAATTTTCGGGAGCTAAATCCTGACCGTAAGTATCTGGTATGGTTACAATACGTGAGCCCAAAATGTCTTCTTCTTTTTTGTAGAAGGCTTCCAGTGATCCTGATAATTTGTTGTTCAATACTGTAAAATCAACTCCGGCATTATATGTGGTAGAGGTTGCCCATGTTAAATACGGGTTTGGAGTTGCTCCCGGTTCTATTCCCAGATTTAGATTGTCGCCCCAAATATAGGAACTTCCGGATTGGTAAACATACATATAGGAGAAAGGTGCAATTTCATTATTGTTGACGTTCAAATCGTTACCGGTTGTACCGTAAGATGCCCTTATTTTCAGGTTGTCGAGCCAACTGGAGAAATCGTCCATGAAAGATTCTTCACTAATTCTCCATGCTGCTGATACTGAAGGGAAGAAGCCCCAGCGTTTTTCCTTTGGAAAAAGTGTATTGCCGTCGTAACGGAAGGAAAATTCTGCAATATATTTTTGAGCGTAGGTGTAATTAAAACGCCCTATCCATGAGAGACGACCTCCTGTGACTTCACTGGCAGAACCCCATCTTCTTTCCGCATCTGTTGAATAAACAAACATTTGGTCGTAGTTGGTGAGTGGATCTTCCCCTTTCGCATAGACGTATTCACCTCCATTTGATGCTTGTTCCCATACAACAGTGGCAGCAATGTCGTGTTTGCCAAATGAATTTTTGTAGTTTAAAAACCAGTTCAACTGTTCACTCCACAGGGTGCGAACGTCATAACTCAAAAATTCCTGGTTTTGTGAGAAAGTAAAAGTATTCATATTGTTGGGGTCCGGAGCAGCAGGAATAAAGCGGTTTTCATCCGGATTTGCTGCGGCCCAGACATAGTTATGCTGGTAGGTTAAATATTTTTTCCGCATGTAGTCGTTGCCAATGTAGTTTCCAACCACTTTTGTAGTAAGCCCGGGGAGCAAATCGCCTAAATCAATATCGAAAGAAAGAATGGCATTGACTTCTCTTTTCCGTGTTCTGATATATCTGTCACCGATAACCTGATCAATTACGTTCCAGGCCTGCCAGCTTCCCATTGGAGTTTGTACCGGAAAATCTGTTACTTCGTTGGCTGGAGTTCCGTCTTCATACAAATAAAACGGATAGGTTTTGGGCCAGTTGAATGTACATCGGTAAAGGTCGCCAATGGTTTGTTCGTCATCACCGGAGAACGGCCAGTAAAAACGTTTTTGGTTTTGCAGGTTGGCCGATACATTCACATTCATTTTGATTTTATCTGTAATCAGTGCGGTTACATTAGAGCGTAAATTAAATTTGTCGTTTTCCAGATTTTTATAAGAACCCTCTTCTCCAATATAACTCCCCAAAGCGTAATAAGTAACTTTATCGCTTCCTCCCGATACACTCATTGAATGTTTCTGGTTCCAGGGAGTTTGCCAGATATAATCGTTTACATTATAGTTTTTGTCTTTGAAATAATCAAATTCTGTATCTCCGTTTGGTATAGCAAGTCCCTGAAATTCAGCTACCCGGTTTTGATAGATTAACTCGTCGATGGCAGTTGTTTTGTCCGAGAAAAGTTCCTGGGTAGGAGTCATAAAAGTATAAGAACTCTGGTAATTGAACATTGGTTTTTGTTTTGTTCCGCTTTTGGTTACGACCAAAACAACACCGTTGCCTGCCTGCGAACCGTAAATGGATGCGGTTGCGGCGTCCTTAAGAAAACTCAACTGATCAATTTCATTTACTTCAAGTGCATCAAAAGCTTCCTTGTCGCGAACAATTCCGTCAATAACAAAAAGCGGTTCACCAAAACCTCCCC
This sequence comes from Maribellus comscasis, assembly GCF_009762775.1. GTDB lineage: Bacteria > Bacteroidota > Bacteroidia > Bacteroidales > Prolixibacteraceae > Draconibacterium > Draconibacterium comscasis. The sequence goes on along the minus strand of NZ_CP046401.1, from coordinate 174,720 downwards.
GGATACGTATGTCGGAAGTTGCACCCATTAAACCGGAGTTTCCGGTGATGTTTACCCCCGGAGCACGCCCTGCCAGCGTATTGGAAACATTTGTAGTAGAAATATTACTTAATTCCTCCATTTTTACAGCAGTAATTGCCCCGGTCATATTCACTTTCTTTTGTGTACCGTAACCAATTGCAACAACTTCGTCAATACCAATGGTTTCTTCTTCAAGAACTACATCGATCCGGCTTTGTCCGTTAATTGCAATCTCCTTTGATTTCATTCCTACAAAGGAAAATAGAAGGACAGCATTATCGGGTACATTTGTAAGTGTATAAACACCGTCAACGTCGGTGACTGTTCCTTTCGAAGTTCCTTTTAAAAATACGGTAACCCCCGGAAGTGGAAACATTTGCGGATCAGTAACTTTCCCGCTTACGGTTTTTGCCTGATCTGAGAAACTTTCGCCCTGGAATGTGGTAAGTACAATTTGGCGGTCTTTGATAAGATAATTCACATCGGTTTCCGAGAAAAGATCACCTAAAATATTGTCGATGGTTTTCTCTGTTACATTGATGTTCACTTTTCGTTCAACATTCACCATTTTGTGGTTAAACAGGAAATAGAATTCACTGTTGTTTTCAATTTCATCCAGTACATCAATAATTTTTGCATTGTCCATTTTTAGCGTTAACCGCGTTCGCTGCGAGTAAGCCGAAACAGCCCATACCTGGGTAAGACCTAAAAACAAAAAAAAGATACTAAGTCTCATGATTTTCCACATTTTAGTTTTGACGCCGTTATGGATGGCGTCCCGAATCCATTTTTTTTTCATAAATTTGAAACTTTAAGTAGTTAAACAACTTATTATTACTACACTGCTTAAATTTTGCAAGAGAGTGTTTGCGGCACTCTTTTGCTTTTTTTATTTAAAGGCAGACTGCCTTTTTTTATCGAGTTTTAATATTACTTTTCTCTTTTTATAGGTGTTGTCGAGTGTTGTTTCGCGAGGCTTTTCTTCGAATGTTATTGGTGCTGTGAGGCTTAGTAATTTTAAAACCTCATCAAGCGGTTCGTCGATAAAGGTAGCCCGAAGAACATACTCAAGGATTTCCGGATCCTCTATTACAATTTCTGCATTGTACCACCGCCCCAGTCTTTCTGAAACCTGCTTCATTTTTTCATGGCGGAATATCAGTTTTCCTTCTGTCCATCCAATATATTGCAGCGCCTCTACATTGTTTTTTTGCCCAGCTTTGTTTTGCGTATTTAGCGTAAAAATCTGGTTTGGTTTTAACGTGTCGTATATCTTCCCTTCAGGAGACAGAATTTCTACTCTGCCGCTGTTTAGAATCACCTCTTCTTTTTCATCTTCTTTATAAGCAATAACGTTAAACTTTGTTCCTAAAACTTTAATATTTAAGTTTTGTGTGTGAACAATAAAGGGATGTGATTGGTCGGGAACAACATTAAAAAAAGCTTCGCCTGCTATCGAAACGTGTCGTTCTCCGGAAAACGAGACCGGAAATCTTAAATTTGAACCACTATTAAGAAAACCTGTTGAGCCGTCGGGTAACTCAAATTTTGTACGAACACCCAAGGGGCACCGAATTTCTGCATAAGCGGTATCTGCGCCATTTTTGTCTCTCTGAAGATATAACAAAGTTAAAACAGAAAGCGCCAGCGGAATGACAAGGATGGCTGCAATGCGTTGAAAGACAGTTGTGAATCTGCTCTTTTGCTCTGTTTTTTCTTCCTGCTGAATTTGTTTTTGTAACTTGTATAACAGGTGGTCGATGTTATTTTCGGGCAAAGGCTCGTTAAAATAGCTGTTCCAATGTTCTTCAAGATGTTCCTTAAGTTTTGGTCTGTAGGATTTATCCTCAAAAACAGTTTTTACATTTCTGTAATCTTTTTTTGAATAGGTTCCTTTAAAGTAACGATGTAATATTTCAGGATTAAAATCCATTTGTTCGTTTTATCATTTATAAGATGTAATAGGGCAGATGATTGAAAATCCCCTAGTCAAAAAGAAAAAAAATGTGAAAAAATGTAACTTTTTGTGAAGTTAACAGGAGTAATATTGACAATGAGTAGCTGTTTTCTGAATTCTTTTAAATGAAAATGATTTTTGTTAATTTGTTGATTGTGAGTTTTTTATTGGTATTTTGAAATTGCTGTGGCGAGACATTTTTTCTCTGATGGCAAAAAAAAATTAGTTCAGGATAAAAAGCAATATTGCTGAAATATTCTCTATGCCAAGTTCTTTTTTTATATTTTTAAGTGCTTCGCTTAAATGATTTTCAACAGTTTTTGGCGAGATTTTTAATTGTCTGGCAATTTCCTTTAGGGAAAGACCTTCTTTTTTCTTTTTAATCAATATTTCTTTCTGCCTCGGGGGAAGTTGGTTGATAACAGTTTCTACTTTATCAAGCAGCATCTGGTAATTAAGTCGTTCGTCCACATCATTTGTAAAATCAACAGCTTCGTCAATAATGTGATGTTTGTATTCCTGCTGCTTTGTAGTGCGTTCAAAATGCTCAAGTATCTGGTGGTATGCAATTTTGAAAAGATAGGCTTTAAAAGATAATTCAGGTTTTAGATTTTTTCGCGTTCGCCATACCGTCAGAAATACTTCCTGCACAATTTCTTCGGCTTCTTCTTTCATTTTTAAATAACCGAAAACAAAGCCATAAAGCCTGTTCCCGTATATGGAGAAAAGCTCATCAAAGGCAGTGGGAGCACCATTCTTTAAGGCCTTGACCAATTTATCTACATCCTTTTCATCCTGAATCTTCAATTTGTAATATGGCTTTTGAAATGTTAAAAGAGACCAAATTTAAATTACTTTTTGTAAAATGAACCATCAAAATTATTACAGAACCAAAAAATAATATTGTTTTCAGATGAAATTGAAACGATTTAGCATTTTTTTATTTACCGGGTGGCATTGATTCTTTTTTAGGCTAAAATCATATCTACACCGGCATTTTTTAATTCTTTGTGAAACGAAGAGTCCAGTTCATGGTTTGTGGCAACATGTTGAATATCTTTTGGAAAACAGATATTGGTTAGTTCGGTTTGACCAAATTTGCTTGAATCGGAAACAATAAAAACATCTTTGGCTTTTTGAATGATATAACTCGAAATCTCAGCCCTGAACAGATCGCGAATGGTGAAACCTGCCTCATTGGTATAACCATCAATTCCAATAAATGCTTTATCAATATTTATTTGATCGATACATGCTTTTGTAATTTTTCCAACAAGGGTTTCACTGTCGTGTTGGTAAACCCCGCCCAATATAATTATATTGGCTTGTTCATTTTTACGAAATTGACGAGCAATATAAACATTGGTGGTTATTATGGTTACTCTTTTTATTTTTAGAAGTTCACGCGCCAGCAGTACATTTACAGAGCCTGATTCAATTAAAATCGTTTCACCTTCGTTTACATAAGAAGCAACTTTTTTGGCAATCCGAAGTTTTTTCTCGTAGTTTACTCCCAGCCGGTTGGTTAAATCGTCGGCGTCTTTTAAAACGGCACCACCGTGCACGCGTTTTAACAAACCTTCAGCCTCCAGGTAATTTAAATCCTGCCGGATAGTAACCGATGAGACTTTTAGTCTTTCAGTCAGTTCATTTACCGAAGTCTGGTCATTTTTCCCCAGTATTTTTAGTATTCTGTTTTGTCGTTCGTTAAGCATTTATTCTAGTGTTAATGCAGCCGCGCCAATTACACCTGCGTCGGCACCAATGTTGGAAATAACTATTTTTATCGGATCAAAAATCATATCGCGGGCCAATTCATAGAACGTTGCTTTTATTTTGCCAAGATAAAAGTCGCCCCAATTAGTCAATCCTCCCCCCAGAACAATAAGTGGTGGATTTAATGTCTGAAAAATATTATAAATTCCCAAACCTACGTAATATGCACTATCTGAAATTATTTCTTTTGAAACCGGATCGTCCATATCCAGGCCTTTCTTCAGGTATTGTCCGCTTAACTTTGAAATGTCAAAATGGGGAGGAATATTGAGTTTGCTTTTTTTCCCTTCCTTAATCTTTTTCTGATAAAGAAAGGGCAGTGCCATTCCACAAGCCATGGCCATAAGGCAACCTTTGTTTCCGCAAGTGCAGGTAAGTTCAGTGTGTGGCTCCACAATAGTATGCCCAACCTCACCTGCTGTGCCGGTGGCTCCGCGGAACAGTTTTTTATTAATAACAATTCCGGCGCCAATTCCAGTGCTAATTGTCAGGAAAACCATATCGTCGTATCCTTTTCCGGCACCAAATTTATAAGCTCCAAAAGCCTGCGCATTGGCATCGTTGTCCAAAATTACCGGGATTTTAAAATACTTCTGCATCGCGTCGCGTAAGGGGTAATTTTTAAATCCTTTCAGATTGGAAGTGGTAATAATTACACCGTCGCGAAAACGAATATGTCCCGCGCAGCCCATTCCGATTCCCTGCAAGTCGGTTTCCTGAAGTTGGTTTCGCTGAATGAGTTCTTTGATTTGTTCGGCTACGAGTTTTACAAGACCGTCTTCATTTAAATTGACATGTGCGCAAGTATTGATTTTGTCGATAATCTTTCCTTCGGTGTTTACCAGGGCGATGGCGCATTTTGTGCCGCCAATATCAACTCCGCAAAGTAGTTTTTCCATTGGTTTAAAAGTTTAGTGAATGTTCAGTGCGTGCGATTATATCATCTTGAGTATCCGGTGATAATGTAGTAAAAAATGCAGAATACCCCGCTACACGTACAATCAGGTCGCGGTATTTTTCAGGATTCTTTTTGGCTGCCACAAGTGTTTCCCTGGAAACAATATTATACTGCACATGCCATCCTTTTAAATCGGTAAAAAAAGTTCTGATTACCGAAATCAATTTTTCTTTGTCAGTATCTTTTTGGATAGTTGTCGGAGATAATTTCTGATTTAACAATACACCTCCCATAATTTTTTCAGTCGGAAGTTTCGCTACCGATTTAAAAACTGCTGTTGGTCCGAGAATATCGGTTCCTGACGAGGGCGAGCTTCCTTCAGCTACCGGTGTAAACGCTTTTCTTCCGTCGGGTGTTGCCGGAACAACTGCACCGTTTGGAACATTCGCCGAAATACTTGATGTGCCCGCATAATAACGACATCCAATCGGGCCCCGGTTGTAGCGCGTGGTATGGTATTTTTCAATTTCTTCAATAAATTCGAGGTAAGCATCTTTAAGTAAAATATCTACATAATCGTCGTCGTTTCCGTATTTGGGTGCAAAATTTAACAGAAGTTGTCGTGTCTTTTCTCCTTCAATACCTTCAAAGTTGGTTTCAATGGCATGTAATAATTGTTCTTTTGAAATTCGTTTTTCTTCAAAAACCAGTTTTTTGATGGCCGCCAGCGAATTTCCAAGGTTGGCAATTCCTACCTGTAATCCCGAAACAAAATCGTATTTCGAGCCACCTTCCTTAATTGTTTTTCCACGCGGTATACAACGGTCAACAAAGGCCGAGCACAAAATATCCGGCACATTTTCTTCCAGCGCTGTATCCACAGCAGTATCAATTTCTATCGTTTTTTTTGCGTAAAACTTTACCTGGTGTTGCCAGGCTTTATAGAGGTCATCGAATGTTTCAAAATCCAGAAAATTTCCGGTTCCCTTACAGAAGGTTTTTCCGGTTTGTTGATCCAGACCATCATACATTGAAGCCAGGAAAACGCGCATGAAATTTAAAAAACTCATGCCGGTGCAACGGTAACCCCATTTGCCGGGAACAGCAATTTCAATACATCCAATTGCGGAGTAATTCATGGCATCTTCTTCTTCAACACCGAGATTTAGAAGACCGGGAATCACAATTTCATCGTTGTTAAAGGAAGGCATACCAAAACCTTTTTCAATGATCCGCATGCATTCCATCATAAATGTCTGGTTGATATTCTTATGAAAACGAACCGAAAGGTTGGGCTGGGTTAGTTTCATTTTTCCAACCGAGTCAAGAATCAAAAAGCTAAGTTCGTTAACAGCATCCTTTCCTTCAGTTGTTTGCCCGCCGATGGTTACATTCTGGTAAAGCGGGCCACCCGCAGAAAAACGGGTGTGCGACCAGGGGCGTATTTTATTGATTGACAGCAATTTTATCCAGGTATTTTCCAACAGTTCCGAAGTAAATTCTTCAGTAATCTTCCCGGTCATTTTATCGTGGTAATAGAAAGGGAACAGGTATTGATCCATTCGTCCCAGTGATACACTGTGCCCGTTACTTTCAATTTGTAAGACCAACTGCACAAAATAGGTAAGCTGTAATGCCTGATAAAAATCTGTTGGTGGATTTTCTGCAATGACAGCACAGTTTTCCGCTATCTTTTTTAGCTCTTCTGATTTTTTTTCATCTGCCTCAAGCAAAAACATGGAAGTGGCTAAATAGTGGTATCTTTTTATAAATGACTGAAAGGCTTTTATTGAAATTGTAAGAGCATTATAAAAATGATCTTTTTTAACACCTTCCAATTTTGTACGGTCTGTTTTTTTATGATAATGTCTTATTTCTTCAAGATAGCCTTTTAATCCTATCTTTAGTATTTTGTAGAAGTCAACTGCAATGTGTGCATCGCCCGAAGTAAGGTTTCCCGTCGCTTTTATGATGGCTGAATCCTGCAAATCGCGTAATTCCTGCGACATGAGTGCACGTCCCCGGTCCCAAAGTACTTTCCCTTTCCACCACTTTGCAATTTCGTTTAGTTCCTTTTTATGTTCATCTGTGATAAAAAATGCATCGCCCGGACGTTTGTCCAGTTCATCCATTTCGTTTGGAAGCCAGTCGACAGCATATTCCGGGAAAATGGGAGCTGCGCGGTGTTGCGACGACTGATTTCCCACAATCAACTCTCCGTCGTCGATAAAAATTGTCATTTCTTTTAGCGTTTTCTCTAAAGCCAACGCGCGTTTAATTATTACCGGCTGGTCTTCGTTATCCTGATAAACCTGGGTGTAAAACTTTGCCCGTTCGGTACAAACCGATGGTTTTATGCTCATCACTTTTTCGCGAAGATTTGCAATTCTTTGGGTTACCTGAGTTGATTTAATTTCTGTTTGCATTTCAACCTCCAATTTTTGTCCGAAACCCTTTTGATTCTGCGTATTTCATATATGGTTCCAGTTCGTCATCTTCTGTATTTTTTGTATTTCCCATTAAATATGGAATGCCAAGCATCTTGTATTTTTCTATACCAAAAGTGTGATAAGGCAGAAAGTCTATCTCCCTGGCATTTTTTAACGATGAAGCAAAATCTATCATCTCGGTCATTTCTTTTTCTGAATGATTAAAGCCTGGAATTACCGGAATACGGATAATGTATTTTGCTCCTGAGTTGTCCAGTTTTAACATGTTGGTCATTACCAGAGAAACATTACCTCCCGTGTATTTTTTAAATTTTTCTTTGTTTGTGTGCTTTAAGTCTGCTAAAAATGTGTCAACCAGAGTCAGATGTCGCTCTATTTTGTCCCATTTTACATACAATGTGGTTTCTACATTCACATTAATTTTTTTCTCTTTCAGTAATTGTAAAAGAGTGGTCAAATTTTCTCCCTGTGCAAATGGTTCACCTCCGGAAAGCGTTACACCGCCATTTTTACCGAAAAAAAGAATGTCTTTTTCTATTTCAACAAGAATTTCGGCTGCTGTTTTGTTTTTGCCTGAAATGGTTAGCGCTTTTGAAAGGCAGGTGTTTTTAAGTTTTTCAGGATTTTCGATTAAATCGCGGTTGATCTGAATTCCATCCTTTGTTTTTGAAATGGCTTTTTTTTCCGTCAGAATACAATCACCAAAATTTTTGCAGAATTTTTTGTTATACAAAACGCTGTAATCAAAGGACAGACTTTCAGGATTACTACACCACCAGCAACTCAGCGGACAACCTTTATAAAAGATGACAGTCCGGATGCCATTCCCGTCGTGGGTAGAAAATCGCTGAATATTAAAAATCATGGTTAGTTGTATATTGATTTGTTTCAAAATTATAAATTATTTTCAAATGAAAGTTAATTTACTTTCGTTTAAAAATAAAATATTGTTGAATAACATAATTTTTCAGGAGGCAAAAGGGGAAACCAGTGGGGGCTAATTAATTCTTATCGTTCTGCATACAACTGTGCCATCATGCCCATTCCCATCTGCGCAATTACCCGGTAATCGCTTTGCTGGAGTTCCACACCACCGCGATTATCCTGAGCAACACCTTTAAGAAAACCATCGGGAGTAATGTAGTTCTCAAGGGCACTCCAGCATCCTTCAGCAATTGAGCGGTATGATTCAGATAAAAATCCGTTGTTTATTCCGGTGAGAATTGCCGCGGAAATTCCTGCAGAGCCTGAGGTGTCGGGCAAGCTGTTTGGCTCGTGCATAAAACAGTTCCATAGTCCGTCTTTGCGTTGCATGGAAACAGCAATTTTTACAGCATCTTCAAATTTATCGATAATTTCGTCCACTTTCATTTCATCCATCAGTTCTGATATTGTGCGTGAAAATCCCAGCAGTGTCCAGGCTGCACCCCGTGCCCAATTGGGGTAAGTGTATCTTCCTTCGGTGTAGTATCGCAAATTCAGTTTATTATCATTTATCAATACATACCGGTGTTTTAATTGTTCCAATGCATTTTCCTTTAAGGCTTTATCCTGCCAGATTTTTCCAATTACGGCCATCGGATAGGCGACGGTGTAACAACCTTCGGCCGAAACCATCGTTCCATCGATGACCATTCCGTTTTCTTTTTTCATTTCCTGCCACCCTTTTACAACCGTTTTTAAAATTGGGTGTTCCGGATGCAAACGGGCCAAAGTAGCAAATGGAATTGTTGATTCAATACCATTAACACGGTTGTCGTTGGGTTTACTTCGGGCGTTTTCGTATACCAGGTTTTGCTTTTTATCAAAATATAAATCGAAATGTTGCTGAATTGCTTTGAACGCCCTTTTATTATTTTTTTTGCTGAAAATCTGCCATAATCCATCGAGTACGGTACCTTCGCGCCAGCCAAAAGCCTGAGTCGAATTTATTGAAAGAAAACAGTTTAAAAAGTCGTCAATGGTTCCTGTATTGTTTTGTGAAGAAAGCAAATGAGGCAGAAAAGCTGCGTTGTTCACTTTTGAGTCGGGTTGGTTAAAATACCAAAACGGAGTAGGGCTCTCGAGGGTAATTTTTATTCCCTGCCTGTTTATCTCAGGAATATATTTTTTATTGATTTTTACTTCATACGGAACAAGAACAGAGGAAAACTGAATGTCAACCGTTCCGAGTTTTTCTTTGGAATTGGCAAGTTGGAGGTGAAGCTGTTTTTTATCCCAGATTTCCTGTGCTACTGAAACCCGGAACCACAAGTTTCCGTCAGGTATTTTTTTATCCGGCTTTACAATAACAGAATCACCTGGAAGCAAACCGGCAGCCGACCATCCAAATGGGATTCTCTGTCCGTCGGGAAGTTCGGGAGACTTAAAATTTAATTGTTTTAGAACAATCCGCGTAGTCTCTTTATTTTGAGAAAACGTTGACATAGCCGGCAAGGGTGAAAGTAAAATTCCAAAACTGCCTAATTGCGCTGTATGTATAAAGTCTCGTCGTTTCATGTTTTTTACTTATTAAAACTTTCCCAATTTTGTCCGAAATAAGCTTTTAAGGTTTTGTTTCTGAGTTGCTTGTTGTTGGTTTCCTCGGCGCGATTATATAAATCGGTGAAAATGTAGAACTGCAACCAGTAACCAAACCGGTATTTCTCGTTTAAACTTTTTGGGTGCATCAGTTGGGCGTACCATTTATAATTAATATTGGAAACCCTGGCTGCTTCGATTGCCAATTCAGCCTGTTGCCACATTTGGCTGGCTGCCTTTTCAAAAAGTTGATTTAGATTTTCGGGTTTGGCTTCCGCCGGGTTATAAATCTCAAATGAAGTTTTTACTCCCAGTTCATTTAAGTTGAATGATTTTTCAAAAATAGTATCGCCATTCAAATCATATTTTACAAAGTCAAGAAATCCGTCATTGTCGGTATCTTCGTATCCAACGGTAGCAAATTTTTCTGGTATTTTCTGGTCTCTTTTGTATTGGCCTGCATATAATCCTCCCCATCCCTGATATGAATCAGCATCCTGGTCGATTCTCCAGTATCCGTTTTCCGCACCGTATAAATGAATCCGGTTATCAAATCCGATATATAGTTTCCCCTGACCCGAATTATCTGTATCCCATTCTCCGCGGTCGCCAGTGGCATCGGCTTGCGGATTATTATCGATTCCTCCTTTTTGCATTCCGATTTTAAAGGGATTTCCCGGCTGATAAAATTCAACGCGTTCCCATCGTTCACAATCGTCGTCTTCATCAAATGTAAACCAACATTGTTCCCATATTCCTTCATTGTAAACCTTGTTCCAGGCTGAGTCGTGGTCGGTATAAACCAGTTCGTTCATTTTTCGCCAGCGAACATCATAAAATAATGAATCGGCAGCAGGCAAGCCGCGCATCTTGTCAAACTGGTGAATTTGATCGGTGTAAGAAAAACCTTCGCCGTTAAACCGGATACTCAGATCAAAATCAAATTCGTTGGACGGACCATTGTCGTTATCCAAATCAAACGACATATAAACATGATCTATTTTACCGGTAGGGTAGGTATCAATTTCGTCGTCTTCATTTTCTTTTTTGAACTCGCAACTGTCTTCCAGTCGAATCGCCATTTCAGTCAAACCATCATCATCAGTGTCGTAAAACAAAAAAGGGTTTTCCCAACTGTAACGCAAATCACTAAAACGGTAACTGTGAACGTGGGCTTTTTGGAAAAGCGTTTGTCCGTGGTAATCTTCGTAAAAGTTGGCAGCCCCATAATGCTCCCAGCAACGTAATACCATTTCTTTCCAATTTACATAATTGAAGGTTTCGTCTTGTTCCGGATCGATAATCCACATGTAATTGCTGCTCCATTCCCAGTAATTTTTTATATGTGGATTGCTGTTTTCCACTACCACCTGCATGTCTGCCACTCCGTCGGAATTGTTATCCACCCAGTCAAGGCTGATGTCGCCGGGGCCGGCAAAAATGCCGTCGTTGTTCCGGTCAATTATCAGGCAATCACTGTCTAAATCTCCTTCCCAGTCGCTTGACTGCATGTCGTCATCATCGTCGATCCAGAAAACAGGAATGGTATCAAAAACAGTTGATTTAATCAAATCGGGATCTCCATCGTTATCCAAATCTATTCTTTGAGGTGCTGATGTAAAATCAGGTTTGAATGAACGAATTAATGACTTTTTTATATGAATTGGTTGACCAAAAATTGTTGAAACACAACATAAAAGGCTTATTATAATGACTATTTTTTTCATAGAATTTAAATTAAAGAGGATAAAATTTGTCTTTTTTCGAATAAATAAGTTTTAGTTTCTCGCGATTTCTTTTTCCAATAATTGAATTGCAACAAAAAGTACGCCGGCGGAACCTCTAAATGTTCCCGAACCACGGGGTTGATTATCAATGGTGTACCATTCATAAAAACCATCGTTTTTCATCACCCTTTCGGTCATCGGAACCAACTGTTCGAAGGCTTCTTTAAGAAAACCGTATTTAATCAGTTGCTGAATCATTCTTCCACCAAACCAGGTCCAGTCGCCACCATTTTGATAACTGTATTCCGGATTCATAATTTTGTTGGCAAAAAATCCTTCGGGGTATGCCGGATAAAGTGTTAATCCAATGGATGCTGCACCTGCTTTTTTTACCAGAGCAACCATTTGTTTTAATGAACTTTTAATTTCATTTTTTGAAAGTAAACCTGCTTCAATTGCTGTGGCAGTTCCTCCAAAATAGTATATTTCATCTTCGTTAAAATCCTCCGAGAAAGGCGATTTGTCAAGATAAATATGAGGCTTGAATTTTTGTTTGTTTTTGTCCCATAGATATTTTCTGCAATTTTGTGTCAGTCCTTTTTTTAGTTGTCCCCATTTTTTCTTTTTTTGAGGTTGGATTTCCAAAAGGTTGTCCAAGGCAATTAACAACATGGCATTATCGTAGATATCAATGGCTCGGTGGGTGTTTTCATCAATATCAACACCCCATCCGTGTTCGGGCTGCACATCTCCCCAGTCGGCCGTTGTGGCTCCCCAAATTAAACCGTATTCTTCAGAGAAACGGTGATTTAATAAAAATTCAATGGCCCAATCTATTCTTTCCAGAACGGTTTTGTTTCCTATCTTTTCAGAAAGAACAGATGAATCGCCTGTAACTTTAATATATTTATAAACAGCCTGAATCAGAGAAGATTCCTGATCGGTTTCTACCGTATTTTTATGCCCTACATAACGCGACTCCAGTTCAGAAGTAATATAATCGTAGTCAACATACGCCTTTTCTTTTGGAACAAATCCATCGATAATATTTCCGTCATCTCCCTGCATTCTGAAGAATACCAGTAAGTTTTTTTTTAAATCTTCGGAAGAATATACTTCCGAAGCCAGTTCAATAAATGTATTGTAGTCGCGAATCCAGACTTCGCTGTACCCGTCTCCCGCATTAAATCCGGTTTTAATGATTTCAAGAGCTTTGGATTTTGTATAGGAAATCGACGCTGTAGTGTTTATTTTATCGGCCAGTTTTTTCCTTTCGGAAGATTGTTTTGCGCTACAGGATAACAAAATCACAACAAATAACAGGAATGCGAAGAAACTTTTCATACTGTAGTATTTATCGTTTTAGGCTGTTGCATCTACTAAAATACATTTTTTAATTTATTGAGACAGAAACATGATTTTTCAAAATAGTTAAAAAATAGAAAGGCAGTATTAGTTTTCCACTGACTCCAATATCAATACCCAGTCGGTTTCTTGTTGAGAAGAGAGGGAATTGGGTGGAAAAAATGTTATCAATCCGGAATTTGGTTTGGTTTCGGTTTGAGAATATTTGTTGTTTCCGGGATTAAACCATTTTGCTTTAACCGATTCACCTTTAATATGCCCCATCCTGATTACTACCGGCCGGCCAGTGGGAATATATATCAGCGCGTAGTTGTTTCCGCGGGTTGCAGCGATGTGATCTGTGTCCAAACCCGGGTTTGATGCAATTATATTCTGATCGGGAATACGCTCAAAAAAAGGAAATGATTTTATCAAATTTTTCAGATAGCCCATTTGAGTTGAACTAACCGCTTGAATTGCATTTTTCCAGATAATATTTTTGTTTTCGTTCTCTTTTACAAAATTCCAAATTCCGTGATGTCCGTAGGTATGTCCAAAGCTGCCGGAAAAAACAGACCAGTATGCTGCCCGGCGTGCATAAAAATCAGTTTTCTCTTTGTCGTTATTTTCTCCAAGAAACGGATAGCTTGATTCCAAATCAATTACAGGCGTGTTTTTATAGTTGTTATAATCGTTCTGAATCATCTTCCAATTTAAAATATTTGTTCCGTGCCCGGATTGAATTGCGTTGAAATCGATCCATTTTTCATCAGGAAAATCATCTGTTGAATGGCGTTTCCCTACCGGATGGAAAGTCATCAGCATTTTGCTGTAGTCCTCACTTCCTGTTAAACCCACTGCCAGACCTTTTGCCAGCGAACGCCAGATTGCTTTAGCTTCTTTCGTGCAAGCCGAACGATCGCCTCCTAAAATCCAAATTATATTTGTATAATTTTTGTAACGCTCTCCAACAAATTTTCCGTAAATAAATGCGTTATCAACATCATAGATTGAATTTACAATACCATCGCGAAATTCTGTTGTGACATATTCGCCCCAGGTTGGTAACAAGCCAATATAAAGTCCTTTAGATTCAGCAAGTTTAATTATTTTATCTATGTAGTCCCAGTAATCATTATTTTTTCCCGGAATGGTATCAGGCTTTTCCGGATCGCCGTTTATAAGTGGCTTTTGTCCATACTGGTTGGTTGCATCAATGGTATGAAAATCATTTTCAGAGAGAATGGTACACTGAATTACATTAAATCCTTTTGAAATTCTGTCTTCAAAATACAGCGATGCTTCTTCTGTATTTAGTTTTAGGAATATTTCCCATGCCGTATCTGCCAGCCAAAAAAACGGAGTTCCGTCGTCATAACATAAATATCTGTTATTGTGTGCAACCTTTAATTTTTGAAGTTGATTTTGTGCAAAAAGATTGTTGGGAAGAAAGGTAATTTGAATGAGGAACAGAAGGAGAAATTGGTAGATGTGCTTCATGTCGAAAGAAATAAAAGGAAAACACCCGGTTTAACCGGGTGTTATGTCTTTCAATTTGTTTAAATAAGAATTAATAGCCTGGATTCTGAACCATGTTGGGGTTTAAGTCAAGCTCTTGTGTTGGAATTGGCCACAGTACATTGTGTTCGTCAATTTGGACTGCCGGGTTTTCGCGTCCAAATTTGTTGGCTGTCCAGTAATTTTCCATTTCGTCAACATAAATTCCCCAACGTCGCATATCGTAAAATACATGGCCGTATTCAGTTGCCAGTTCCCTGATTCGTTCTTCGCGGATATACTGTCTCAGGTCGCTTTGTGAACCAGCTATACCAGCCGGTACATCAGGCATTGAAACGGATGGTCTGCTACGGACCCTATTTACATATTTTGTTGCTTCATCCAAATTATTTAGTTCCATTTGAGCCTCAGCATAAAGTAATAATACATCAGCAAAACGTAAAACAACCATGTTCATGTCACTTTGTGCAAATCCTTCTTCGTAAACAATCATTTTCAGGTTACCGTAGTTCGATTCCATTGGACTTGCAGCGGTAAAGGTATTTTCCGGCCACTTTTCATCTACATAGGGATTGCCCTCGTATGCAACGGTCCATTTTAAGCGCGGGTCGCGGTTTGCAAAGGCGTCTTCCGGATTAAACTCAGGGTCGTCGGAAGAGAATGAAAAATAGTCCTGACTTTCACCACTTCCTGTCCATGTGCTTGTTACTTTGTAACCATTTTTTGTTTCGTATAAGTCAACCAGATAATCCGTTGGTTCGATATAATTCCATCCATTTCCTCCAACATCCAGTCCGGCAGCACCGGTGGCGCAGTACGAAACAAAAGAATTTCCGTATTGATCGCCGATTCCGCTCATATATTGCCACTCAAAAATAGATTCAATGCCATTTTCACCTTCCGGCCAAAACTGGTCAATAAAACCGGTTGCTCCGGGTGTTAACTCAAAATTATTAGAGTCGATAACTTTTTTTAACTCGGCGGAGGCATTTTCCCATTGTTCTTCAGCACAATAAATTTTACCGAGTAAGGATTGTGCAGCTTCCTTACTGGCCCTTCCCATTTCGGCGGGCGAGCTGCGATACTTTGTAACAGAAGGCAGGAGATTTTGGGCTTCTTTTAAATCGCTTATCATTTGTTCCGTAATGGCAGCTTTAGTATCACGTTCGGGATAGTATGTTTCTGTTGTAACCGGCTCGGTAATAAGAGGCATACCTCCCCAAATATCACTTAAATAGAAGTAGTAAATAGCTCTCAGGAACAAAGCTTCGCCTTTTATCTGGTCTTTTAACCCGGCAGTGGTAAATACATCTTCTACTTCTTCAAGTCGGTACAACACTTCATTTGCCCGTGCTATACCTATCCACCAGTAGCTGAACCAGGCACGAATATCACCGGGAACACCGTCGGGAGTATAGCCGTTGCCACCCCAGTCGAATTGACCAAACCTACCACTTCCACGGGTTGCAACGGGAGTAGCGATATCAACCATCGGAAAAAATTCCATTTTTTGCCGCCAGATGTTATTAATTCCGTATACACCATTTATGGATTGAATAAAATCGTCTTCACTTTTATAAAATGTCTCTGTTGTGAGTTGATCCTTGGGTAATGTTTCGAGAAAACTCTCTTTGCACCCGGTTGAATTTAGTAGCAACAGAGCAAATAATGCGAAATATAAAATTTTTGTCTTCATCGTTTCAAATTTTTTAGGTTAGAAAGTTATCGTTACACCTGCCTGGAATGTTCGAGCCTGGGGAGTATTGGAGCCTCCTCGGGTGTAAACCATGTCAATGTATCCGGTACTGTCGGATCGCTTTTGTCTGACTCCTATTTCCGGGTCAAATCCAACATAATCAGTAAACGTTAACAGGTTTGTTCCGGAGAGAAATACCCTGATTTTATTGATCGGTGTTCCCGTAAGAAGTTGATTTGGAAGTGTATATCCAATTTGCAGGTTTTTAACCCTTAGGTAACTTGCATCCATGAGCCAGCGGGTATTACAAACATTATTAATTCCCCGGATTCCACTGCCTATCGCCGGATAATAGCTGTCGTCTCCCTCTTGTGTCCATCTGTTATCGTATACTTCCTGATACATATTTGTGTAATCATAGAGTGTTCCGAAATCCATTGCGAATTCAGGTGTCACCATTATATTTTTACCAAACTCACCCTGAAGCTGAATGCTCATATCCAGATTTTTCCACTCAAGATTGACATTTCCCCCATAGTAAAATTCAGGGATAGAATTACCCAGAAATTTTCTGTCATCTTCGTCAATTGTTCCACTGTTATCCAGATCTTTATATTTAAAATCGCCAGGGCGCGCTCCATCAAGCGTTGGGCTGGCGGCTATATCTGCCTCCGACTGATAAATGCCTTCAACAACATAACCGTAATAGGAGTTTATAGACTGCCCTTCTTCCGTTCTGGTGTACAAGTCGATGATGGGGGCAACATCTCCCATGTCGACTACCTTATTTTTTACATGCGTAATGTTGAACGAAATATCGTATTTCAATTCATGCGATCTGTTGATGTATTGGGCTGTGAATTCCCATCCTGAGTTGTCTACTCCTCCGATATTCACATAAGGATCGCTGCTATAACCGGTAGTTGAAGGAAGCGGAAGAATTAAAAGCATATCCGTTGTTTTCCTTTTGAATACATCCAAAGTCATATTAAACTGATTGTTGAACAAACCTAAGTCGAGGGCAATATTTGTTGTAGTTGTCTTTTCCCATGTAATATCTTCGTTGTATGCGCCACTGACAGTGGCACCGGAATTTAACGCCTGTTCTTCGCCAAACACATAACCTGCACCAAACGAAATCGAACTTAACCATTTGTAGGATGGAATATTTGAATTTCCCAACGAACCAATACCAGCCCTTAATTTCATATTGCTGATGACTGAATTATCTTTTAAGAAGCTTTCTTCAGAGATTCTCCATCCAAAAGATGCCGACGGAAAAACTCCCCATCGGTTTTTAGGCGCAAAAACGGAAGAGCCGTCCCTTCTTACATTCATTTGAAGCAGGTATTTGTTGTCGAAGGAATAGTTAATTCTTCCGAATTGAGAGGAAAGGGATCCTTCACCTGAAGAGCCGGAGTTGTTGTAGTCTTCACTTCCCGCGTTGATAGCAACAAGACTATTTCGGGGGAAGGTATTTCTGTATGCGCTCATATAAGCTGATTCTGACTTTTGGGCCGAAATACCTGCCAAAATATCAATATGGTGTTTTTTGTAATCTTTTACATAAGTGAGAAGATTTTGCCATTCCCATATTGAACTTGTATTATCGTAAACAGTTAAGGATGCCGGGCTTTGATGCCTGTACGGCGCAGAATGATCGGTGTCCTCCGGGCGGTAGGTAAACCATTCCGGGCGGAAATCTTCCCGGTAACTGTCATAACCGGAAATATTAAATACGGTTTTAAACTTTAACCCGTCCCACAGTTTTAGTTCAGAATATAAATTTACAGTTGTTGAATTGGCTTTTGCACTATTGTCGACACTGTTGTACGACATTACCGGGGTATTGTTTTGGAGTTGATCTTCACCTGTACCTTCCCTCGGTGTCCCGGGTAATCCATCCTCATTGTACAAGGGTATTGTCGGTGGAGTAAACATTGCTCCGTTGATATCAGCAGAATGATTGCTTGACCAGGTTTTGTAATGATAGGTTCTCAGACCGGCGCTAAATCTTTCTGTTACAAACTCAATGTTACTTCGGGCACTTGCTCTCTGATAGTTTTCCCCTATCATGATGCCGTCCTGATTGTAGTAGTTGATATTTACAGCGTACTGAAGATTTTTTGAGCCACCCGTTGCCGACAGGTTATAATCCTGTACCGGAGCACTTCTGAAAATATAATCAAACCAATCTGTATTTGTGGTTTGCAATTCAGGAGCCTGATCGCCAACCCAATATTGTGTTCCTGTTCTTGCCAGGGTTGATTCATTCATTTTTCTGCACCAGTCTTCCGAGTCGAGTAACTTTGGAATATTTGTTGCTTGTTGTGTTCCGTATTTTACATTTACATTTACCTTCAATTCCTGGTTCCTTTTTCCGGTTTTTGTAGTAATAAGAATAACTCCGTTTGCTGCTCTGGCTCCGTATATTGAAGCAGAAGCTGCATCTTTTAACACGGTAATGGTTTCGACATCGTTAGGAGATACCTGGTTGATATCGCCCTGGAATCCATCGATAATTACCAATGGGTCAACACCTGAATAAACTGAACCTACACCACGGATTCTTAGGACAGATCCCGCTCCTGCGCTTCCTGATGATTGTGAAACATGTAATCCGGGCAAACGACCTGAAATAGCGGTGCTCACACTTGATGAGTTTACTTTTACCAATTCACTGCCGTCTGCTGAAGAAACAGACCCGGTAACATCCCTTTTTTTCATGGTTCCATAACCTATGGCAACTACTTCTTCAAGACCGATTACTCCTTCTTCCAGAACAACGTCAATCTGCTGCTTCTCTTCAACTGGAATTTCCTGACTTTGCATTCCAACAAAAGAAAACAACAGAATGGCATCATTGGCATTTACTGAAAGTGAATATTCTCCGTTCGTGTTTGTAACCGTTCCGTTGCCGGTTCCTTTTTCTAAAACGGTAACCCCGGGAAGCGGCACTCCATTTTTGTCTTTTACTGTCCCGTTAACAGGTTTTTGTTGTTCGCCTTTAATAATAGCATCACCAAAATTACTTTCTTTTTGACGTACGATTATATAGCGGTCAACAATTTTATAGTCCAGTGAGGTGCCGCTCAGAACCTGGTCAAGGATTTCCATAACTGTTGCATCCTTAACGTTTACAGAAACATTTTCTATTTTTTTTAGATCTTCCCGCTGATAAAAGAAGTAAAATTCGCTTTTATTTTCAATCTCCTTAAATAAGTCGACGATGTTATTATTGTTGAATGAGATATCCAATCTGGTATTCTGTGAATACGTGGAGGCACTCACACTCACCAGGCCAAGAAGAAATATCGCAAAAGTCAATTTCATTTTTAATAAAAGTTTTTTTAAAGGCCGTTCAAAAACAGCCCGGTTTGATCGTTTTTTCATAAATTTGAATGTTTTAAATGATTATTACAACTTGTTTTAATCGCTAAGCGGTGGGTATGTGGGGCATATCCGCCGTTTTTTTTGATTTATTTATTGGTTTTTTGGATTCACATAGGCTTATCATTTATTGAAATGGTTATTATATCTTTTTCTCCCAGTTTATTCTGATATTTTATTTTTACAGGTAAAAGAATTCCGATGGCTTTGATGATTTGGTCAAAGGGTTTATTTTTTAGCACCGTACCCGAAAAACGTAAATCTTCAGCTTCTGCACTTGTAAAATTTATTTCCACATTGTACCAGCGCTCCAATCTGAAAGCAATGTCAAACAGCCGTTCTTCGTCAAATTCAATTTTTCCTTCGGTCCAACTCGTATAGAAATCGGTATTAACTTTTTTAATTTTTATGTTTTCTAATTCATCGGGAATCGTAATTTGTTCTTTGGGTTTAATCCGGGTAATCTCTTTTCCCGTAACACTGTTAATTCTTACAGCCCCTTCAATCAATGTTATCTGACTGGAACGTTCTTCTGCGTATGAGACCACATTAAACGAAGTCCCCAAAACTTCAATTTCACTTTTTTTTAGCTTAACCTTGAAAGGTATATCGCTGGGTTTAACATTAAAAAAAGCTTCACCGTTAAGAAATACCTCACGGCTTTCTGTGCCAAATGAATTCGGATATTTTAAAGTGGTCCCGGAATTTAGCCAAACATGGGTGCCATCGTATAAAGTTATTTCCGACATTTGTCCAAGAGGAACTTTTAATTCCGCATAAACCAGGGGGGTAGGTTGTGAGGTTAAGTTGGTTTTGATTAATACACCAGCCAAAAATGCAACAATCAAAATGGCTGCATATTTAAGTGCCGATTTTAATAAATGTACTTTCCGAAGTTTAAAATGCCCGGAGACTTTTTCCCATGAGCGACTTTGAGAAGCACTTTGCAACGGAAGGCTTTTTTTTAATCCCCGATGAATTTTTTCAATTTCAGCAAAAGTTTTTTGATTTTCTTTTTCTTTAAGGAGCTGATTCAAAATTTTTTCCTCTTCTGGGTTGAGTTCTTTAAATATTTTTCCAGTGGAAAGTTCCCAAAATTTATCCTGTTCTTTCATCCTGTTTTTTTAGTTGCTGAATTAACGGGATGGCTTTTTATGCCATCCCATTGCTAAACCAGAACTATGAATAAACTATTTTTTACTATCTATTAAAAGGACGGGAAAAGCGAAAAAGAGGGTGACACAATTATTTATTTTTTTTAACTATTTATATTTTTTCTTTGCTAAGAATATTTTTCTCAGATGTGTGGAGAAAATAGAAGAGGTAAAAATCTTTAGGATCGAGGTTTTCTTTAAAAAAACGGTAAGCTCTCCCGATTTGAGTTTTTACGGTGTTTTTTGTGATGTTTAGTTTTTTGGCAATTTCGTTGTATGTTAACGAATCAAAAACAGCAAGTTCAATTATTTTTTTTCGTTGATCAGGGAGTTTTTGAATTAAATCATACAGCTTTGCATACTGTTTTTGCTCATCAAAATACTCTTCGTTTGCAGGTTCCGGTATATTTTCAATTGATTCAGTAATTGGTCTTTTTTCGCGGTAATAATCAACAACGCTGTTTCGAAGTATAAAAAAAATATAGTGTTTTACCGATGAATTTATGTTGATTTTTGCACGGTTTTCCCAGAGTTTTATAAAACAATCAGAGACCAATTCTTCTACAACACTTGTATCCGTTACAGATTTTTGTGTATAAAGACACATCTGTTTGAAATATTTGTCGTGCAGTTTTTTTAGTGCCTTTTTATCACCGTATTTTATATGTTCCCAGAGTCGTTTATCTTCCAAAGTTTAATGCAAATGTTCCGGCAAATATAACGCTTTGATGCTAAAAGGAAAGTTGGTTTTAAAAAGAATCAGTTTAATTCTTTCCCATGGAATAGCGCGTTGTTTAACTTTTTTAGTTGAAATTATGTAAATAAAGGGAACTATACCAACCTCCATTTTGTAACTGAATCGTATGTTTGGTGTTATTTACGGTAATTTATTCAAACAATTTCTTGTGACTTGCCGTGGGGTTTTCCGGGTACCTTTAAAGATTTTCTTTTTTCTAAATACTAAAGAAATAGGAAATTTTTAAAATGATGGTGCGATTATTTAAACTCATGTTTCTCCAACCGGAGTTTCCCGAAGGATCAAATCGTCCTTCGTTGTAGGCTAGGTACAGGAAACTGCCGGGCCGGTATTCCCAACTCATCAGGCAGCTTAGCAAATATTCGTTGTAAATTTCTTTTTGCTGGTAGAATGTTGTTCCCAGAATTCCCTGGGCATGTACTCTCAGGTAAAAATCTTTGGTGAACATCCATGTTGAGTTGGAGGAAAGTTTAAAATAACGTCCGTCTTTGTGGTCGCTTGTTGTGAAAGTTTCAGTGTAATCTCCAATTAACGTTGTAAGAAAATTCCGGGTTAAACGGCCTTCTCCCTCAAGTGTTAATTTTCTTTGCCGGGCCACGTATTTTTGATTAAAATTGTAATAAGTGTCATTTGTAAAGCCAAATACACCGGCAAAGCTGGCACCTTTATTTATCGGGCGTGTAGAATAACTCAGCGTTAGCAGATTCCCGGAATATTGACCCGTAAGTTCGGTAGCTGTAAAACGTTTGTAGTCTGCCACAATAATCATTTCATTGATCATGTTTATGGTAAGGTCGCCTCCAACTTTGTAGTTGTTTGAAGTACGGCTTCCATCTGAAATTACCGGATTCCCTTCATCGTTTGTTGTAACCGATCCAAACATTACATCGGGAACAAAATCAGGAAAATTTTGCAGTACATTGTTAATGTATTCCGAAGTAAATAAATCCCTGTCAAATTCAAGAGTGGCGTTGGCAGTTATTCTTCTCAGGTTGTATTTATTTATTCTCGGACTTAACTTGTACGTTCCCGTTACATTATCCCAACCGCGGTATGCTTCTTTTTGAATATATCCCACACGATTTATTTCAAACTCGGGTTCAATTCTTTCTCCAGTTAAAATCAGTCCCATTAAATCGCCGGTTCTGGTGTAAATGAGGTTGTAAGCCATGTTTTGTTCGGTTTGTTTTTCGGTTTGTCCGGTGGCAACCTGAAAATCGACAAAATCGTTTCCGCTGAGAACAAAACTGCCGTCAACGCCAAAAATACGGTTGTAATTATCTGCTTCTTCTTTTGTTGCTGCCAGAATACCAATATTGCTTGAACCTAAAATGTCTTTCTTCACCCGCATTACACCAAAAGTGGCTTTTTCTGAATTTTGCAGCGCACTTTTAAACACCGATTTCCCGGTTACATTTCCTAAAACTCCAAATTCAACTCCGTGATTTAGTTTTCCGGTCATTTTTACTCCGCCCAGAATATCACCTTTTGCACCTATTCGGCGACTGTAAAAAAGCTCAAGCGGAGTATTAAATACATTTATCCGTTCAGTAAAAAATGGCCGAAGTTCGGCAAACCGGGTGGGAAACCGTGTGAGGTTAATTTCAAAAACATCCGCATCGACCTGTGCAAAGTCGGGGTTAAAGGTAAAATCGGCAGTTAGGTTGGGGCTTGGGCTAAAGCGGATGTCACCACCTAAATTTAATGTTTTAAACGGCGAAACATTTAAGGCTTCTGTTGAACTTACTGTTCCATATGGTCGTAATTCAAAAGTTCTTCCTGAACTGATATTTTTTATCCCTACTATTTGTCCCAGTTGCGACATGCGTGTATTGTTTTCCCATTCGGGTAAATGTGGTTTCCATTGGCTACGTGATGCCTCCCTGGCCATAGTGCGCATAATGTTAAAACCCCAGGTTTGCTGTTCGCTGGAAGAATATCGCATGTTAAAGAACGGAATTTTTACTTCAACATACCAACCTTTGTCATCGACTTTTCCTTCTGAATACCAAATTCCGTTCCAGTTCCGGTCGCGTTTTACATCGTCGTAACGAAGTTCGTCGCCCTGAACACCAGTAGGCGAAATAACAAATTTATACCCGGTTCTGTCATCGTTGTAACTATCAATAAAAAGTTGAAGGTTGTCTGCTCCGTACGTGCCCCGGGGAGCCAGGTAGGCAACAATTTTATCAGGCACTGCATCCCAGCACCATACCCCAACATATAAATTTTCATCGTCATACAAAATTGCAAATTCTGTTTCATCGCTTGTGGGAATCAAAGGATAGGGATCTTTTTCAATAAAGTTCGTTTTACGATCGGCGATTTTCCAGGCTGGTTCATCCAGATTTCCATCAATCACAATTTTATCTTCAGAACTTAGCCGATACGCCCTGATAGTATAGTTGACATTGGTTGTATCGTAAACGTTTGCCCGAATAGAATCGAAATATTCTGGCGGGTATTGACTTATGTCAACTACGCGTTGAGCCAATAAATCTTGAGGTAAAAAGAGAATCCCCACAAGCCCAAAGAATAAAAAGATCAGGGGATTTTTATTCTTTATCAAAAGGAAAACGGTAAGATGCATAAAAAGAAATTAGTCAGGTTTTAAAACTATTTGTCGTTTTTGTTGGAATAAGTTTTTCACAGAAATATTTTAAAATTTTAGTTATAATTTATTCTGAAGACTGACCGTTCATGTGCTAAATTCTGAGTTTTGTTGTCTTCCTTTCCTGTAATTTGAAAAGGAATTTATACATGGAGAGACTTGAACTAAGCAGTAATTTTTTATTCTATTCGGCTTGCTTATGGTTTTTGTGTGAAAAACAGTTTTCAACTCTTGACAAATCACATTATGGTTCATTATTTTCATTAGTGACATTCTGTAGTTTATTATTATGGTTTAGTCTGTTTACTAAATTTTTTAGTATAACATATTCAATTTTACTAAAATATAAAGATAAATGTATAAATCTCTTTTTTCCTGTTTTAAAAATTAACACGTTTAAAAACAATGCGCCTGATTTTGCTACAATATCACTGTACACGATAATTTAATCAGGGCTGTTGTTTTATTGAGGCAAGTCCGGAAAGCAAACAAATTCTACAAGATTACATGTTGCACTCATTTTGTTTTATGCAATTTGTCTATATTTACAGAAACCAATGAAACCTTGTGAAAATGCAAAGAAGAAATTTTATAAAAACCACAAGCCTGGCAACTGTCGCAATTGGTATGGCCGGTGTTCCGGCTTTTTCGCAAAAGAATCTTCCTGTAAAAAATAAATTACCCCGTTGGAAAGGATTTAATCTGCTTGATTATTTTTCACCCAATATGAACGGAGGAGCGAGACCTAAAACTACCGAAGAGTATTTTAAATGGATGTCTGATTGGGGATTTGATTTTGTGCGTCTGCCGATGGCATATCCGCGCTTCCTTAATTTTGATCAAAGTCGGGATATTACTCCTGAAGACATTTTGAATATCAATGAAAAAGAGGTGGACAATGTGGAAGCCCTGGTAGATGCTGCAAATAAAAATGGTTTACATGTAAGTTTAAATTTACATCGGGCTCCCGGTTTTTGTGTAAATGCCGGTTTTAATGAACCTTATAATTTGTGGGAAGACAAGGAAGCACAGGAGGCGTTTTACTTTCATTGGGGAATGTGGGCCAAACGTTTTACTTCCAAAACACCCGACCAGATTAGTTTTGATTTGGTAAATGAGCCATGTACCCGCGAAGATATGAATAACCAATTCTCGAAACGGGGCGCCATCCCCGGGCAGCTCTATCGGGAAGTGGCTCAGAAAGCCTTAAAAACTATTCGAAGTCACAATCCGGCTCATCGGGTAATTGCCGATGGTAACAATGTGGGAAGTGATGTAATTCCCGAGCTTTTTGATTTGGATATTGGCCAAAGTTGCAGGGGATATTATCCGCATTATATTTCTCATTATCGGGCACCCTGGGTATTTGAAAATCCGGATGATGCCCCAAAACCTGTATGGCCCGGTGAAATTGACGGAAAGCAGTTTAGTAGAAAAAACCTGGAGGAGTTTTATGCGCCCTGGATTGATGCTGTAAAAAGCGGGGTTGGCGTTCACTGCGGGGAGTGCGGCTGTTGGCAGGAAACTCCGCATGATGTTTTCCTGGCCTGGTTTGGAGATGTTCTTGATGTACTAACAGAAAATGGAATTGGGTATGCACTCTGGGAGTTTAACGGGACTTTTGGATTACTAAACTCCGGACGAAAAGATGTCAACTATGAAGATTGGTTTGGACATAAGCTTGATCGTAAAATGCTGAATCTGTTGATGAGATATTAAATTTTTGTATTTTACAAAAAAACAGGATGTGTCGGTTTCACTTAATATAAATCTATAAAAATGAAAAAAATAGCCTTACTCATAATATTTGTAATGGTGATGCAGGTTGCCTGGTCGCAGGCAGAAGCAAATTATGATGAAAGCAAAGTACCGGATTTTGAATTGCCCGACCCTCTGAAAACTTTTAACGGGAAAAAAATCAGGAATTCAAAAAAATGGACAAAAAAGGGACGTCAGGAACTGCTCGATTTTTTTACCGAAAATGTTTATGGCGAAGTTCCGGGGGAGTTGAAGATTGCTTCAGCCCAAATTGTAGAACAAAGTGAAAACGCTTTGAATGGAAAAGCAAAACGCCGGCAGGTTGAACTTACATTTAAAAAAGGAAATCGAAACTTACATTTTTTTATTTTGATGTATCTTCCCAAAAGTGTTGAAAAAGCTCCCGTGTTTTTAGGATACAATTTTTATGGAAATCATACAATCACCGAAGATGTAAATGTAATTATTTCCGAAGCCTGGAGCCGGGATAATCCTTCTTTTGGAATTATCAATAACCAGTTAACGGAACAATCGCGTGGTGTACGCACAAACAGATGGGCTATTGAAAAGATGATAGATGCCGGAATTGGACTTGCAACCATTTATTACGGGGAAGTGGATCCCGATAAAGATGATTTTACCGATGGGGTTCATCCGTTTTTTTATGTCGACAACCAGCAGCAACCTGCTGCATCAGAGTGGGGGAGTATTTCTGCGTGGTCGTGGGGACTGAGCCGGGCATTGGATTATTTTGAAACATACAGCGAAGTAGATGAAAATAAAGTGATTGTATTTGGCCATTCCCGATTGGGAAAAACATCGTTGTGGGCAGGTGCCAGCGACGAACGTTTTGCCGGTGTTATTTCAAATTGTTCTGGGTGCGGTGGAGCGGCTCTTTCGAAGCGGAAGTTTGGAGAAACTGTTGGCCGGATAAATTCCAGTTTCCCGCACTGGTTTTGCAAGAATTTTAGAAATTTCAATAACAACGAAGAAGCCCTTCCTGTTGATCAGCATGAACTTCTGGCATTAATAGCACCACGCCCCTTATATGTTGCCAGTGCTGAAGAAGACCAGTGGGCGGATCCAAAAGGCGAATTTTTGTCTGCATTTTACGCATCAAAGGTTTATGATTTGTTTGACAAAAAAGGAATCACATCAGATAAAATGCCCGCTGTTAATGAGCCCATCCAAAATACCGTTTCCTATCACATTCGAACAGGAAAACATGATGTGACGGATTTTGACTGGGAACAATACATCAATTGGGCAAAGGAGCAGGTTCTTAAATAAAATATTTTTTATGGAGAGCAGTTTTAAAATAGGCATCGTATTTTTGGTTCTGTTTATAATGGGCTGTAATTCAAAAAAAACTTTTCAGCCAACTGTAAATGTTTCAATAAAAGGGGAGCAGTTTTATATTAACGGAGATCCCACCTTCAAAGGACGCATATGGAATGGAGTTTCGGTGGAAGGATTGCTGCCAAACTCGCGAATGGTTCAGGGAATATTTGACGATTTGAATCCTGAAACGGTTAATAAATGGAAATATCCTGATACAAAAGAGTGGGAGCCCGACAGAAATACCAATGAATTTATTATGGCTATGCCCGATTGGAGAAAACATGGTTTAATTGCTTTTACCATTAATTTTCAGGGAGGAAGTCCGGAAGGATATTCAAGTGTTCAACCCTGGGAGAACAATGCTTTTGAACCTGATGGAACTTTGCGGACAGACTTTGCCCGACGAATGGAAAAAATTGTGGAAAAGGCCGATGAACTGGGAATGGTGGTTATTCTGGGAATTTTTTATTTTGGTCAGGACGAACGTTTACAGGATGAAAATGCCGTTAAAAATGCTGTGGGGAATGTTGTTGAATGGATTCAAAATAAAGCGTTTACAAACGTTTTGATTGAAGTGGCCAATGAATGTAACAACCGGAAATATGACCATGACATTATAAAACAGGATCGAATTTCGGAGTTGATACTTCAGATTAAGGAAAAAGCTCCGGAATTGATTGTTTCAACTAGTTTTAACGGAAATACGATTCCACCCGACGACGTGGTTAAAGTGTGCGATTTTGTGCTTATTCACGGAAACGGAGTGCATTCACCTTCCAGAATTACAGAAATGGTGGAAGAAGTTCGAAATTTGCCATCTTACCATCCGATGCCAGTTGTTTTTAACGAAGATGATCATTTTGATTTTGACCACGCCGAAAATAATTTTGCTGCAGCTACAAAAGCCTATGCGTCATGGGGATATTTTGATTTCAGAATGAAAGGAGAAGGTTTTGATGAAGGTTACCAAAGTGTGCCGGTAAATTGGAGCATTAGCTCGGAGCGAAAGACCGCTTTTTTTAATAAGGTAAAGGAGATTTTTATTGACTAAATAAACTTCATAGAAATACAACCAATTTGAAACCTCAAACAATTGTTTTAAATTGAAGGCGAAACAAAATTAAATTCATAATAGAATGAAACAACTAGGTATTGTCTTTTTCGTAATCTTTGCGCTTTATTCGTGCAACACCATACCCGAATCCAAAACCAAATCACTTTTTAACGGAAAGGATTTGACAGGTTGGCATATAGATGTGCCAGCTATGGATGAAAATCCGGATACCGTAAACCCGTTTATAATCCGCGATGGTTTGCTTGTTAGTTTGGGAACACCTGGCGGTCATCTGATTACTGATTCTGTTTTTCAAAACTATCGTTTGGTTGTGGAATATCGGTTTGCAGGAGAGCCGGGCAACTGTGGTGTTTTGGTTCACGCTTCAACACCGCGTGCGTTGTATGGAATGTTTCCAAAATCCCTCGAAGTTCAGGGAATGCATGAAAATGCCGGTGATTTCTGGTGTATTGTTGAAGACATTAGCACTCCGGATATGGAAGAACGCCGTGGCCCAAAAGAAGAGTGGGGAATTACAGAGGGAAAAAAACGCCGGATATTAAATCTGACCGACGGCTCTGAAAAACCACTGGGAGAGTGGAATACAATGGTTATCGAATGTGTTGGCGATGAAATAAAAGTTTGGGTAAACGATGATCTTGTAAATTATGGCTTTGACTGTACCGCCACAAAAGGGCAGATTGCAGTTCAGGCAGAAGGTTCTGAGGTGGAGTTCAGAAAGCTGGAAATTACACCAGTTTCAGAATTAACAAAATCGGAATAAATCGGGTAAAACATAACCCATTTTAACCAAATCTTATGAAATTTTTGCTTTATTTGAGTGCCTTCTTTTTATTGATTTCATGTAAGACAAAAACAAAAAGTGAAGTTGAAATTACAGGTGAATTAAAACAATGGCACAAAATAACATTAATTGTTTCCGGGCCTGAAACCTCGGAATGGAACCGCGAAAATCCTTTTCTGGATTATAAACTCGATGTTACATTTTCAAATGGATCTGTTTCATACAAAGTCCCCGGTTTTTTTGCTGCTGATGGAAATGCCGCCGAAACTTCGGCTGAAAGAGGAAATATCTGGAAAGTATGTTTCAGACCGGACTTAACAGGTGAATGGAGTTATAAAATTTCCTTCAGGAAAGGTAAAAATATTGTTGTTTTAGAGGAACAAAATGATGGCGAGTCGCTTGCTGCTGATGGAGTACACGGGTCTTTTGTAATAACAGAATCAGATAAATCAGCAGACGATTTTAGAAAAAAAGGCAGAATTGTGAATGGAGGAAAAGGATATTTCAGGTTTCAGGATTCGGAGGAGATATGGATAAAAAATGGTGCAGACAGTCCCGAAAATTTCCTTGCCTATGCCGACTTTGATCAAACCTATCGTTTTAGTCTGAAAACTGAAACCCGTGAAGGGGAAGCAGATCCCAAAAAAGATTTACATAAATATGAGCCGCATATTCGCGATTGGAATGAAGGAGATCCTTCGTGGCAAAACGGCAAAGGAAAAGGCATTATTGGAGCTTTGAATTATTTGCATGCTAAAGGCGTTAATTCTGTATATATGTTAACGATGAACATTCTGGGTGATGGGAAGGATGTTTGGCCGTACAATGACCATAACGAAAGATATCGATTTGATTGCAGCAAACTCGACCAGTGGGAAATGGTTTTCGACCACATGGATAACCTTGGCATGATGATGCATTTTGTCTTACAGGAAACTGAAAATGAGGTTTTGCTTGATGCCGGTTATACCGATGTACAAAGAAAACTATACATAAGGGAGTTGACGGCGCGTTTTGGTCATCATTTAGGAATAACCTGGAATATTGGTGAAGAAAATGGCCCTGCCGGTTTTTCTCCGATCGGGCAAACAGATGCGCAGAAGAAAGATATGGCAAATTATCTGAAGAAAATAAATCCCTATCCTTCAGTAGTTGTTTTGCATACCCATTCAAACGATGCCAAACAAGATGAGTATCTAATACCGATGCTGGGGTTTGAAAATCTGGACGGGCCCTCCATGCAGATTGGGGATCCGCTGCGTGTTCACGAAAGAATCCTCAAATGGGTGCAGGAATCGGAAAAATCGGGTAAACGCTGGCTGGTAAATCTTGATGAAATTGGTCAGCACTGGAAAGGTGTGATGCCTGATTCTTATGATTTAGCACACGATACAATTCGGCAGAGCTGTTTATGGGGAACTTTGCTTGCCGGGGGAGCCGGTGTTGAGTGGTACTTTGGCTATCGTTACCCGCATACCGACTTAAGCTGTGAAGATTTTCGAAGTCGTGAACAGTGGTGGAAGCAGTCAACTATTGCAACGCAGTTTGTGCAACAATTTCCGTTGGAAGAGATGGTGGAAAATGATGCGTTGATAGACGTTGAAAGTGCTTATTGTTTGGCTCAACCCGGTGAGTTGTATATCATTTATCTTCCAATAGGAAGAAAAACAACTGGAGTTAATTTTCAAAGTGATGGAAATTTTAAAGTTCAGTGGTTTAATCCGAGGGAAGGGGGAGGACTAAAAAACGGCAGTGTTGATAAAGTTGCCGGAAGCGGTTTTCAGGATTTAGGAAATCCACCGGAAGATGCACAAAAAGACTGGGTAGTAGTTGTTCAGAAATAGAATAATAAAATGAGTAAAAAAGTTCTGTTGTTGGTTTGTGTGGTATTGTTATTTACTCAGTGCAAAAAAGAGAATAAATTAAGTTTTAACCCGGACGGGACAAATTGGCCCGTCTATCTTGGTGGAAATAACAGTAGTCAGTTTTCGCCATTAAAACAAATCACTCCCCAAAATGTAAAAAATCTTTATCCGGTATGGGAATATCATTCAGAAAAAGGTCGTCCTGGTGAGAATACTCAGATTCAGTGTAATCCGATTATTATTGATGGTATTTTGTTTGCTACTTCGCCAAAGTTAAAGGTGTTTGCGTTAAATGCCGCAACAGGAGAAGAGCTTTGGACTTTTGATGCAGCCGGCGACGAAGGTTTTTCGAGCAATGTAAATCGCGGTGTAACTTTTTGGGCCGATGGTCCGGACAGAAGGATTCTGGTTACAGCAGGCTCGAATCTTTATGCGCTGAATGCTGAAAACGGTAAACCTGTTTCTTCTTTTGGAGAGAAGGGCGTTGTTTCAATAAAAACAGGACTGGGTAAAAATACGGAAGATAAATATGTAGTTGCCACATCTCCCGGAATAATTTATAAGGATTTATTGATAATTGGTTCCCGTGTGTCAGAAAATACAGGAGCTGCCCCGGGGTTTATTCGTGCGTTTAATGCAAAAACAGGGAATTTGGAATGGGTTTTTAACACGATTCCGCAACCGGGTGAGTTTGGTTATGAAACCTGGCCGGAAGAAGCCTGGAAAGAAGCCGGAGGTGCGAACTCCTGGGCGGGAATGAGTCTGGATGAAGAGCGCGGTATTGTGTATGTTCCAACGGGCTCCGCTGCCTTTGACTTTTGGGGTGGAAACAGGAAAGGCGAAAATCTGTTTGCCAATTGTGTACTCGCACTTGATGCTGCCAGCGGAAGGCGAATATGGCACTTCCAAACGGTTCATCACGATGTTTGGGATCGAGATTTGCCGGCTCCACCTAATCTGGTAACAGTAAATCACAAGGGGAAAGCAATCGATGCTGTCGCGCAAATAACCAAGTCTGGTTTTGTGTTTTTGCTTGACCGGGAAAACGGAACGCCGCTTTTTCCGGTAGAGGAACAAGTCGTTCCTTTGTCTGATTTGAAAGGAGAAGAAACATGGCCAACACAGCCTGTTCCAACCAAACCTCCTGCTTTTTCGCCACAATCATTAACGTTGGATAACGTTACCGATATCTCTCCGGAGTCATATACTTTTGCAAAAAATATCGTAGAGAATTTGCGAACGGGAAAGCAATTTATCCCGCCAAGTAAAGAAGGAACGGTTATTTTTCCCGGCTTCGATGGCGGCGGCGAATGGGGGGGAGCTGCTTTTGATCCTGAATCGTCGGTTTTATATGTAAATGGCAGTATAATGCCATGGATTTTGACAATGATCGAATCGGATTCGAAACAAACAAACGATCATCCGGGCGCAAGAACTTATCAGGTTAATTGTGCCATGTGTCACGGACAAAACATGGAAGGAAAACAAGCCGCCAATTATCCTTCGTTAATTGATGTCGGAAGCAAGCTAAAAAGAGATTCTATTTTGACATTGATAAATACCGGAAAGGGATTTATGCCTTCTTACAAACATTTATCCGAAGAGGAAAAAGAAGCACTTGTTGCTTATCTATTAAAAGAACCCGAACCACATGATGATTCGCATTTGTTGGGTTTAGAAAATAATAAAGACAGAGTTCCATACACCCACACCGGTTATAACCGGTTTTTAGATCCCGACGGTTATCCGGCTGTAAAACCTCCGTGGGGAAATCTTTCAGCAATTGATTTAAACAAAGGAGAGATTTTGTGGCAGGTTCCACTTGGCGAATTTGAAGAGTTAACTCAAAAAGGAATTCCCAAAACGGGTACGGAAAATTACGGTGGGCCTGTTGTTACTGCGGGAGGAGTAATTTTTATTGCCGCTTCAAAAGATGAATATTTCAGAGCCTTTGATAAAAAGACTGGTGATGAAATCTGGAAGTATAAATTGCCGGCAGGAGGTTACGCTACTCCAAGTGTGTACGAAATTGAAGGAAAACAATATGTCGTAATTGCATGTGGCGGAGGAAAAATGGGAACAAAGTCGGGTGATAGTTATATTGCCTTTGGATTAAAAAAAGACAACTGATATAATAAATTCAATATGATGAAGATTTTTTTTCTTCTGATAGGCATTGGGGGAATTTTTTTGATTTCCTGTTCAGATAAAAAAGAAAAGGATTTTAAATATAAACCGGTGATTGTTGGCGATTGGTGGGAAATTACCGGAAATCCTGATTTAGGTGAATATACAAGTGAAAATCAGGAGCCTGTAGATTTTGGTGTATGGCAGGCAGAAGACGGAACCTGGCAATTGTGGTCATGTATCCGGAAAACCAATTGTGGCGGTCGCACCCGTTTGTTTTATGGCTGGGAAGGAAAAAGTCTTACTGATACAATGTGGACATCACTAGGTATTGTAATGGAGGCCGATACAACCGTAGGTGAGCAAAAAGGCGGTTTACAGGCGCCTCATGTCATTCAGAAAGATGGAATGTATTATATGTTGTATGGCGGATGGGCACAGATTTGCCTGGCAAAAAGTTCAGATGGAAAAACATTTGAACGGGTGATCAATGATTCGGGAACTACTGAAATATTCTCGGGGCCTTTTATCAACACAAGGGATGCAATGACCGTTAAAATTAGCGACAAATATTATTGCTATTATACCGGGCATTTACTTGATGCCAAACCCGATGAAATTTCAGCGGCAATTTTTTGTCGTACATCTGCCGATCTGATTTCCTGGAGCGAACCAACAATGGTTTCGGCCGGGGGAAGTGTAAAAGACATGGATTCCTGGGGAGGCGGTGACGCTGAATGTCCGTTTGTTGTTCCCATAGATGACAAGTTTGTTTTATTCCGGAATGTTGAATACGGGCGAAACAATTTAAATGTGCAGTATTGTTCCGAAAATCCCCTGGAATTTGGAATCGATACGGATAGTTTAATGCTTGGCCGGCTTCCGATTGCGGCACCTGAAATTGTAAAGCTTGGAGACGACTATTTTATTTTTGCACTGAAAGAAACTCTTGACGGAATCAGGGCTGCCAGACTGGAATTTAAAATGATTTCAAGCGAACAGTAAAAAACACTTACTTAACGCCGGCTTCTGATTTCTTCTCGCAAGATATCGTTTATTGAAACTGTAGCTCCGCGCAGTAAATATACACTCGTGCCTTCTTCTCGCGCATTTTTGGTGCTTATTTTTCCTGTAAGCTTAACCTCTTCAAAAAATTCTCTTTCGCGTTTTCTTTCCGGATCATCGTCTGTTTTTATCTGAACCAGAATAACATTTACAATTTCAAATTCATCAAAAGGGTACCAGTTTATATAATCTGCACTTAGGGAAAGAGCCTCGGTATTTTTTTGCGAAGAATAGTAGTTTATGGCTCCGCCTTGCCCGTAATTGTCACAATGAATAATGGTGCGGTCCTTATCGTCGATAAGCATAAAGGTTGAATCTACAATATGGGCAAGTTCTTTCCAGCCAAGCATGTCAGCATAGTCCTGTGGCAAATTATGAATTTTACCGTCCTCCCACCTGGTCGTTCCGTATTTGTCGAACAGTTCTTTTTTTTCCATAATTTGTTTCGGAGAATAAACAGGCAGCATAAGCGGGGCAACTGGTATAAAAATGAGTGCCGGCAACAGGACAACCGGAATCCGGAGATAGCGCTTCCATCCAACTGACATCAGGTATTCAAAGTATACCGCACCAAAACCTATGAAAACCGGGTATACCCCGATGGCGTAATATCCTTTTGCTTTAAGGTAGGTGAAAATGAAAAGTGTAAATATAAAGGAATAAAAAAATACCCTGTAGATTCTGTATTTTTTAAAAGTGAAGAAAGAGAGAAAAGCAAGCAGTAAAACTAAAAGTGCGCCCGGGAAAAAGTAAAGTTGTTCTAACAGAAAGTCACTTCGGTTTACATTTACCAGTTGAGTTTCGGCTAAAGTTCGCATGTGCTTAACAACAGGCATCCCGTTTTGAAATTGCCAGATAATATTAGGTGAAATGAGCAACAAAGCAAGCAGAGCTGCAAACCAGAGGTGTTTATTTTTGAAAATGGTCCGTTGTTTTGTCAATAATACCGCCGGCAATAATCCAAGCAATAAAAATCCGATGTTATATTTATTCAGAAATCCGATAGCAAATACTAACGCTGAAAAATAGAGCCATCGGTTTTTATCGGTTTTGAAATATTTTAATAAAGTATAAAACAGTAATGTCCAGCAAAGAAAGTCGAGTGAGTTCGGCTGGTATAATGTATTAATTCGGATAAAAACTGAGAACAGGATACTTACGGTAGCTAATATCTGAGCAAAAATTCCTCCGTCCAGTTCCTCCACAATTTTCCATACAACCCAAATAACCATTGCGCCAAAAAGAGCCGGGAAGAACTTCACCCAGAATACACTTTTCCCAAACAAAAGGATGATTTTTGAAAGCAATCCTGTAAGCGGAGGAACAGAGGTGTAACCCCAGGCCAAGTGTTTTCCCAGATCGATGTGCAGAAATTCATCCCGGTGGAGTTCATAAACCGGATTGATGGCGAAGTACTGTAATATAAATTTAAGTAAGATAAAACCAAGTAAAATAAGATGTTGTTTCTTCATTGAGAACCAAATTTTGTTGCCGCTTAAAATATCATATCGAAAGATAAATTTTTCGCCGCCTCAATGCAAAGTTTTATGTCGTGTAGTCCGATGCGAACTTTAAACAATCCGTTTTCTTCGATAAACCGGTTTACTTTTTCGTGAAGTTCAGAAACATTGGCACCGGCAATGTTTTGAGCTGAGCCGTAGCCTGTTTCCATTAATATAAAAGCAAAGGTGTGATTTACCCAGCGAATGCGGCAAAGGTCGGTTAAACGCGCCAGTTTCAAAATCCACTCCTCAGAAACACCGGTTTCCATACTCAGCTTTTTTCTCTTTGCGGGGGTTAAACCGTATTCAAAAAATTGCAAAGTGTTATTTAGCCCCTTTTCCTTCAATGTTAAAACTATTTTTGCTGGTATTCCGGGAAAGTCTTTTAGTTTACAAGGTGGCTTCAGGTAACTTTTTATCTCTCGGGTAAGAATAGTCAGGTAGTTTTCATCTACACCATATTGTTTTGAAAAATCCTGTAATTTCCTTTTGGTTTTCGTCCTTTCAAGGTACTCTTCAAGATTTACGACACCGGAACTTTTTATTCTTTCAAAATGCTTATCGATATCGTGTTTTAGTACCAATCGGCTTGGAAGTAAGTCCGCAGATTTTAAAATAGTCATGTATTTGTTCAGGTCAACAT
This sequence comes from Maribellus comscasis, assembly GCF_009762775.1. Taxonomy (GTDB): domain Bacteria; phylum Bacteroidota; class Bacteroidia; order Bacteroidales; family Prolixibacteraceae; genus Draconibacterium; species Draconibacterium comscasis. Next base: position 138,741 of record NZ_CP046401.1, on the reverse strand, counting down.
TCTGAAGGTTAATGTAATATCCCATTTGTAACAGATGAAATTTTTTTTAATGTCTTTTCGTCAACCTACTGCTTTTTGTATGATCTTATCAAACCGGCTATCCATACAAACGCTAATATCGGTAGTTATAAACTTTCCATCAAAGAACAGGCTGAAAATTGTAGCCGGAGTTGGTGCATTCTGTGCCTGTTCCATTGTTTCCAGTTTTATTATTTTAAGAGGAATATTTCTTTTTTCTGCTGTTTCTGTTAGCGATGTTTTTACATGATATTCTGAAAACGGACATCGGTTGGAGTAATAGGCAACCAATCCCTGTTTGTGTTTTGTTTCTCCTTTAACAGCTGTATCACTAAATTTTGGATTTTGGGCTTTGGTATTTAACTTTTTAACCAGCAAACTGAATCCGTACGGCAATTTTTCAACTGTCTCAAAGCCTTGTTTTAACAGCCATTTGGTGTCGCTCATAAAGTGAAATTTTTTAGTTCCAACAATGGTTACCAGTCCTTCTTTGTTTTGGCTGCTGGCATCTTCCATTGCTAAACGAAGCAGTTCTTTCCCGTAACCGTTGCCTTTATATTTTCCCGATACCCAAAAACAATTCACCAGCAGGTAATTTGGGGCATAAACCGGTGCCCAACCATTTTCTGCCGGACCATATTCTATAAACACTTTTGCGCGGGCGTCAATTCTGCGGAAAACATAAGCGTTTGCAAATTCTTTTTTTAGCCATTCTTTTTTTGCATGGTAACTTTCACTGCATTTTTTGTCTGAAAAAGCGCAACAAATGTGTTCTTCTGCAATATTTTCGGTTGTGAGTTGAATGATTTTTTCCATTGGTTAGGCGTTTTTCCAACGTTCCAGTCGTTTAAGGCCACGGGTAAATATCCACGAAATAAATTTCGAATGTCCTCCTTCAATCATTTTTTGTTTACAGTAGTCCTGGAATTCATAAACTGTCCCTGTAAAAGTAAATTCACCATTCTGGTAGCAATAGCTACAATATTTCCGGTTCTTTGCTCCGTCTTTTTCAGTTCCTCCTCCGTCGGGATCCTTGCTAAGTGGCATCCCACAGCTCTGGCACATTTTGTACTGTTTTTCCATAATGTTTAAATTTATTTATTCGTTCTGCTTAAAGAATTAAAATTACAATTTCAAAATCTGATTGGGATAATCAGATAGCTTAAGTGTTTATAAGTCAACTTTCCACGATGTTCCTATCCGGTGTTTTTTATTTCTGCGAGATAAAAAAATTAATGTTAATTGATTATTTTTAAAAGAGGCCGGATTTCGTTAATTTCGTTTATTTACTAAGCCAAAAATAACAACAATTAAATTTATTCCTATGGAAAAAATATTGTATACATGTTTATTTATGCTGTTTATATCAGGAAATATTCATGCACAGGAAAGGATTATCCATGGTATTGTAACTACATTAGACAGCATACCATTAATTGGTGTTGAAATTGATGTAAGAACTACCGGGCAAACTGTTCTAACTGATTCTTTGGGAAATTTTTCAGTTGCAACTGACATGAAAGATAAGCTGAAATTTAAAGCCAATGGTTTTTATTCTACCACTGTAAAGGTGGATGATAAGGCTAGATTTTTAGCTGTGAACCTGAAGTTAAAGCCAGGCGATAAGCAAAGAGAATATGCCGTTGGTTATGGTCATGTTTCAGAGGAGGATCTTACCAGTTCTATAACTAATCTAAATAAAAACGATGCCCGATTTGCCCGCTTTAATGATATTTTTGATGTGATACGAAGTATGGGGGTTGATGTTTCGAGTGGGGAAATTCGTATCCGGGGTGATAAAAGCTTTCAGGGGAATAGCGCAGCTCTTGTAGTTGTAGACGGAGTGATCGTAGATTATGATTTTCTAAAAACCATTAAACCCATTTATGTGAAAAGTATAGACATAATTAAAGATGGAGCTTCAGCCGTCTATGGTTCCAGGGGGGCAAATGGTGTTGTTGTCATTAAAACACTAGATGGAAAATAAACTTTGGTGTTGGCTTTTGTGATGCAGAAAATGTTTTGATAAATTAAAAACCGGATTTTCCCGTTTAGCTGACCGCAAAATAGGTTTAGAGGAAATTCGCTATATAATTTCTACCGTTTTATTGTTTGCTCGACTTTTTTCAGGAAAGAGTCATTGTAATAATCAGGGTTATCTTTATTGTTCAATTTTTTTTTTACTTGATCTTTTTGCTGTTTATTCAGGATATTTTTTGAGATGTACACATTGTTTGTACCAGATAGTGCTTGCCAGGAGTTTTTAGTAAAACAAACTTACTGGAATGTGTGAATATTTTTTTTGCCCTTTTTACTTTTTTTTTCTCGGAAAAAGCAAGTTATTCTCAGCAGCAAAAATGTGAACGGGGGGATTCGTTACGCACAATCTTTTGAAATCACTGGAATAGGTGAAAAATCCATTGCATAATGTAGAAATGGATTTGATAAGAAAGCTTCTGCAAAATCGCTTTTACCTGAAAAATTTTCACCTGGAAACTGGTGCAAATGATTTTATCTTTTTCTGCTTTTTGTATCGTTTCACTGGAAGAAGCACTTCAAAAAACATTTTCAGTGGTTTTCTCTTAATAGGTACTGCCGGAGTGATTAAAAAAGCTTTGGCTATTCTCTTTTCCTCAAAGATAAGTGTTTTCCAGGCGACAAAGCCACCAAAAGAAATTCCCACTCAAAAGGCATTTTTAACAGCTAATCTCGACAGAATTTCATACATCCATTTTCCATATGAGTTATCATTTACATCCAGCAGGAACTCTTCATTTAAATTTGATTGACCGGGAATATCAACCGCATAAATCCGAAAATTCCGGGTCAAATCAATCAATATTTCAATCGCTGCCGGGGCACAGCTGTTGGAGTCGTGCAGCAGAACCAACGGCTATTCTCCTTTTGGCCCGGTAATTACTATATTGGTATCGCCGTAAGAGGTTTCTATTTGCATAAATTCGTCTCGGATTGGCAGTTCATCCAGTTTTTGGCGGTAAAGTTTTTTGATTTTTTCTTTTACCTCCGGATGGTTGAAAAACGTACTCATCAGCTTTGTTTTTTTATGTTCTCTATTTTGTTCACAATGGAAAGTACCTTTACCATCAACACTACCGAATTTTTTACCTCGTCGGTTTGATTGAGTGTTCCGGCCAGGTAAACATCCAGTTTTGGGCAATAGAACATAAATGAGCCCGTGCTGCCGGAATGCCCAATAACTGTTAAATCGGGCAGGGAGGGGAAAAGCTTTTTGAAAGAGACTTTTCGCAATCCAAAACCATATTCCATTCCGCGGGTTTCAGGTACCCAGTTTTGCATCGTTTTCAGGGTTTTTGCTGAAATTATTTTTCCTGTAAACAATGCATGTTGAAATATAATCAGATCATTTGATGTTGAAACCAAACCACCACCAGCCCAGTCAGCACTGAGACTGGTCAATGTGCTCGCCTCAAAATCGCCTGCATACAATTCCGATGTTTTTCCGGTTGCTTCTATTGGTTCCGAGCGCAAATTCATGTATGTGTTCCGCATTTCCAGTGGTTCAAAAAAATGTTTTTGGAAAAAATCGTGCAGCGGCATTTCGCTGACATTCTGAATGATTAATCCCAGTAGCACATATTCCGTATCGGTGTATCGATAATCGGTTCCGGGAGCAAACAGAGGTTGCATCTTCTTTTTTACAAAATCAATAGTTTCTACAGGTTTCCAGAATTTACTTGTGTCGGCAAATATCTGTTCCATCACATTTGGTGTTCCATCGGCAGTTTTACCTTCAAAGTAATCGGGTAAACCCGAAGTGTGCTGTAACAATTGAGCAACGGTGATTTCACCGGAATAGTCTTTTCCTTCAAAAATGTGAAGGTTTTCCAGTATTGAATCCGGTAAATAAAATGAAATTTTATCTCCAAATTTAAGTTCTCCCTGTTCAACCAAAACCGAAATGGCTGTTGCGGTAAAAGTCTTTCCGATACTTGCGGTGTAAAACGGCGTAACTATTTTTACGGATTCTCCGTTTTGAAAATTACCACCGGTAAAATTCCAGTCGATCTTCAGTGACGGTGAGTATACCGACAAAAATGCATTTTGCACGTTATCTTTTTTTAGCTCCTTTTGAAAAAGTTTTTCAGTTTTATCGTGCGCTTCATCCAGTCTCAGTTCAGAGGAACAACCCTTACTAAAAAAGACAATAATAAGAAATACAATCGGATAAAATGCTGATTTGTATCTTGTTGGATTCATTTTTGAACATTTAAAATTAGCTCTCTTTTATTTTTACAGCGATACCCGATATACTGGTACTTCCCGGGAAAGAGGTAGGTTTCGACAAATTTACTTTGATTACGGCGGATGCTCCAAGTTTTGCGGCTTTCTTTTTCAAATATTTCGTAGCCGCTTCAACATCACCGGGCACTTCTGCAGCAATTGGCCCTAAAATCTCATACTTTTGTTCCGGTTCATCTGAATAGACTTCAATTGTTTCAGGCTGTGTTTCAATGTATAACTGACTACCGGTTTGCGGGTAGAATGCATAGTAGCATCCCGGTGTTGACATCAGAAGCAAAATATAAACGAATGGTATTATTAATTTTTTCATGATTCTTAATTTTTAAAGTGAATATTAATTGATGTATTTTACGGCTGTTCCTTTAGCTTCAACACCGTTTCCAATATATCCGCGCTCGATTGAGAGCCGAAGGTTGATAATTCCGTCTGCTCCAATTTTGGCCGCCTCTTTTTTTAGGTATTTTACAGAGGCATTTGCACCGTTAAAATCTTCCACCCTCGAAACAACGTCACCAATAATTACATATTCTCTATCTATTTTGGAGGTGGAAAAGACTTCTATATTTTTGGTTTCGTTTGGCAGATAGCGTTGAGTGTTATCATTCGTCAGAATATGAGTAGCTGAACAACTGGCGAGCATTACGCCAATGATTAATATGACTAAAGTTTTTGTTTTCATTACTTTTCTTTTTTAATTTTTGTTTGCTATTAAATCGTTAGTCTTCGGTATATTCCGCTTTTTTTAGAAAGCGTAGCCGAAGGAAAATTCTCCAAGAAAACCATTCATAAAAGCATAATCATTGCTGAACACATTGATGGCATCTATGGCGGCCTGACTTGAATTGTTTACTTTTAACTCGTCGTATGCATAACCGTAGCCCAGAGCAAAGTTTATGGTAAAACCACTTTCCCATATCCAGCGTTTTCCAACATTCAAACCAACCGTGCATTCCGGCAGGGAAAAGTCGAACTTACCTGTTTCCAGTGTTCCGTCGCCGTTAATTTTACGGTAGCGACCAAATGCGCCTGCATAAAATGAATTAAGCCCTCCACCAAAGTGATAGCGGTAATTCAAAATAACTGCTTTCCCGTTGGCGTCGATGTTGGTGTCGGAATATGTTTTAGGGATGGTTTCCAAATCGCCTCTTAACACCAGCCCGTGATTTTCGCCAAATAAATGCTCAACATTGGCCGAATAAAATCCAAATGCAACACCACCCGGACAAACATTAAGAGCGGTTCGAGCCGGACTTTTCCATTTTTCTGAATCTTTTTTCTCATGGCTTTGGGCGCTTGTGTTTCCGGCAAATAAAATCAACATAATAGCAACCGCTGAAAAAGTTAGCCTTTTTATTCTTCTGAACACTGTTTTTGCTTCTGTTTTCATTTTGTTTAATTTAAAGATTTTAATTGTTGTTCAATTGTTTTGATGATACAAAGATGTGAAGCAAAGAAGAGTAAATCGTCCGAAATTGTAAATCCGAACGTGTTGGTGAAATTCCGTACTTGGTGAGATTTGGAACTTAAGTAATATTAGCAAATGAAAATCACTGTTTCGACTGTTTTAGCCAACCTCCTGGTGTTATACCTTCTACTTTTTTAAAGTAAACGTTAAAGACGGTTTTTGAATTAAACCCGCTCTCGTAAGCCATTCCCAAAATGGTGAGGTGTGAATTTTTTTTATCAACGGCAATTTGTTTGAAATGTGAAAGGCGAAACTGGTTAACGAATTCGTTAAAATTCATTCCTGTTTTTTCGTTGATTAAATAAGATAATTTATTGGGATGCAGCTGCAAATTTTCAGCCATGCTGCCTAAACTAAGTTGTGCATCGAGATATGGTTTTTCTGTTTCCATAAAATTTAACACCATTTTCATCCGGCTCTCAAGTTCTGCCGAACTTGTTTTGGTTTCAGCTGATTTTTTTACGGAATTTTCTGTTTCTTCCTGAAAATTAAAATTGGAGAAGTGAAGCTGGTGAAACTCGTCAAATTCCCGCAGTTTTTCTAACGACGGATCTTGTCTGAAGTTAATGATCTGTCCGCGTTTTTGAGCAATATATTTTTTGAGCAGCTCAAACGCTTCTTTTTTGTGATTTGAATTGGCAAGAACAAAAAGTTCATAGGGAACCATCTGGCTTTTATCTTCCGCTACTTTTTCCCAGCTTTTTAATGTTTCCTCCGGAAAGCTGTTTTTTCCTTCATTTAAAACCTCGAAGTACAATATTTTTATTGGAGCATTTTCATGTCCGGCAATAAACTGGCCAAAAGATTTACGACGATTTAGCCAAATGAGGCACAATGTTTTTAACTCATAGGCTAATACAAATTCAGGGTTTATATAGAGCGCTCTTTCCACCAGTTCAAGTGCTTCCCTGAATTTTTTCCGGTAATAGTTAATGTGCGCCAGTGTGTAGTAATGGTTGGCCGAAAGTGGGTCGACATCCATGGCCCGTTTTATATATTTTTCAGCTTGAGGCCAGTTTCCGTGGGCAATAAAGAGTTCTGCCATAGCCTCCAACCCATCGGTATATTTGGGGTGTTGAGCCAGGGTTTCCACCAATTGATTGTAAGTTGCCTGAAAATCCCAGTCCATCCAAAACGTTCTACCCACGAACGACATACCATATTCAGGAAGTGACTTATCGAGGTCAGCAGCAATCATAAAATTATAAATGGCCTTTGAAAAGCCTTCTTCGGCAGGCATATATCCCCACGCAGCCAGCAAACCATAACTTTGAACCAATCCGTAATAGGCGCGGGCAAATTGGGAGTCCTGAGCAACCGACGCTTCATAATATTTGGTTGCTTCCCGAATGGAGTCGGCATCCCATTTTAACTGGTGAAAATGGCCTCTCAGATATAATTCGTAAGCCTGCATATTTTTTGTGGGTTGGCTTACCAGTTGTTCCTGGATGTCAAAATGGCCAAAGTTTTCGCGAATCTGATTGGCAATAAGCAAACTGATTTCATCCTGAAGCGTAAAAATATCTTTCATTTCGCGGTCAAAATTTTTCGACCAGAAATGGGTACCGTCTTCTGCATTAATTAACTGTGCTGTAATACGTACACGATTTTTAAATTTCCGCACACTGCCCTCCAGAACTGAAATCACTCCAAGCTGAGTTGCAATTTCGCGCACATCCGTATTTCTGCCTTTAAAGGCAAACGATGACGTGCGGGCAATTACTTTCAGTCCCTCAATTTTGTAAGCGCATTAATTATTTCCTCTGTAATGCCGTCGCTAAAATATTCATTCTCAGCATCGGTGCTCATGTTTACAAAAGGAAGTACCGCTATAGATTTACCGGTATAAACTTCAGTATGGCCAGCTTCCAAATTCTTCTATTTATTGATAAATAAACTTGTAATAAACAATATAACAAAGTTACTTTCTTTTCGGTTGAATGTTTCTGCCATTTGTTTTGACTAATCTAAAAAAGCAGCATAATTTTACTGATATTGAAATGCGAAACCGATTAAATCTGACAAATTTATATCCTTCCTGATTTTATTGAGGAAATTCATTTATTCGCTGAAATATCAATTCTCTGTTTTTATTGGTTTCTGAAATCCCTTTTAATTTTAATTCCAGATCATTAACCTCTATTTGCCAGCTTTCAGGGTTTTGCCCGGCAGTATGACTTATAAATGTAATTTCGGGCCTGTGTGCATTTATGTACCAGTAACCTGTGCTACGTTTTCCTTCTGGTGAACGTTCAATATAGATCCGGTCCCAGCGGATAAAAACATAGTATATGTCATCAGGGTCAAATTTGTCTTTAACAGAACGGCTATTTAGTAAAGCATCAGTTAGATCCCAGAGTCCCTTTATCTCATCTGCAGTTGATTTGGGCAATTTTTTGATGGGAGTTAATGTCACTGTAACGGTCATTGCATCTTCTTTGCGCTGCCAAATCATCTCTTTACCGCTAAACGAAACCTTAAAAGCACCGTAGGAGTCTTCTATTCCATTCGTTTCTTTGGGAAGAAAAGAATTTGATTTATTGTCATAATCCCATGTCCCTTCCGAATTTTGTTGCCATCCGTTTCCCGATTGATATGTTCCGTCTTGATTTATTCGCGTCCATCGGGCAATCGGTGTCATGAATTCATTACCAACCGTTACTTCTTTTATTTCCCAAAAACCGACTACTGATTGCGCTGAGGCTGCTGTAACAGAAGTGGTAAACAAGAATATAAAAATAATTCTTTTCATAGGCGTAACTTATTTTTGCAATAATGGTTTGAAAGGCTTTTTCTTATTTCATTTAATTTTTTACAAAATTCTATAATTTTAGAAAAAGACAGTTCTTTTTATTAAAAAGGATAAAGTAATGTTTCTATATTGTTTTCCGGATTTTTTATCGATTTTGCTACTGTAATATAATCCGGTTCGTTAAATAAACTTCCTGCCATTTGAAAGTTAATTTTTAATGTTTCAATCGCATCGTCAAGATGTCCCAGTTGTTGATAAGTCCATTTATTTTTGCTTTGTGCTACAGGCAACAAAAAGTTGAGTGCTTTTTTGATACTTCTGCCATCCCGGGTCTCAAAATTCCATAAATCAATATCATTTTTTTCTCCCATTTTGGCCAGGTGAATAAAACCGCGCAGATTCATCGTGCTGTATCCCAGCGATTTTGTTCTAGCCAGTTCGTGTGGCTGGCTTCCGTCGGGTTCTACCTGCGGTGCTATTCGTTTGTCTTTCACCTTTTCCAATCGGGTTTTTGCCAACTCGGTTTTGCCCAACATCAATTCTATCCCAACCACCTGCACGTCGTACCAGGTTCCGTGGTTATTAAAATAGTCATCTTCGTCAATTCCGTTTTTGCTGGCTACCAACCAATTGTGATACGCTTCGAACCAATTGTACAGTTGTATTTTTGTTTCATCTTTCAAATAACCTGTAGCTTCCAGAATTTGAAAAGGAGAAATCAGCCGGTTTATTCCAGACCAGTCGATGATTCCAATACCACGACCTTCTGTTCTGCCCGGAATTCCCTGTGCATATTCGAGGTTGGGGTTCATTAAAGTTTCCGGATTTATAAACCATATTTCAATCAACTGTATCGCTTTTTCGGCATATTTTTTTTCATCGGAAAAATAAAATGCCCATCCCAGTATTTCTATATTTGAAAATAATTTTGCCGCGGAAGTTCTGTCCACATTATCTCCCCGGGTTTCAGGGTTTACTTCGCCGTCGCGTCTGATGTACGGCAGTCCGTCAGTTTTTTCCGGATCGGGCCACCAATACGGCCCCATACTCAGGTAATCGTGTTTGTCTCCGCTCGGAGGCGTACGCTTTTTGTCCATTACCGAAAAGGGGCCTTCGTTCAAGGCACTTTCTGCTTTTTGAATTAAAATATTGAATGCTCTTGTGTACTGTTGTTCTCCTTTTTTTAAGTCATTTTTAACTTTTTCAATCTTATCAAAGTCAACATAAATCCCGTTGATTTGAACTTTTTTTTGACAGGAAAGGAAAATTGTTATTAAAAAAATAGATAAAAGAGAGTAGATTTTCATTATCAGTTGGTTTAGTTATTATTTGCTGAGATTTTTTTTAGAACGTAACAAAATTTGCTTCATTTTTGATAAAATGAATGGGAATACCTGATACGAAAGTTTTCAGCCACTCCGCGCAATATTCCATTCCGGCTTCTTCCGATTTTATGTGTCCCAAAAAAATTACAGCTTTGTTTTTGCCTAGTTCTTTTGCATCGTTGGCATATAAATAAGTTTCCCATTCAGTCGCCTCACCGGCCAGGATTACTTCAACTTCCGGGTTTCTCATCATTTGAATATGACGTTGTCCACCAGGAGCCCCAGCCATAAAAGCCAGATTGGTAAATTCTAATTCCGGGTTTCCAACCACACGAATCGATTGCATCCCGAAAATACTTTTTAACGACTGTGCATAATCTTTTACGGTTTGCTCCGGCAATTTGAAAAAGGTGAGCGATCCATCGACGGAATAAGGTTTTAGTCCCAGTTTATTAATCATTCCGACTGAAATGCCATCGGGCTGAGTCATGTGAATATGATCGTGAAAACGGAAAACCACAAGGCCATTTTTTTTGATATAGTTTATCTTTTCCCTAAAAACGGGCTCATCCTGTAAGGTTTCAGTCTCATCTAGGTGGCTGTAAAATATGGGTTCATGCGTGATGATAAAATTACAATCCAAATCTACGGTTTTTTTCAGGGTATTCATATCGGCAAACATGCAGGTAACAATACCTTTTAATGGTGTGTGCGGGTCTCCGGCCTTGTAAATATCCACGGTTTCACTGAGCCAATCACAGGTAACATGTTCTTTTATAAGTGACACCACCTCTTCAGGAGTTTTTGGTGTATTGTTTTGGGCTGCCAGAAGAAAGGTTGCAAGCAGTAACAGTGTTAAAGTCGCTTTCATTTTTATTTATTTTACAGTTGGATTGTTTAAAAATAATGGTTTTTACACGGCTTCAAAAGAAGAGAAAGGATTTTTATTTCATTTTTCTACTGAAAAATTGAAACTACACGTCTTGTTAACATAAATATTTTTAATAGATTTAACACAAAAACCAAATCTGATGAAACCAAGCCCATTTGTTATTCTTATGGTGTCGTTTTATTTTTTATCCTTTTCATTGCAAGCGCAGGAAAAATGGGTAACCGACACTGAGATGCAATTTAAAATTAAGGTTCCTTCAAATTACCGGCAAAATCAGGCGTTTGATGGCACCGACAAAGTTTTAACATTGATGAGCCCGGATGAAAATGTGATGGTTCGTGTGCGTGCCATGCCGGCAACCGACCAGTTTACAACCGAAATCTTACAACGTGTTTTTGAACAAAACATCATTCAGGGAGCACAACGGATTATGAATGAAGATGGGGATTTACACGGAATTCCAGCCCGTGCTTCGGCCTATACATGGAAGGTGGATAGAGATGAAGCTGTTTTGGGAACTTATTATATCGTTAAAAATGGTTTTGCTTACATTATCTGGACTGCCGTACCCCGGAATCTGGTCAGCCAGCGTTCAGCCGAAGCAGATGGAATTATTGATAGTTTTGAGTTGTTGGATCCACAGAGTAAAAACAGAGGAGGCGGTTTGTTGAGCAGTTTAGCCAACAGGAAAAGTTCGGATAAAGCAGAAGATCAGCATGAAGTTACAACAACACCCATTGCGTCGTCTTCAAAAGTTGCCGGATATGTTGAGTTGGTCTCTGATGACGCTTGTGTGGAACACCTTTTCCCTGTAAACTATGTGAAAACTTCGGCGGAAGCAGGACAATCGATTTGGGAAGATGGCTCAGGCGTAAAAATGATTGTTCAAACCATTTTTAAACAAGGCACTTTTGAAAGTTTTATGCAATCGCATACCCAAAGTATCAGCGAGCAGGGAGCCGATGTTTTAAAAAAGCAATTCACAACTGTAAATGGAAACAGAATCTATGATTATGACTACGAATACAACAGTACACTTTTTAATTATGTAGCAGTTGAGGGGAAGGATGTGTTTTATTTGCTGGGATTTGTGGGTGATAAATTAAAACAAAGTCGCATAAATAAACACGCTCAAATTGCACAGAATTCATTAAAAGTTCTACCCTGCGGGAAAAGGTAAATCCGGTTCTATTCTGTAAATTATATTGCCCGATTTTAAAAAGAAGGTGAAATATCAACGATAAATTTAGCCCAGATAAACAATAAAAACGTGTTTTTTGTAATTTGAGCTAAATTCGTTGATAAAATGAAAAAGATAAAACTCCGGGGAAAGGAATTAAGACGCATTGGATTCACCAGCGACCAGGCAATTGCGCTGGCAATAAATCTGGTTAGCAGGCATTGTAGTCGTTCTGACAAACCGGAAGTGATAGACTTGCTGGAAAGAATTCATTTGTCGCCGCGGAAATATATTGACGACCAACGATTTGGAGAACTGGCGAAATTACTTGTTGGAAAACCGGTCGTTAAAAAGAAGAAACCAAAATTGAATCAAGCAGCGCTGGAATTTAAGGTTTACGGCGAGGAGAATATTGATCCGGCAGCGCTGGAGCAGATGACAACGGCCATGAAACTCCCCGTTACCATAAAAGGCGCATTAATGCCCGATGCTCACGTCGGTTACGGGTTGCCCATTGGCGGAGTGCTGGCCACTTATAATTCGGTAATTCCCTATGGTGTTGGAATGGATATCGGTTGCCGGATGTGTTTGTCGGTTTTTCCGTTTTCTTCCAAAAAGATTGATAGTGAACGTGACAGAATCAAAAAAATATTGCTGAACGAAACCCGGTTTGGATTGGCAGAATTTAACGACTTGGAAGATGTAGAAATCCTTGAACGGAAGGAATTTAAAGAAATAAAGTTTCTGAAAACCCTTCAAAAAAAGTTTGCAGCTCAACTGGGCACGTCGGGGCATGGGAACCATTTTGTGGACGTGGGTTTTGTAGAAATCTCGGACTTTTCTCAAGAAATAAAACTGCAACCCGGCAGTTACTTTGCCGTTTTAAGTCATTCAGGTTCCCGGAATTTTGGCTCGGAAGTGTGTAAGCATTACACCCGCATTGCAAAAGATAAACTGGAACTCACTGGTGAAGCAGCGCGTTTGGCGTGGTTGGATTTGGATTCTGAAGAAGGGCAGGAATATTGGGCAGCAATGCAACTGGCAGGCGATTATTCACATTCCAACCATCGGATAATTCATAAACGGCTGGCAAAAGCTTTGGGTGAAAAACCGCTAGTCCTAATAGAAAACCATCACAATTTTGCCTGGAAAGAAAAACTGGAGACCGGCGAAGAGATTGTTATTCATCGAAAAGGAGCAACACCAGCAGGAATTGGTGATATTGGGATAATACCTGGAACAATGGCGTCTCCTGCTTTTATTGTCTCCGGCAAAGGAAATGAAGATGCATTACAATCTGCTGCTCACGGTGCAGGGCGTTTGATGTCACGTAACCAGGCAAAAAGAACTTTTACAGAGAGCCAAATGCAAAAATACCTTCAGGAGAAAGGCGTTGAATTACTGGGGGGTGGTACCGACGAATCACCATTTGCATATAAAAACATCAGGGAAGTTATGAAAAACCAAAAGGATTTAGTAAATGTGTTGGGGACTTTTCATCCCAAAATTGTCAGAATGGAATAAATGTCGATTCCCTGATAATAACAAAATCTTTTGAACTTTTCGGGTTTCGAATAGTTTTACTTCCGGATTTCAAATACAAATTCCTTCAGTTTAAATTAACAAGAATTATATGTCAGCTTCTTTAAACTTTAGGAAATATTGATTTTCAATCCATGTTTTTAACTTACTTTGTATGGCGAACTTTTAAACAATTCATGAAACAAAGCAGAAAAAAAGGAAACAAAGCAAAAAAAAGTAATGCCGGATTACTAAAGCTTTTAAAACCCTACAAGGGAATGATTTTTCTGCTCATTGTTTTTGCTTTAATAAGTAATGCGGCGAATCTGCTTATCCCAAGAATTATCTCACATGGTATTGATTCTTACTCTGAGGGGAATTATGTTTTGAAGACTATTTTAACTGAATTTTCGATTGCGGCAGGGATAATCTTCTTTTTTACAATGCTGCAAACAGTAGTTCAAACATTTGCATCTGAAAAAGTGGGTTTTGATTTAAGAAAAAATTTGTCCGACAAGATTTCAAGGCAAAGTTATGCTTTTATCCAGGATGCCAATCCCTCAAAACTGCTTACGAATCTTACATCCGACATGGATTCGGTTAAAATGTTTGTTTCCGTTGGTGTTTCGTCCATTGTTTCTTCAACGGTAATGATTATCGGCACATCGGTTTTTTTATTGATTATAAACTGGCGACTGGCAATTCCGGTGCTTTTTGTCATTCCTTTGGTAGGAATTACCTTTTTTATCATTTTAAAAAAAGTGCGTGTATTGTTTGTGCGGAGCCGTGAAGTTATCGACTGGCTGAACAGAGTAATTAATGAAAGTATTCTGGGCGCGGCCATTATTCGTGTAATTAATTCGCAACAACTGGAATACCGAAAATTTTTAAAAGCCAGTGCCGAATCCCGTGATATTGGAATTTCAATAGTTACACTTTTTGCTACATTAATTCCACTGATTAATTTTTTTGGAAACCTGGCTACATTAACCATTCTTGTGCTTGGAGGGCACCTGGTTATTTCAGGAAATATGTCGCTTGGCGATTTTGCTGCTTTTACAAGTTATGTTGCGATTCTTATTTTCCCGATTATCGTAATTGGCTTTATCAGTAACATGATTGCCCAGGCTTCTGCTTCGTATGAAAGAATTGAATCGGTTCTAAAAGCCGAAGAAACAGCAGACACGGGAACTGTTGATAAATCTTTGGAAGGAAATATAGAAATTAAAAATGTATCGGTTTTTTATGATGGCAAACCGGCCTTAAAAAATGTATCGTTTTCAATAAAATCAGGATCGCGCACAGCGATTATCGGCCCAACGGCAGCGGGGAAATCACAACTTTTATATTTGTTTACAAGTCTTATACAGCCCCGGGAAGGTACAGTTGAATTTGACGGAATAGATATCACGGAATTTAACAAAGAGACATTTCACCGTCAGGTTGGGTTTGTTTTTCAGGATAGTGTAATGTTTAATATGAGTTTGCGCGAAAATATTGCTTTTAGTGATATCGTTACTGATGAATCTCTGGAAAAGGCAATTGAAACTGCAGAATTAAAGGATTTTATCGGAACACTTTCAAAAGGATTGGATACAATTGTTTCGGAAAGGGGAACCAGTCTTTCCGGCGGACAAAAGCAGCGGATTATGCTGGCCCGGGCACTGGCTTTAAATCCAAAGATATTGTTGCTTGATGATTTTACAGCACGTGTAGACCAACAAACAGAACAAAAGATTCTCAAAAATGTACAGGAAAATTATCCGGATTTAACTTTGATATCGGTGACACAAAAAATTAGTCCTGTAAAAGATTTTGACCAGATACTTCTTTTGATGGAGGGAGAGTTGGTTGCAGCAGGAAAGCACAAGGACTTGCGGGCCACTTCTCCTGAATATGTGCAGATTTATGAATCACAAAAAAGTACCAGCCACTATGAGTTACAATCTTGATACCCTGCATGAAGAGAAAAAGGAAAAAAAGCGGCTGGGGTTTGCATCGGTAAAGAGCCTTGTCGCGCACATGGTTGAGGAAAAGAAGATTTTGCTTGTTGCTTTTGTGGCTATGGTTATTGCTGCTTTACTTAATCTGGCCGGGCCAATTTTAATCGGCTATGCGGTCGACAACTATATCCAAACCGGAAAATACCATGGATTGGTAATTTTTGGCAGTATTTTACTGGGAACCTATATTGTTGCGTTGGTCGCCGGTTATTTGCAAACCCGTTTGATGGGTGGAGTAGGGCAGCGAATGTTGTACACACTCCGAAATTCAGTTTTTGAAAAATTACAGGATTTACCTTACGACTTTTTTAACCAGAATAAAACCGGCGATTTAATATCGAGGATAAATAACGATACGGACAAAATTAACCAGTTTTTTTCGCAGTCGCTGATGCAGTTTTTACGGGTAATTCTTATTATGGTCGGGGCAGGTATTTTTCTGGTTTCAATTTTTTGGAAGCTCGGACTTGCAGCGCTTTCACCGGCTATTATTATTTGGATTTTTACCAAACTGATATCGCCGTGGGTAAAAAAGAAAAATGCAGAAAGTTTAAAAAGTGTCGGAAATCTGAGTTCAGAAGTTCAGGAGAGTCTGAATAACTTTAAAGTTGTTGTGGCATTTAATCGGCGCGATTACTTCCGGCAGCGTTTTGCTTTTGTAAACCGAAAAAATTATTCTGCCGCCGTGAGAGCGGGGATTGCAAACAATATATTTTTGCCGGTTTACACTTTGTTTTCGAACCTCGGTTTAATGATCGTTTTAACGTTAGGAATTTATTTCATTTCTGTTGGGGAGTTTACTGTAGGCTTATTAATCAGTTTTGTGGCTTATGTAAACAGTTTTTACAATCCTTTACGTCAACTGGCATCGTTGTGGGCAAATTTTCAAACAGCACTTGCTGCGTGGGATCGTATTCGAAGAATTCTTGACCTGGAAAATAATTTGCCAAGGGTTGGTTCAAAAAGTGTAGATGATACAGCAACCCTGGTTTCTTTCCGGGATGTTTCATTTTCTTATCCAAATGGAAACGAAGTTTTGCATAATATTAACTTCAACCTGAGAAAAGGAAAAATCTACGCTTTTGTTGGGCCAACCGGTGGAGGAAAAACAACAACCGCATCACTAATTTCTCGTTTGTATGACCCGACAAAAGGTACGGTTTTGCTTGATGGAAAAGATATCCGATCATTTTCTGCTGCCGAAAGGGTGAAACGAATCGGATTTATTTTACAGGATCCTTATCTTTTTAGCGGAACCATTCGCGACAATATTTTGTATGGAAATGAAGAATACAAAAACATCAGGAACAAAGAACTGGAAAAGATTTTCCACGACACCGGGCTGGAGACTTTGTTACAACGTTTTGAAAGGGGACTTGATACAAAAGTAAATGATGCAGGCGATGGGATTAGTCTCGGGCAAAAACAGCTAATCGCTTTTATGCGTGCCGTTTTGCGAAAACCCGATCTGCTTATTCTTGATGAGGCAACTGCAAACATCGATACGGTTACTGAACAACTGCTGGATGAAATTATTCGGAAATTACCCACCGAAACCACAAAAGTAATTATAGCACACCGGTTAAACACCATTGCCAATGCCGATGTAATTTACTTTGTAAACACAGGTAATGTTACCCGCGCCGGCTCGTTGAAAGATGCTGTTGACATGTTAATGAAAGGGAAAATGGCCAGCTGAAAAATTTGTCAATCCGAAATTTTGAAATCGAATGATACCGGAAGTTGTTTTACATTATTTCTATTTAGCGTAAAACACAGTTATACCATGCGCTTTACTCAGGCTCGCCTGATCACCGTTAGTTGTAAACAGGTAAATGTTTAAGTCGTAATTATCAACGAATTGTTTGGATATATCCACAACAGATTGAAAACCCGAGTTTAAAGAGTAGAGAAATGCGAGGCTGTGTTTGTCCGTGTCCCAGTGCCGGTCCTCTGGTTTACCCGAATCATCTACTGGTAAATTAAACGGCGAGTTTGAGACAATAGTGTCATTCAAACCAATTGATTTTAATTCTGCGAAAAATGCTTCAGCATATTGAGTATTTTCTTCACCGTTAAAAATTACATTACCATATAACAAATTTTTGGGAGTTGGATATACATTTTCTATCGAACAAGAGAAATAATCGTTTCCCGGAATACTTAGTTTCACCTGGTCTTTACTGACTGAAAAAGTCGATTGAATAGTAAAATCTGCCGTTTTAACCAAGAATGTGTACTCATCCTCCTTTAATTGATCTTCGGGAATGAAGAAATCTCCGCTTGATATACACAGGTTATCTGTTTGGTCTGGAGTTGGAAAATATGGGCATTTCCCTTCATCTATTTTATCACGGAGGTAAATATCAATGTTTTTTCTTCGGTTGTCAACTTTTGTGTCAAAAACCAGTTCGTATTGGTTTTCCAGACGCTGTGCTTCATAGAATTCAAAAATAAATCCTCTTCCCTGTTCACCAAAAATCTGATGATCCCAATACAAACTCAGCCCCTCGGAATCCGAAAGATTTCTGTTGAAATCTATTTCTTTTCCGCACCCCAAAAGCAGAATAGCAATAAAAAGTGAAAACGAAGTTTTTGATTTCATTTGGTCTTTTTTACCAGACGTTTTGTGTTTTGAGAAGGTTGCTTTTAATGGAAAATAAACTAAATGAAAGAATACAAATCCCTTTCGTCTTATGCGTGTCATTCCGGCAGAGGTAATTCATCTTACAAATGATCCCAGTTGATTAACACGTTCCAAAGTAGTGATGAATCGTGATGATTTAAATATCGGTTTAGCGGATTAAAAGTAAAAAACACAACATTTCCTTTTCCGAGTGGGACATTAAAAATAGCGCCCTGGCCGACAATAGCGTCTTCATTTTTTACCATTCCCGATAAAACATATTTTGGCTCTTTCTCTTTTTTTACCTCAGTTGTATCACTTTTTTCAGTTTCCGTTTTATTCAATTCTTTTTCCTCCATCTTCTTTTGCCCCAATATTTTACCTGTATATTCCACTTCATCTTTTAATGGTTTTGTTCCATATTGTAGCACCATTAAATTACGATCATATTTTTCGGTAGCTAAAAGTTTCCCATTCCCTTTAAAAAGGTGGAAAGTATCCGGGTAACCATATAAAATAGGGCTTTTTGCATTTCGGGCTTTTGCGCTTACAAGCGATCCGGGATGAAACAAGCCACCGGGTGAAAAGCTGCTCACTTCCTTTCCTATTCCTGCGTCGGCGATAATGGCTGCAGAATTTGCCAGCGGTACCAAAACTCCACCATCTCTTACAAATGTTTTTAGGTTATTTAGCCCGTCAAGTCCGGGGCCGCCTGTCATATCTTCCGTCGAATCAGGGTATCCGTGTGAAGGGAATTCTGCTGTTTTTGTGTAGGGCATTGGACCAAACCGGTCGTCCAACCCATTTACAAAATAAGATAAATCACCTCCCTGATGTGGAATAATAATAACATCGAAACGACTTTTCAACTTCCCATTTTTTAAGTCATCTTTGTCTATTGAAGTGAAAGGAATCCCTTTTTGTTCCATGGTAAAGCGGACCCAACCTTCAGCCTGCGTATTTGTCCAGCTGTGGAAAACGGCAATCTTGGGAAGCTGAATACTTCTCGAATTTTCGCCGGTTATATTTTTTGCCAGAAGATCGATGCCATACTTTTCAGCCCAGTCATTTGCCTGTTTCGAGGTGAGTCCTTTCAAAATTAAAGAACCGGTCTGTAAAGTATCTGTTCCGGCAATAGTCACAGAATCCAGAATTTCGGATTCAAAATTATTGTATTGATTTGCGGCGGCATAAAGACCGGAAAGCACCGGAGCCTGGGCTTTATAATTTATAATAAAATCAGAACCATCACCCGTAACTTTTCCTGAATAAACGATATTTTCGTTCACAAGCGAAAGTTCATCAGTTGAGTATTTCAATGAATCATATTTTTGAACATCCACACCGTACATATAACCTAAAGTCCAGGCAATTGCATCATAAGGCGGAAATTTTGCATCGGCACGGTATTTTTGTTCGGTAAGCAAATCATAGGCAAAACGACTGTATGGCTGATCAAGCAGAATTACATATTCTCTTTTCAAATTGTTTACTTTGTGAACTTCAATACCCTGTCTGCGGAGCTGATTGACCAAATAGGCAGCCATAACCGGATCGCGCTGTTCCTCAGAAATCACAAACATCTTTGTTTCATTGATTTTCGAGAAGTTGGTTCCGTTTACACTTTTTTGATAGAAATTCCGGAGCAGCATGTTTTTATTGTTTGCAGCGTATTGTAGCGAAGCCAGAACACCGGTTTCGGTGTAGTTGATATTGTTTCGGGCCGACCAATACAATTTTCCTGTTGATGGATCCGGTCGATACCACTCGCGCGAAGTGACCAGATCGCCCGCAAATTTAGCTTTCGAAATATCGCGTAAATAGGTGTTCGCGCCTGCATTTCCGAAAGTTTCAAAAAAACGTCCGACAGAATTATGGTTATTGGCCACCCATATTCCGTAGCCCGGCCACCATCCGTCGTAAAAAGCCCATTCAAAAACACCCGGTAATCCCTGGGCTGAAAAAGTTGTTAATTCATGATTGGCAATGGTTTGCCATTCACCTACAGTGATCGGATCAATATTCTCGTTGTATGGCCCGGTTCCGGTTGAAATGTAAAGTAAAGGAACCGATTCGTGTAAATCGAGCATTACATTCGGATGCCAATCAAAATAGATTTTAAAAATAGCTTTTGTTATTTCCTGCGAAATCTGTAATCCGTCCCGATTATTATCGTGGTAAACATATTTACCCCAGTAGGGTGCAACTCTTCTAAAACCATCATCGTATTCCTTTCTGTCTTTGGTATAACGGTAGTACCAGTCCACCTGTTTGTCGCGGCCATCGGGTTCTGAAACAGGATTTATAAGAACAATACAATTTTCAAGAATATTGCTGTAGTCTTCCGATTTATCTGCTATAAGACGATAGCTCAGTTCCATCAGCGCTTCAGGAGAACCCATTTCTCCCGAATGCATGGCGCCATTTAAGAAATAAATGGTTTTCCCTTCTTTTATAAGTTTTTCAGCTGTTTTGCTATCTGTATTTCTTGGATCTGCAAGCCTGGCCATTATATCTTTATAACGCTTCAGGTTTTTTATGTTTTTTTCACTTGAAATTGTAATCAGATTTATCGGTCTTCCTTCCTCACTGATACCTATCTGTTCTATTTTTACTTTGGATGACATTTCCGAAAGTTTTCTGAAATATCCGTAGATTTCTTCGGAATGATGCATGACGCCCGGCGCACCGATGATAGAACCAAAATGATCAAGCGGTGACGGAATCCCTTTTTGTAAAGGCATCTTTGCCAGCATTGGAGGGAGAAAGCGCTCATCTGTGGTATATTCCTTTATTTTGTTTTCGTAGCTTGTATCGTACGATTGCGCTGATAACACAATTACGCTGCACATAAAAATAAACAAAGAAAGAATTCTGTTGACCCGGAACTTGTTGCTTTTCATAAGTTGAATTTTATACCGATATAAACTTTAAATATAAAAAGATGTTTACTTATCAATTGAAATTATCATAATAAAAATGAAGTTGTTGCTCATTTTGCCGGAAGCATATTTCTTATCGCAGAAATTTTCCAGGTGTTATTCTCAAAAACAACAATAAACGTACTCCACATTTTTCGTTTTGTGCCGTCAGTATTCCTGATTTCATAACGGGTATCAACGATGGCGCTCTCTGAGTTTAAAAATCGTATTTTGTCAATTGTAATCGTTCTTTCTCTGGGATTGCTGCCCGAACTTTGCATCATCCCTTTTGTTGCCATGTCAACGCCAATTCTCCATTCACCCGATGAAACCAGCTGATCTACGTCTGTGGTCAGAATACTTTGTAATAAACTTGTATCTTTGGTTTCTCTTGAATAGGTGTATTTTTCAATTAAGGCGTTAATTGTGGTCACATGTTCGTTATCGGTTTTTGGGGCATTTTGAGCGGTACCTAAAACTACACATGTAAGGGTGAAAAGACTAAAAAGCGTAGATTTTTTCATTGCTGTCAGTTTTGTTTTAATGATGATGAGAATGCTGGTAATGTTCCCTGATTAGATTACGGCCAAAATCTCCGTCAAAATCCCGCCACACCGAATGAATATGGTTGGCGTTATTTTGTGTATTGTCAAACTCAATTAAAAATGTTTTTCCTTGAACGCGGTAATAATGAGGTTTACCGGCTTGTGTGCCTCCGGCCCAGCCAAACCTGATTTCCCCCAGCTCTTCACTTTGTATCTTTTGCATTCGTTTCTCTGCCAGTTCTTCCGGAAGGATTGCCAGGTATTCGTTTATTAAATTCAAAAGCAATTCCTGGTTGGTTCTTTTTAGTTCTTTTAGTTTTATTCCAACCGGGTTTAGAGGATCCACTTCTGCGTCATTACGAGTAACAATGTCATAAGGAGGATGCTCACTAAATATTGCTTTTTGTTTTTCCTGAATGGAGTTTATTAATTGTAATCCCAAATCTTCTTCCAAAAAAAGTGTCCGTGTTCCTTTTCGTTTTCCACTTTTTACAGTAGCAGGGTTAGCCCCCATAAACCGAGGTGCAATTTCTGTTTTTCCGTTTATAACCGCAAAATTTAACGAAAGATGATGTCCCTGAATACACCAGGACCACAAACTGTCCTTTTCCGGATTTCCGTAAAATGCGATATAATATTTTTCCGGATCGCGGGTATGCGAGTTCCCTGAAATTTCAGCAAGCACATCCTCAAGGCTAATGATTTGTTTTGTTTTGGAATAACCGGTTTCGCTGAGAGAAGAGTGAAGGAATTCAAAAAATAATTGTTTCTGGTCCCGATTTAATTCTCCAAGTGAAATTCCAGCCCGCGGAAACATCGTCGCGGGAAAATAGTGCCATTCACTTTTTGAATCATCATTGAAAGCGTGCAGCAGTTTATCTTTCTGTTCACCGGTTAAAGAATTCAGAAAGGATAAAGCCGGTTCTGAACAATTCGTTTCGAAAGCAGACATGAGAATGAATAAAATGATAAATAATATAAATTTTGTTTTCACTTCTTATGTGTTTTACTTCTTTGTCAGACGGTGCAATAGTTTTAAAACAAAGCAGTTGCCCTTATGTTTAGAATGGCGTTTTGTTTCGAAACTTTACTATGCGGATAAACATTTT
The DNA here is from genome assembly GCF_009762775.1 of Maribellus comscasis. Classification (GTDB taxonomy): domain Bacteria; phylum Bacteroidota; class Bacteroidia; order Bacteroidales; family Prolixibacteraceae; genus Draconibacterium; species Draconibacterium comscasis. The sequence continues at coordinate 116,100 of NZ_CP046401.1, read as the reverse complement.
GTTAAAACTTATGTTTGGATAAAATGAAATTAGTTTGAATTCAAACTAATTTGGTAATTTTGTCACATGTTTGGTTCTGAAGAAGAAAATAACAGGAGGTCGGTCGGCAAGCATATCGGATTTTTGTCAAGGGCCGCGCACAGATACCTGAAACATAGTTTTAAAGATTATTCTATCGGGCATGCGCAGGTACTGACCCTGCATTTTATTAGCAGAAATAACGGGCTAAACCAGAATGAATTGGGGCATTATTTAAATCTTGACAAATCTTCAGTAACCTCACAATTAAATATTCTTGAGAAGAATGGTTATGTTATCCGAAAGCCTGATAAGAATGATTTCAGAGGACGAAGAATATTTATTACCGAAAAGACCAAAGCGCTGCAACCTAAACTTTATGAACGTTTTTCTGAATGGAGCAAAATTTTGCTTGATGGATTTACAAAAGAGGAGATTGAATTCATCTATTCCTTTTTAGGAAAAATGATTACTAACGCAAATAAAGCATTTGGGGAGTTTAATAACAATGAGAAGAAGAAGTAAAAATCTTACTGAAGGCAATATAAAAAAGCAACTTTACACACTTACCTGGCCCATGTTATTTGGGATGATGGGGATGGTGATATTTAATTTGGTTGATACTTATTTTGTAGGGAGACTCGGCGTGAATCAGCTGGCTGCGATGAGTTTTAGTTTCCCTATCGTGATGTTTGTAAACAGTTTATCACAAGGAATTGGAATTGGTACAAGTTCTTTGGTCTCCCGCAATATTATTAGCGAAAGCCGTGAAAATGTGAGAAAGATGGCAAGCCGGGCTGTTTTGCTGGGGGTAATTGTTGTGGCTGTTTTTGTTACTATCGGGTTAAATACCATGCGGCCGGTTTTTAGTTCGCTAGGAGCAGGTGATGCCATTCTCGATTATGTAATAGACTATATGGGCGTGTGGTATTTTGGTGTTCCTTTTGTTGTTATTCCGATGATCGGAAATAACATTGTAAGGGCAACCGGAGATACTTTTCTGCCGGGAATGTTAATGGTTTCGTCGGCTGTTGTAAATATTATTCTTGATCCAATGCTTATTTTTGGATTTGGTCCCATTCCGGCTATGGGAATAAAAGGGGCGGCGCTGGCAACTGTTATTGGAAGAAGCGTTGGGTTGGTTTTTATTTTGTTTGTTCTTATTCGCAGAGAAAACCTCCTTACCGTCAGGTTTGGAAGAGTAAAAGAGATATTGGAGACCTGGAAAAATGTTTTGTATATCGCAGGGCCGGCTGCTATCGGAATGCTGATTACGCCTGTTTCAATTGGTTTTATTACCAAAATAATTGCCGGATTTGGGAAAGAAGCAGTGGCTGCATTTGGTGTAGCATCACGTGTTGAAATGTTTGCTTTGATGGTAATTGTTTCGTTGGGCTCAGTTCTTATTATTTTTATCGGGCAAAATATCAGTAAAAATCAATTTGCACGAATTTTTCATTCTCTTAATTATTCTATGAAGTTTTCAATGCTTTGGGGAATGTTGGTATTCGTATTGTTTATTGTTTTAGGAAAACCAATTGCGTCAGTATTTACTGATGACCCGATGGTGATTGATATTGCGAGAAAATACTTCTACATCGTTGGTTCCAGTTACGGATTTCAGGGTTTACTTATGTTGAGTGCGAGTAGTTTTAACGGGATAAATAAACCCTATCCGTCGGCCATTTTTTCTGTAGTAAGAATGGTTGGGTTGTATGCTCCTTTTGCTTGGGTAGGCGCGAAAATTATAGGAATATCGGGTGTTTTCTGGGCCGGTTTTATTGCTAATATCGTTGTAGGAGTTCTGTCATTTAGGTATTTGCACAAAACTGTTCATAAATTGAAATTTGCAACTAAAGCTAGAGAATAATAGGATAGTCTTATATTTTTCTAAAGACTTGCGCATATCCTGGGCAGCCCGGTTTCCGGCAGTGGATTTGAAGCAATTTTTTTGAGAAGAAGCAGATAATACTACTTCCGTAATGTTTTTACTTTTTGTTTTTATAATGATCAAACCAGCTGAGAATAGAGGCAACTTTATAAACCAAACCACTCGGTTTACTTGTTATTCCGTGATAAGCTCCCGGAATACGCACCAAAGCTGTTTCAACTTCTTCCAGTTTAAGGGCAGTATAAAATTGTTCAGCTTCCCCGATTGGCGTTCGGAGGTCGTTTTCACCGGTTAATAACATGGTGGGAGTTTTTACATTTGGCACAAGCGAAAGCGGAGACCTTCTGAAATATTCGTCCGGGACATCCCATGGTTTTCCTCCAAACATGTAGTCGGTTGCCCAAATAGGAATATCGGAATACAGCGATTCACTAACCCAATTGATTACTGGTTTTGCTGAAACGGCAGCTTTAAACCGATCCGTTTTTCCAACAATCCAGGCAGTTAAGATTCCACCACCACTTCCGCCGGTAACAAAAAGATTGTTTTTATCAACAAACCCTTTTTCGATAACAGCATCCACTCCCGACATTAAATCATCATAATCGTGATTGGGGTAATCATGGTGAATGGCATTTCCAAATTCTTGTCCGTAGCCGGTGCTTCCCCTCGGATTGGAATAAAGTACCACATAACCGGCAGCAGCAAATAACTGTATTTCAGCAGCGAATGATGTTCCATACATTGCAAAGGGACCACCGTGTATTTCCAGAATCAACGGATACTTTTTTGAGGGGTCAAAATCGGGGGGTGTTACAATCCATCCCTGTATTTTTTTGTTGTCGAAAGAAGAATTCCACCATATTTCTTCTACGTTTCCAACTTTGCGAAACGAGAAAAGATCGTCATTTAATTTTGTAAGACGACTTTTCTTTCCATCTTTCCACATTCCCAAATCAGCCGGATGTTCTGTTGAGCCAATGGTAAATGCAAAGCTGTTATTTTTCGATACACTGTATGAACCTGCGTTGTACGGACGACCAAGAGAAAGCCCTCCCATTCCGTTCACAAGTGTTTCTGTTTTACTATTTGCCAAATCAACAAAACCAATTTTGTCGTCTCCTTTGTCGGCATATTGAAAATAAATTCCTTTGCCATCATTTTTCCAGTGGATATTGTTGATGTCGCGATCCAGCTTGGGAACCAACAATTTCGAACCGGAACCGTCAGCTTTCATTACATAGAGATTGGTTACCTGGTAACCCTGAAATGAATCATCAAAACCAAGATAAGCAATCTGTTTGCCATCCGGTGAAACTGAAGGCGCATCATCCGGCCCAAATCGACTGGTCAGTGCAACTATTTCTCCGGTTTCGAGATGAAGCTGATATATTTCTGTATTCAAAGGTTCCAGCTCATGGTTTTTATGCAGATTGGCCGAGAAATAAATTTGTTTCGAATCTGCCGACCAAACCGGACTCGAATGGTTGTGTTCTGAAAAAGTCCACTGACGTGCAGTTCCCCCATCCATGGTAATGGTGAAAATTTGTTTTTTCCCGCTTTTTAAATAACCTCTTCCATCGGCTCTGTAATTTATATCATCGATATAAACCGGCGGTTCGTTCCATTTTGCTCCCTCTGGCTTAGACGGAATATTTAATAAGTTATCTTTTTTTGCAGGTACAAATTTTGTAAAAGCCAGTTGCCAGTCGTCGGGCGACCAGTTAATTTCTCCGGGTGTGTATTTTGTATTCGTTAATGCAACAGTTTCCCTGGTATCCAAATACATCACATAAAGCTTTACTTTTTTGTCCTGTTGGTTGGAAAGAAAAGCGATTTTACTTCCGTCGTGCGACCATTTGGGAGCGTAATCCGATTGGTTCCCCTGTGTCAGCGGTCTGTTATTGCTTCCGTCGCTATTGATAATCCAGAGGTTTGAGTGGTATTGATCCGTCATGATATCCATAAAATTACGGACATAGACAATTTTGTTACCGTCAGGCGATATTTGTGGATCGCTGATAAATTCCATATCAAAAACATCCGTAATTTTAAGGTTACTGCTTAACGGAGACTCTGATTGGGAAAACGCACTGGATGAGACAAGGGTAAAAATAACAAAGAGAGGAAGCGCAATTTTTTTCATAAGGAATATTGTTGCAGTTATTAAATTTACAATATAACACACAACATGTTAAATTGCTCAAATTAGCTCAATAATTAAATTTATGGAAAGAATCTTTCAAATGACTTTTCTTCCAAATGGTGTTAATGCGAGTGATGCCATTTTAAAATGTTGTTTGGCCCATGGAATTCCGATAATTGTTATTCCGAGCAATATGCCAAAAAAGAAGTGGGTGAGTGTAATCCAGATTCCACCAATAAAAAGCCAAAGAACATTCATAATGGTTGAAAGGCAACCGGGGGCGTAATCCATGTACTCAATCTTTTGTCCGAAAGGCCATAAGGCCAGAATTCCAAGTTTAAACGATTGTAAACCAAAAGGAATACCAATAATCGTTATACACAGCAAAAGACCGGCAATAATGTATTCAATAAAAATGGCGAAACCGCCAAAAATCAGCCAGATAAGGTTTCCAAGAATTTTCATTTTATTCGTTTTTTGTAAATGTAGCTTTTTCTTTTAAATCATGGATAAAGTCTGCTTTCATCCAGTAAATATTTGAATTTCCATTCTCTGGTGAATTATGGAACTTTTGAAATATATTCTATGTAAGTTTTTCTTTTATTGAAGAATCCACACGGGCTGACATAAAAAAGAAATAGTTGCCATCGGGCGAAAAACTTGCGGAGTATTCGAGCCTGCTTGAAGTGTTTGCTTTTTCACCCATATTTAACGGCTCACTCCAGCCTTTTTCTGCTTCGTAAAAGCTAATGTAATAATCGGTTGAACCATAAGAATCAGCCATTCCAAAAACGGGGATAATAATAAAACTTTCGTCTTTTGCGATGGTAGCGTTGAAACGGGCTACTCCTTCATTGATATGTTCAGGTAGTTTTTCAGGGTTTTGGTATTTCCCGTTTTTGAATTCTGATTTATAAATAAATCCACGCTGGGTTTTGGGGTCTTCGCGCGTGAAATAAAGATTACCATTTTCAGAAACAGAGGGGAAGAATTCTGACTCACCGGTATTTATTGTCGAATCAAGTTTGTATGGTTCGGCCCAGAAATCATTTGCGCGTTCAGCCACCCATATGTCAGTAAAAAACGGTTGGTTTCGTCAAATTCATTTCCTTTATTGGATACAAAAAACAGTTTTTGCCCGTCGGGAGAAATAAAAGGTTCGATAAAAATAAACCTGGGATCGCTGGCAAAAGGAACAACTTCCGGATTGCTCCACCCCTCCTCTGTTTCCTTACAGAAAAAAATGGTTGAGTAAGCTGAATTTCCGATATTGAGTCCAAAATAAATTTCTTTTCCGTCGGGAGTAAATGTAATATCACGTGCTGAAATGCCTGTATTGATGATTCCCGGGGCAAAAAGTTCGGGCTTGTTTTTCGGAAGTTCCTGCCCCAGATAAGGGCCCGAGAGTTTTTGAAAAGATTCAGTGCAGCCAAACAGCATAGCGGCAGAAATGAATAAGAAAAATCTTGTCATCTTTATTTTGATTTGAAAAAAAGCATTAGTCCGAGAAAAAGAATTCCCAGGATGAGTGCCATTAAAATAAGTAAGATTTTATTACCTGAACTTTCTGAATGGGTGACTGATTGATTTCTGCCAAACCGGCTTTTGGCTTCCTTTTTTCTGGCAGCCGTTTCAAATGACAACCCCAGCGATGAGCCAACGGCAACTCCGATGGCAATTCCGATAGCAATGTTGTCCATCGCCACACCAATCGCCACACCAATTCCTAGTCCGACTGCAATTCCTGAAGCCATATTTTTCCTTCCGGCGCGGTTTTTTCTTCGGTTTTGGAACACCGGTTCCGATACATCGGCCCGGTTTTGCTTGATCAATATAATTATCAGAAAAAGCAGGAGAAAGGCAACTACTGCAAGTCCAACAAAAAGATAAGACTGATCCATTTTTATTTAATGAGTAAAAAGTTAATGCTGAAAATTACAAAATTTTATGTTTGACTAAATTTTCATTAACAAATTGTGTTGATGACTTATTCTTTGCTACAAGCGTTTTTTCTTTTGCTCCTGAAAGCCTACTTTTAGTTTTGAACTAAAATTTCTGAAAAAATGATTCAGCAAAATGAAATAATACTTTCCGGTTACAAAAGGGGGTACCATCTTATAACTTCTGTTATTGAAAATAACTTACCAAAACTTCCAGAGAAAGGGCTTTTACATATTCTGGTAAAACATACATCGGCAGGAATAACCATAAATGAAAACGCAGATTCTACAGTCAGGGGCGATTTTGAGCGGTTTATCAATAAAATGATCCCGGAAAACGACCCTTCTTATGTTCACACTTATGAGGGAGCGGATGATATAACATATACTTTGTATTTTAATACATGTATTTAAATGTAATTCCCATCATATTCATTGTATTTTAATACATATATTTGTAATGAACATTTTCTATTCTTCATTATAAATATGACAGTAAAAGCTATTCTACTAATCAGAAAATCGGCAGATACACAGGAACTTGAAGAGCAAAAGTTACAATTAACACAATATGCAACCTCCAATTTTCAATTTCAACAGAAAAACCTGGTAATAATAGAACATGCGGAATCTGCTGGAAAAAACGGTCAAACTGACCACCCCAGGCCGGAATAAAATGACCACCCTCGCCAGTTTAAACTGACCACCGCGTGCCGGAGCAAATTGACCACCAGCGCCGGACTAAAGTGACCACCCACCAAAAGAGATTGATTTTACTTCTGTCGAAGCCATAATTTCATACTGATTTAAACAAATTAATATGAAAACATGGCTAATAAATTAATCGACATGAGTAAAGTAAGAAAAGTCATTCAGTTACACCACCAGGGAAAAGCAAAGCAATTTATCAGTAGGTACCTGGGCCTTTCACGCAATACGGTCAAGAAGTATATCGCTCTATACAAGGTGTTAAACCTTACAATTGATGATATTGATAAGAAGAGTGATTCCGAGCTGGAAAAGATCTTTAGCAGGGATACCGAAGATGTTCTTTCCCCAAAGCTAAAAAAGGTTTATAACTTCTTTCCCTACATGGAGCGTGAATTAAAAAAGACCGGCGTTACCAAACAGCTGATGTGGGAAGAATATTATGAAAAACATCCCGATGGACTAAAACTAAGCCAGTTTAAAGCCCACTACCTGCGTTGGAATAAAAAGGTTAACCCGGTAATGCATATGGAGCATAAAGCAGGCGATAAGATGTTTATTGACTACGCTGGCAAAACCCTGGAAATTATCAATAAAGAAACAGGCGAGATTGAAGAGGTACAGTTTTTTGTTGCCATACTGGGGGCCAGTCAATACACCTATGCAGAAGCCTCACCGAGCCAACAAAAAGAAGACTTTGTTGCTTCGGTTGAAAATGCACTGCACTTTTACGGGGGAGTTCCTGCAGCTATTGTCCCTGATAACCTAAAGTCTGCCGTAACCAAAAGCAGCCGGTTTGAACCTACCATTAACGAAACGTTTATGGACTTTGCCGAACATTACGGTACAACAGTTCTTCCGGCTCGGGCTTACCGTCCCCGGGACAAGTCACTGGCAGAAGGAGCAGTCAAGATATTATACCAAAGAATATATCCGGCCTTGCGCGGCAAAGATTTTTACAGTTTAGAAGAGCTTAACAGTGCAATTTGGGATGAACTGGACAAGCATAACAACAAAAAGTTAACCGGCAGGCCAACGTCCCGGTATCAATTATTCGTTGAAGACGAAAAAGGCAAGCTTACCGCATTACCTGTAGAAAAATACGAGATTAAAGAAATAGCAATAGCCACCGTAGCCATGAACGGGCACGTGCTGTTAAGCAAAGACAAACATTATTACAGCGTTCCGTGTCAGTATTTAAAGAAGAAGGTAAAGCTGGTGTTTACATCAAAAACCGTTGAAATATACCATAAATACAACCGCATAGCTTTGCACAAAAGAGATGGACGTAAATACTTCTACACCACAAACAAAGACCACCTGGCAACAACACACCAGTTTGTTACCGACTGGACACCGCAGCGTTTTATCAACTGGGCAGCTTCAATTGACGAGAGTGTAAAGGAATTTATAATCAATGTGCTGGAAAGAAAACAACACCCTGAACAATCCTATAAAAGCTGTATGGGCGTATTGGCTTTTGCCAAAAAGGTTGGGGAAGAAAGGCTTGCCAATGCGTGTAAACGTGCATTGGAACATCAGGTTTACAACTACAAAATCATACAAAAGATACTGGAAAAAGGGTTGGATAAACTTGATGATGAAAAACCGGACGAACCGGAACTTCCTTTTCATAACAACATAAGGGGAGGAAAATATTACAACTGATAAAGTAAAAAACAATGAACGAAGTAACATTAACACGAATGAAACAGATGAAGCTCCATGGTATGCATGGGGCTTTTAAAACAGCTGTCGAAACAGGTAAAACCGATGATTACACCATCGACCAGTTTGTATCGATGATAACAGATGCCGAGTGGGACGATCGCAACAACCGCAAGATAGAGCGATTGATAAAAAATGCAAGGTTCCACTATAAAGCAACCATTGAAAACGTGGTGTACGAACATACAAGAAATATCGATCGGACAAAACTGTTAAGACTGGCTGAATGCGATTTTATTAATAAAAACGAGAATGTATTAATATCGGGCAGCACCGGTGCCGGCAAAAGCTACATTGCAACAGCCTTAGGGTATCAGGCCTGTATCGAGGGATACAGGGTTTTGTACTTTAATACAACCAAGCTGTTTTCTAAACTAAAAATGGCAAAAGCCGATGGATCTTATCTCAAAGAACTTGCAAAAATGGCCAGGCATCAGTTAATAATACTCGATGACTTTGGCCTGCAACCCTTAGATAGCCAAAACCGGATAGCTCTGTTAGAGTTAATTGAAGATAGGCACAATAAAGGATCTATGCTTGTAACATCACAGCTGCCCGTTAGTAAGTGGTATGAAATAATCGGGGAGAAAACGATTGCCGATGCCATACTTGACCGGTTGATCCATCAATCGCACAGGATTGAGCTGATGGGTGAATCGATGAGAAAAAAACGAAACATTTATAGTGAATAAAAAACAGTAAATTTGTTGTAATCTGACAGAAGAAAAACGTTCTCTTTTTGTTGAAAATGGTCGATGGTCAATTTAAATTGGCCTGGGGTGGTCAATTTGACTGGCGTTTCCAATTACCAGATGCAGAATGAATTTTTAATACAATTTGGCGGTGAAAATCATATAAGGGTAGAAACATTAACCGAATTTTTAGAAAAGTATAGATTTCTACTTTATCGGATAAACAATAATCTTGGTTACTCAACTGAAGATTTAACGGTAGAAGTTTCACCGCCAGAGAACGGTAGTTTTCGAATAAAAATTAGTCCAAAATATGAAAACCAGTTACTTAATACCGTCAGCGGAATATTAGGTGGCACAATGTCGGGATTAATACTCGCATGGGTGTTATCAGGAAGCAATGCATTAACCGTTGAAGACGTACAAAAGATTATTGAAGGTATAGACTCTAAACAAAAAACGGAAATAACAACACAAGTTTATAATATTTACCAGCAGAACGATGTAAAACAAACGATAAACCAGTCATTTGAGATAGTTTCAAAAGATAATAATATTCAAAGTCTTGATATTTCACAAAACAACCATAAGATTATTAGTATTCCTAAATCTGACTTCCCAAAATATATTAAACCACAATCTGAACTAATTCAGGAAATCATAGAAACGGAAAAAACAGAAATTGAACAAGTATCATTAATTGTAAAAACCGTACACTTTGAAGGTTCAGCTAAATGGGGATTTATATGGAGAGGATATCCAATAAAAGCATCATTAAAAGATGAAAACTTTATTAAAAAATTAAGCTCTGAAGCATTTAAACGAGGTGATATTTTAATGGTGAAACTTCAAAAACGAAGCGTTTACAACGAAGATTTGAATACATACATTATTGATGAAAACAGATATGAGATAGTAGAGGTATTAAATCATATTTCTAAAAATAGCAATGATGAAAATTACAAATTGAGCCTAAAAGAATAGTTGGTTAATTTAAAATTAAATAGCTTGGAAAATTTGTAACTTCACGATTTTTGAATATTAAACAAAACCAATGATACTCGACAACGAAAACCAGGAACTAAAAGTCCATGAGTGGATAACCAAATACACAGAAGAAGGTAAATTAGATATTGTTACAGGGTATTTCACCATTGGTGCGTTAGCTTATGTGTCCAAACAGGTTAACGATAAAATATCTGATTTCAGAATGGTTCTGGGTGACATTGTTAATTCCGATGCTGAAGAAGACAGGCCATTAGACCTACTAAATGAAAATATAACCATTGAAGCGGCCCTGCAACTAAATAGTATATCAAAAGAAGCTGTTGCATTTTTAAAACAAGATAAAGTAAAAGCTAAAACCCTCGAACCCAACTTCTGTCATGCAAAATCATATCTATTCAAACCAAAAGAAAAAGATGATAGAAACAATTATTTCATTACTGGTAGTTCTAACCTAACAGAAGCAGGTATTGGATTGAAAACCACAAATAATATAGAATTAAACATTGCTGAAACAGGGAATAACAACCAATACAAAGAATTGGTGAAATGGTTTAATGATTTATGGGGTAAACCACAGGCACATACCAACAAAACCCTCGTTAGTAAAAACGGTGAAAAAACTAAAATTAATTTTAAAGAATACCTGATTAGTGAAATTGAAAAAATCTTTATAAAATACTCACCTCGTGACATTTATTATAAAATTCTTTTTGAGCTATTTGGTACACAATTAATAGAAGATGAAAATGACCCTGAATTTAACCGTCAGGTTGGCCGTTTAGAAAATAGTGTGGTGTACAAAACACTTTACGAGTTTCAACGAAAAGGTGTTTTAAGTCTGATAAAAATGTTGCAGAAATATAACGGTGCAATTTTAGCTGATGCGGTAGGTTTAGGTAAAACGTGGTCGGCATTAGCCGTTATGAAATTCTTTCAGTTACAGGGACGGGAGATTTTGTTGATTTGCCCTAAAAAATTAGAAAATAACTGGAAAAAATACCGTAAACACCAGGATTCCAAATTTGAAAAAGACCAATTAGATTATTTTGTTCGGTTTCATACCGATATGAATGAAGACAGGGTTGAAAAATACGATGACCGTGCCGATAAATTTTTCACCAACGATAAACCAAAACTTATTGTAATTGATGAATCACATAATTTAAGAAATGATAAAACGAAAGGTTATAATTTTCTTTTGGAACAAATATTAAAACCAAATGATGATATTAAGGTACTTTTACTTTCAGCTACACCAATCAACAATTCATTAAACGATATTAGAAATCAGTTTAAACTTCTAATACAAGGCGATGTGCAGGGTTATGATGATAGTTTAGGGGTACGTAACATAGATTATACCTTCCGTTCTGCACAACAGGCATTTAATGAATGGAAAGAGGATACTAACCCTAAAATAACTGATTTTATTAAAAAATTACCTGCTAATTTCTTCACTCTAACCGATTCATTAACGGTTGCACGAACACGTGATATGATAAACGGTCACCAAACCGAACTTGTATTTCCAGAAAAAGCAAAACCCGTTAATTTATTTGTAACACCGCAACAGTTAGGGAACTTCGACACATTTGAAGAATTGTTTGACCATTTTCCACCCATGTTATCAGGATACCAACCCTCATTTTATGTTGATATAGATGAAAGTGAAAAGGATGTGTTACATGATGAAAGACAACGTGACCGTTTTTTAGTAAAAATGATGTATATATTAATGGTCAAACGATTGGAATCATCCTGGTTCTCATTTTATTCAACTGTTGGAAAAATAAAAGACCACCACCAAAATACAATTGATAAAATAAACGATTATCTACGGAATAAAGATAATGTTGACATTGAAACAGATGATGTTTTAATTGATGATGAAGAAATGCAGGATGTATTTGATGAATTTACTCTTGGTAAAAAAAGAAAAATCAGTATAAAAGAAATTGATGAAGCAGATAACATTCAAAATTATAAAAACGACCTGAAAAAAGACTTGGATGCATTGGATACACTATATGCCAACATGCAAAAATTTGAAACTAAGATTGATAAAGAAATAATAAAACCAAACAACAAAAAATCAGAAGATAACAAGCTTGAAGAACTTATAAAACAAATTGAAAATAAACGTAGAAGCGGTAAAAACAACAAAAACCAAAAATTTGTAATTTTTACGGTGTACCGTGATACTGCAAAGTACATTTTTGACCAATTAAAAGCAAGGGGATATGATAGATTAGCGATGGTTTCAGGTTCTGGTTCATTTACTTCCGATTCAGATGAAGAATCTAAAAAATTTGAATTTATATTAGAACGTTTTGCACCATTTACAAAGCTATACAGGGAAACAGAATGGGAATTTGATGTTAATCCTGATGATGCCAAAAATTATAATGAATGGGTAGAATGGATAGCTGACAACCAACCAAAAACCTATGATAAATTAAAAAAACCAATAGATATTTTAATTGCTACCGATGCATTAAGTGAAGGGCAAAATCTTCAAGATGCAGATATGGTAATTAATTACGATATACATTGGAATCCTGTACGTATCATACAGCGAATGGGACGTATTGACCGTCTGGGTTCACCTAACAAAAAAATATTTGGTATAAACTTTTGGCCTTCTGATAATATTAATAATTACTTGAATTTACAAGGACGAATTGAACAAAGAATGGCCGCAATGAAACTGGCTGGTTCTGAAGTTAACCTCGAATTTTCAGATACTTTTAAAGAAATGGCTGAAGATGAAAACCTCGAAATTCGTCTGAAATCCCGCATGATGAAACAAATGGAAACAACATGGGATGATATTGAGGTCAGCGATGAAAGTTTAGGGTTCGATGATTTGTCATTAGAGCGTTACAGACAGGATTTAAGAGAAGAATTCAACCTGGATAAGACAAAGTATCAGCGTATGCCAAAAGGTGTTTATTCGGGCTTTAAAGCTGATGATAGCTTGTGTTCTGAAAACGGTATTATTGCACTCATGGGTTATCCTGCTAAACCCGAAAAAGCACGTGTTCACGAGTACAAAGTATTCGACTTGATTTATATTAATTATAACGGTGAATTGGTGCTACTTAACCAAAAAGAGGTGCTGGATGTGGTAACACATCACAAGGACAATGACCGTTTTGTTCCTGATGCAATTGATAACGGTGTAGAACCCGAAATAAAAAAATTAGTTGATGCAATTAAATCATACCTCGACAATCAAAAAGCTGATTATCAAAAACAGGAAGATGGTACGGTTAAAAAGGTAATGGGAAAGGAAGCAACCGATATATTATCAAAATTACGAAAAGGTGACCGTAATGCGATTACACGAGTAAAACAAAATATAAAAGTTGATGAAAAATTTCAGCTTGAAAACTTTGATTTAATAACCTGGTTTTTAATTACTGTATAAAATATGAAACTCAACATTTTTCATGAGGTTCAATTCCTCCCAGCACTAAAAACTTTTTTCAGAGAATTAAATGTTCCCATTAACTATATTGCAGATGAACCAACAACTGCACAGGAAATTTTACGGGACACCTACAAAGACAATGACACTTTTAACCTAATAAATGATGTGTATTTTGTTGGTATGGTTGATGATTCTTCATTTCGTGGTGAAGACAGTATTGATTCTGAATCTATAAAATCAGATTATGACGGTATTTTAATTTTTGGTATCACATTACATAAAAGAGCTAACAATTTATTACCCTCACGTTCACAATTAGCTGAAATAACACGAGCTTTTAACCGTGAGTTTTATTATACACCTGTTGCACTTGTTTTTAAATACAAAAACGAAGAAAAAAAATATATAGCTTTTTCAAATGCAGAACGGCTAAAATACAAACAAGCGTGGCGGGAAGGTGAAAAAGCAGGTAAAGTATCTCTGTTACGTGATATTGATATTGAAAATCCACACAGGGGACACGAAGACATCATTCACCAATTGAAAATTCAAACAACAGGTTTAAAAGCGGTTGACTCATTTGATAAATTGTACAAATACTGGCAGGAAGTATTTAATGTTAGTATTCTAAATAAAAAGTTCTACCAAGAATTACAAAGCTGGTATTTCTGGGCAATTAAAGAAGTTACCTTCCCAAATGCACCTAACCGTTTTGATTTTGATTCTGATGCGAAATTTGATGATGCTGTTAAGGAACACAAAGGCAAAAATGTAATACGGTTATTAACCCGTCTTTTATTTATTTGGTTTATTAAAGAAAAGAAATTAGTACCTGAAGAAATTTTTGATGAAAATTACGTAGCAAACAACCTGATTAAAGATTTTACACCACAGAAACCACACGGTGTTTTTGCCACAGGTAAAAATACAAGTATGTATTATAGGGCTATTCTTCAAAACCTGTTCTTTGCCACACTAAACCAGGAAATGGGTAAACGTCAGTTTAGAATACCCAAAAGACACATGAATGTTAGCAACTTAATGCGTTATCAGAATTATTTTAAAGACGATGGTGATAAGGTATTTCTTGATTTAATGAACGCTGTACCATTTATGAACGGTGGTTTGTTTGAATGCCTGGATAAACCACACCCAGAAATAAAAGGGAAGCAAGGTGGTGATATAATCATTTATGAAGATGGTTTTTCTGACCGTGATGATAATGTGGTGGAAGTACCCGACTTTTTATTTTTTGATGTAGATGAAGAAGTTGATATTAGTGATGATATTGGTAGCACAAACAGAATCTACAAAGAAGCAAAAACACGTGGATTACTCGAAATATTAAAATCATATAAGTTCACTATAACAGAGAACACACCCATTGAAGAAGACGTTGCACTCGACCCAGAATTATTGGGTAAAGTATTTGAAAACCTATTAGCAAGTTATAACCCCGAAACTAAAACAACAGCACGTAAACAAACAGGTTCATTCTATACTCCCCGTGAAATTGTAAACTACATGGTTGATGAAAGTCTGATTGCTTATTTGAAAAATACAATTAAGAATTGGGATGGAGTTGATAACAAACAATTAGATGAAGACCTACATACATTGGTTGCATTTGATAACCCACGAAATCCATTTGAAGATAAAAATGAATTACAAAACCAGATTATTAAAGCTTTAGATAATTGTAAAATATTAGACCCTGCGTGTGGTTCAGGAGCTTTCCCAATGGGTATTTTGCAGAAAATGGTTTACATACTTCATAAAGTTGACCCCAGTAATACGGAATGGAAACACCGACAAATATTAAGGGTTGATACGGCTATACAAAGCTTGGAAGAAATAGAAGATGCGGAGTTCAGAGAAAAAAGTATAAGGGAATTAAACCAGCAAAAGACCGATATTGATGAAGCTTTTAAAAACAATGAGCTGGATTATGGTAGAAAATTATACCTGATAGAAAATTGCATTTATGGTGTAGATATACAAAGTATAGCTACTCAAATTTCTAAACTTCGCTTTTTTATTTCATTAGTTGTTGACCAAAAAATAGATAAAACAAAAAAGAATTTTGGTGTTCTACCATTACCAAACCTGGAAACCAAATTTGTAACCGCAAATACCTTAATTGGTATTGAAAAACCAGACCAACAGGGTAATCTATTTGACAATGAGGAAGTAAAAAAACTGGAAGATAAACTAAAGAAAATACGGCATAAATTATTTAGTTCCAAATCACCTGCACGTAAACGAGAACTACGTGAAGAAGATAAATTGCTAAGGGAAGAAATTGCTGAATTATTAAAAAATAGCGGTTGGCACAATGAAACTGCAAGACAATTAGCAAGCTGGGACCCTTATGACCAAAATGCATCTTCACCTTTCTTTGACCCTGAATGGATGTTTGATATATCTTTCGGTTTTGATATTATTATTGGTAATCCTCCTTATAAAGAATTTACATTACCATTATTTCTAAAAAAAGAATACAAAACTTTTAATGTAAAAGAATTGTACAGCTTTTTTATTGAAAAATGCGTTAGTTCCTTGTTAAAGCCTGAAGGATGTTTATCGTTTATAACTGGTTCGCTATATATAAAAGGAATTAAGTTTGAGCCATTGAGGGAGTTTTTGCTATCTAATGTTTTAGCAAAAGTAATTTGGAATGTTGGTGATAGTGTATTTGAGAAAGTTCAAATGCCAACAACTATTCTTATTTGTTCAAAAGAAAAACAGTCTTGGTCTTTTTCAGATTTCTTCCCTGATATTAATATGATAGAAAAGTTGGAAGAAAATACTATGCATCTATCAGACTTAGTCGATATACAAAGAGGGTTTGAAATTGGAAGAGACAAGGTCTCTGATGTCTTTTCAGATTACCCAATTATTACTGGTTCGGATGTAGAAAAGTGGGAAGTGAAAAGAATTAGGTATATGGCTCATGAGACTTTTGTTAACTTCAACAATAAGGATATCAGGTATTTTACTTTACCAAGAGTTTTAATACGTGAAACGGGTAGTAACCTTTTATGTCTTTACCTTGAAAAAAAGTTGTTTTCAAATAGAAGTCTTTATAGTTTGATTTTAAAGCCATCAAAGCCGAAGAAACTAATAAAATGTATTTTACTAATTTTAAATTCTGACCTAATACAATATTATTATTCCATAAAATATAAATCTGATACAGATATTTTTCCCAAGATAAGAATAGCTCAAGCAAAAAAATTACCTATTAAAAATGATGTTTTAAAGAAACTTAATTTATTTTCATTTCTTGCAGATGTGATAATTTATTTCAAAAAAGCAAAAGAGAATAATTTTACTGCGGTTTTTAATAAAATTGCAAACGTCTGCATTATGAATATTTACTTTTTAAATTATTTTAATGAGCATAATTTTGATATTCTGTCTTATATTGAAAATGATATTTTGTCACTTGTTGGAAGTTTTGATTTTAATCATTTAAATGAAATGCAAAAACGAGATATTACACAAAAATTGTGCGAAAAATGGAATAATTCGAATAATGAAATCACAAAACGTACTATCTCACTTAGAACTAAAGTACCAGATTTTTTAAAACCGATTTTAGAGAGTTAGCAATTGAACCATTAAAACCAGATTATTTATAGTGGTTAATGTATTACTTAAAGATGAATAAGTTAATATACCCAACTACATAAACTTTTCGAATAAAGACGGTACGGTTGGAAGTGAAATAAGAATTGAATGGCGGTTATAAGCACATAATCACCATTTGAATGAACTCAGCATGGTAGCACTACCCAAATTAAGAGATAAAAATATAAAATTATCTGGTGTGGATGGTTATTACAAAGATGATGAGAAACCTGAGCTCTTTGGTCATTACTGGTTAAACTGTAACCCGTTTCAAATTGGAAGCAACATTGAATGCTTAGACTTTATTGTAGCGAGAAATGGTTACTTAACGGCATACCGAATGAATGGTGAATAGTTACTAAAAGAAGATAACTTAGTTTACGTGCAAACCGTACCCTGTACTGGTGTAATAAATAAAATCTATCACCTGGAGAAACTGCAAAAATATTTTGTTTCACAATTTGTGATGTTAAATAGAATATATACAGTTCTGATAGTATGGGTCTTATCTCTTGATTATTATAAACATAATAAAATGTGAAACAAATTCGGGCTAACCAGGGACCGTTTCTTCCCCAGGGAGAGCGGTCGCCAGGAGGTGCAAGATTAGGTGCAGGGGTTTCCCCCCTTTACGGTGTAGTTTGGAAACATTCTAAATAGCCGTCAGACCTAAAAAAGAAGCTTGACCCATTTTTGGTCAAAATTCCAAAAAAAATTTTACCATTTTTTCACATAAATTCTACTTTTTATTTAGTTATGATATTACTTTGCAACTACTATTTTGATTATTAAAATGACCCGAACTGAATATTTAGATACGATAAATGGACAGCGTTATGAACGTTTTAAAAGAATAATTAAAACCGTTAGGTTAGTGGTTAATCAAGAACCCAAAGGAAAAAATAGTTCTAATGAAGAAAAACGCATTTTTCGTAGTGAAATTCGGAAGCAATTAAAAGAGCAAAACCGTAGAGCTTTTAGAAGTGATATAATTTTAGAAATTGATTATTTCACTACCAAAGATAACCCTCCCGCAATACAAACTTTATCAAAAAATTACCTGGACCTTTTGCATAAAGAAATGCCCCATATAGATAGTTTAAAAGGTATTTTATACAAAGATGATAGCCAAATAAAGATTTTAATTTGTAATTATCACATTGATGAAAAATCGAGTAAAACACCAAGTATAGAACTGAAGGTGTGTAACCTGAGGTATTTTTTAGCAGATATTGAATTAGCACAAAAAATAATAAGAAATGATTTCACAGATTCTGATTACTCATTAGAATCCAAATTTGAGGAAAAACTTGAGGAAGAACGATATTATAACAATAAAGATTATTTTGAAGAATTAAAAGATTTAGAAGAAGGCAAGAACGACTATGATAAATTATTTGGTAAACGTTACTATAAGATGCAAAAGAGTTTCTTAATTCGTCAGATACAAGAGCAATTTTTAAAACAAAATAACTTAGATATTAGAAGCTTAATATCTGTATTTCAACCGTATTTTTCCAATAACAAAAAATATTTCAGCAATAGTGATTTTCAAAGCATTTGGAATGGTTCGAGAAATTTAATTTCATTTTCACCAGCTTATTTGCATTTTGGTAATGCACCACAAGTAAGTGGAGAAAAAAGTATTTTTAAAACAAACTTAAAAAAGGAACTACAAGTTTTTAAAGAAAAGTTTAAAGTTTTATTCCCACTATTACACCCAATTAGTGTTATAGTAACTTTTGTGCCACCAAAACAAAAAATTATAGACTTGGACAACCTCGCAAGATATATTGTGCCATTTGTTAATGAGATATTTAACCCTCCAACAATTGTTCAATTGACTTATAAGGATTCATATTTTACAGATTTATTAAAAAATGAATATGAAATTACACAACGTTTTCCACCCAATTCTATTGCAAGTTATCAGTTAGTTCAATTACCAAGATTAAAGAATGACCCGCAAAATGGTAAAATTGGTTTTTTGATTACTGATGGATTTTATCACATGAATAATGTTTGGAGAACCGTTGATGAAATTATTTATAAATGGGAAGATTGTTTATAAATTGCGTTAAAGAAAAATAAAGTAAATGATTACACAGACCGATATAAGGTTAAAGGAATACCATCGTGGTTTTCATCTAATTACTCATGTTATTGAAGATAATTTACCTAAGTTACCTGAAAAGGGCTTATTACATCTAATTATAAAACATACTTCAGCTGGGTTGACGTTAAATGAAAATGCCGACCCATCCGTTAGGGTGGACTTTGAATCGTTTATTAATAAGCTCATACCTGAGAACCACCCCGTGTACACACATGTGCTTGAAGGTGCTGATGATTTTCCTGCACATGTAAAGAGTTCTATATTTGGTGCAGAATTAACTATACCAATAACTAATCACCGTTTGAATTTGGGTACATGGCAGGGTATATATTTATGTGAATTTCGGAATTATGGTGGTAGTAGAAAAATTACAGCAACTATAATTAGCTGATTATTTGATTTTAGACACAAATGCATCATGTATTAACACATAGTGACTGTGTTATGCCTGCACATCTAAAATCGTCGGTTATTGGAGCTGAAATAACTATTCCTATTACCAACAACCGATTAAATCTTGGTACCTGGCAGGGGATATACTTTTGCGAGTTCAGAGATTATGGTGGCTCAAGGAAATTGGTTTTAACCGTTTTTAGTTAAAAATCCACAAATTATCCAAAATAGTAAAACTGTTTTTAAACAATATTGAAAAGGCTTTTTCCTGAGATTTGATATTTTTTCTCTGGTTTACACAGCCTAATTTCACGCCAATAAAAAACTCAAAATACTTTTATGCAACGTAACTTATTTTTAGGAGTTGAAGCTATAGGTCAGGCCGCTATCGACGCGGGAATTTCGGGTATCTATGCTTATCCCGGAACCCCTTCAACTGAAATAACCGAATACATTCAGAACAACAAAATCGCTGTTGAAAGAGATATTCACCGAGAATGGTCGGCAAATGAGAAAACGGCTTTGGAAGAAGCTTTAGGAATGTCGTATGCCGGGAAACGTTCAATGGCGTGCATGAAACATGTAGGTTTGAACGTGGCCGCCGATGTTTTTATGAATGCAGCGATAACAGGAATTCACGGAGGTTTGGTGATTACGGTGGCCGACGATCCGTCGCAACATTCTTCACAAAATGAACAGGACTCCCGCTTTTACGGAAAATTTGCGATGATTCCAGTTTTTGAGCCTTCAAATCAACAGGAAGCCTATGATATGACAAGGGAAGCTTTTGCTTTTTCTGAAAAAACAAAATTGCCGGTAATGATGCGCATTACAACCCGGCTGGCACACTCACGCGCTGGTGTTGTACAAAAGGAAATTTTGCCTGAGAATGAATTAAAACTTCCTGAGAATTTGATGCAATTTATGCTTTTGCCTGCTTACGGAAGAAAGTATTATCAGAATCTTTTGGATAAACAAGATTGGCTGACCGAGCTTTCAGAGAAGTCAAAATTTAACACGTTTACAGAAGGTAAAGATAAAGGCCTCGGAATCGTTACATGCGGAATTGCACACAATTATCTGATGGAAAATTACCCTGAAGGAAAGTGTCCATATCCAGTGGTAAAAATTAGTCAGTACCCGGTTCCGGAAAAATGGTTAAAAAAACTGGAAAACGAATGTGATGAATTATTGATAATTGAAGAGGGATATCCACTGGTTGAGGAACTTTTAAAAGATTATTTTGAAAAAGGAACAAAGGTTTGTGGCCGTTTGAGTGGGGCACTTCCAAGAAGAGGAGAGCTAAATCCTGATCATGTGGCGAAAGCGTTAGGGAAAGAAAAAGCTGAGACTTTCAAAGTGCCTGATAATCTTGCAAATCGTCCGCCATCGCTTTGTGCCGGATGTGGGCATCAGGATACATATTTTGCTTTGAATGAGGTTATTGAAGAAATTGGAGACGGCCGTGTTTTTTCTGATATTGGTTGTTATACGCTCGGAGCTTTGCCACCTTATAATACGATTAATACATGTGTTGACATGGGGGCTTCAATAACCATGGCAAAAGGAGCTTCTGATGCCGGTTTAAAACCGGTTTTTGCAGTTATCGGCGATTCTACATTTACACATTCAGGGATTACCGGTTTACTCGACTGTGTGGTTGAAAATACCAATGTAAATATTATCATTGTAGATAACGAAGCTGTTGCTATGACTGGCGGACAGGATTCTTCTGCAAAAGGTAAAATTGAACGAATCTGTGAAGGAATTGGAGTTCAGCCGGAACATATCCGTTTATTTATTCCCCTAAAAAAGAATCACGATGAAATTGTGGAGATAATAAAAGAAGAAATGGAGTATGACGGAGTTTCTGTGATTATCGGACGAAGAGAATGTATTCAAAAAATTGCAAGGACAAAAAAAATAAACAAAGCCAAAAAACAAGCATAAAATGAAAACCGATATAATTTTGGCCGGAGTTGGCGGCCAGGGAATATTATCTATTGCTACTACGTTAGGTGCAGCGGCATTAAACGAAAACTATTATTTAAAACAGGCCGAAACCCACGGAATGAGTCAACGGGGCGGAGCAGTAGTTTCTCACTTGCGTATTTCCGATAAACCCATTTATTCCGATTTAATTCCAATGGGAGAGGCAGATATAATTTTATCAGTTGAACCACTGGAATCGCTTCGTTATTTGCCTTATCTTTCCAAAGGAGGAAGTTTGGTAACCAACACAACTGAATTTAAGAATATTCCAAATTATCCTGAGTTGGATAAAACATTTGAAGAGTTAAGAAAGAAATTTAAGATTGTACAAATAGAAGCCGACAAAATAGCGCGTGACATTGGTAATCCCAAAGCTTCGAATATGGTGATGTTGGGTGCTGCTTCTCCTTTTATAAATATTCACGATGAAATTATTGTTGAAGGGATTCGGACGATTTTTAAACAAAAAGGTGAAAATATTGTTTATTTAAATACGAAAGCATTTGAAGCTGGAAAGAAATTTACAGGTAAGTAAAAGGAAAATGTTTTGGGCTTCTTGCTCAAAATAGTGTGTTTGGGGGTTAATTAGCCGTGCATTAAGGTGCACGGCTATCTTTTTTGTATCAGTATTATTCGTTTACTTCCCAGCCAAAATCAACATAATGCCAATTGAAATCTTCGCCTGAAATGTTTATTTTAACAAATCCTTCCTCCATTCCATACCGTTGTCCTCTCCACCAATTTGATGAAACAGCGCCACCAGTCAGGTAATGAATTCCATTGTAATTAATATCTTCGAGAAAATGCAGGTGTCCCTGTAGAACCAATTTAACATTATATTGCTCAAGAATTTCAATAATTTCAAGTGCATTTGTTACAACCGATCCTTTTTCAAATGCTTCAGTAGGACCGGCCATAATTTGTTTGCCAACGCTTAACAAAGGAATATGTGTACTAACAATAACCGGCGTTTCTTTTCCTGTTTGAGCCAAATCCTGTTTTAACCATTCTACCTGAACCGAATCAATTAGCCCGTAATAGTGTCTGTCTTCAGTAAATCCAATTCCATCGAGAACAATAAAATGCCAGTTTTTATGGTCAAAAGAATAATACCTCTTTCCAATACGGTCTTCGTACATTTTTTTACCGTATTTTTCGTGAGAAGGATCTACTCCGCTTCTTTCATAAAGGCCAAAAACTTCGTGATTTCCCATCGTATTGTATACCGGAGCTTCAATTTTCTCTGCGGTTTTTTCATACAAATTATACAATGTATCGCTTCTGCCATAAGTTTGCCCCAATGCATCCATAATATTATCGCCGCCGGTTAAAACAAAGTCAGGTGCAATTTTATTGATGGAATCAATGGCCTGCAAAAATCCTTCTGTTGCATTTCGCTCTTCAGTTATATGAATATCGGTTGCAAATACAAAAGTGAAATTGTTGCTTTTTTCTTCTGTTGAATTTGGTTTTGGTTGCTGACAACCAATTACAGTAATCAGTAAGATTGAAATGAGAATAAAATTTTTCATGTTTTTTATTTTGAGTGAAAATAGATTGAATACAATAAAATATGATTTAGAAAGAATTAAGATACGATTAAAGATTTTGCTACAATAATATAATTTTTGTTAGGAAAAAGAAATTTCAAAATAATTTCTTTTGTACTTTTATCTAAAAATTTGATATGAGAATAACCGTAGATCAATTGGAGCAGGAGGAGCTGGAGGAGATGGATGTTTTTTCGTGGCCGGTTTGGGAGCACGAAGAAGAAAAATTTGAATGGTACTACGATAAAACAGAAACATGTTATATTGTATCAGGTGAGGCAACAATTATTTCCGAGTTTGAGAATATTACAATAAAATCGGGCGATTTTGTTGTATTTCCGGCAGGACTGGAATGTATTTGGGATATCCATTCTGCCGTGAGTAAACATTATACGTTCGAGTAATTATAAAAGTAGTTATGTTGGCAAAAAAATCCCGGATTTACAATTCTTTAAAATCCGTTTTTTTTGCCAACATTTTCTATAAACCATATTTTTATCAGAAAGCCCGTTTGTCCAAAGCACAGAGTTATTTTATTGTCAGCGTATCGCCGTTAACAGTAACAGAATATGATTTCAGATTCGTTGCTGCAGGCCCTTGTGTCACTGCTCCTGTAGTACTAAATGCTGAGCCATGGCACGGACAAACAACAGCGGTATCGGTGGAGTTAAATTCAACAGTACATCCCTGATGCGTACAAACACTTGACAAGGCAACATATTGTGTGTTACTGACCCTGATAATAATAATGTCGCCTTTGTAGGCAAAACCACCAACAGTTTGCAGGTTAGCAAAAGTACTGCTGGTTAAGTCAATAGTAGTTCCGTCGTTGTCATCCATATCGTCGATAACATCGTCATTTCCATCGCTACATGCGTTAAATAAGGCCGGCGCTGCCAGCAAAATACTGCCGCCAACTGCAAACTTTTTAATAAATTCTTTTCTTTCCATATTAGTAGTATTTAATTCTAAATTGTCGAATCAGGTTAAATCCAAAATAGACATGTCCATCACCCCAGTCTCCACTTGTGTGTGTATACAAATACTGACCAAACATTTGCTGTGAATTGGAAACAATCAATTGAAACAAATGTCCTCCGGTATCCAGATCTACACCTAACGATAAAGGTTTGGTATTTGAATAATCGTTATTAAAACTGTGCAGGTATTCAAGGTTTACCGAAACTTTTTTTGAAACTTTGACCGAAGCTCCCAGCCCTAGAGTAAAAAGCGAATAACTGGTATTTTCTGAATTGAGGTAGCCCGTATTTAGATAACCGGGAGAAACTTGTATTCCGAAATTTTGTATTGTTTTTGCCAAATGCAACTGAACAGCACCAGAAAATTTGTCTGAAAAATCATCATTAGAATCCGGGAAATAGTTTTTTAGGGTTGGAATTGCTCCCTCAGCAGTGGCTGTAATTGTGAAAGGAAAATCGCTGCTTTGCTGCACAAATCTGAATTTTGCAAATCCATCGTATGTTTTTAAATAAGTGCTCCTTCCTATTCCAAGATTAAAGTTGTCTCCAAAACCATATTCAAAACCCAGTCTCATCGTAGCGAGGTCAAGCCCGAAGAGCTCATAAAGACCACCGCTTATGTCACCAAAGCGGTGTTGGATAGATAGATTTAGCTTCCCTTTTTCAACCAAATTTGCCGATTGAGCATTGACAAATCTGGTGCCCTGGAAAATATTGTCTTGCGATTCCTCGTCTTCCTGGGCGTAACCTGCTCCGATTCCGAGAATGTACAATAAAATTGTGGTTGTTAACAAATGTTTCATATAAAAAATTATTGTTTCACTAATTTAAACACCTTTTTGTCCGAATTTGTTTTGACCTCAATAAAATAAATTCCTCTTGCTAACTCCTGAATATTCAGGTTTATATTATTGAGATTTTGTGTAATTGTTTTTTGCCGGATTTTTCCGCTTAGATCGTAAAACGCAATCTCTGTAGGCGAACTTTTGCTTTTATCAAATTCGAGTATTACAAAATCACGAGCCGGATTGGGATACATTTTTGAATTTGTAAAACTTAAGCTATTGGTTGAAGTCGGCAGGAAAATATCGGTGAAATTGGTGTTGTGGGTAAACATTAAAGTTGTGTCGCCCATTACATCATTTAATTCTATGCGCCACGCATGGTCGGTTGGCGGAGCATCGTACTCTCCATTTTCATTGAAATCAACATAAAAATCAACGTTGTACGACATGCTGTCCTTGATTCCCAAAATTTCAATTTCAAAATTTTCTTCCACTACTGCATTCGTTGAGACAATCTCTTCCCCTGAATCTTTTTCAATCACCCCAAGCCATAAATCTTGTCCAACGTGCGGAGTCATCCCCATAAACTTTACGGTTAATTTGTTCATCCACATAATGTCAGTAAAATTGGTATTGTGGGTGAACATCACAGTTGTATCGCCCGCCACATCGTTTAGTTCTATTCTCCAGGCATGATCGGTGGGCGGCGCATCATACATGCCGTTTTGATTAAAATCTGCGAAAAAATCAATATTGTAAGACATGCCAACCTCTATTCCGTATATATATATCATAAAATCAGATGTGTCAATAAGTGTAGTTACTCTGTCAAGTTCAGTCTCTGCACCGATAGCTTTCGCCGCCAGCGAAAGCATCTGACCAACATGTGGTGTCATATTCATAAATTGTACGGTCAATTTATTCATCCACACGATGTCGGTGAAGTTGGTATTGTGGGTAAACATTAACGTTGTATCACTCATTACACTATCCAGTTCCATTTGCCAGGCATGGTCAGCCGGCGGTGCGTCGTACATTCCGTTTCCGTTATGATCTGCATAGAAGTTCACATAATAAGAATGGTACATTTCCAGTCCTGAAACGTTCAAATCAAAACTAACTGAGACTGTATCCATGGTTCTGGCCACTTCTTTCCCGGTTTCTTTGTCAATCACTGCAAGCCAAAGGTTTTGCCCTACGTGTGGGTTCATGTCCGAAAAATTCATTGTAAGCATATAATTCATCGAATCAGCCATCATGCCGTCATTAACCATTATTTTACCAATCATTCCCAGATCAACATGCGGGTTGCATTGATAATCATAGGTTCCGGTTGTAGAAAAAACATGACTGTACGTCCAGCCGTTTCCGGGATTATTTCCAAACGATTCAGGATTTGAAGGATAAGTCTCTTGCGTTCCGTTTACATTGTGATACCCCTCAATATTTGTCCATTCAACTGTGTCTCCAACCTCAATGGTTAATTCGTCGGGTGTAAATTTGTTATTCGAAACTTCAATAGCATGCTTTTGTTGTGCAATTGACTGATGAAAGAAAAACAACAGCACTACAAGTATAAACGATTCTTTTAACGTCGTAAAAAATTTTATCAATGTAAAAATTGTTTTCATGTGCGATAAGATTTAATGATTGTAGAATAATTTAAGATGTGTAATTCTTTTATTGTAAGAAAATTTTTACTTCGGCTTTTTATTTGTTTTTATTCCGAAAGGAAAGTAAAGCGGACATATGTGAAACAAGCTTGTAAAAACAAAAATTCCGGCCAGCACAAGTAACACAATTCCCAAGGTCCCTGTAATTGTGTTTGTGGCATAAAGAACAACAATTATTGCAGCAATTATCAGTCTGATAATTCTGTCAGCATTCCCCATATTTTTTTTCATAACTATTATAATTTGAGTTATCAATTAAACGAAATATACTAAATGAAATACAGGAAAGCTGTGACCAGGGTCACCATCAAATAATTTTTATTCCATCCGCATCTTGTGAAATTTTGTTTTCGTTCTCCATTTTTTTCAAAATACGGGTTACAACTTCACGCGCAGTACCCAAATCATTGGCTATTTTTCTGTGTGAAATATTAATCTGATTCTTGTTTGTTAAACTGACTTTTGCCCGCAAATACTCCATCAGTCTTTTGTCCAGTTTTTCAAAAAGAACCTGATTAATCATATTTATTAATTCACTGTATCTGGTGTTGTATTGAAGAAAAAACAAGGTATTCATTTCGGGGTATTCTTTCATCCATCGAAAGACTTTTCCAACAGGTAACAAAAGAATGGTTGACTGTTCTTCAGTTGAAGCATAAACCTTGCTTGGTTTGTTTTGTAAACAGGCATCAAACGACATAATACAGCTTTCTCCCGGTTTAATGTAATACAGCAGTAGTTCTCTTTCATCGTATCGTGTGTAAACTTTTACCAATCCATTCATTACAAAAGGGATAGCCTTGATGTACTGGCCTTCGCGCATTACTTCGAGATCCGCAGGAACTTCTTTTTTTATCCCGTGATTTTTTATCTCTGACACCAGTTTTGAAGTCAGTTGAGCAAAAATTTCATTTTCTGTTTTCATAATCGTAATACATGTCGATTCGGTCTATGCAATTTACTTCAAACAACAGTAATAATCAAATCATACCGGATTTTCGGTTTTCAATTCATAATTTACGATTTGCTTTGTTTACGGAAAGGATTTAAACGAGTATATTTAAGCTTAAAATCGTTTATGAATGCGTAAATTTGTTGAGCAAAACAACGCATGTGGCTAAACAATAAAAATTTTGTTTTGTTTTTTTGAGTATCGATAATTAGTTAATGAAAATATAGATGATTGATAAATTTTCGTCATTAGGGAATCAGGAGTTGGAAGCTATAGAAGACCTCTATCAAACTTACCTTAGAAATCCGGAAGAAATAGACAAGAGCTGGCAGCAGTTTTTTTCAGGCTTTGAATTTGGTCGGAAAAATTATGAAGAAAAAACTGGAGCAATTCCTTCAGAAAAAATGAATAAGGAGTTTGCCATTTTGAATTTGATTCATGGTTATCGTCAGCGGGGACATTTGTTTACCAAGACTAATCCGGTCAGGGCAAGAAGAACGTATTCACCAACCTTAGACATAAAGAATTTTGGATTGGAGGAAAAGGATCTTGAAACAACTTTTCAGGCCGGAAACGACATTGGCATCGGTCCGGCCAAATTAAAAGATATTGTTGCTCATTTGGAAGATACTTATTGTCGTTCAATTGGTGTTGAGTATGTATATATGCGTAACCCTGAGGTAATTCAGTGGCTCAGAGGGAGGATGGAGAGCACAAAAAATTCGCAGGAATTTACGGAAGAAAAAAGAAAGCATATATTTTATCATTTAAAACTTGCGGTTGGTTTCGAGAATTTTATTCATAAAAAATTTGTTGGCCAAAAGCGTTTTTCACTGGAAGGAGCTGAGACTTTAATTCCTTCGCTCGATGCTGTTATCGAACGTGGGGCGGAACTTGGGATTGAAGAATTTGTGTTGGGAATGGCACACCGGGGAAGGTTAAATGTTTTGTCGAATATTTTGGAAAAACCATACGAGAACATTTTTAAAGAATTTTACGGGAAAGAATATGAGGACGATATTTCGCAAGGTGATGTAAAATACCATTTAGGCTATGAAAATGAAGTAGAGACAGATTTTGGCAAAAAAGTAAAGTTAAAACTAATGCCGAATCCTTCACATCTTGAGACGGTTGGACCGATTGTGGAAGGAATGACCCGCTCACGGATTGATTCGGTGTATAACGGAGATTTTTCAAAAGCTGCTCCGATTATTATCCATGGCGATGCTGCCATTGCTGCGCAGGGTGTTGTTTACGAAACGATTCAAATGTCGCAGTTAAACGGGTATAAAACGGGTGGCACTATTCATTTGGTTATTAACAATCAGGTTGGTTTTACAACTCCTTACCTCGAAGCCCGTTCAAGTACGTACTGTACCGATGTGGCCAAAGTGACGCGTTCGCCCGTTTTTCATGTTAATGGTGACGATGTTGAATCATTGATTTTTATCATAAAACTTGCCTTGGAATTTCGTCAGAAATTTTACACCGATGTTTTTATCGATATTCTTTGTTACCGCAAGTATGGACATAATGAAGGAGATGAACCTCGCTTTACGCAACCCATGCTGTACAAGGCAATTTCAAAACATCCGAATCCACGTGATATTTATTCGGAAAAGCTGGATAAATTGGGAATTATGTCAAAGGAAGAGTCGAGAAAGAAAATAAAAGAATTTGACCAGTTTCTGGAGGAAAAATACAAAGCATCAGAACAAATTGATAAACTGAAAATCAGGAAGTTTCTAATCAATGAATATGAACCATACAAAATGCCTAAAGAGGAAGTTTTTGGACAGAAGACAGCTACGGGTATAAAAAAAGAAGTTTTACTTGGGGTAGCTCAAAAAATAAATTCACTGCCCAAAGGTTCAAAGTTCTTCAAAAAAGTTGATCGCATTTTGTCTGATCGGAAGCTGATGCTCTCAGATAATCGTCTGGATTGGGCAATGGGTGAATTGCTTGCATACGGAACTTTGGTTTCGGAAGGCCATCCGGTTCGCTTATCCGGGCAGGACACCGAGCGTGGTACTTTTGCTCACCGCCACGCCGCTTTTGTGGTAGAAGGAACAGATGAAAAGTATTTTCCGCTAAAATATGTAGCCGAAAAACAGGCGCCTTTTCACGTTTATAATTCTTTATTGTCTGAATATGCAGCCATGGGATTTGAATACGGGTATTCGCTGGCGCAGCCCAATGGCTTAACCATTTGGGAAGCCCAGTTTGGCGATTTTCATAATGTGGCACAGGTAATCGTTGACCAGTATATTACTTCAGCATTTGAAAAGTGGGGATTGATGAATGGATTGGTTCTGTTATTGCCGCATGGCTACGAAGGGCAGGGGCCGGAACATTCAAGCGCCAGAATTGAACGTTTCCTGCAACAGGCTGCAAATCATAATATTCAGGTTGTAATTCCTACAACACCCGCAAATATGTTTCACCTGTTGCGTCGTCAGGTAAAAATGAAAACACGGGTGCCTCTTATTGTTTTTACACCTAAAAGTTTATTACGTCATCCGCAGGTGGTTTCAAAAATTGAAGATTTAGCAACGGGAGCTTTTGATGAAGTAATTGACGATCCGGTGGCTGAATCTGATTTGGTTGAAAAAGTGGTGTTTACTACCGGTCGTTTGTATTACGATTTGGCAAAAACAAAAATGGAAAAAGGGATTAGCAATGTTGCAGTGGTAAGAATGGAGCAGATACATCCGATTCCGCATAAACAAATCGATGAGATTTTGAAAAAGTATAAAAAGGCTTCAGAATTGATTTGGGCACAGGATGAACCTGAAAATATGGGCGCATGGCCTTTTATCGAACGCAAACTTAAAGATTTGAATCTTACGCCGGTAACACGGAAGGAAAGCGGAAGTCCGGCAGTTGGATTGATGGAAATCCACAAACAAAGTCTGGAGAAATTGCTGGAAACGGTTTTTCAGGAAAAAAAAGTAATAGCTTGAAATAAAAAGACCAAAAATGATAGTAGAAATTAAAGTTCCCAGTCCGGGAGAATCGATAACAGAAGTTGAAGTAGGAACCTGGCTGGTTGAGAATGGCTCGGTAGTATCTAAAGACCAGGAAATTGCCGAAATAGAATCGGATAAAGCCACGCTAACCGTTGTTGCCGCCGAAGGTGGTAAAATTGAATTCAAAGCCGAAGAAGGCGATACGCTGGAAGTGGGAACGGTTGTGTGTACCATTGATACCAGTGTTGCACCAACTGAAGGCGAAAAACAGGAAAAAGAAACAGAAGCAGAAACAGAGGAGCTGGAGAAAATAGAAGAAGCAAAACCAAAGGACGAAGAGAAAAATCAGGAACCGGCGAAAGAGGTTAAAGTCTCTGATGAGCATGATAAAGTTAAAGTAACGTCGGTTGCCAGGGAGATGATGAAAGACCTCAATCTTTCAGTTGATGATATTGTTGCAGGCTTAAGAAGAATTGGTAAAAAAGAAGTCGAGGCAGTTGCCAGTATGCCAAAATCAGACAGCGGAACAAGTTTGCCGCAACCCAAAGAAGCGTCTCGTGATGAAGAGCGGCAAAAAATGACGAGTCTGCGCCGGAAGTTGAGCCAACGTTTGGTCGCAGTAAAAAACGAAACGGCAATGCTCACAACTTTCAATGAGATTGACATGAGTTTTGTGATGGACTTGCGCAAAAAATACCAGGACCAGTTTGTAAAAAAACACGGTTTTAAGGTTGGGTTTATGTCATTTTTTACCAAAGCAGTTGCCCAGGCTATGGATTTTCACCCCATGGTAAACGCACAGTTAGATGGAGAAGAAATTGTATCGCCTCAGTATGTTGACGTGGGAATTGCGGTTTCAACCCCCAAAGGACTGATGGTACCGATTGTGCGAAATGCCGAAAGTAAATCAATTCCTCAAATTGAACTGGAAATAAAAGAGCTGGCAACAAAAGCCCGCAACAAGAAAATATCAGTAGAGGAATTGACCGGCGGAACGTTTACGATTACCAACGGAGGGGTTTTTGGCTCACTGTTGTCGACTCCAATCATTAATCCTCCTCAGTCGGCTATACTGGGTATGCATAACATTGTTGAACGACCAGTTGCCGTAAACGGACAAGTGGTTATCCGTCCGATGATGTACGTGGCGCTTTCATACGATCACCGGATTATTGACGGAAAAGATTCCGTTGGATTTTTGGTGAAAGTAAAAGAATTTATCGAAAATCCGGAGCGCATGTTAACCGGAGGGCATGAACCGGAAATGTTACTGCTGGATATTTAGATTTTTAAATTAATTTTCTACCATTATAACCTAAAACCTAACAAATGAACCGAAGAAATTTTATCCGGAAATCGTCTATAACCACAGTAGGTATGGCTACTGTGGCACACCTGCATGCATTTCAGGCAGACCAAAAGTTAAAGATAGGACTAATTGGTTGCGGTTGGTATGGTATGGTAATAACCACAGCCGCTTTAAAAACGGGTGACGTCGAAGTAATTGCTGTTTGCGATGTTGACTCTGCGCATTTAAAAACAAGCTCCCGTGAAATTGCCAAAATACAAGGCAGCAGTCCAAAGGAATTTAAGGAATATCAGGAGTTGCTTGATACTCCCGGGTTACAAGCTGTTTTTATTGGCACGCCGCCTCACTGGCACGCGCTACAGTTTATTGCTGCCTGTGAAAAGGGATTGGATATTTATTGTGAAAAGCCTCTTGCTTACGATGTGCGCGAAGGTCAGGCAATGATGAGAGCGGCTCAGAAAGCAGGTAATATTGTTCAAATAGGATTTCAACGTCGGCAGAGCAAAGCTTTTCAAAAAGCCAAACAATTGATTAGCAATGGTCGATTGGGGAAAATTCACCAGATTGGTGCACAAATTCACTATAATCCGTCGGTACCTGACACCATGATACAAACACCACCAAAAACTCTTGATTGGGACACCTGGTGTGGTCCTGCACCTCAGCTCGATTATAGGCCAAGCATCGCACATAAAGCCTGGCGACTGGAAAAAGAATACGGAAACGGACATCTTGTAGATTGGGGAATTCATCACATCGATATCATCAGAACAATTATGGATTTTGATATGCCAGACGTTTTTGACACAAAAGGCAGTTTAGAAATATTAAAAGGAAAAATTACCACTCCTGACACACTGATTGCAACCATGGAATTTGAGCAATGTCCTGTGATTTGGCAACATCGCCTTTGGGGAACAGGCGGTTTAAACAAAGAGTTTAACAACGGTATTTTTATTTATGGTGAAGAGGGAACTTTATTTGCTTCTGACAATAAACTGGTCATTACATCAACAGATAAAAAAGAGCAGGAGATAATGGATATTCCCTCCCCGGAAATGCAGGATAACCACGTCGCCAGCTTTGTAAATGCGGTTTTGACACAGGAAAAGAGAGAACTGGTGTGTACCATTGAAGATGCATTTCAGTCAACTGCAACTGTTCAACTTGCAATGGCCTCGTATTATTCCGGTGCGCCACTACAGTGGGACGCTGCAGAGATGGAGGTGAAAGGAAACGAACAGGCTGCTAAATTGCTTGCACGAAAGTATCGGGGAAACTACCAAAGACCGGAAGTATAGTTGGCTGTGTTCGACAGATGCTAACTTTCTGCGTTTGTTTAAGCGTGGACAATGCCTTTTTTAGTGGAATGAGTTTTTCTTTTTGTGTTCCAATTTGTATATCTGTAAAAGTTTTTTTTCGCCATCTGCATTAACAAATCATTAAATACTTCAATGTCTTTTATTAGTTGAAATTTCTTTATATTGAAATAAAGAAAATCGGGACAATTATGGAAGAATTTCACATAAACATATTGAATATTTCAGCCGTTCTGCTTTCGGCTTACCTGGGGGGCGTATTGATTCGCAAAATCGGTTACCCTGCAATTCTTGGGGAACTACTCATTGGAATTGTACTCGGACCTGCGGTTTTTGGATTACTGGAATATACCGAATCGATTAAAGTTTTGGCAGAGATTGGTATTGTTCTCCTTATGGTATACATCGGGATGGAAATTGACTTCCACGACTTAAAAAAGGCATCATGGCCTGGTTTACTGGCTGCTTTGGGTGGTTTCTTTGTTCCTTTTGTTTTAGGATATTTTACTGTTATTTGGTATGGTGGTACACCCATGGCCGGACTTTTTGTAGCAATTGCAATAGGAGTAACTTCATTGGCCACCAAGAGTCGAATTCTTATCGATTTGAAACTGCTTAACACGCGGATTGCTTTGGTTATGATGGCTGGTGCTCTAATCTCCGACACACTAGCCCTGGTTATTTTTTCGGGAATTACCAATTTTGCTGAGTCAAGTTCTGTCAATCTTCGGGAACTGTTTCTCATTAGTGGAAAAATTATTTTATTCTTTGGTGTTACCATATCAGTAGGTATTTTCCTTCTCCCGCGGCTTGGACGGTACCTCGTAAAATCGACAATAAACAACAGCACCGCTTATTTTACTATGATTTTAATTGTAACCTTCGGATATTGTGAATTGGCAGAACTCGCGGGGATGCACAGTATTTTAGGGGCATTTATGGCTGGTTTATTTTTAAAAGATAACCTGTTTCCCAAAAATATTACAAAAGAACTGAATAAAGCATTTTATGATGTTTCCATTGGTTTTATGGCACCTATCTTTTTTGTCTCAGCCGGTTTTTTTGTTGATCCTACCGTATTCAAAACCGATTTACTATTGTTGTTCATAATCACAACATTAGCCATTGTAGGCAAAATAGCAGGTACAGCGCTGTTTTATTTGCCCTCGGGAAATGGTTGGCGCGAGGGAATAACCATTGGAACGGGTATGAATGGGCGTGGTGCTGTTGAAATTATTATTGCAGGTATCGGTCTTGAAATGGGCATTATCGATAAGACAATATTTTCAATTTTGGTTTTTATGGCCATTTTTACAACGCTTACAGTTCCGGTTCTGTTAAACTGGACAAGCAAATGGTTAAGAAGACGCGGTGAATTGGTTTACCTGGAAAAACGCAATGGTTTGCTTATTTTGGGTGTTAATCCGGTGAGCCTGCTTATGGCGAAATATGTGTCAAAAAAAATGCCGGTAACCTTGGTTGACAATAATCGGGAAATGGTTGCCCTTGCAGAGAGAATGAACTTTAAATGTATTTATGGTAATGCCTTAGATGAAGATATAATAACTGAATCAAATCCCGGGAATATTGACACTTTCGTCGGACTAACACCAAACAGCCAGGTAAATTTGCTGGTTGGCCGCCTTATGCATGAATCATTTTTAATACCCAATATGTATGTAGCAGTTGCAACAACAAAATCCGGAGTCGGAACCGATGTTTTGAAAAAATTTAGTGTAAGTACTTTATTTGCAAAGCCTGTTAGACTTGATACCTGGTTTCATCTGATTGAAGACCAAAAAGTGAAGGAAACATATGAAATTGTTAATAAAGAGATTTCATGTAGTCTTTGGGTTGAAAAGTATGCAGATAATAATATTCTTCCTTTGCTTGTAGAAACTGAGAACGGAACATTAAAGCCGTTTCATTCGGGTGGTCAATTAATGGCGGGCGAAAAAGTTATTTTTCTCAGGAGCAGGGAGTAGACCATATTTTATTTTTTTTAGCTTTTCATTGGTTTAAAAGGCATTGACGATTTTTTAAGCTCAGACTGAGACATAAGCCATTCAATATTTCAATTTGATCAGAAAAACGATGTTAACATGGTGCAAGCTGCTGGAAAATAGCTTTAAAGCCATAATATTTCCTAAACTTCCAGATTGTTTTTCAGTGTTATAACATTTATATAAAGCGTATTAAAAATATAAATGGTATAAATTGTTTTTTGTATCTTAATGGGCAAATCTTAATTAGGTCTTTTTGATATCAAAAAATATCTGGAGAAATTACATAGTGAAAAATTGTGTTCTTAAGTTACGAAAAATTCAATAAAATAATGACCAAAGCGGTAAATCTGAAACGAACAAATCACTACAAATATGGCAGAAAAGATTCAATTTGAACTAAACGGAAAAAAAGTAGATTTGGAAGTAGATACTGACCAAACACTACTTTGGGTGATTAGAACAGAATTGGGCCATACCGGGACAAAATATGGTTGCGGGGAAGGTTATTGCGGTGCCTGTACAGTTTTAATCGACAATGAAGCTGTTCGGTCTTGTGCAACCAAAATTGGGGAAGTGGCCGGTAAAAAAGTGGTAACCATTGAAGGCTTGGCCAAAGGAAAAGAACTTCATCCGGTGCAGAAAGCTTTTGTGGAACACGACGCTCTCCAATGTGGCTATTGTACGCCAGGAATGATAATGAACGCAGTAGGGCTGCTGAATCAAAATCCAAACCCTTCAAAAGAAGACATCATTTGGGGAATGGAAGACAATCTGTGTCGATGTGGAGCACATAACCGGATTGTTGATGCTATTCAAACAGCCGCTGACAAGATGAAAGGCGGCAGTTAGAAAGAGGGTAAAGCGTTTGTTGAAATTTAAAGAAAATGAAATGGATGAATTAAAAGACTTTAAAGAATATTTGAAAACACATGTTCCCGATGTAAAAAGAAGGGCATTTTTAAAATGGATGGGTGGTGGACTTTATGTTTTTTTTAACCCCGGTGTCGCTTTTAACGCTTTGGGGGGAGACGGAGAGCAGCGGCAAAGTGTACCTGATGACTTTAACGCTTTTCTTCGAATTCACGAAGATGGAACGGTCACCTGTTTTGTGGGAAAAATTGATATGGGGCAGGGAGCCATTACATCATTTCCGCAAATGGTTGCCGATGAGCTTGATGTTGAATACGAAAAGGTGAAAATGGTTTTGGGTGATACAGATTTGTGTCCCTGGGATATGGGCACTTTTGGATCGATGTCTGTGCGTATTTTAGGTCCGTCAGTAAGAGCTGCGGCTGCTGAAGCACGAGGAGTATTGCTTCAATTGGCTGCTGAAAAGTTGGGCGTTGAGCCTGAAGAACTTTTAGTTGTAAGAGGTGTGATTTTTAATAAAAATAATAAGAAAGAAAAGGTTACTTACCCGGAATTAACAAAAGGGCAGAAGATTGCCCGCTACATGGACAAAAAACCCGAAGTAAAAGACTATTCGGAATTAAGAGTGATGGGAACACCAAAACTCCATCAGGATGCGGTGGACAAAGTTACAGGTAAAGCATTGTACTCAGGAGACATTCGGAAACCCTATATGGTTTATGCACGTATAGTCCGCCCACCGTCGCATGCTGCCAAACTTGTATCTGCCGACACATCAGATGCAGAAAAGATAGAAGGCGTTGAAATTGTAAAAGATGGTGATTTAGTCGCCGTATTACACAAAAATCCGGAAATAGCGGATAAGGCAAGAGAGCTAATAAAAGCGGAGTTTGAAATTGAAAAGGAGAAAGATGTTAATAACGCTAATGTGTTTGAATACCTTCTTGCGAATGCGCCGGAAGGAAACAGTAATATTGACGAGGGCGATCTTCAGGAAGGCAGAAGGCAGTCGACTTCAGTTTTCGAAAATGAATATCACGACGGCTATGTTGCTCATTCACCCATGGAACCGCACACTGCAATGGCGTACATGGACGGCGACAAAATGATTGTTCGTGCGGGCACACAGACGCCTTTTCCGGCCAAAAGTAATATTGCCCGTGTGCTTGGTGTAGAAGAGGAAAAAGTGCGTGTACAGCCTCCTTTTTTGGGAGGAGGATTTGGAGGTAAATCTTCTCATCGGCAAGCTATAGAAGCGGCTCGTTTGGCGAAAATCACAGGAAAACCGGTTATGGTTGACTGGAACCGGAAAGAAGAATTTTTTTACGATGAATTTCGACCTGCTGCTATCGTAAAAGTGAACTCGGGGATTGACGACAACGGAAAAATAACGTTTTGGGATTATCATGTGTATTTTGCGGGAGACAGGGGAGCGGAAACCATGTACAATGTTCCGCACCAAAAACGAACGGTTTACGGACGTGGTTGGCGCGCGCCGGGAATACATCCTTTCCCAACCGGAGCCTGGCGTGGTCCGGGCAATAGTACCAATACTTTTGGACGCGAGGTTCAGGTTGATATTATGGCTGCCAAAGCAGGTATCGACCCTGTGGAGTTTCGTCTGAAAAATCTTACCGATAGGAGAGCGATTGATGTACTGGAAGAAGTGGCAAAAATGGCTGACTGGAAACCGACTAAATCTCCAGGCGGGAGAGGATTTGGTGTGTCTGTTGGTTTTGACGCCGGAACCTACGTGGCACATATCGCACAGATTGATGTAAATAAAGAGACAGGCGAGATAAAAGTAAATAAAGTCTGGTGTGCACAGGAAATGGGATTTTGTGTCAATCCACAGGGAGCAACCATTCAAATGGAAGGCTGTATAAATATGGGGCTGGGGTATGCTTTGAAGGAAACGGTTGAATTTGAAGGAGGCAAAGTAAAAACCAGCAATTTCGATTCCTATGAAATTCCTCGTTTTTCGTGGATTCCAGAGATTCAAACAAAAATTTTGGACCGACACGAACCTCCTCAGGGAGGTGGTGAGCCTGCCATTGTTTGTATGGGAGCTGTTATCGCTAATGCTGTTTATGATGCAACCGGAGCACGGCTTTACGAAATGGCAATGACACCGGAACGTGTGCTTCAAGCTCTGAAAAAAGTATAGCCATAATAAGATAAGGGGGAAGGGTTATCTCTAAAAATCAAGACAATATTAGAATGTCATCCTGAAATTGTTTCAGGATGACGGAGGAACTTACTTTTTACATGAGCTTTTTATACTCGTTCTTTGTGCTTGTGTTTCAAAATAAGAGATTTGGCACGTGACCTTTTTCCGCACTGGGGAAAGCTTTCCCCGATTCCCTTGCGCCATTTTTTATCATCATTTTTAATCATAAGCTATAAAATATTATTTTTTTCAATTTTTAATTTTGAAGCCAGGATGTAATGTGTTTTATATTAATATGTTGGAGTGGTATTGTTTGAACTGTGGGATTGTTTAAACAACAAAGCCAGATTCCTATCCGTAACAAAAAGATTTATTTGGTTTATGGCAATTTATTTGTGTTATAGGATATACTACAAAATATTAAATAAGAAATAAACTAAAATAAATTATGGAGTATAAAGTAAAAATTGAACAAAAGAAATGGCTTACGCATGATGTAATGCAATTATTGTTGAAGCGGCCGGCAGATTTCAGCTACAAGGAAGGGCAGGCTATTGAAGCGACTATTGACTCCAAAGATTACAAAGATGCCTGGTCTCCTTTTACGCTTACAAGTTTAAACAAAGATGAAGATTTGCAACTTACAATAAAGGTTTATCCTAAACATAACGGAGTTACACTGGCTCTTTCAAAGTTAAAAGAAGGCGATAGTTTTCTGATTACCGAACCGTGGGATTCATTTGAAAATAAAGGTCCGGGAGTATTTATTGCCGGAGGAACAGGCGTAACTCCCTTTATTGCTTTGTTGCGACAAATGGAAGTGGATGGGAATATCGGCGGAAGTACACTGATATTTTCCAATAAATCAGAAAAAGATATTTTTCTTTTTGATGAATTTAAACGAATGCTGGGGGATAACTTTATCAATGTGCTAACCCGTGAAAAAAATGAAAAATATTTACACGGAAGAATAAATAAACGTTTTCTGAAAGAACAGTTTTCTAATTTCAACCAACCGTTTTATTTATGCGGGCCCGACAGCTTTGCAGATGATATTAAATTTCACCTTAAAGAGTTAGGAGCAGGCGATGATTTGGTGAACGTGAGTTTATAGATTTTTTTTACAACATCAATTTCTGTTTTTCAATAAAGGTTCTAATTCAATCTTCCGGATAAATAATTCTGCACTTTCCGATTGGATTTGAATTTTGCCCTTAGCCGGTTTTACATCCGTTGCCCTGTTAACCAGTTTTCCATTTAAAAAAATAGTCATCTGATTTCCATCTGCAATACATTCCAGTTGGTTCCACTCCCCTAAAGATTTTTCAACATCATTTTCACCCCGGAATCCAAGCATATCCTTCCATTTAGGGTCACGTTGTAACCAGTTAATACGGCCTGAAGAGATACTTTCTTTCTTCCCGTCGGGTAGAAAGATAAAAGAATTCCCCTGTTTTTCATCAGCTACTGTTGATGTGACATTAAAATTGTCGGTACCATCGCCAACAACAATTATGTCTCCGGTTCCGCCTTCAATCATTTGACATTCGATAGAGTACATCCAAATGCCACCTGATGCACCGTCTTTACCCACTGAATGAATAAGCAGACCACTGTCGCGGGCTTTTTCTGCCCTCGGAGGGTGATTGGTTTTTCCCCATTTGAATTCAACAAGTATCCGGTAATTTTCATATTCTTTGTTTGTGGTAATACATCCCCATTCTTCTCCGGAAATATGGAGCATTCCATTCTTGACGGTAAAAACATTTTCTGGGTCACTATTTTTGCCACGTTCTTTTAAAAAAGTATACCAGCCGTCTAAATTCTTTCCGTTAAAAAGTTGAACCGTTTTATTATTTGAATTCTGTTTTGTCGGGTTTTCAGATGCATAACTTTTATCAAAAACAGCAACTGCAAAAAGGATACAAAGCGTAAAAGAGAATAGATTTTTCATATCAATGTTTTTTAAAAAGGAGAATTACATTTCATTTATTTCGTTGTAAACCGATTCCACAAGCCGACTTTCATTTTCTGCAAACGCTGATTTTACTTCTTCCTGCGTTTTTCCTTCTGCAACCATATTTTTAATTTTTTGTTGAAGGGCTGTAATTTCAATCAAGTGTTTTTCAATATCGGCGCGTGTTTTAATTTCAGAATGCCCGGAGCAGAATTTTTCAGCATCAATGGTAGTAAGGAGCTTTTTTGTAGTTTTTACGTGTTCAAAAGAATTTCCTCCTTTATAAGAATGAATCAGTTGCGGGCGCTCAAAAAATACCTGGTCGCCAATAAAAGCCGTTTTTTCTTCCGGAAAATATACAACAATGTCTCCTGTTGTATGCCCAATCCCAAAGTAATAAAGCTCAATAGTTTTGTCTCCTAAATGAAGTTGCATTTTATCGTTGAACGTAATTTCCGGAACAAATGGCATCATTTCTTCGCCTGACCAGTTAGAAGGTGAACCATCACGTTGTGGTAAAAGAAATTCTTTCCGGCAGTTTTCGTGTGCTATAATGGTAACTTCTTTTGGGAAAAATTGATTTCCGTTTATGTGGTCGCCATCGCTATGTGTATTTATCAGTATTGTAACCGGATTGTCAGTTAATTTTTCCACAGCTGAAAAAATGCCATCAACCGAAGTTTTATCCATTTTTGAGTCTATAATTACCACATGGTTGTCGCCAATATACATACCGCCGTTGGCACCTCTACCGCCTGATACCTGATAAAGATTATCTGAAATTTTGTCTAATGTTACCGTTGAATTTTCCTGATTTTGAGCACTTAAAAATAAAACGGAAAATGTAAAAATGGTTAGCAATGATATTTTTTTCATGTCGGTTTTTATTACGTTAGATTTTGAAAATGTAAGATACGAAATTTTGTTTTTTAGAATGTCTACTTTTACACTTTAACTTAGCAATCGGTGGGTAAAAATAAAAAGAGGCTGAATTGCAAAACAGCCTCTTTTCCAAGAAATTATTAATGTATCAAATCTTACAAATCTTTTTTTGCAAGGTAGAAGTCAACCATTTCATAATCACTTTTTTCGCGTTCTTCCATTTCTGCCACTGTTTTTGGCGGTGGAACAATAACTTTTTCACCCGGTTTCCAGTCAAGTGGACACGCAACACCGTGTTTGTCGGTTGTTTGAAGAGCAGTAAGTACTCTTACTATTTCATCCATATTTCTACCAACGTTTAGCGGGTAATACATAATTAAACGGATTTTTCCGGTTGGGTCAATAAAAAATACGGCACGAACTGCTGCTGTTTCACTTTCATTTGGCTGGAGCATCCCGTACAATTGAGACACTTTCATGTCGATATCCGCTATAATCGGGAAATCGAATAAAACGCCTGTGTTTTTCTTAACGTTATTTACCCAGGCTACGTGGGCGTGAATACTGTCGATACTTAAACCAATAAGTTTGGTGTTTAATGCCCTGAATTCGTCGCCGCGAACAGCAAAACCACTCATTTCGGTAGTACATACCGGAGTAAAATCAGCAGGATGAGAAAACAAAATCGTCCAGCTATCTTTGATGTACTCTGAAAATTGAATTGGACCA
Source organism: Maribellus comscasis (assembly GCF_009762775.1). GTDB lineage: Bacteria > Bacteroidota > Bacteroidia > Bacteroidales > Prolixibacteraceae > Draconibacterium > Draconibacterium comscasis. The sequence continues at coordinate 74,251 of NZ_CP046401.1, read as the reverse complement.
TGTGTTGTGTTGGCTTTAAAATCGGGAGCCATGTCACCAATTCTTGGCATTTGTGCTACATTTTGTTCTTCCATAATGGTTTTATTTAAATATTTTATATTAAAATTTTCTTCGATAGTAGAACAAGAATAAAGAGAATAAGTTCAAAAGAACATAAGTTATTTTCAGTTTCTGTATCGATTTTTTTTATGGTAAATAGACTTGGTTTAATCAGTAACGTACGGGTATTTTTTCTGATTTTATGGAAAGATATAAATATGCTAATTTCTTGGACAGTGAACCGTAAAATTCCAACTTGTTCCACTGGTTCCGTCACAATTCGGATTTACTCTTACTGTAACTGTTGATGAACGCCCGTTTAAATTTAAAGGTATACTGCCATCTGCACCAACACAACCGGAATTAAATATAGTTTGTCCGCCCTGAGTAACAATGATTTGATCTTTTATGTCATAGGTGTCGTAGTCAAATACAAAGGTTCCGAAAGATTGTCCCAGGTTAATGTTATGTACTTCAGGGGCATCGCCGCCAGCTTCCTGTTTGTCGTTGCAGTTACTTTGATGAACAACAGCTTGCTGAGTTTGGGTACCTGAACCAGAACTGGTGGATGTTCCGCTAAAGGGGTTATTTCCGCTAGCTGCGCTAATAATATCTATTGTGGCCGATAACAAGCCGTTCCAGTCTATATCCGGTTTTTTTCTTTCGGGTACACAGCCTGTTCGGCTGCTGTTCCATTTATAACCGGGGAGGCATTCACAGTAATATTGATTTGATGTCGGGTCGTAAACAGCTTCGGTGTTGGGATACAATGAACAATCTTCATTTTGAAATTGCTCGGTTGTTATTTTTTCACAATGTAGATTATCATCTGCCCACTGATAGCCGGCAATACAATCACAGTAAACCTCCTGCGCAACAGGGTCCCAAACAGGTTCTGTGTTTGGGTACGAAGTACAATCGGAATTGGCAAGGGCATCTTCCCAATCCGGAATACAACCTGTTCCTTCTTTGTTCCATACATAACCGGGAAGACATTCGCAAATAACTTCCTGTAATCTGTCATCCCAAACCGGGCGTGAATTAAAGTATCCCGAGCAGTCAGAATTGGTGACCTGCAGCGCTTGCCCTTCCACACACCCTGTCCCTTCTTTATTCCACACATAACCTGGTTTACACTCACAAATGGCTTCATTTGAAGCATAATCCCAAATAGCCTGCGTGTTGGGATACTGCGAGCAGTTGGAATTTTCAAGAATTAGCTTGATGTCGGGGACACATTTTTTTTGTGTTTCGTCCCATGTATAATAGTCACTGCATGTGCAAACGACAATCTCGTTAACTGCATCCCAAACTGCTGTAGCATAGGGATCTCCTGCACAATCGGAGTTTTTTATTCGCTCGTCAATATCGATGGCAGTTGTGTCCGGGCCAGGTGGAGGCGGTATGCTGTCCTGTGTCGTAGTGGTTCTTGTGCTGTCTTGGCTAACAGACGATGTAGTATCCTGGTCCTGGTCTTCGTAGGGTAGATTAAGTTCCACGCGGTATGTGTTGTCTTTTAGTCCGGGCTCAACGCGAATGTCAGTACTCACCGGATTTCCATCTGGTGTTGTGGCGGAGACAGTCATATTCGTGTTGTTATTCAGCATCATTAAAATATAATATGAAAAATAACCGCTGGCTGATGTAATAATTTTATGATCGGGGTCACCTGAATAAAACATTGAATTTAAGCCAACCTGTAATTTTGCTCCGCTAACAGGAATTCCGTTGCCGTTATTTACTGTTCCGTAAATATTTACCGGAACATTTTCTTCCAGGTTTCTGATAATTCTGTCGAGCTGGTTCAGGTTGTCATGATGTTTACTTAGATAATAGTTTTTTATCATTGAGTTTAAAATATCATGGGTGGCTATGTTAAAGTATTTTAGTTCATTCCATGTGTACTCCAGTTCGTTGGAATTGAGTAATCTTGTAAGCCAGCTGAATCCGATTTTATCCATGTAAAACTGTTCAATTTTTTGTTTGTCGCAGGTATTGATAGTTGCATAGGAATATTGGAAAAGTTGCTGTATTCTGTCTATTCTTTTTTGAACTTCATTGGTATAGATTTTCCAGCCGTATTCCTTTTGAAAAGATTTTACAATAAACTCCAGGTCGGTTGCTTTTTGACTGTGCCCGTTGCCTCTTAACCATTGAATGGTTGAAAAGATATCATCCCTTCCTGAATGCAGTTTGTCTTTTTTGCCCTGTATCCATTTGTTGTTCAAATAAAAATATAAATCAGTGGCATAATCTTCGCTTTGATAGGTATTGTTGTACACCGGATTATAGACTTTCTGATTTAACGGACAAACTCTCCCGGCATTTGGAAATTGCTGAATAAACGATGTTCTCTTGTTTTTGTTTGCTGAAGCATAAGTTCCTCCATCAGCATTAATACAACCCTGGTTCAGATTTCTTTCGAATACATTTTCCAATCCTTTTGCAGCAGAAAGAACACCTTTCCCCAACGTGAAAATAGGTGTGATTAAATCGCCGATTATCGGTACTTTTCCGCCAAATGACTCACCCAGTTCAAGTAACATTTCAATTTTATATACCGGGTCATCCGAACTCATCGCTGATGCAACCGTTGAAAAAGCACTTATCGGGTCGGCCAGTTTATCGTATCCAACGGAAAGGACTTTGTCGAGATCATCAATGAGGTAAAAATAGTCTGATTTTATTCCATATTTTTTTAAAATCGCCGTAACCTCCGATTCATAATCTTCATTATCCGGCGCTAAGCCGGAAATTCCTTCTGCCGCATCCAAAAGTGCTTTTATTTTTTCTTTTCCGGCTGAAAAAAGGCCGGAACATTGGTCGTAAATTTCAAATGATTCTTTATCGATATAGCTTGAAGCATAATTTATTAACCCTTGTTTTACCCATCCTTTCATTTCATCTTTTAAAAGACCACTCCTTGTTAGCGATGGATCGTCTTTTACTTTTTGCTGGATTTTTTGGTAAGTGTCGTTTGCCTGATTTATAAAATTTGGATCAGAAGGGTTTATACCAAAAGGTTCAAGTGGTTCTAAAATGATTGAAAAATAGGTTTCTTTCGTTACCCAGGCTTCTGCGCTTTGAACCGATGAAGTTAATTTACTGGTGATCTCATCCTCTATTTCTTCTTTTAATGCCTTCGACAGTTGGTCTTGATCTACTGTTATTTGCGCGGAAGAAAATTGGGCAAGTAAAATGAAATGAACGATAATTATGAGGAAATTCCGGAACATTGTTCATGGGTTTAAAAATAAAATCTAAGTCCAAGGTAAAAAGCAGTCATGTTGAAGTCTTCATAGTTTTCGAGAATTTCGGTCAGCCAGAATTCAGTTCCCAATTCCAACATTACAGTTTCGCTGCCAATTTTAACTCTTCCCAGGAAGTTAACAGAATTGTCTTTTCCTGTTCTTCCGAGTATTGTTTTATCCGTTTCTGTAGAAGCCATTTTTGTATTTATCTCGGCACCGGCTTCTGCCATAATCATCATTCCGCTGTAGTTTAAACGATATCCTAAGAAGACAGGGATTCGCCCGAAATAGTAAAACTGTGAATCGTCGTCACTGCTGTTTTCAAGTGTTGCCAGATAGGCATTAAAATGAACCCCTGTGCCAAAATATATTTCGTTTCCAAATAGCTGTTCCATACCTATTTCTATTCCGGGTACAAGGTTGTTTTCGAGTAACAAAGCCTCGCCAAGATTAGAAAATTTAATGTCGAGCAAAAGAGATGTGTTATTAAATTTTATTGGAGTATCTGCCGTTTGACTTTGTACATTTTTAATACCGGGAGCAGTTGTGTGTTGTGGGGGAGCAGCGGTAACTGTATTGTTATTAATGTCTGAATTTACAGATTGCGACTGAGCTTTAATCTGGTTTGTTATTTCTCCCGGGTCACATTGAGTAGTAGAATAATTTTCATCGATCCATTTCTGTGCTACCTGGCGAAAAGGAAATCCCCCTTTAATGGGTACATAATTTGGCGATCGTTTATCAGCATCAACGACTTTTACTGTATTGTCTGTTTTGTCGCAAACAACAGTAAATGTTTTTTGTGTATATCCGTTAAGGGAAAAAGAAAGAAGAAAAATGATTAAACCAAATTGTATTAGCTGTTGAGTGAAATTTTGTTTCATACTGTCGCGGTTAGATTAAATTCTGGTTTTTGTACAAATTTAACCTTCTCGCAGGCGGCTTAAAATACCTACTACTAGGTATATTTTTTAGAAACTAATAATTCAAATCAAGATTTTTGAGCGCATAATTTACTAAACCGGTATTACTTTTTATTCCCAGCTTTTTGTGTATGTTTTTACGGTGGGTATCAATGGTAAATTTGCTTAGTTTTAGTTCTGTAGCCATTTGTAAGGTAGTTCTTCCCTTTGCAATCAAACCAAGGATTTCTTTTTCACGACGGGTGAGGGCAAGTTCGTTTTCATCGGGAGTGCTGGAAAACCAAGAGTTAAAGTTTTCCGGTAGGTTTTTGCTAAAATATTTTTTACCATTTAATAAACTTTTTAACGCCGCCAGAAGCTCTTGCTTGTCCGCTTCTTTGGTTACAAAACCTTTCGCCCCGGCTTCCAGCATTTCAAAAACATCAGCACTCTGGTCAAACATCGTTAACGCAAGTACCGGAATGTTTGGATAATTTTTTGTGAGTATTTTTGTTGCAGCAATTCCATCCATAACAGGCATTCGAATATCTGTTACAATTACATTGGGTAGTGGGCCTTTCTCAACTGCTTTGACAAGTTCCAGCCCGTTTGCGGCCTCAATTACGATTTTAACATCAATTTGGTTGGATAAAATTGATTTTATACCGTCTATAAATAATTTGTGATCGTCTGCAATTGCTACTTTAATTTTCATAAAGGAATATTTAAAATGACTGTGGTTCCGTTTCCCGGAGTTGAATCAACAACAATGTTACCGTCAATATTTTCAATCCTTTTTTCAATATTTGTCAGGCCAAGGCCAATTTTTACTTCGTTTAAACTGAACCCCTTTCCGTTGTCTTCAACCATAATGTTTAGCCGGTTATCATCTTCCGAGAACTGAATAATTGCTTCTGTAGCTTCAGCGTGTTTGATAATGTTGGTAAGCAATTCCTGAACACTTCTGAACACCTGAATCTCAATATTGTTTTTTATGCGTTTGTTTACATTGATGTTGGTTACATCGATTTGCAGTTTTTCTGAAATTGAAATTTCTCTTGCAATTGTTTTTATTGAAGGAATCAATCCCTGATTGATTAAAGCTCCAAAGTTTTTATTATGGGCTATTTTTCGCACTTCCTTGTAGGTTTCATCGGAAAGTGATTTTAACTTTTCAATTAGCTCTTCCTTTCCGTTACTTTTCGATGTTTTGAGTTCTTCAATATATAATTTCAGCGTTGCAATTTTGCTCCCCAGATTATCGTGTAAGTCGTCGGCTATCCGACTGCGTTCTTCCTCCTGAGCGGAAATAATCGCGTCTATTCCGTTTAATTCCTGGGTTTTTAAAATTTGCGTAATTTCCTGTTGTTTGATTTTTAGGTTTTGTTCGGCGACAATTCTTTTTCGTGTTGAGCTCTTTAGCAAAAGATAGACAATAAAGATAGTAGCCGCTAAAATTCCGAGAACGATAAAAAGTAAATTTCTGTTTCTGTTTTTTTTGACCTCAACTTCCAGGTTTTTGGTTTGCAGTTCAAATATTTCTTTTTCTTTTTTTTCTGTTTCGTATTTTGTTTGAATTTCGGTGAAAATTTTTTGGTTTTCAGCATTCAAAATACTGTCGTTTAATTGTTGTGATTTTTCAGAATATACCAAAGCATTTGCAGGTTGACTGAGTTTGTTGTAACATTCTTTGAGTTGGTTGTATGCAAATACCAGCTGTTTACCTTTTACAATCTTGGCTACCTGTTTGTAGTAGGAAATGGCAGTTTTGTAATCACCATTTTTCATGCTTAAATATCCGAGGTTTCCGAGCGTAACTTCAATCCCGGCTTTTAGGTTGAGCTCATTTTTTAACTGGATGGTTTTTTCCAGATAACCTTTTGCTTTTGCAGGATCCGTATCTAAATAAATACTTCCCAAATTGTTGTAAATAATAGATAGTGAGCGTTTGTTTCCTATTTTTACAGCAAGTTCTTCCGCATCCAGATTGTACCCGATGGCTTTCAGTGTATCTCCGTTTTTATAATGTTGTGCCGCCAGATTGGGGAGTGTAATCAGTTGGAAAGGTAACAGGTTTTGTGTTTCAAACACATCCAGTGCGCGTTCATTGTAATCAATTGCCTGTTTGAAATTTTCAAGTTCGGCCAGTGCAGTTGAAATATTACTGTAACATTTTGCTGCATTTAGCTTGTCACCGTTTTCTTCAAAATATGCAGCACTTTCCGTGAGTGTTTTAATGGTGCCGTTGTAATCGCCCTGCCGGAGCTGCACTGCTCCTAAACTAATATTTATGATGGCCACTCTTTTATCATCATCCAGGTTGTTTAATGTTTCCTTTGCTTTAGTGAAATAAAAGACAGCAGAATCCATGTCCGCCATAAAAAAATAAAACCTCCCAAGTTGATTGCTGGCTTCGGCCTTTAATGAGTCGTTGTTGTTAAATTGTTCTGCTTTTTTTGCAAACTCTTTTCCTTTTTGAAGATCAATTGACTCATAAAGTTTTGAGAGTTCAAGATTTATTTTTGCGATCTCAAATTTATCAGTTGTTGAGTTTAAAAGTGAATTTAAACTATCTATTCTCGAATTTTGCGCGTGGCTGTGAATAACAGCAAGGCAAACCAGTATAAGGAAAATTAGTTTCAATTTGTTTTTCTTTTAAAAATACAAAATAATTAACACGGAGAAATAGCTGCGGATTTTGCTGTCAGTTAAACATACGATAAAATTTACCAGGTAACTTGTAAAGTGTGATTTAAATATACCGGATTTACAGCGTATTCGGCAGTCTCTTCGTAGTCCATGCTGTCGGAATATTTATATTCCTTTGTATCTCCCGTAAGCGGATCTTCTCCGGTAACAGTAATAATGTAATTTACCTTATCTTCCAGATTTGCAAATTTGTATGTAAAAATATATGCAAAATCAGCATATCCTTCTTCGTCTGTCGTCGTTTCTTTAACGAAAATACCATTAATGGTGCCGTCACAATATTCTTTATATATGTTAATTTCAACATGTGCGCCCCAATAATCTTCACCTTTGCTGTTTTTGATATGAATCGCTGGAGAGAGTGATTTTTCAAACGAAGGTTGTTCCGTTTCTTTGCATTTATTTTTACTCTCTCCCGAATTTAAATCACAAGCATTAAAAGATAGGATAATAAAACATAGAAATAGCTTCTGCCATTTGCAGCAGACACAAACTCGTTGGTTTTTTGTAATGCACATAACATTTTTTTTTGAATTTTTTGGCTCTTTATCCAATGTTTTCAAAATAGATTGATTGTTGTTTTCTCCGTTATTTGTTCAAAACTGATTTTACAGAGAACGACTCAAGGTTACTTACGTACTTGATGATATAAATTCCGTTTGGTAAATCGTTATAATCCAATTCAAACTGATGATATCCTTCTGTTTGAAAACCAGATAATTGATGTTTAATCTTGCGCCCGTTTATATCGAACAACATTATTTCACAGTTTGTTGGGGTTGAAACATAATAACGCACTGTACATTTTCCGGTTGTAGGATTTGGATATACATTTAATTTGTTATCCGGTTTATTATTTTTTGGTATACTTTCTGCCGAAGTAACCAGACTCGACAGTTCTGAAGGACAGCCAATTTTTCCATCGTTGTTATAGGACTCAATTTTGCCAGTTTTGTTTTCGTGGTCTTCAATATAGAGGGAAATATTTGTTTGAACACTGTTAAGTACGGCATAAACCGAATCATTTCCGTATTCATCAGTAATTGTTAAAATGTATCCGGCTACATCGGAAGAAGAAGCCTGTTCCCAGCTGAATTCAACTTCATCGGTTTGAGTGTTGTAACTTGCACTAAATTTGTCAGGAGGCGAAAGGGAGGCAAGAGAATTGTATACCGGCTCGTCGGCATATTTTTCATTTACTGTAAATTCGTCAATCAGTTGAACATACACATAATAGCTGCAATCGGGCGTATTTTCATCAAGCGTAAAGTTTAAAGTTCCCAGGCCGGCATCAGCTTCTTTGATTTTAAAACCATTAAAATCAGCTTTATCATTGTCAAGAAGCACACAAACCTGCTGGCCTTCGTCTATCTCTTCTGTATTCCAGGTCACCGTAACTTCATCTCCATTTTGGTTAACAGAAAATTTAAATTCCTGTTCCTTTAATTGAAAATAAGTAATGATTGTATCTTCTGTGTTTGGATTTTCTAAATTAATTGTCCATGTGCCTGGTGTTGCATCAATCAGCGTCCAGAATGCTTCCTTGTTATCAGTCGAAGATGTGTAAATAATACTGTCGTTGGAAAGTGTTTCTGTATAGCTTATCCCTAGTGGAGAGGTTAGTGTTGAAACAGGAGCCTCAATCGTACTTTTTATTTCAATAATACCCAGCTCCGTATTCTCAGGTACATCAAAGGTTTTTGTTATCGTTGCATTTGTTGATGCACTTTTTTCACTAATTATTGCTGATTTTGTTTTTCCCGAACTGATTTTGAAATAGAGATATTCTTCATCGTCAATGTCTTTCGTAAGATCAATTACATATTTAAGGGTGTAGGGCCCATGACTGTCAGATTTAAAAGTAGCTTCTCCGTAAGCCACTTTTGAATTTCCATAGATAAATCTGTCGGACGCACTTACATTAACAGGAAAATCGAACATGGAATTTAACCAGTTAAAAGGAGCGTTATCCGAGAGTTTTGGGAGAGTCATGGTTCCGTTCATTTTGCCTGATAAAACAGATGGTGTTTCCTTAAAATAGATATTGAAATTACCTTGCCCGGTCATAAGCCAAGTCTTTTCGTCGAGGGTGCCAAATTTGCCGCCAAGTTCGATTTTGAAAACGCTGTTTGGTACATCCCAGGCCACAGAGGTGTTTCCCTGTAACTGAAACGGGAGAGAGTTGTCGATGGGCCTCATAAACTGCCCTGTTCCTTTAAATCCAATTGTTGCAGGCCAAACCATTGTTCCACTTAAAGTGCATCGGTAAAGGTCATCAGAAAGAATGTCGGAAAAAATTCCACCCAATTCAACCTCCATAGCCGGTTTTGTTATGCTGGAAACGTGTCCGAAAAAACCTTTTATACCAACAGTTGTAGTTCCAATTACAAAAGGAGCCACATTCGATTCGATATGCCAGCCGATACTGTCCACCAGCCCTTCCTCTATTTTAAATCCTCCTCCAACATCTCCAAAGGGGAGGCCAAGCATCATGCCCGCATTAAGTATATTCTTTTTTGAGTTATAGCTTAATTCCAAATTTTTTAAACAAAAACCATCTGCCAATAGTCCCATATCTTTTACAGCTACTCCACCTAGTGTTATTCCGGCAGAAGTAATCTCCAAATCGCTGAGTTTAATTTCTGTTTCTTTTTTTTCAACGGTTCCGCACCCTCCTAAAATACCGGGAACTTTCATCGAACAGCCAATACTCAATCCTGTCTTGTCTTTTTCATTTACCAGAGTCAGCATGTCAATTTTTAAGCCAATGCCAAATAATTCAGCGCTTTGTTCCAGGTTTGAGTTCAGAAAATTTGTTATTTGCCCGTTTTCGCCTAATAGTTTAAGATTGTAATTTCCAACCGCTAAAGAGTATTTGCCTGTGTTCCCGCCAGGTAGGGGAATATTATCAACATAGAATTCTCCATTGGCATCGATTTCCAACGCAGAAGTATCGATGGTAATTGTTCCATCAAAATATAAAAAGTCATTTATCGAAAGGATGTCGGTAGCTTTAATTTTATTATTTCCACTTGCCTTTTCCCACTTTCCCGACGACAGGCAGAATGTTAACGCACCGGTTTCCCAGCATCTTTCTTCATCTGGGATTACATATTTGCCGTTCAGCACTAAATCCGGCAATAGCGTATTTTTTGCCTTGCACAGATATTTAGTAAGCTCTTTTCCGGTTTCAACTTCGCAGCCTGCTGATGTAGCCCCCGAAATTGCAGTCCCATCGTAATACCATTGGTAAGTTGTTTGTGTTCCACCGGCATCCATGTTTAATATAGTTGTTGCTCCGTTAACCGATGTTGTAAGTTCTATATTGGCTTGTGGAGCATATTCAAATTTATCTAAATCTTTACTGGCAAATATTTCTAAATCAGTAAAATTGAATTTATTGTCGTTTACATAAACGTTCTGTAGTTTACTTAGATTTCCTAATTCAGCAGGAATGGGACTTTCCAGATTATTATTGTTTAGGTATAGATAGTTCAGGTTAGCTAAATTGCCTAGTTGAGAGGGAATTGTACCCTCCAAATTATTATTGTGCAGGTAAAGTTTTGTCATACTGGCTAAATTCCCAAGTTCAGGTGGAATAGCTCCTGACAGGTTGTTGTCGTGCAGGTTTAAACGATCTAATTTACTTAGATTACCCAGTTCCGGCGGTATAGTTCCTTCCAGGTTATTATTATATAGGTTAAACCAGCTTAAACTATCTAAATTTCCCAGTTCCGGAGGGATGGTTCCCCCAATGTTATTATCATTCAGCATAAGCCAACTTAGACGGTTCAGATTACCCAGTTCCGGAGGGATGTTACCTTCAAGATTATTTGAGGAAAGGTAAAGTATATCTAAATTGGTTAAATTTCCCAGTTCTGATGGTATATTGCTTTCTAAATTATTACCCGACAGGTAAAGCTTCTGTAATTTAACCAGGTTCCCCAGTTCTGTTGGAATATTACCTGTAAAATTACTGCCCAGTTTAAGCACTTCCAGGTTATTAAATGTGCATATATAAGAAGGAATATTCATCTCAGTACGGATGTTAAGTGCCAAATGTTCAAGTTTGGTTAAGTTGCCCATTTCATTCGGCATCCCACCATATACCGAATCTTTCAGGCTTTGTAAGTCTAAATACTTTAATTCGGTTAAGTCTCCTATTGAGCTTGGGATAGTCCCTTTTAAGTAAGCCCATGATAGGTCAACGCTGTCAACCCGGTGATTATTTATTCCAATTCCACCCCAGCCTACAACCCAGTATCCACGAAACCAGAAATGAAATCCAGTCCAGAAATACCAGTTGTCTCCATCCAGATTATTATATATATCAACCAAAGCAAGTGAATCAGCTTTATTTACTGTCAAATCGTTATACGTTTGACCCATAATTCGATTAGAAAAAAGAAGAATTGAAATTAGAATGAAAAGTGTAATACGTATTCTCATGATATTTACGGCTAGGTGTGATTTAATATATTTTTGAATAATAAACAGAGGCAATTTCAGCCTGTTTTTATTATTTAAAGCAAAAGTTCAGTTCAAAAGTAGCGTATGTCAGACGGTTAGAAAATACCTAGTGTTAGGTATCCTTAATAACAGCATAGGATTGAGCTGTTAATCCCGATGTTTTAAAATAAGAAAAAGGAGAGTTTTTATTAGCAGGGAATACTGCAAAATTGAATTTGTAAATTAATTCAAAGACAGGCAACAAGGTATTTGGTTTTAGTAGTTTATGTTTCTGTTATTCCGGAAATGAAGTGAAGTCCGGTAGTGTGAAAAAATAATCAACTGTCAATTGTTAATTCTTTATTTAAAAACTTTAGCATCTGCTTGATTTTTTTGCAAAAAAGTATTTTCTTTGCAAGCCGTTTGAATAACGTGTTTGTTTTGATCATATAGAAATAAAAAGGAAATGTCACGAGTTTGTCAAATAACAGGGAAAAAAGCATTGGTGGGAAATAATGTATCTCACTCAAAAAGAAGAACAAAAAGAACGTTCGATGTCAACCTGTTCAAAAAGAAATTTTATTTACCGGAGGAAAATCGCTGGGTAAATTTAACGGTTTCTGCAGCAGGAATCCGCACTATAAATAAAAACGGAGTAAAAGCTGCATTGCAGAGCGCAGTTGAGAAAGGTTATATTGATAAATATTAAAGATATTTAGAAATGGCAAAAAAAGGAAAAGGTAACAGGATTCAGGTTATTCTGGAGTGTACAGAGCACAAAGACAGTGGTATGCCGGGAACTTCAAGGTACATTACTACCAAGAACAGAAAAAATACGCCTGAACGTATGGAGTTGAAAAAATACAACCCGGTATTAAAAAAGGTTACAGTTCATAAAGAAATAAAATAGAATAAGTTATGGCAAAGAAAGCGGTTGCTACATTACAAAAAGGTGCTGGTAAAGGTTATGCCAAAGTAATTAAAATGGTGAAATCGGAAAAAACCGGCGCATATTCTTTTAAAGAAGAAGTGGTTCCGAACGACGACGTAAAAAATTATTTTAAAAAATAATCCCGAAATCGGGAAAATGCCTACAGAACAGAAAAAGCTTTCATCAATGGTGGAAGCTTTTTTTGTATTTATTTTGGGCTGACTGCGTAATTTAAAAATTGTTATTTTTACTCCTCTAATATATAGAATATGGCCTTATTCGGAAGTTTCAGTAAAAATAAAAAAGAATCCCTCGACCAGGGGCTTTCAAAAACCAAAGAGAGTGTATTTAAAAAATTAAGCCGTGCCGTTGTTGGTAAATCTAAAGTTGACGACGAGGTACTGGACAACCTGGAAGAAGTTCTGATTACTTCTGATGTTGGTGTTGATACAACTCTTAAAATTATTGAACGAATTGAAGAACGGGTTTCCCGGGATAAATATATGGGAGTTGGCGAACTCAACAATATTTTAAAAGAGGAAATTGCTGCTCTTTTGGAAGAAAATAACACGGAAGACGTTGATGATTTTGAATTGCCTCAAACTGAAGGTCCGTATGTAATTATGGTGGTTGGAGTAAATGGTGTGGGAAAAACAACAACAATTGGAAAACTGGCTTACAACTTTAAACAGGCCGGTAAAAAAGTAATACTTGGAGCTGCAGATACATTCCGCGCTGCTGCGATTGAACAATTGGAAGTTTGGGCCCAACGTGTTGATGTTCCTATTGTAAAACAAAAAATGGGATCCGACCCGGCGTCGGTCGCCTACGATACACTTTCTTCGGCAAAAGCAAGTGGTGCTGATGTTGTTATAGTCGACACCGCCGGGCGCCTTCACAATAAAATTAATCTGATGAATGAACTTTCGAAGATTAAAAAAGTGATGCAAAAAATTGTACCCGACGCACCACATGAAGTTCTTTTAATTCTGGATGGTTCTACCGGACAAAACGCTTTTGAGCAGGCTAAACAATTTACAAAAGCCACAGAAGTGACAGCAATGGCGCTGACAAAACTTGACGGAACTGCAAAAGGAGGGGTTGTGATTGGAATTTCTGACCAGTTTAAAATTCCCGTTAAGTATATTGGCATTGGCGAAAAAATGGAACATCTTCAGATTTTCAGGAGACGGGAATTTGTTGATTCGTTGTTTTCATAAGAAAAAACAAATGCCGGAGCTTAACAAACCTGAAATAAGACAAAAAATTAAATCTGAAATTCAGAAAACAGAAAAGTTGATTTCTGAATACATCGAACTAACGCAACCGATTGAGCCGGAAAATGCAATCGGCCGTATTTCGCGAATGGACGCCATTAACAACAAAAGTGTTACGGAAGCAGCATTGAGAAAAGCCAGGGAAAAGCTGGATAAACTAAAGTTTGCACTTTCAAAAATTGATGAAGAGAATTTTGGAATTTGTATTCAGTGTAAAGCACCCATTCCGATTGGTCGTTTGTTAATTATGCCCCAATCGCAAACTTGTGTAAAGTGTAGCTGTTAATGTTTTGTTTTATTGGATTCAGGCAGTTTCTCAGGTGGTTTTTCTGTTACCATTTCCCAGCCTACTGAATTTGCGAGTTGACTGATAAATTCAATGGTTTCTTTTACCTGGTTTTCCGCAATCAAATACAAATCACTTTCATCTACCTTTTCCCGGATAAAATCTTTTGATTTTTTTGAGATATCAGTCAAGTCTTTTTCTGAAAGTTTATTTACTATCCCTTTCTGAATATCGTAGTATTCGAGATCTGTGTCAATGCTAATAATTTGAGGATGAGGGAATTTTGATAGCCGTATTTTTTTGTTTGATGAATCAATCTTGATGTCGATCTGCGTTAGATCAAAGCCAACCATTACCCTGGCCTTTACAATAAGGATTACTTTTTTCTCCAGCTGCAAGAGGTTAAAGAATATATTTTTTCCGTTTCGGTGGGTAAATATCTCCGAAAATTCGCCCTCGACAGTAACCAGTTTAAAAACCTGTTTTATTTGTTTTAGTAATACTGCTGACTGTTCTTTTAGTTGTTGCGTGTTTTTGTATTTGTAGTAATACATCGAAATTACCGCACCTGCAGCAAGCCCCAAAATTACTCCCAGCAAAATAAGAGTCTCCATAGAATTCTAATTTCAACTCTAATTTATAACTTTTTAGAGAAAACCCGAACTATTTATCCGTCGCAGTTGAATCCGAAGCTTCACCGGGTGTCTGCTGAGGCTTTTCAGGTTCAGGTAAAAAATAAGTTGCTATTTTATAATCCGGTGGCTCCTGCATATCCATTGTGGTATTGACAGTACAGGCAACAATGAGTTCTTCTTCCGGAAAAATCAGGATTGTAGCTCCACCACCAACGACTGAGCCTGTTCTGGCGTAAACTTCTCTTCCGTAATTATCTTCAAGAACTAACCAACCATTGCTGTTTTGGGCCAGAAGCCCCGATTTTAATGTAGAAAGAGAAAAAATCCGTTTTTTTATATCTTCAGAAATATAGTCGGAAAATAAAAAGGCGTTTCCCAACTTTACCAAATCTTCTGCATTGGACAATAAGCCTTTTGAAGGAGCCTGTGAGCGTAAATCAATGGAGATGGCATTGATGAGCAACGCAACGATATTGTGGTCGTAAAAATCACTCCGTCCTTTTATCGTTCCAAGGGGGTGGTCAAAAACTGTATTTTCCAAATGTAATGTATCCGTTACCAATTCCTTAACAATTTTTTCAAAGTTTTTGTGGGTTGCTTTTTCCATTACGGCCCCAAGAAGATTGTAATTCAAAGAAGAAGCGTACTGGTAATATCCGGGCTCCGCCATCAATGAGTCGTCCTTAAAGGAGTCGATTCCTTTTTGCAGACTAAGGTTAAATTTGTTTGTGTATTCTTTGCCGGAGCCTTCCGGGCGCATCCCTGAAGTGTTATTGACAAGATTCTCCAGTGTGATTTTATATTTCTTTTCAGGGAATTCAGGCATATAGTACTGAACAGAAGAATCGGGATGAAGTGTCCCTTTTTCAACAAGTAACTGATAAGTAAGAGAGGTGAAAAGTTCGGTTAACGAACCAATTCTAAACTTTGTGTTGCGGGTTGCCGGAACATCCAAATCTTTCGACGCAAGTCCCATGGCTTCCGAGTAAACGAGTTCTCCTCCCTTTGAAATGGCAATTGATCCCCCGGGGATAGAATTGCTTGTCAGGTAAAAACTAAAATCTTTTCTGGCCTTTTTTATCGCATCGATATACTTTTTATTATAAACGATGTCGTTGTTATGTTTTTTACAATTGGTTAGACCAATTAAAATGGCCAGTAAAAAAATAACGAATTTCAATTTTTTTAATTCCATTTTGTTAGGTTTTCTGATTTTGCAAACACGTGCAAAAATAGGGATTTCAATAAAATTTCAAATATTAAAAAATGTAAAATTTATTTTTGCCTGAGAATTGTTGACGCCGCTTGTTTCAAAAGAATTAAAATGAGCGTATTCCCCCGGATAACTGAGAGATGAATTTTGTGGAGGCCGGAGTAAATCACAGGTGGTATTTTTAACTGAATCAACAGAAGAGGTCAGTTTTAATTTTGTAATAGGTTAAAGTATTGTTGTTGGTTGTACCTTAGGTTGTTGTGATTTAGGGCATCGATGCGCGACAGTTCAGGTTAAATAAAATTCTTTTTATTCAGCATATTAAAAAATGGCACTTTATAGCTGTTGCTTACGGGAATGAGTTTGTTCTTTATTTTTATTGCGTTATTTTCAATGTAGTCGATTTTGTCAATGGCAATAATATACGATTTATGCACTCTGATAAATTTTTTTGGGTCAAGTACCTCCTGTATGGTTTTGAAATTTAGCAAGGTCATTATTTTACTGTCCTCTGTGTGAATTTGAAGATAATCGCGCATCCCTTCAATGTACAGAATTTTATTAAAATAAACTTTTACCGTTTTATTCCCCGATTTTATAAATGTATAATCGGGGGCTGTTGCAGTTTGATGAACTTCACCTGAAGTCTGGTGGTTTTTGTGGGTGGCCTCTCTCAGGAAACGGGCATATACTTTTTCCACCGCCTTTACGAAACGTTCAAAAGGGATAGGTTTTAAAAGATAATCCATCACATCCAGTTCGTAGGCTTTTAAAGCATATTCATCGTAGGCTGTGGTTAAAATTACATAGGGCGGATCTTTTATCGTCTCCAGAAGCTGGATACCTGTAAATTCGTCCATTTGTATATCGAGGAAAATGAGGTCGATTTTATTTTCACGAAGAAATGAAAATGTAGAGAGGGCATTGTCAAAAGTTCCCAGCAGATTTAAATAATCAATCTTATCTGCGTACCTTTTTATTTTTTTCAGGGCCAAAATTTCGTCGTCAACGGCAATACAATTCATTTTCATGATAAAGGTACTTTTAGGTAAACATCAAATTTATCCATATCGCGATTAATATCAAAAATGAAATTTTCTCCGTAAATGAGTTTTAGTCTTTTTCTCACTATTTTTAGTCCGTTGCCGCTGCTGTTATCGGGTAGTTTAAAATCGTTTCGTTTGACATGGTTTGAGGTTTTTAATTCAATAAATTCATTTTCAATTTTGAATGAAATCTGAATGCCGGGCGATTTTACCTGTTTGTTACAGTGTTTTACTGCATTTTCGATAATCGGTATAAACAGAAGTGGCGGAATCAATTTGCGGGCAGAGGAACCTGTTGTCTCAAACTTTAAAAATTTAGGATTCTCAAAACTCAGTTTGGCCAGTTCAAGATAATCCTCGATATAAGTTAGTTCCCTATCCAGCCTGACTTTTTCTTCGGCAGACTCCTGTAACATATAACGCATAATTTTTGAAAGCAGGAATATGGCATTTGAAGCTTTCTCTTTGTCTTCGAAGATTAATGCATCAATGTTGTTCAAAACATTAAACAAAAAATGCGGATTTACCTGTGAGCGTAAAATACCTAATTCAGATTGTACTGTCTTTCTTTCCAGCTCCGATTGGTTGAGTTGTATTTTTGTAGAGTAACTAAATAGTTTCAGAGCGGAAGCAGTTCCGACAATCATAAAATTGGAAAGAAGTGAGTAAAAAAGTTCTACTGTTAGAGCTTTCCGGCTTACCCAAAAACCAAGCCGCGGTTGTATTACAAAATTGATATATCTGGAAATAAGAATATTAAGTGTAAAAGCGGTTAACACACCAATTAAAAGCACAGGGAGATTGCGGTTGTTGATAAAAAAACGGGGAATCAAAAAGCTAATAACAAAATAAACCGTGAGAATATCAAACGGTAGATAAATCAGATTTATAAAAGCATCGGTTTCAAATCCATACGACAAAATAAAAGGTATGGTGTAAAATGCATAAATAAATATCCAAAAAAGGATATGGTTTAAAATCCGATATTTAAAGATTTTCATTTAAACAATATTGTAACTTTTACACAATGGTAAACTTTTTCCCTGAAAAAAATACTGACTTTCTGCCATTTATACAATTAATTCTGCAATTGCCGCTTGCAGATGATAAGTTTTGTTTTGCAGATTAAATCCTGTTTTACACTGACAAAACGTTGCTAAATGGCAACGCTGGTTTCCTCATTCTCTGAACGGGCAATGGTTACTGCACCACAACTGTCGCTCCAAACGTTAACAGAAGTACGAATCATATCCAGAATCCGGTCTACTGCCAGAATCAATCCAATTCCTTCCAGTGGCAGTCCCACGGCAGTTAATACAACAGTTATCATTACCAGTCCGGCCATTGGAATTCCGGCAGCACCAATCGATGCAAGTAAAGCTGTGACTACTACCAATGCCTGCTGGGCGATACTCAGTTCAACGCCGTAAACCTGTGCGATAAACATGGCCGCAATACACTCGTAAAGTGCGGTACCATCCATATTTATTGTGGCTCCAAGCGGCAATGTAAAACTTGATATTTTATTTGATACACCGCTGTTATTCTCCAAAGCATCCATCGTCAGCGGCAACGTAGCACTTGATGAAGATGTGGAGAAAGCGGTTAGCAGCGGGGTAATCATATTTTTCATGTGGGCAAATGGCCTGGCTTTTCCTATAAAACGAACAATTAAAGGCAGAGAAACAAAAGCATGTATCATAAGAGCAACAAAAACACAGAGACTGTAAATGGCCAAACTCCCTGCAATACTTGCTAGCTGATCCGAGTTGCGGGCAACTTCGCGGGCAACAATACCAAAAATTCCAAATGGTGTAAATTTTATAATGAACAAGGTTATTTTCATCATCACCTCAAAGATGGCATCAAAAAAAGTAGTCAGCGAGTCTTTATATTTTCCTTCAACTTTGGTGATAAAAAAACCAAAAATCACCGCGAAGAAAATCACCGATAAAATAGAGCCCTGCGCCATTGCGTCAACAACATTGTCGGGGATTAAACGATAAAAAATGTCTTTTACCGAACCTGCATTTTCAGCCAGCCCTTCAACCGATTGGGTAAAACCCATTTCAACACCTATTCCGGGTTTTACAATATTTACAACAAACAAGCCGGTAACAATCGCAAGTGTACTTGTTCCCAGATAGTAGGTGAGTGTTTTCAGTCCGAGCCGGCCGAGGTTTTTTCCTTCCCCCATACTTGTGACACCACTAATTATTGAGCTAAAAATGAGAGGTATAATCACCATTTTTAAGGCCCTTAGAAAAATATCGCCCATCCACGCAACATATTTAACCCCATCGGGCACAAAATATCCAAAAAATACAGAAAGGATTAATGCAATTAGTATTTGCCAGTGAAGTTTTAATTTTATTATTTTCACGTTTTGTCTTTTACATTTTTAATAGGAAGTTGCTAATTTATCTCTTTTCAGAAAGATGCCAAATTTCTTTCTGCCCAATTTAGTTATTTCATAATGTGCCGGGGATAAAAAATAGCAACAAATTGGGATTTTAAGGATTTATTTTTATTGTTTACTTCGTAACCATAAATTTTAGTTCGATGAGTAAATACACATTATTTTCGGCACAAATGAAAATGGCCGATATCGTTTATCATAATTATTTATTAATACCGGTGTTGGGGAGATTTGGTATAAAATACGGTTTTAGGAATAAAACGGTTGAGGAGGTATGTCGGCAATATAACATAAACACCTGGTTTTTTCTTGAGATTGTGAATGCTTATCATAACCGGGATTATTTTCCAACAGAAAAACTGAGAGACTTTTCGTTTTCCGATATTATAGCTTATTTGGTTAATACACATCGTTATTTTCAAAAAGTTAAAATACCTGAAATTCAGGTTTTTATTGATGAACTGATGAATTCTGCTCCGGAAGAGAACAGTAAAAATATCAAGTTGCTTGATGATTTTTTTAAAAAATATGTAGAAGAAATTGATTTGCATTTTTCACACGAAGAGGATGATGTTTTTCCTTACATAGAACAAATTGGACAGGCTATCGATTCCGGAAATGTAGCCGAAGAACTTATTGAAAGAATTATTAATGAGCCGATTGAAGAATACGAGAGACAACATGATAATCTGGAAATAAAACTTAATGATCTTAAAAACCTGATTATTAAATATCTGCCTCCGCACGATAATGTTGAATTGGTACAGAAATTACTTATGGAACTGTTTCGGGTAGAAATTGATTTGAATGACCATTCCCGTATTGAGGAGAAAGTGCTGGTTCCCAAAGTCAAATCTTTTGAACAAAGTATTCTGAAAAAAAGTGGCGTATCAAATTAAGAAAATAACAGTAGTTATTGCAGTTTCGCAGGTTTTAACAAGGCTTGGGATCAAAACATTCTTAAGCGTAATTGGTATCGAGCCGGAGTACAAGGAACTTGCTCATTTGGATGAGCTCGATTCTGTTATTCCAGCCGGGGCGAAATCGTATTTAATCATAGAACAGTCATTATTGGTAAAGCCGGAATCGGAGTACCTTAAGAATATTTCAAGAAAATACGGTAAGAGCAAAATACTGATTATTGGTAACCGCGTGATTGAAAATTGCCCGTGCAGTCATTTTGTGCTCAACAGTGACAACCGGCAGGAAATACTTGAGAAATTTCAGGATTTTTTTAGCGAAAGAGACGACACATCGACAGTAAATGGTGCCGAGGATATTTTAAGCGACCGGGAAACGGAAGTGCTGAAAGAGGTTGCAAGAGGATTAGCCAACAAAGAAATTGCCGACAAGTTATACATCAGCATCAATACGGTAATTACCCATCGGAAAAATATTACTGAAAAACTTGGGGTCAAAACTGTGTCGGCGCTTACGGTTTATGCTTTAATGAATAAATTGATAACACCCGAGGAAGCAATAAAATAGTTTTTATTTCCCAACCGGCATCATAATAAATGAGGATATACAAATTTTTTTTATATCAACTAACGATATTCAAAAAAGTTACTCAGGCGAAACAGAAAGGCCTGCCATATTTTTAAATATTTCCTGCAGCTTTTTGCAATTTTTTAGCTCTTCTTTTGCTTCCGGATAAACATATTTTTGCCGGTTAAGGTAATTGTTGATTAACAAAATCTGGATGGGAGAGAGGTTTTGTAATTTTTCTGTTAGCAGTGTTTGAATACTAAATTTACGCAATACTTTTTGTTGATCTGCTGTATTTAAAGCGATAGTTAATTCAGCGGGATGTGTATTTTGAATGTCTGAAAAATAGGTTTTCCAGTCGTTCACATTTTTATCATTTTTAAATCCGGTATGTATGGTTTCATGAATATTCATTACCAGCCTGTTGTTCTTGTGGTAAACTATATTCCATAAGGTAAAACAGGTAAATGCTCCACCAGCTACCAGTGTTTCATTTTTGACCGAAATGGTGGCGCCGCTGGTTGCATCTGTTTTTTGTGCATTTAAGCGAACCAGTTTTTCTTCACCTGTTTCCCTGAGTTTGGAAGAGGGATTATTTAACACGGTAAAAAGCTGATAGTAGTCGTTTTTGTTAAATTCTCTGTGCCCGATTTTTGTCAACGGCTTGTCGTCGGATACTAAAAAGCCGAGGAAATTTCCGGTTATATCCCAGTAAAGAGTAAGTTCGGCAGGTTTACATTCTCCGGTGTTACAAACTTCAGTAAATATGTTGCGGCAATAAAAGAGTGGGTTTTGTGCTGCGTCTGCAACCAACATGGTGCTGTCATCAGCGGTTTCTCTGTTTATTGCCGGTATCAATGAAAATTTATTTCTGTAAAAAGGAAACTGTTCTTTTTGTTGATTTTCCTTTGTGTGAAATTCAGCAAAAAACAGAAGAGCCAATATGCTTATAAAAAGGATTTTCATTTTAAAGTGCATTTAGAAAAGTGAGTAAAGCATCGCGTTCCGATTTACTCAGTTTCATAAATTCGTCTCTCGATTTTTCAGCTTCTCCACCATGCCACAAAATGGCTTCTGTTAGGTTGGCTGCTCTTCCATCGTGTAAAAAATGGGTATGCCCGTTGGCCAGATTGGTAAGCCCGATTCCCCACAGTGGTCTTGTTTTCCACTCTTTGCCATTTGCCAGATATTCGGGTCTGTTATCGGCCAGACCGTCGCCCATGTCGTGTAAAAGCATGTCAGTGTAGGGATATATTTTTTGATTACTTATTTCCGGGATGCCTTCAATGTGACCCGTGGTGAATGACGGAATATGACAGGCTGTACAGTTTATTTTTTCGAACAATTTTCGACCCTGTATCACTTCGGGGTTATCAAAATTTCTTCCGGCCGGCACACCAAGTGTCATGGCATAAAAAGTAACATTGTCGAGGGTTTCCATATCTAACTCAACGGCATGTTCAGTGTTGTCGCCATTGGTTTGACCGTAGGAACTTTCCACAGGTTTTACCGGATTTGTAACTCCCATATCTTCGTTGTAGGCTCCGGCCGACTGCACCAAAACACTGGGTGTTCCGGCTTTCCATCCAAAACGGCCAAGAGCGGTTGTTTCCGAAACAGGGTCCCATACATAATTTGGTTTTCCCGATATTCCGTCACCATCCATATCATTCATATCTGCATTGGCAAGTATATCATCCTCTGAAATTGCTTCCAGAAGTCCGAGTCCAAAAACAGGCATTCCGATTCGCGGAGATAACATTACATTTGCAGGTAAGGCTGTGTAAGGATTAATAATGGAATAAACCGGTTTTTTTAATGTTATTGCAGTGCCGTCATCAAAAATCATTTCAATGTTTTTATATTCGACTGCCATTTCTGCTTCTTTGGCATAACCATAATTGGCCTGATGTTGCAACTGCGTTCCAAATCCTTGAACCGGTGCCGGGCCATTGTTTTCATCCGTACCCGGTACACTTATTTTAAAGAAAAATCCACTGATATCATTAAGCCCGGTTGGGAAGGCTGCACGGCCGTCGCCCGGGTGACAGGAAATACAGGAATTGTTGTTGAAAATTGGGCCAAGCCCGCCGTTTACAGGAGAATCTCCTGAAACAAATATATCCTCAAAAGCGGCATCCCCTTTTAAATGTTTTTCAAGATTATCGGCTGTTAAATTGGGTGCCGGGCTTGAAATGGCTGTGCTGCTTTGCAGATAAACGGTTGTTTCTCCACCGGCTTTTTCTCCTTCAATTTTAGTTGGAACTGTTTCTACTTCTTTTGTACAAGATGCAAAAAAAGCAATCAAAAAAAATAAAAATAATCCTCTGCACGCTGACCTCTTCATGATTTTATTCTAGTTATTATCCGCTCCCTGGTTTATCCATTCTTTTAAAATTTTTATCTGGTTTGAAGGTATGTCAATATTTTCGGGGTGTCCGTTTTCAAGTTGAATAACAATTGCACTTTGGTTTGCTTTTCCCGGAGTTACATATCCGCCTTCTGTAAGCTGGTTGTAACTTACTTCTTCGTGAAGATTTGGCTCCTGCCTTCCTCCGTAGTGACAAGCAGTGCATGTATTTTCCAGAAATGGGGCGATATCCTGCGAAAAGGAGATGATTTCGTTTTCTTCTTTACCGCAGGATAACAAAAGAAAAGAGACCATAAGTACAATTGTTATTTTTCTTTCCATCGAACAATTTATATTGATGCACAAAACAGGATTAATGCTTTCCTGTCTTCTTTTGCTAAGTTTCTAAAAAATTCACGTGAATCTTCAGCTTCTCCAAAATGCCATAGAATAGCTTCTTCAAAATTGCGGGCGCGCAAATCATGGAACATATCTGTATGGTTGGCTGCTTTGTTCATTAATCCGCGTCCCCACAGCGGAGGTGTGCGGTAAGTACGAAATCTGCCCTGGTTTTCGTCTCCCATGTCATGCATCAGAAGATCGGTGTATGGCCAGATTTTTTGGTTTGAATATTCGGGAATGTATTCGTAATCTCCAGTTGTCCACGAGGGTTTATGGCATTCTGCACATTTCCCTTCATAAAAAAGATTTTTGCCTTGCTGCACATCAGGATCATCGAGGTTTCGGGCGGCAGGAACAGCAAGTCCTCTGTGCCAGACCATAAAATCAAGCAAATCATCATAAGAAAGTTCTGCTTTCTGCGGGCCATGTAATCCGGTGGTATCTATCCCGAGTTCGTGTTGTTTTTCCATCCATTGTGTAGTTGCATAAAGATTGGGGCGGTCTTCCCTTGTAATATTTGAAATGCTGTACAAAGCGTTGTATCCCGGTCCGTTTTGTAAGGTAGCCCTACTGCAATGCCAGGTAAATTTTCCAAGGTGTTGTTTTCCGTCAAAACTTTCGGTAATCCACGGTCCGTGCTGCCCCTTTATAACGCCATCCATCGCCTGTTGCCGTTCGTATTCATCAATTATACTTTCATCGGCAATGGCATCCAGTAAACCGGTTCCGTAGATTCCTATGGTTGCTTCGATGGAAACTTTATATTCTGCCGGTAAATCCATAATACAATTTATAAGTTCGGCAGTTGGGTAAATCAATGTCCCTTCAATTGCCTTCCCCTCATTGTATGGCGTTCCGTCAGGATATTTATTCCCATATTCATCTACAAACTGATTCCACGTTATGTCAACTCCTTCGGCTGGCGGTACAAAAGGTGCAACAGCGTGTGTTTGTAACATTACTGTAAATCCGGGGACAATTGACCCATCGGGCATGTGAACAAAAGCAATATATCCGTTTCCGTGGTCAATCGAAAAATCGTCGACACGTTGTGCTCTTCCGTATCCGGGATGACACGAAATACAAGATGTTTTAATATAAACAGGTCCCAAACCTCCAAAAGGTACATCGGAATCTGAAACAAAACTGCCTTCAAAAAAGGCTTCTCCATTTAGGAAAGCATTAAGATCTGAAATAGCAGGCGACGGTTGTTCGAAACATTTTGATGTTTCGTTAAAAACCGTTCCATTGATCCCTCCTGAATAATATTCCTCTGCAAGGACTTCAACTTCTGGTGTCCCAATTGTATCATCCTTTGCACATGAAGCCAAAAGGAGAACCACAGGAAGTAAAAAGATGTTTTTTGTACAGAATAGTTTCATTTTTGGTTTGGTTTTTAATTTTATTGAAGCAGATTTTTGATTTTTTGCAGGGAGTCAAATAACTCGGTGCAGGCGGCAATTGCTTCAGAAGTTCCACTTTCATTGTCAAGATTATTTCTGAAAGGTTCCCCAATCGCATCGATCTTTGAAAGTGCAGTTGTAATGTTTGTTTTTATTTCCGTATCAAGCGAAGCATCATTGTCGGCAACAAAAGCAGAAATGCTTGTTCCCCGGTTATTTTCATCGGCTCCTCCCAGGTAGGCATTTTCAATGCTTCTGATATTATTCTGAAAATCAGTCAGCGAATTCCAACTGTACCATGATTCAACATCCAAAACATTTTTGGATTCAACCGGATCGGCGATTTTTGCATTCCCGACTTCATCTGCAATGTCCATCGCTCCCTGAATAATTTCTTCAACGGCCGAGAACTGTGTATTATAGCGACTTCCGGCAAGCCCGGCACTTTTTATTTCATCACCAAATGCGTCACCGGTTTCTATTTCTGCTTCTGCAAGGATACTTTGTTTGTTGGCACTAAGATTGTCGGTGCCAATCCACCATGATTCAAGAGTAATACAGTCCTGGGCAAGAATAAGGGCCACGGCTTTTAAATAACTATATTCTGTTGCAGTTATATCGGCTGCGGTTCTTGCCTGGCCATCCCTGAACAACAGGTATTCAACAGCATGAAAACCACGTAAAGAGGCTCCTAGATTGTCGCGCACATAGCCGGCACTCATTTCTATTTCTCCACTTTCAACATCAGCTAATACCTGGTCAAGTTGGTTTTTATCCAGGGGCCAGGTGTCGAGCAGGGGGTCAAGGTTATTAAATGCGGCAGGTCCAAATAAAAAGGCTTCACTTTTCTCCCAGTGTTCACGCGTATCTTTCCATGCATTGGCAGCAGCAACCACTTCTTCATCGGTGATTCCGTCTTCAAACTCTTCCAGCGCAGTTGTCAGCAGAATCGAATTGTCAGCCATGGAAGTATAGGTAGCAATTACAGTTTTATCCGTATAATCTGTTAATATTTCTGTCAGAAGATTGTCTTGTTCCGAGCCTGTTATGTCGTCATCATTATCACATGAATAACTAACAAACAAGAGCAAACCCAGCAATACTAAATTATTGATACATTTTTTCATAGTAATATATTTTAATGGTTAAACATTCCTGAAAATATCACGCCCAGGCTAAATGTATTTTCCTGGTTATAAGGCGTTTCAAATACACGCATGTTGTACTCCGCTTTTATTCCGATTTCGGGCAGAGGATAATAGTTTATCCCGGCTGTATATAAGTTTCTTTTGTAGCGTTTATCAGCCAGCATACCTTCAACTGTATTTTGCATTGAGTTGTAGTAGGTATAGTGGAGAAAAAGGAAAAGCTTATCGTTTTGCGCAGGCACAAGTGAAAAAATATCATACCCGGCCTCCACCAACACCGACATAGCATTTTGGGCTACATCGGTATGTGGCGAGGGCGCTGCATTGGGCAAATTTTTGTTGATTTTTGATATTTCTGCCGACTCAGACAGATTCCCGTAAATAAAATTTGTTCTGGCTAAAAAGTTGTGCGTTTTATATTCTGCTTCCACTGAACCGATAAGTACTGTTCCGTTTAAACCGGCATACCGGTCGGCCTTTAAACTGTTCTGAGCACTGTTTCCTGCATATCCACTAAGGGCCCATCGTAGTCCGTTAACCGAATAATTGTCGATTCTGACTACTCCGGCCATATTGGTTGCCAGTTTATATTCATAAGGTGAAACACTACCGCCGTTTACCCAGTTTGCCGAGCCAAATGCATCAACATCCAAGCCATTAATAATCTGGGCTTCATAGCGCCACATTCCAAGGCGCCCGTAAATGCTGATGCCGTTATCGTGCCAGGTTTGCGGGATAATCGTACTTTCTCCTTCCGGCCGTAAAACCGTAAAATATTCTGTCGGTAAATGTTGATAATTTGTAATCCCAACCGGAACAATAATATGTCCGGCGCGAATATTAAATCGTGAACTAAAACTTTTTTCCAGCCAAAATTGCTCAAGAATGATTTCGCCACCCTTTTCAACTTCCTGTTCATATTCGCCAAATTCTTCTGCTTCTATTTCAACTTCCGAAGCTGTGCCTCCGTGTTCAAATTCAATTTCTGAACCCAGTTTCCAGTTATTGTCAAAAAGATATTCGAGCGAAAAAACAAGATGAGGAACATCGGTTTGTGCCCGTTTTTCATTCCCCGTAAAATTTTCAGGATAGGTGTAGCGGTTAAAATCTGCCGAATAGTTATATCGTTGATAGGTTATTTCACCATAGCCGCCAATTTTTAACCGCGGTTCGTTTTCTGTTTTTTGTTGGGCCGGGATTTTGGAACAAAAGAAAACCAATATAAAAAGGACGTAAAAATTTTTAATCATTAGGAACATCTTTTAGGAAAAGTCAAAAGTAGAGATTGACCAGAGCCTTCACAATCCTCATTTTTTATGAAATTTCCCTGCCCTTGAAAAATTGCCTGAGAACGAATTAAATTTGAACCGGAATTTATTTATGAAAGCCCGATGATGTTTTAAGTTGTTGAATGTTTGTTTTATACGATGAGGAGAGTTCGTTTGCGGATTTTTTTTATTTGGAACGATTCGTTTGTTAAACTCATGTTTTTTGCAAAGTGCACTTTAGCTTATCCTGTTTTATGATGAAGTTAAAAAATTGCAGTCCGAAGAATTATTAAAAGCCGGCGATAGAAAATTTAACAGAAATACTTTCAAAACTGCTTTCACTAAAACCGGCAAAAACGCCAAGATTACCTATAAAAAAGAGGTTGTTTAAACTGTAGCCTGCTTCCCAGTAATTATTCAGAGTTGGAGTGCTCAGATAGTTTAAATGAAAACTTTCGCTCCATGTACGTTTGTTAAAAAGCGATAAATAACGCATCAACAGGTATTCTGTCCGGAATTCAAAACCCGCATTGATATATTTATCACTGGTGCTGAATTCATAATCGTTCAGCAATTGAAAAGTGTGTGTGAAGTTTTTAAACGGAATAACAATTTCGGATGTTTGAAAGTGTTTGAATTGAGAAAAATGCAACTGATTGGCGTTAAAAAAGTACCCTGTGCTCAACTGCCAGTCAATTCCGGAAGTAGGAGTGAGGTTGGCCTGGTGTCGGAATTTAAAATCAAGGCGGCTGAAGTCTGACGTTGAATTCAGAATTCCTTTAACTCCTTGTTTGTAGGAAAGTAGAAAATCATAATAATCAGAAATCATCAGGAAACCGGAACTTTGCAGCCAGGGTTTTCGCTGGTATTTCCGGTAGCTTAATCCAAGAGCATAAATCAAACTTTTTTGTTCCTCCAGGAAAGGACTGTTTACATTCAATCCTTTTGGAATATTGGGTGAAAACTCTTTTTTGTCGGATAATGTGTAACCCGCATTGTTTTCCAGCGGAGAAAAGTGGTTGTAATCGACCAGGCCTTTTAGATAGAAATTTTTAAATGCTTTTTGGGCCATGTTAAAACGGAAAAATCCGGTTTCATACAGTCGCATATAATTTTCGCCAAAAAACCAGGAGCTGATTGAGTTTAGGTCAGGGTTAATTCCCTGGTCGTTAAATTTAAAATCCCGGCTTTTTTTCCCAAATGATATTTCCAGTTGATTGTTTTTTGCCAAAAGATTTTGAAAATGTGAACTTACCGACCAGAAAATGGCTTTGCGGTTAAAAGCATAACCCATTTCGGGTGTCACTCTGACATATTTCCCAGAATCCAGATTGGCAAAAAAACGAATAGATTGTTTGTATTTGTACCCATCAACCGCATTATAATCGGCATTTTCTGTTGCAAGTAATCCCGGATAACTGACCCGGATAATTGAATCTCCGTATAAATCAGGATATCCGGTAAAAATTTTCATTGCTACCGAATTTTTGAAGCCGGTTTTTGATTCGGTGGTTGAATCGGGTTTTTGTGTTTCCATTTTCACCAGTGAGTCGCTCATTGCATAACTGCTGATTTCAGCCGGTGTTAAGGGAATTGTCCTGACGGAATCCCAGGCAAAAGTATCATTCGCAAGCGTGTCTTTTGTTTCTTCAATGTTGTAATTACTGTTATAGGAAGAAGCAAAAGTAGAATCCTGGTACTGCTCTTTTAAAATTTTGCGGTTTAAACGCGCAACTTTACGAACATCTTTATTACTTAATTCATCTTTTGAACTTAAGCGCACAACTTCATTTCTTAGTTCAATTTCTTTTTTATTTACCTCTTTTTTGGGTGTGTTCGTTGGCATTTTTGTTGCTGTTTGGCTGGAACCCAGTTCGTTTTCTTCAACTGATTTGTATTGTAAAGTTGCTCCATAATAAAATTTGCCTTTTAAGCCGAGCAGAGAAAAGTTGCCGTTAATAATGTGTGAAACCGGCATCCAGTTTTCATTTCCAAGATTTTCGTATTGTTGTTTAATACGGTAGTGAAAAAATTCGATTCGGGCATTAAAATCTATATTGTAAATACACCAGAGTTTATCTACAATGTAGATGGTTCCGGAAACCAATTCGTCGCTTTTTCGTTTGGGCTCAACTTTTATTTTGAAAACATCAAATTTTCCCACCGTTATAAAACCCTGGTATTCGTAATTATAGTGGTTTAACGCTGTTGCTGAAAGGGGAGAAATAACCTGATTCGGTCGCTCTTCATAAAAAGTGGACGTCATTAATCCCATCATCGGCGGTTCATCAAAACCAGTAAGCGATGTTTTTTTACTTATCACTTCCTGTTTATAACTTTCAGGATAATCATAAGTTATTTTGTTTTGCGATTCGATAACATAGGTTACATCCTCCTTAAAAGCATCTTTAAGTTTTTTATCATTTATCTCTATTCGGTTTTGATAAAGTTTGGGAATATTGGTAAATGTAAAATTGCTTTTTATATATAAATTGGCTTCATAATGTTTTATTTTTTCCCGGAAATAGGCCGCATTTGCCATTGCTTTCCTGATAATATAATAGGCCGGGTCTTCTTTTCCCGGAAAAACTTTAATTTCTTTAATCTGATATTCCTGCTGCAACAGTACGATATCAAAAAGCAGAGAGTCGGAAGCCAGCGTTATCTCTTTTTCAATTTGCTGATATCCGAGTGACCGAATTAAAAAATGATAAGTGCCTTTTTCAAGATTCAGATTGTAATTTCCATCAGCATTTGAAATGGTTCCTTCACGGGTTTCTGAAACAAAAATTGTGGCATAAGGCACAGGTTCGTTTTGCTCATTGACGATTTTTCCGTAAAGGGTTTGTCCTGAAATAACAAATGGAAAAAAAAGGCTCCCATATATAAAAAAGAGAAAAGAAACTGTAAACTTAAATTTTTTTTGCAGGGTGTTTTCCGGCATGGTTTCAATTGTTTTTAATTGACGGCTACGCGAATATAATGGCTTTTTGGAAAACGAAACACCGGGTAAAAGTAAAATTAAGAAAGACAATACTGAATTATGTTTTCTTAACGGTTTATCACAATTTTTTGAGTCTGTGTAATTTTACCACTATAAAGGGTTAAAATATGAATTCCCGTTGGCAGTTCACCAATATCTAATTTTCCTGCCGGATCAAAATTATTTGCCAGCAGAATGGTTTTTCCTGTAATATCAATAATTCTGATTTTGTCAATCAACTGCACTGTGTTGGCGTTAAATTGTAAATAGTCACTGGCCGGATTTGGAAAAATCATATAACCGGCAATTTCCTGTTCCGGAATGGTTTGGATAACACCATTTTTGAAAACCACATCTATATCCAGTTGCCCTCCGTTGCTTTCCAATATAATGCAGGTTGAATCAGTTTCTGTATATCCGGGTTCATGAAATACATAAAATGTATAATCTTCGGCACCCTCCAATTCCAGCTCCACATCAAAATCAGAATAGGTGTTGTGAATGTCAAAAAGCTCAAGAGAACTAAAGCTTAAGATATCGTTGGCACGATTGGTTACAGTAATTTTTATCGAATCGGTATTTGATGTTCCCCTTATTTCTTCTTTTGAAACCAGCATGAGTTTCGGGGCTATTTCAGAAGTGGTTGGCAGCGAAGCACTTTTCCATGAACTTATTCCTCCCTGCATGTCATAGACCTCGGCAAAACCTAAATTTTGCATTTTTGTAAATGTACCGCTGCTTCTGCCTCCTGACTGACAGTGAATTAAATAAGTTTTGTGCCTGGGAAGTGCATCGAGTTGTTCTGTAAAATCAGAATCATAGTAATTCCTGTTTATCGAACCTTGCAGATGTTCAGCCAGCCATTGACTAGGAGTCCGAACATCAATAATCACAAAATTCGGATTGGTTTCATTTGCATTTATCAGACTGTCGCATAGCTGAACCGTGAGTTTTTTGTAGATGTTGTCACTTTCCGTGGCCGACGAAGTTGCTGTAAAGAATAGACCAAATACAAACAAGGCGGTGAAGCAGATAGTAAAATTTTTCATGTATTCTTTGGTTTGTTTTTTTCAAAAGTAAAAATATTTGACAACAGTTTTGTTAAGTTTTTTCGTGTTTTATTGGTTGTAAATCAGATGTTTAGGTCTTTCTTTGTTTTGTTTATGAACTTTTGTTTTATTGGTTTGTGCGTTGTTTGATTTAGGGGTGAGTTTTGTGTGTTGTAATATTTTGATTTCAAAATGATTGTAGAACGAATCTGAAAATTCGCGATAATGAGGATTGTGGTACGAATTGTGAATTAAAGCTTCTCCCTGAAATTTTATTTGTTAATAAATGTTACTGCAAAAAGAAATAAATAAAAGTTTTGTAAATTGCAGCACAGTACAGGACAGCATAGTGTGGAATAGTTCTGTATTTTTGAATAATAATTCATAAAAACATTTTAAATAAACCAATAAAAATGACAAACAGATTAATAGGCAGACTACCTAAAGTCGGTATTCGTCCGGTTATCGACGGGCGTGAAAGAGGTGTTCGGGAATCTCTTGAAGAACAAACCATGAATATGGCAAAAGCCGCTCAGAAACTTATTGAAGATAATTTACGGTTTCCGGGAGGTGAAAAAATTGAATGTGTTATTGCAGATACAACCATTGGCGGTGTTGCAGAGGCTGCAATGTGTGCTGACAAGTTTGAAAAAGAAGGAGTTGGTGTATCCTTAACGGTTACTCCATGCTGGTGTTACGGCACCGAGGTAATGGATGCCAGTCCTTTGATTCCTAAAGCGGTATGGGGATTTAACGGAACAGAACGTCCGGGAGCGGTGTATTTGGCAGCAGCTTTGGCTGGTTATACACAGAAAGGTTTGCCGGCTTTTGGAATTTATGGACGGGATGTGCAGGATGCAGGAGACCAAAGCATACCTGAAGATGTAAAAGAAAAAATATTACGTTTTGTAAAATCAGCTCTTGCAGTTGCACAAATGAAAGGCAAAACTTATTTGTCGCTGGGATATACTTCGATGGGAATTGCAGGTTCGATGGTGAATCCGGATTTTTTCCAGGACTATCTTGGAATGCGAACCGAATTTGTTGATATGACGGAAGTAAAACGTCGGATTGACGAAGAGATTTACGATAAGGAGGAATATGAAAAAGCCCTGAAATGGACCAGGGAAAATTGTATTGAAGGAGAAGACAATAATAATGTGCTTGTCCGGGGTGACCGCGAAAGAAAAGACTGGGAATGGGAGATTGTTGTTAAAATGACTTTGATTTTTAGGGATCTGATGATAGGGAATCCAAAACTCAAAGAAGCCGGATTTGGCGAAGAAGCGTTGGGAAGAAATGCTATTGCCGGAGGTTTTCAGGGACAACGTCAGTGGACCGACTACTATCCAAACGGCGATTTTTCAGAAACAATTTTAAATAGTTCGTTTGACTGGAATGGGATTCGTGAGGCCTTTGTTTTTGCCACTGAAAATGACAGTTTAAATGCGGTACCCATGTTATTCGGGCACCTGTTAACAAATACAGCCCAGATTTTCTCTGATGTTCGTACCTATTGGAGTCCAGACGCAGTAAAAAGGGTAACAGGAAAAGAACTCACCGGTTTGGCGAAATTTGGAATTATCCACCTGATAAATTCCGGTTCTACAACAATGGATGCAACAGCTCAACAGAAGGACGAGCAGGGTAACCCGGTAATGAAACCGTTCTGGGATGTAACAGAAGAAGATGTAACCCGCTGTATGGAGAATACGCGTTTTTGCCCTGCAAACAAAGGATATTTCAGAGGAGGCGGTTATTCCAGTCAGTTTAAAACTGAAGGGGAAATGCCCGTTACAATGTCGAGGATAAATCTTGTAAAAGGGCAGGGGCCGGTGCTTCAGATTGCCGAAGGCTACACGGTTGATTTAGACGAAGACATTCACAAAGTTTTGGATAAGCGTACCGATCCGACCTGGCCAACTACCTGGTTTGTTCCAAAGCTGACCGGAAAAGGAGCGTTTAAAGATGTTTATTCGGTGATGGCAAACTGGGGGGCAAATCACGGTGCCATCAGTTACGGGCACATCGGTGCAGATCTGATAACTATGGCTTCAATTCTGCGTATTCCGGTTTGTATGCATAATGTAGACGAAGAATCTATTTTCAGGCCCAGTGCCTGGAATGCTTTTGGCGAGGACAAAGAAGGCGCTGATTACAGAGCTTGCGATAATTTTGGTCCCGTTTATAAATAGTTCGTACGGTGTTACCCGGTGAATAGCCGGGTAACAATTTTTTTCAAAATGAAAATATTTAGTTTAATAATAATTGTTGTTTTTTTTCTTGGTTGTTCAAATGCCGGAAAGAAAACAGATACATCCGTGGAAATGCAAAATTTTGAAAAAGGGAGTTACGGTTACGATTTGGAAACATTGCAAAAAAACGAAAAACCGATTGAACTCATCAATAAAAATGCGCGTATTTTACTTTCTGCAAAGTATCAGGGACGTGTTATGACAAGTACTTCTGCCGGAAAATCCGGGAAAAGTTACGGCTGGATAAATCATGATTTGATTTCTTCCGGTGAAGTTTTAAAACAATTCAATCCGGTGGGAGGCGAAGAACGTTTTTGGCTGGGACCTGAAGGAGGACAGTTTTCAATCTTTTTCCCGGCGGGGAAGGGGTTTGATTTTGAAGACTGGAATACTCCGGCAAGCATCGACACGGAAACATACGATATTGTTGAAGCAAATGAAAAAGAAGCTGTTTTTTCAAAATCAATTGAATTAGTCAATTACAGCGATTTTCATTTTCAATTGGAGGTAAACAGGAAAATTGAAATTCTGGAAAATCCTGTTTTGGAAGATGAACTCAGCGTCAGTATTCCTGCAGATGCAAAATGTGTAGGTTATCAAACGGTAAATACGGTAAAAAATACAGGTGATAAAGCCTGGGAAAAGGAAACCGGTCTTCTCTCGATATGGTTGCTTGGGATGTTTAATCCTTCGCCATCGGTAACTATTTTTATCCCTTACAAAACCGATGTTGAATCAGATTATATTGTAAAAGACGATTACTTTGGAAAGATTCCGGAAGATCGTTTAAAAGTGAGAGACGGAATGATATTTTTTAGAGGAGACGGAAAAGAGCGTGGAAAAATTGGAATCCCTCCGCAACGGGCATTGCCTTATTTAGGTAGCTACGACACAGAGAATAAGGTTTTAACCATCGTAAAAACCAATATTCCGGAAGCTGCTGTCGACTATGTAAATTCGGCCTGGGAGCTGCAGGATTTTCCTTTTAAAGGAGATGCCATTAACGCCTACAACGACGGACCTTTGGAAGATGAAAGCCAGTTGGGACCATTTTACGAGCTGGAGTCATCGTCACCGGCTCTGGCCTTACAGTCCGGGGAGCGTGCTGCACACACACAGCTTACCGTCCATTTTGAAGGAGAAGAAGAAGATTTAAATGGTATTTGCCGGCAGGTTTTTGGGATAACTGTTTCTGAAATTAAAAACGCTTTTTAAACAAAAATTATTTTGAATGATTTTGAGCTACATATAGCCGAATTAGCCGGACAAACCAAAGTACAGCAACTGGTTTATTCCATAACCGAGGCAATCAGTACGGGCAAGCTAAAAGTGGGCGATGTGTTGCCGTCGGTAAACCAGTTGAGTTTGGAAAGCGGCTTTTCCCGCGACACGGTTTTTAAAGCCTATAATATCCTTAAAAGAAGAAGTGTGGTTGAATCGGCGCCAACAAAAGGATATTACGTCGCCAACGAGTCATTTAAAGTTTTTATGTTGCTCGATGATTTTAGTGCTTTTAAAGAGCAGCTGTACCAATCGTTTCGGGCTGATCTGCCGGAGGCGTATTCCGTCGATCTACTGTTTCACCATTACAATCATGAAGTTTTTCGGCAACTTGTTCAAAATAGTTTGGGGCGATACAGTATGTATGTGATAATGAATATCGATCATAAAAGTGTTGACCCGATTTTGGAGAAGATCGATACCAACAAGCTGTTGATAATCGATATGGGAAAACCGGATAACGATAAAATGAATTACCTGACCCAGAATTTTTACGAATCGGTTATTTCCTGTCTTGAACAGAGCGCTGACGCCATAAAAAAATATGAGGAACTGGTTTTAATTTATGAAGAGAACAATACGCCGCATCCTTCAGAAACAGCAAAAGCGATCAAAAAATTTTGTAAAAAGAATCAGGTTAAGTATATAAAAAATGCTCATTTTGAAATTTCAGAGTTAAAAAAAGGGCAGGCGTACTTTGTAATCCGGGATGCCGATCTGGTTAAAATAATTAAAGAGTGCCGGAACAGAAATCTTGTACTGGGAAAGGATGTCGGAGTGCTTTCGTATAACGACACTCCAATGAAGGAGATTGTTGGAAGCGGGATTTCGGTGATATCAACCGATTTTGAGGAAATGGGAAAAAGAGCCGCCGCATTTGTAAAAAACAAATTAAGAACCGAAATTGTACTTCCAACATATGTGAAATTACGGGATTCGCTATAGAAAATAAGTTTTAATACCTAAACCAATTAAACCTGTTATTGCATGAAAAACGTAAAGAATTATCTGCTTATTCTGCTTGCCTTCTTTTTTGCTTCGTGTGCAAAACAAAATCAGTTACCAGAAACCGAACAATGGGATGTTTTTCAGTTAAGTCTGTTTGCTTCTGTGGAGGGAAATCCTTTTATGAACACAGAGATAAGTGCCGAGTTTGTAAATGGCGACAAACGTATTTTAGTTCCCGGTTTTTACGATGGCAACGACACTTTCAGAATTCGTTTTTCACCTCCTGTGCAAGGAGTATGGAAGTATAAAACGCAAAGCAACAACAATGATCTTTTGGGGAAAACCGGCGAATTCCTTTGTGTACCGCCAACGGGAGAAAATCATGGGCCTGTAAAAGTTGTAAATACCTGGTATCTGCAATATGCCGACAGTACTCCTTTTTATTCGGTAGGAACAACTGCCTACCAGTGGACAAGTGTAAAACAATCTATTCAGGAACAAACGCTGGAAACAATGGCAAAAGTGCCGTTTAATAAAATTAGAATGTGCGTTTTTCCCAAATCATATATATACGGAAATGAAACTGAACCCTGGAGATATCCTTTTGAACGAATAAATAGCAAGAACAATTTTGAAAATCCGGATATTGAATTTTTTCAGAATTTTGATAAGCGTATAAAACAACTTTGCGATTTGGGCATTCAGGCAGATGTGATTCTGTTTCATCCCTACGATCGCTGGGGATACAGCAAAATGGGAAGCGAAATGAACAAACGGTATGTCCGTTATATGGTGGCGCGCATTTCTGCGTACAGGAACGTTTGGTGGTCGCTGGCCAATGAATGGGATATACCCGATATAAAGGAAACCATCGACTGGGAAGGAATAGGAACATTGTTACAAAATGAGGATCCCTATCAGCGGATGAGGGGAATACATAACTGGTATGGTTCTGAAGATCATTTTTATGATCACTCGCGCCCGTGGCTTACACATGTAAGTGCGCAAACCTCACAGTTTTACAATGCTGAGAAGTGGAGGAAGCGATACAAAAAACCACTGATGTTTGATGAAATGCGTTACGAGGGAGACGTTCCCAGTGACTGGGGCAATTTAAGCGGGGAAGAAATGGTCAGTTATTTCTGGATGGCCGGTTTAAGCGGAGGATATGGCACACATGGCGAAACATATACAAACGACTCCGATACTTCCGAAGTCAGATGGTGGTCAAAAGGAGGAACGTGTGTTGGCGAAAGCCCGGAAAGAATAGTTTTTTTTCAATCAATATTGGAACAGGCACCTGTAACAGCTATGAAACCTGAATTGAATGATAAGGGTGATCCCGAAAACCTGAACAATAATGTTTACATTTTTTCGAAGCACGGAGCGTATTATCTTGCGTATGTTGCAGACCCCAGTCAGAGCGTTGAAATAAATTTGCCGGGGGATTCGTCGTATAAACTGGAGGTGATTGATACCTGGAACATGAAAACGCTGGAAGAAAAGACAATCGATTCCGGCACATTTAAATATATAACAAAGCACCCTTACTGCGCATTAAAAATAACAGTCAATTGATAGGTTTATATTAGCTTCCTGGCTATAGAACACCGCTACAGGGTTTTATTGCACTGCTGCGCGATTTTATCGCCTTGCCCATTTGGCTTTCTGCCAAAATCTCCTTTTACATGCTTCTTTTTTTAAGGATAACATCGTTCTATCCCGGGATATGATCGTTGTAGCCATGGATATGATCATTCTATCCTGAGATATGATCATCCTATCCCTGTTTTTGGCAACAAAAACCGCTTTTTTACGACGCAAAACCGGGATATCATCGCGCTATCCAAGGATATGATCATGCTATCCATGGATATAATCATTGTATCCCGCGACAAAATGCTTCTATCCCACTTGCCGACGCTTCCATAACCGGCTAACGACGGGATATGTAACGGTTTCTTACAAAAAGATATCCCCCGTGCCAAATTTTGCGGAACAGGAAGAAACTCCTTGGTTTTAAAATAAATGATTGTTATTTTTAATGCACAAAAAGTCAGTAACTCATGAACTAAACCTGTTTTGCCACCCATAAATACATTTAAAAATGAATCGTTACAAAACACATTCCGTGATGCTTATCCAACGCTTTTCTGAAAACATATATTTCCTCAGAACTGGCTTAGCCATCCGAAATGGTGTTGTAACCCAAAGTAACCATAAAAAGGTCAATGAAAGTTTTGGGTTACATACCCGTTGGGTGGCATAATAACGAATGAGAAATTCATCCCAGATACATGAACTTATGATTATGACAAAGTTTACATATAATTGTCGCAATAATGACGTTACAACGACAATAGAGACTAAATACTTTTACTCAACAATTTAATATTCACGTAAAATGGAAAATTCAGAGTTGCCAAAAAGAGTAAGAGATTTTAGGATTAAAAAAGGATTATCTCAGGAAGAGCTTGCAAATAAGACGGGATTAAGTCTCAGAACCATTCAAAGAATTGAAAATGGAGAATCTATACCGAGAGGAGATACTTTGAAAAAAATAGCTATTGCGCTTCAAGTTTCGCCCGAAGAAATCATAGATTGGCAGATTCAAGAAGATGACAACATTATAACATTACTTAATTTATCTCAATTAGGATTTATATTTTTCCCCTGGATTGGAATAATAGTTCCAATGATTATATGGATTAACCAAAAAGATAAAATTAAAAACGTTGATTCTATCGGTAAAGTAATTTTAAATTACCAGATTTCCTGGAATATATTACTTTTTGGAATGCTAATAGCCTTATTTATAATAAGTCCATTAATAATCATAATTTGGTATTTATATAATTTTATATTAATTATTATAAACACAAGAAGATATATTAAGAAAAAACAAGTGAATTATAAACCAACATTTAAGATTCTGCAATAAATTACAAACTTTGGAAGCAGATATTACATGGCGGGGTCTGGTGGTACGCCAACTGCGGATTCTCGTATCGCCGTTTAGTCCTCGCGATGAGCGCTTTTCGAAATATGCCCTGACAAGATGTACCAACGATTGGACAAAATTTAAAAACGACCTCAACTATGAAGAAAATCGCATTAATATTTTTGACATCTTTTTTTATAAGTTGTCAGGCACAAACAGATACAGACCCAAAATTTAATCTTGGATTTGAAAAGCAAACCAATTCTAATTCACTTTCTGAAGGTTGGTTCAAATGGGGAAATTACAAATTGACTATAGATTCTCTGAGCTATTCAGGCCGTAAATCTGGCAAGATAACCTCTACTGAAAATGGCAAATTAGGAAGTATTGTGTACAAAATTCCTGCAAAATACTTGGGAAAAGAGATTGAATTAAAAGGCTACATGAAAATCCGTAACGTGGAAAATGGGTTTGCGGGATTATTACTTAGGGTTGATGGAAATGGAAGGTCTCTGGTTTTCGATAACATGCAGCGGCAGAACATTTCAGGAACAAAGGATTGGCAGGAATATTCAATAAAACTTAAATACCCTGATGAAGCGGAGAACATCTTTGTTGCCGGAATCTTAACAGGAAAGGGTGAAGCGTGGTTTGATGATTTTGAGCTAAGCATTGATGGAAAAAATATTCAATCCTTAAAAGAAACTGAAAATCCGGTTTATAAAGCACAACAAGATAAAGAGTTTGCCGGTGGTTCAAAAACAGTGATACCTGATTTAACACCTGACCTAATCAATGAATTCTTAAAAGAAAATAAAAAAACAGTTTATAAAGCACAACAAGATAAAGAGTTTGCCAGTGGTTCAAAAATAGTGATGCCTGATTTAACAGCTGACCTAATCAATGATTTAGAATTGCTGGGTAGAGTTTGGGGTTTTTTAAAGTATTATCATCCGGAGATTGCCAAAGGTAATTTCAACTGGGACTATGAATTGTTTAGAATTACTCCCGGTTTCCTGGATGAAACTAACCGAATTGATAGAGAAAGTTTATTATTAAACTGGATTAATGACTTAGGCGAGATTGACGAATGTAAGACCTGTAAGCCTACAACAGATGACGCTTTTCTTAAGCCAGACTTAGAATGGATTGCCTCTGGTACTCTATCTGAGCCATTAAGAAATAAATTAAACAATGTTTATCAAAACAGGAATCAGGGGAAACATTATTACATAGAGATGACCTCTGGAATAAGAAATCCAGATTTTAAAAATGAGGATGCATATCCCAATATGCCATATCCTGACGCAGGATTTCGATTATTGTCCTTATTCAGATACTGGAATATGGTAAATTATTTCTTCCCATATAAGCACTTAACAGATAAAGATTGGAATACAACATTAAAAGAGTACATACCAAGATTTTTAAATGCAAAAAATGAATTGGAATATGAACAAACTGTAGTACAGATAATTGGTGATATCCAAGACACGCATGCAAATCTGACGGGAGGAAATAACAAAATGGAAGAGTGGAAAGGTAAGAACTTTGCCCCTGTGCACTTAAGGTTTATAGAAAACAAACTAGTTGTTACTGACTATTATAACCCTGAACTTAAAAATGAAACAGGGTTGGAAATAGGAGATGTAATTACTCAAATAGACGGAAAAAAAATTAACGACATAGTCTCAGAATTATCAAAATATTATCCCGCTTCGAATGAAGATGCAAGACTGAGAGATATTTCGGCTGATATGATGCGTTCACAGAAAAACGAATTAGTTGTAGAATTTATTCGCAACGTTAACAAAGAAACAAAAACAGTAAAGCTATACCCGGGGAATAAATTAAATATTTACAGCAGGTATAGAAGAAGTAATGAAAAATGTTTTCGACTGTTGGATAATAATATAGGATACATAACCCTTATGTCCATTAAAGATGAAGATATTTCCGGTATTAAGAATGAATTTAAAAACACTAAAGGCATAATAATTGACATAAGAAATTATCCGTCAACCTTTGTTCCATTCAAATTGGGTTCTTATTTTGTCTCATCAACTACGCCTTTTGTAAAGTTTACCAAAATGAATATCAATAACCCGGGAGAATTCACTTTTACAAAAGAATTAACAATTCCAAAGGCAACAGAAACCTATAGTGGGAAGTTACTAGTATTAGTAAATGAATTATCTCAAAGTCAGGCAGAATATACAGCTATGGCATTTAGAGCTGGTGATAATACGACTATAATTGGAAGCACAACTGCGGGCGCGGATGGCAATGTTTCCACAATAATGTTACCCGGAGGATTAAGAACAAGGATTTCAGGTATTGGAGTTTACTATCCCGATGGAAAAGAAACTCAGAGAATTGGAATAGTTCCTGACATTGAAGTAAGACCAACAATTGAGGCAATCAAAAACGGGAAGGATGAATTAATGGAGAAAGCGATTGAAATTATATTAAAAGAATAAAAACCACCAGGTAACAAAGTGCCATATTGTGTAGCAGGGTTTGGTGGTTTGCCAACTGCGGATTCCCGTTTCGCAGTTCCGTCCTGGCGGATATAAACGTGCTCCGCAATCCACAACAACAACTTAGTGTGCCGGGAAAGCAATGATTCGGCAAATAAAGTTCTTTGTATGCTGTAATTGAGATGGTGGAACCGACCCACCAAGACCGTCTTATAGGCATGGGTTTTACCACCTAAAGGAGCTGTGTTAAAGAATTGCCTGCGACAGCGGCACAGATTGCAAATCCTGCCAGCAGTGGGGAATACCTGAATTTCAATTATATTAGTCAGATGAAAGATAAATTTATAGTGAGAGTCGTTTTCAGAGAGGCAAAACCGGAAGATATTAAACAAATTCAAATGGTAAGAAACGCTGTAAACGAAAATGTTCTCTCAGTCCCCGGTTCAATAAGCGATAAAGATTGTTTGGATTTTATAACAAAAAGAGGAAAAGGTTGGGTTGGTGTAGCGGACAATCAAATTATTGGTTTTTCGATAGCCGACTTAAAAGAAAGTAACATATGGGCATTATTTGTACATCCGGCCTATGAGAAAAAAGGAATTGGAAGACAATTGCACAACATTATGTTGGATTGGTATTTTGGACAAACTACTGAAACTGTTTGGTTAGGAACCGCGCCCGAAACAAGAGCTGAAATTTTTTACAGAAAATCAGGCTGGACAGAAACCGGAATCCGCGGAAACGGAGAAATTAAATTTGAAATGACTTATCCAAACTGGAAAAAATTACGCAGGTAGTATTTAAGCGTTTTTATTGGCGCCACAATTAAATGGAAACAGGGCATTGCCGGATGAGGAAAGCCACTTTTTATGGTGGAGGATTATTTGCAGGTTCGCGGGCTTTGTTTTTTTCAATCAACATTAATTTTTAATTTTAGCCCTAAGAAGATTTATCTATGAACAATATAAAACTGGTTGCCACTGATTTGGATGGTACATTTCTGAAAAACGATCGAACCATTAGCAAAAAAAACCTGGAAGCGCTGCGAATTCTGGGCGAAAAAGATATTGTACGGGTGGTGGCAACCGGGCGAAATTTAAAAAAGGTACACGAAGTGATTCCGCCCGATATACCCTTTGATTATATTGTCTATTCTTCGGGTGCGGGTGTTTTTAACTGGAAAGAACAAAAGGAGATGTTTCACCGGAATATCATTCAAAGTTCAGCTCAAAAATTGCTAAAATACTTTATACAGAGAGGCATTAGCTTTCATGCCTTTTTTCCTGCTCCCGGGAATCACAATCACTGGTACTTTCGCAGCGACAACTCGTGCGGGGAGTTTGAAAAGTATTTTGATTTTAACAAGGCCTATTCCTATGAATTAAAACCCAACAAATTACCGGAAACAGAATTGTGTCAGTTTCTGGTTATTATTAAGGAAGACAAATACCGGTTTGAAAAATTAAAGACAGAAATTGAGGCTATTTGTGAACATATCCGGGTTATTCGCACTTCGTCGCCCATCACAGCCGGTTACATCTGGATTGAAATATTTCATCAGTCAGTCTCAAAAGGAAACGGCGTGAAACATATTTGCGACCTGCTGGGAATCGGGCAAAAACAAACCCTGGGCATTGGAAATGATTTTAATGATCTTGACCTGCTGGGATTTACGCAACATTCTTTTTTTACCGCGAATGCGCCATCCGAGTTAAAAGAAATATATCCACATGCCCCTTCAAACGAAAACGATGCATTTGCACATGTTATTCAACCGATTGTTTTATGAATTGTTATGTATTGGTTAACGATATGTAAAAGGTTTTAAACAAATTTAGAACCCGGGAAATGTAACTTTGGCCTTAATCGGAATACAAATAGTTGAAACAAAATAGAGATATGAGAATTATAACAGGTTTGATTTTT
Organism: Maribellus comscasis; assembly: GCF_009762775.1. GTDB lineage: Bacteria > Bacteroidota > Bacteroidia > Bacteroidales > Prolixibacteraceae > Draconibacterium > Draconibacterium comscasis. The sequence continues at coordinate 31,172 of NZ_CP046401.1, read as the reverse complement.
TTGTTGAGTGTATTTTTTGTTACTGCTCAAAACAATGTTGATTTAAGCGCTCCTCTTCCCGAGGATCCCAACGTAAGAAAAGGCGTTCTTGAAAACGGAATGACATATTATGTACGCGCCAATGATAATCCGGAAAACCGGGCAGAGTTGTTTCTGGTTGTGCGGGCCGGTTCGGTTGATGAAGATGACGATCAGCAGGGACTGGCGCATTTTGCAGAACATATGGCGTTTAACGGGACAGAAAATTTTCCAAAACATGAGTTGATTAATTATTTTGAATCCATAGGGATGGAGTTTGGTCCCGAAATTAATGCTTACACCAGTTTTGATGAAACCGTGTATATGCTGAAAGTGCCGCTTGACACAATGGAATACATGGATCAGGGATTGCAGGTTTTATACGACTGGGCAAGTCAGATTACCGATTCGGATGAAGAAATAAATAATGAAAGGGGAATTATTCACGAAGAGTGGCGGGGAAGCAAAAGCGCTGAAGAACGGATGCAAAAACAGTGGTGGCCCGTATTTTTAAAAGATTCAAAATATGCAGAACGTTTTCCTATTGGTAAAATGGAAATCGTAGACAATTGTCCGCCGGAGGCTTTGCGCCGCTATCGAAACGATTGGTACAGGCCCGATTTGCAGGCAGTAATTGTTGTTGGCGATTTTGACCAGGATGAAATGGTACGGAAGGTGAAAAAAAAGTTTTCACAAATTCAAATGCCCAAAAATCCGCGGGAGAAGGAATATTATGAAATTCCCGACCATAAGGAGACTTTGGTGAAAGTTGTTACCGACAAAGAGGCGCGTTACCCGCTTGCCTATGTAATGTATAAACACGATCTGGAAATTTCTAATACGGTTGGCGATTACCGAAATATGATTCTGGAGAACCTGTATAATGCAATGATAAATAACCGCCTGGCTGAAAAAACACAGCAGGCCGATCCGCCTTTTATTATGGGACAATCGTCGTACGACGAATTAATAGGCCCCAAAAGTGCTTATTTGTCGATTGCAGTTACCCAGAATGGTAAGATTGAAGATGGAATTAAGGCTGTTCTTTTGGAAAACGAAAGGGTCAAAAAATTTGGTTTTACACAAACTGAACTTGATCGTCAAAAAACAGCTTTGTTGAATTATATCGAAAAATCGTATAACGAACGGGAGAATCAGAAATCAATCAATTACGCGGAAGAATATAAACGCAATTTTCTGTTAACAAAGGAGCCTTTTCCGGGAATTGAAAAAGAGTTTGAATATTTTAAAACTTTTATGCCGGGAATTACCCTGGAGGAAGTAAATGAACTGGCGAACCAATGGATCAAAAAGGAAAACCGTGTAGTAATTGTAACGGCTCCCGAGATTGAAGGAGTTGACGTTCCAACAGAAGAAGATATTTTTGCCCTGCTCGACGAAGTGGAGAAAATTGAAATTGAGGAGTATGACGATGCGGTTGCCGATGTTCCCTTGCTGGCGGAAGAACCGGCAGGAAATCCCGTGGTAGCTGAAAAACAACTGGAAAATGTTGACGCAGTGGAATGGACACTTCAGAACGGAGCCAGAGTGATCATTAAACCGACAGATTTTAAAGATGATGAAATTCTGTTTAACGCCTGGAGCCCGGGGGGAAATTCATTGTACGGTTTAAAAGATGATATCTCAGCCGATTTTACAGCCGATATTCTGGGAATGAGTGGAATAGCTGATTTTGATAATATCACGCTCGATAAAATGTTGTCGGATAAGGTTTTTTCCATTTCGCCTTTTGTAAACCAGTTGCGCGAGGGCTTTAACGGCAGCTCTTCGGTAAAAGATGTGGAAACATTGTTGCAAATGGTTTATCTTTATTTTACTCAACCCCGTTTTGACGAAACTTCATATAAATCCTACTTGACACGTCTTGCCGGTGTTTTGGAAAATAAGTCAGCTTCGCCGGAGTCGGCGTTTCAGGATACTTTAAAGGTTACAATGGCTGGATATAACAAGCGTGTCCGCCCAATGACCACCGATCTTCTAAAGGAGGCTGATTTTGAACGTATCAAAGAAATAGGAAAAGAACGTTTTAAAAACGCATCTGACTTTGTTTTCTTTTTCGTTGGAAATATCGATCCGGAAACCTTTAAGCCATTGGTTGAAAAATATATTGGCGGGATTCCATCAACCGATCAAAAAGAGAACTGGCGAAACTTGCACATCGAAACTCCGAATGGCGTAATTGATAAAGTGGTTAAAAAAGGAGAGGCCGAGAAAAGTATCCAGTACATTGTTTTCCATGGCGATTTTGACTACAATTCTAAAAACCGGGTAGAACTGGATGCGATGGGACGAATTCTTACCACGCGTTTACTGGAAGTTATTCGCGAAGAAAAAAGCAGTGTGTATTCGATTGGTGCCAATCCCTCTTCTTCAAAATATCCGGATGCGGAATACACGGTTGCTATTTATTATGGAACCGATCCTGAAAAATTACCGGAAATAAAACAAGCCGTTTTTGACGAAATTAAAAAGTTTGCTGAAAACGGACCGAGCGAGGAAGAGCTCGCAAAGGCAAAGGAAAAAATGTTGCGTGAGCGCGAAACTGCTGAAAAAGAAAATAGTTTTTGGTTGAGTATTTTGAGTAATACGTATTACATAAAAGATGGTGATTTCTCCAATTTTGGTTCCTATGATGAACTGGTTGAGAGTATTACCGCAGATTCAATTAAAGAAGCTTTCAAAAAATATTTTAACTTTGATAATTATGTTAGCGTGGCACTTGCGCCTGCAGACTAACCAAATCTAGAACTGTATATGAACTCAAAAGCCGGAATTCAATTGGATTCCGGCTTTTTTTATGTATTAAAAATGTATTTTTGATTTTCGAAATAAAAACGAAAACGGGCATGAAAATTTATTCACCTCTATTTATTGCGCTGCGGATAATTGTGTATGCCGCACTGGTTTTTGGAATGGCCGAAGGTGCTTTTTTCGATGCAGGGCATCCACTTGGCGACAGTTTTTTTGGTGAAGCTACTTTTGTTGAAATAACACAGGAAGTGTTGCTGTTTTTGCTTTTTGCCTTTTTCATTTGTATTGGTTTTAAATGGAAAGAGATTCAGCCTGTTTCCAATCTTATCGGTTTGTTTTTTCTGATTTCGTTTATTCGTGAATTTAATTTCCTGAGTATAAATTGGGCGTATCCGGCGTTGATTGTTTTTCTGATTTTTATTTGGTTGTTTGTTCGCGATTTCAAAAAGATAAAAGAGGCATGCATTCAGTTTTTTAGTGTTCCCGCTTCGTCGTGGTTGCTTTCCGGACTGCTGATTACTTACGTTTTTAGCCGTTTGATGGGGCGTTCAAAATTTTGGCGATTAATGTATGCCGGAGAGGAATATCGTTTGGCAAAAGCCGCTACTGAAGAAAGTATCGAACTCTTGGGCGACACGATTATGTTTATCGGAGCCATTGAATTTCTGCTCTACTTTATCAGCAAACGAAAACTCCAGTCTTCGGGCTCTAATCTTCCAACTTCGTAAATTATGAAAGTTTGTGGTTTTACATTTATCCGAAATGTGGAGAGGTATGATTTTCCAATTGTTGAAGCCATAACTTCGGTTTTGCCGCTGTGCGATAAATTTGTGGTTGCTGTCGGAAAATCAGAAGATAACACGCGCGAAATTATTGAGAAAATTGCTCCCGGTAAAATTCAAATTGTAGATACGGTTTGGGATGAATCTCTAAAAAACGGGGGAGTGGTTTACGCGGCTGAAACCGATAAAGCTTTTGACGCAGTTCCCGAGGAATTTGACTGGTGTTTTTATATTCAGGGTGATGAAGTCGTGCACGAGAAATATTTGCCCGTGATTAAAAAAGCGATGCAGGAAAATCTTGAACGAAAAGAAGTGGAAGGGTTACTGTTTCGCTACAAACATTTTTTCGGAACTTTCGATTATGTGGGCGATTCCAGAAAATGGTACCGTCGGGAAATCCGGGTTATTCGAAACAATAAAAAAATACGTTCGTACCGCGATGCTCAGGGGTTTCGAAAAAACGGTGAGAAATTGAATGTGGTTCCGGTGGATGCTGAAATTTATCATTACGGTTGGGTGCGCCATCCCAGATTTATGCAGGAAAAAATTGATGCTGTCCGTCGTTTTTATGATGGAATTTCGGAAGCGGAAGCACAACAAAAAGCTACAGCTGCTGAGTTTAATTACAGCCAGAAATACGATGCGCTCGCCCGTTTTGAAGGCTCGCATCCAAAAGTGATGGAAGAGCGAATAAAACGTTTAAACTGGCAGGTAAATGTTGATTTGTCTCAGACGCACATGAAACTAAAATACCGGATTTTGTACCGGATTGAAAAATGGTTCGGCGTTCGTTTGTTTGAGTATCGAAATTACAGAATTTTGAAGTAGAAATTATTTGAATTTATTTCCTGGTATTTTACGAAAACAATCTTCTTGCTTCTTCCAATTGATGTGGTTTTCCAACATCCATCCACAAATCCGAGTCGTCGAAAAAACCTTTGATAAGCTGTGTTTTTGAAAGTTCGAGATAAAAATCGATAATAGAAAAACGATCGTCTTCCGGGAAATATTCAAATATTTCAGGGCTCACCACATGAATTCCACTGAATGTTTTTTCAATACCACTTTCGAACGTTTCCGGAACTGATATTTTTGTTTCGCCCGTTTTTTTATTTAACCAGCCCACCAATCTCTTTTCCTCGTCGAATTTTAGGTAGCGTTCTGTTTTTCGGTCGCGCACAGTCAAGGTTGCCAACGCGCCTGATTTTTTGTGATAATTTACCAATTCTTTTAAATTAACAGTGCTTAAAATATCAACATTGTAAATTAAAATTGGATCAGAATCTTTTAGTAAAGGAGCCGCTTTTTTCAATCCGCCGCCGGTGTCGAGCAGTTGTTCACTTTCATCGGAAATAGAAACTGGAATTCCAAAATTGTTTGTGGCAATGAAGTTTTTTACCTTTTCTGAAAAATGGTGCACGTTCACCACAATTTCATCGACACCTTCTTTTTTTAGTTTTTCAATGGTTCGTTGCAAAAGTGTTTTGCCACCAATTTCTACCAAAGCTTTGGGTTTGTCTGCTGTTTCGTCTTTTAAACGCGTACCAAGCCCGGCGGCAAAAACCATTGCTTTCATAAACTAATTTTAGCAGTTATCGTATTCTGTTCAGGCTTCGAACCAAAGCTTCATCTTTCCCAATAGCACGAATGGCCAGATAATCCAAAATAATGGCTACAACCGGAAATGCTACCGGAACTTTAAATGCGATTTTGGCTCCGTCGAAACTTGCATAGGCGAAATAGAAAAACATGCCGAAAAGTCCGAGCAAGAGAATAATCGTGAATACCGTTATCCGAATCTGACGAACGCGTTTTTTGTACATTCCGATAACTATAAAATGCAATAGCGCGATAACGCCGATAAAAATTAAAATGGGTAACCCGTTAAAAATAAGTGTTTCTCCATTAAAAATTCCTTTTGCTGAAAAGGTGTAAATCTCGTCGTTTACAGCCAGTTCGGCAAATTTTAGTTTGTAAAGCGAGGCTACCAATAATCCGGCAACCAATAAATATGCTGTTTGAATTCGTTGAATCATAATAATAAATTTTCTGCAAAAATAAATTTTTTCGCGGGCTGCCGTTAAAATTCACCCACTTTTTCCACTTTGTTTAATGCAACATACCAAAGAAATCCTTCCACTTTCTCAAATCCGGTTTCTTTTAGCGTTTTAGCGTAACGTTTTACCTGACTTTTGTATTTGTCCTGTTTTTGCTCACCGGTTTTGTAATCGACCACAATCGCTGTCTTTCCTGAAAACATAATTCGGTCTGGACGAAGAATTTTTGCTGATGTTAATAAATCTCTCTCATTTAATATTTTCCAGCTGCCATCGAACCAGTGCTTTACTTCGGGTTTATTAATGTTCTCCAGTAATTCCTGTTGAATCGAAATGCGCTCTTCTTCATCAATTCTTCCTTCTAGTAAAGCTTGTTCGCAGGCGGTTTCTACATCGTTTTTGGTTTGGACAGCAGAAAGAATTTCGTGTATAATTTTCCCCCTGTTTTTTACCGATTTATTTTCTTTGCCGGGAACCAGGAAATCTTCACCGTTTAAGCGCAGTTTTATTTTATCACGGAATTTATTGAACTCGTAATTTTTTATCAGAACCAGATTCGATTCCTTTTCTTTTTGTTGAATTGGATAGAGTTCTCCAAATTCAAAAACCGTTTCATCTTCGTTCCAGCAACCTTCAAAAGGTGCTTTCGAACGCATCATTTGCAAAGATTCCTTGAGCAGACCATTTACACTTTTCCCCGTTTTTTGAACATCAATTGAATTTATCATCAAAACCGATTCTGCACGCGTAAATGCTACATATATCAGGTTCATTGTGTCGATAAATGTATTTGCTTTTTCCTCAAAATAGTCTTTTTTGAAAAGCGTATTTTCCAGTCCTGAAGTTGCCTTCACAGGAAGGAGCGGAAAACGGTTAAATGGCTCCGTTTCTGTGTTGCACCAAAGGGTGGGAGCGAAGTTGCCACTCCACGATGTTTTCCAGTTTAAATAGGGAATCAGCACGGCTTTAAATTCCAGTCCTTTCGATTTGTGAACGGTTAATAAACGGATGGAATCAATTTCGTCGTTTACATTTACCGAGGTTCTGAATCCTTTTTCGTTCCACCAGTATAAAAAGTTGGAAAGGTCGTTGGCAATCGAGGTTTTTATTTCCCCCGCTTTGTCAATTAAGGTTTGCAGGAAAGGAAGTTCACTTTCGAGTTTGAAAAGCTGAAAATGGCTGCAAATTTCCGTCAGTGTTTCGTCAAGCGAAGTAAGTAAAACTTTTTGTTGCATTTCCTGCAAACGACTGCCCAATTCCTGCCCGAAAGCCGCGTCGAAATCATTTTCCAACTGCCAGTTATCTTTGTCTTGTCCTGAAAAATCAAGTGTTTGTTGCGCCACTGAAAACGAAATACCTTTTCTTGCCAATTCCGGTTTTATCGACGATTCCCAAAGTTGCAAAAGAGAAGCCTGCGTGATTTTATTTTCCGGGTCGATGAGCCATTCAATCATCAACATAACAAACAAAACCGAGCGGGAAGCATGTAAAAACAACGATTCGTTGGACAAAACTGAAAGGTTGTATTTCGCATTTTCCAGCTGTTTCGCCGCAGATAAAAATTCTTCAATAATTTGTGTTCCCTCTTTATTTGTTCGAATTAAAATGGAAATGTCAGATGCCTTAAAACCGTTGTCTTCCAACTGTTTTACCTGTTCAATTAAAAGTTGGGTTGAGTTTTCCTGAAATTTATCTTCTTCCAGAAAATTAACCTGAATAAATCCTTTGTTTTTAGCCGACGTATTTCCCGGTTCCTGTTTAAAATCGCTGTAAATATGGGTGAATTTTTCTTTCAGAATTTCCCATTCTTTGTCGTCGGATTCAGAAAAAAGGTTCGTTTCAAAAGCCGATTTTAGATGTTCAATAATCGAGTTGTTAAAAGCGATAATATTTTTGTCGCTTCGCCAGTTTTTTGTGAGTGCTTTCGTTTCCGGAATAAATGCAGGAAAATCGGTGTCGATCTGTTCTGCCAGAATATTCCAGTCGCTGTTTCTCCAGCGGTAAATCGATTGTTTTACATCGCCCACCAGCAGGTTTTTGTTGCCTTCGGAAAGCGAGTTGGAAATAAGCGGTTTAAAATTTCTCCATTGTAACGACGAGGTATCCTGAAACTCATCGAGCATAAAATACTTGAAAAAATTCCCTACTTTTTCATAAATGAAAGGCGAATCGCTCTCTCCAATTATTTTGTTGAGCAGCAAGTTGGAATCGGAAAGTTGCAACATTCCTTTTTCCTGCAGCAGTTTTCTGATTTCTTCCTTCAAATCGGTCAAAATTCCCAGCATTCGCAGCTGGTTATTGACTGCAACTGCCGAATAATAAGGAATATATTGTTTTCGGAAGAAATTGAGAATGTCGGAAAGTAAAGGTTGTAATTTACTTTCAACCAAAGACCGAAGTTCTGCTTTTTGTTTGTGGCTTTTTGCAAACCATTTCTCTGAAGATTCTTCCGCACTTAAAATTCGAGCTCCGGGTTCTTTTATTTTACCTTCGGAAAGAATCAAAAAGTAACCGGCAACACCTGTTTTTTTATAGGAGAAATCATCAACTGAAAAGCCATGATTTTCTATCAAAGCAATCGCTTCATAACCTTTCTTTTGTAATGTGGATTCAAAAACAGCAATAATTTTTCCCAGCTCTTTTTTGAAAGCATCAAGATTTTCGCGTGTATAAGTTGCCGAGTCTTTTGTGTCAGGAAAAAACAGTTGAAACTTCTCATTAAACAATTCTTTCCCCAAAGCTTTTATATCTTCTTCAATTCGCTGGCTCTGGTTTTCTGTAATTTTTTCCTCGCTGAATTTTACCAGCCAGTCGAGCAGTTTTTTATCCTGATCAATTTTCGACAACATTTGGTCAACTGCTTCTTCCAATACCAAACTATCATCGAGTTCCAGTGCAAAATTGGGCGAAATCCCCAATTCGCGGTTAAACGCTTTGATAACGCGCTGCGTAAATGAATCGATGGTGTTGATGGAAAAACGGTTGTAGTCGTGCAGAATATTTTTCAGAACAAACCGTGATTTTTGCCGGATATTTTCTTCGGTGAAATCTAATTCGTGTTGTAAAGTTTCCAGGTATTTTGATTCTTCTCCTTTTGCGAGCAAATGCAACTGTTCCAGAATTCGGCTTTTCATTTCGTTGGTGGCTTTGTTGGTAAAAGTCACGGCCAAAATGTGTTTGTAGTTAAACGGATTTTGCATCAGTAATTTGAGGTATTCAACTACCAGCTGAAATGTTTTTCCGGAACCCGCCGACGCTTTGTAAACTGTGAGCATAAAAGAAGATTAAAGTAAAGCGTTAAAAGTTAGAAAGAATTATTTGAATTTTTCAATCCTGTTTTAAAATCCCGGCCCGTTGCCTTGTGTTACACTAACCCGGGTTTCAATTTTAAATTTATCGGAAACCTTGTACTGAAAAAACATGCTTGCACCCCGCATGTCAAAATTATTCATATTCTGGTTTGGTAAAGGAGCTGAAAAAATGGAATTGGCCCCGAAACTGTAGCCACCCAGTTTAATTTTGTCATTTAATTTATAGGTAGCACCACTGAATATGGCTCCGTTTCTTAAAAAAGGCGAAAATATAAAGCCGGGGCGATTGAATGAAAAAGTACTCAGTTCGTCGGGATTTAAAAAATCCTGCATATTAAACTGATATCGTTGCTGCGCGATTAATGCGCCGACATCAAATTCCGGAATTTCCAAATCGGGTACCAAACCACCACTCTGCAAAGTACCGGATAACATTTGACGGTAAAGAATCTGACGCTCAAGTTCAATCTGTGAGGAGTCTTTCTCAAGAGGCATTACCGGCATTAATTTTTCCTGTGCAGTGGTACTCCAGCAAATAAAAATCAGAAAAAAAATAATTATGTTTCTCACGATTTTCCTCCCTTCCTTTTCATTTCTTTCAAAATTAGAAATAAATGATAAAAAAGAGCAAAAAGAGAATTATTTCAGTTGAAATTTGTAATATTTTGTCCTTAACTGGCAGTCTGCCTCATCTTTTCTGTAAAAAGAAATCTCCATCGAACTATTGGCTGTGTCGTATAGGTTGTGATATACAGTTCTGACTGGTGGAACAAGGGGTTTTGCACACATTTTATCTTGTATAAAAACCGTGGAATTTATATTTTTTATTTGTTGTAAAGACAGGTTTTTGCCGTTGTCTTTGATAGCTTTTTCAAGTGTTCTGAATCTTGCAAAGGGACAGGAATCATCGATGCTGGCAGGGAAGTTTTTTGAGTGAAGGAACTGATGAACAGGGAAATTTGTAATAATTTGAATTTTTTGATTTCCGCTGATAATAGACTCTTCGTTGTGATTTGATGAATATTCCCAAATAAAAGAATTCCCGTCTTTATCGGCAACAATCAAATGGGTTGGCAAAAACATATAAAAATGTTTATTCAGCAGAAGTAATTTTTTTGCATCTTCAGCATTTTTGCAATTGTCGAGCAGGAACTGGACGGCAAGCATTTCATTTATTCCAACGCCAAAACCCTTTGTTGGCTTGTAAAAGCTGATGTTTACACTGTCGGCGTGCAAATGAGAAATGACCAGGCCTTCCGAATTGATTCCGTCTAAAGCAAGTCCGTACAATTCAAAAGAAAAAGTTGACAGTGTTGCATATCCTTTGTCGGGATAAGTTTCAATAATATACGGATTGGACAATACAGATTTTGAATCAGGTGAAGGTTTTTGACCCATTATTTCCTGAAACGTAATCAACGGTAAATCTGCATTTCTGCTTAAAATACCGGTTTTTGTTTGTGTAAATTCAGCGGGATAAAAAATGGCTGAACATGCAATCGTTCCGTTAAGATGACCAAAACAAGAGAAATCTTTATCCGTAGCCACCAGACTTTCACCAAACGCTTCAGCAAAGCCTTTCATTCGTTCGAAATGAACCGGATAATTTTGCTGAATATATTTTTTCTGACATTCATTTTTTGCCGGATTTGGGTTTGTCACTGCTAAAACGGAGTGTTGTTTGCGAGCTATTTTCCCCAGTTGAAACCCAATCTCACGGTTTGACCCCCACAGTTGCAGGTGCCGGACTGTTACATAATCTCCTTTTTTCCGGTGAATAATTTGTGCGCTGATTTTGAGCGTCATATTTTTACATTGTTACATTTTTAAATATTGGTTAATTTCATTTTCCCAGTCCTTAAGATTTTTAGAAAACATGTTATTCAGGGCTTTTTTGTTTTGTATGTTTCCGTTTTTATTTAAGCCTGTAAATGAATAGGTAATTTGGGCTTTGGTGTTATTCTCATCTATCTGAAAACACTGAACTGTAATTGTCCAAAAACGGTCGTCGGTTATTACCAGATACCGGACGAGCTTCTTTTCAGTGGAATATTTTGTTACAATCCACAAATAATCACTTTCTCCGTCAAATGTCGGGCTTGTTCTGAAAGTTGTTCCTTCCTCTATTTTTTCAGTTTCCGGATAAATAAGTTCAGGATTCCAGCCCTCTGCCCATTTGCGTTCTTCAAAAGCTCCAAAAAGAGGAAAAATATTTTTGATGTTGTCGTTCAATTTGATGACAGCTTGTTTTGAAATTCTTTTGGCCGTAATGGTTTTCTTCATTTTCTTTCTGTTTATTATTTCAGGCAAAAATGAATAAAAGAGAGCAATTCAATTTATCGAAAATTGGGAATTTTAGTTTTTGAGCAAGGTGGAAGGTGAGATGTGAAAATGATTTTTAAACAGATGACTAAAAGAACCTATACTGTCAAAACCCACTGATTCACATATTTCCGTTACAGAGCCCTTTTTATGTTTTAACAGTTGATAAGCCTTACTCAATTTTAGTTGGGTCGAAAACTGGTGAGGGGTACATTGAAACAGCTGTTTAAAATTTGATAGCAGGTGGTATTTGTTTAAACTTGCTTCCAATGCAATCTCATCAAGGGTTATTTTTTTTGAGACATTTTCCCGGATAAACTCCCGGGCGATAAAAAGCCGTTTGTACAGTTCTGTTTTTGTGGAAGTTTTTACTGCATCAATTTTTTGAATCTGTTTTGATGTTTTGTCGTTCATTTTAACAAATTCCGAAACCAATTCGTACAAATAAAAATCAACATTTTCTTTATAAGATGAATTGTTTATCAGAAAACAGAGGATTTTTTGAACTCTTTCGTTTAGCTCAAAGGGCACTGTCGGAATATGAAAGTTTATTTTTTTAGTATTAAAATTGAGTAGCTGTTCTTCTGTCGAGAGAAGGTTTGTAATACAGTTTTCTATAAATTCATCGTCAAATAAAATAAGCAGTGTTTGCAGAGTTACCGGTTTGGAATAATCGATTGCAATGGAATCGTCTGCATTTAGAAAATAGAAACTCTTTTCTCTAACCTGTGTTTGACTTTCGTTTAAATAATAATTTCCGGGATTTAAAAAGTTGGTCAGAAAAAGATAAGGAGATCTGTGTTTTGGGTAAAAGAAGTTCCCACAACTTTTGGCAAAAACAACCAAATTCTCTTTGCTTTTTTGAAATGAATGGTTTTTATTTTGCAACTGAGGCAATTCCCAAAGAAACATTTTTAGTTTTTTTACAAAAATAGTTGAAAGATTGCTTTCATGCTAATTTTGAGGCTTTGTTTCATGCATTCCTGAAAACCGGAAAAGTTCTTTTTCTTCTGATTTATGATGCAGATGATTTCCTCCAATACGTCTGTAAGTTCTAATTTTGGTATTACAACTCGTAAAGCATAAGGTTTATTCAAAATATCTGCTTAAAGTATATTAAAAAAATTCTATTTAAAAGTCAGAACTGCTATATTTACCAATCCAATTTAAACGTTCAAAAACCATTAAGATGAATTCAGACAGAAGAAACTTTATTAAAACTTCGGCAATTGCTACAGCAGCAATAAGTACTTTCCCAACTATTATGAATGCTTGTGCTTCTCCTGCAGAGAAAATCCGTGTGGCTTTAATCGGTTGCAGAAGCCAGGGATTTGGTGATTTAAAAAGTTTTATAACAGACAAGAAGAATAATGTAGACTGTGTTGCAATGTGCGACGTTGATTCCAATATCCTTGAAGAACGTGCTGCAGAGGTTGAAAAAATTACGGAAAAGAAACCGCTTACCTATTCTGATTTTCGTGAAGTCTTAGATAACCCCGATGTTGATGCTGTAATTATTGGCACACCTGACCATTGGCATGCAATTATGATGATGATGGCACTTGAAGCCGGAAAACATGTTTATGTTGAAAAGCCAATGGGACATAGTATTGAAGAATGTGATGCAATGGTTAAAGCAGCTAAAAAACACCCGGAATTAGTCGTTCAGGTGAATATGTGGCAGCGGAGTTCAAAACACTGGTTTGAAGCCTCCGATATTGTTAAGTCGGGAGAATTAGGAGATGTTCACTTGGTGCGGGCATGGATTTACAAAGGGTATGATAACCCATATCCGGTAATGCCGGATAAAGAAGCTCCTGATTATGTAGATTACGATATGTGGTTAGGACCTGCACCTAAAAGACCTTTCAACTTGAATCGCTTTCACTATAATTTTCGCTGGTGGTGGGATTATGCAGGTGGTGCAATGACCGATTGGGGCGTTCACTTGCTGGACTTTGCTCTTTACGCAATGGATGCCGGTATGCCGCAGAAAATTTCTCCCGGGGGAGGTATGTTTTACAATAAACCAGGAGCAATGGATACGCCGGATATTGAACAGGCTTTATATGGTTATCCTGAACATACCATGATATGGGAATGTGGCCTGAACCCCGGAATTGGACTTTACAAAAGAAATTCTCATGGTGTTGCATTTGTTGGAAATAAAGGAACACTGGTTGTTGATCGCGGAGGTTACGAGCTTATTCCGGATTTTAATAATGAAAAAAGAGAACCTTTTTTTGAGGGGCTTGTGCAAAAAAACTATGGAGACGGGCAGGACGAACATGTGAAAAACTTCTTACAATGTATTCGCGAAGGAGGAACTCCAAATGCCTCTGTGGAAATTGGTGCTAAAACAGCAACGGTTTCTGAGATGGGGAATATTGCTTACCGTGTAGGAAAAGTTATCCATTGGGACGATACAGCCAAAAAGTTTGATGACGAAGAAGCTAACAAACTAATGAAGGTTTCTTATCGCGATCAGTGGCAATTGCCAAAGGTGTGATTTTGAGGATAGAATTATTGCAGTAGCAAAGGTCAAATAATAGTTTTTTACTGTTTGATAATAATTGAGGACAAATTAGAAATTGATTTTTAGTTGTTTATTAAAAAAAACAGGATGTTTTTTTCTCCAATTATTATGGTTGTGTAAAGATTAATCAATCAAAAAAAATTATATTTTCGCATTGAAAAAAGCGGGAGTAGCTCAGTGGTAGAGCATCAGCTTCCCAAGCTGAGGGTCGCGGGTTCGATCCCCGTTTCCCGCTCAGTAGATCAGCTAGTTACGATTTAGCTGATTTTCTTTTTTTGCTGAAAATTGATGGTTTTTACATTGAAATGTAAACCAGTTATTCATTTTGATTTTTTATCTACTCGCGAAAAGTGATCTGCTGTTTCTCAAAAAAATTATGAAAAATAGAAAGCAGTTTGGTTCATTTCCTTTTTTGTGTTCAATACTATATGTTAATAAAATTATATTGACCAATTAAAAAAATATTTGTATCTTAGATATGCATATGGGGTTCTTCCCATATTGTGTGTTTGGGGGTTAACATTTAAAAGGGTAGCTGTTGAGCTGCCCTTTCTTTTTGGTCTGCATTTACGTGGATGAACAATAGTCTCGCTTTTTACTATTAAAATTTTTATATTTTCAGATTTTAGTTCAGAAAATATTTGTTTTTCTCTTAAAAAAAATACTATCTTCAAAAACTTTTTTATTTAAGGGGTTTGTTAATAATCATTAACTTGTGATATGGAATCGTTTGCGAGGTTAATCCACAAATCATACATGACATATTTGCCTACTAAGATGCCTGTCCAGTTTTATGGATTGCCAGACGGGAAGGTATATATTTTGTACGCAAAATTTTTCAAAGTAGGTTATGAAAAGTCAGGTTTGGAGTTTGTTATTGCTGAGCATGAAGAGTTTTCTTTTGACTATGAGAAAGGACAACTTATTCAATATGATTCTTCAATGAATAAAATTCATGTTTATTCCGAAACTGTTGATAAGCCAAACCCTAAAATTAAAATAATCAAGGTATTTCGAAGTACAAAATCTTTTGCTGAAGCTTTTGAACATCTCAATGAAAAGGCAAAAAAGATTTTAAAAAACAATATTCAGGAGAAGCAAATCGAAGTTGATACAGACAATGAAGAGTTAAACAGGAAGTCAGCTTCTGCTTAATATTCTTTTATGGTTTTGTTCCCTTAATCCAGTTTATTATTTTTTCATCATTAGGTTTGGTTTTAGGAGCAATCATTTCAACCAATTCGCCATTTTTGTTGATTAAATATTTTTGAAAATTCCAGCTTACTTCGGAATCCATAACTCCATTTCTATTCTTCTGAGTCAGCCATTGATAAACAGGGTGCATATCATCTCCTTTAACACTTATTTTCGACATCATAGGAAATGTTACCCCATAATTTTTCTGGCAAAACTCCTCAATTTCTTCATTTGAACCAGGCTCCTGATTTGCAAAGTTATTAGCCGGAAATCCAATGATTACAAAGTCTTCACCTCCGTAGGTTTCGTATAATTCCTGAAGTTGTTCGTATTGAGGCGTAAGTCCGCATTTTGAAGCGGTGTTTACTACTAAAACTTTTTTCCCTTTTAAAGAAGATAAATCAAAACTATTACCATCAATATCATCGACTTTAAATTCGTGAATAGTATTTTGTGCGTAAGTAACAAAGCTCAAAAAAAATGCAGTTGCAATAAAGAAAATAATTTTTTTCATGGTGGAAATTATTGGTTATTTCAATTCAAAAACAATTCAGTTTAATAAAAGTTTGGAATATTATTTTGTGAATTAAAATCAGCTTAAAACTTCTGTTGCTGTTGTTGTAATTGCCCAGACTTGGTAATCGTAACATTCATTTCTTTCATTGGATTAAATACTTATTCAATTGAAATTGCTTTAATTATGTGTTGGAATATTGATGTTTTTTCTAAAAAATCAGACCACATAAATATTATTTAACAATTTTTCCTTTTAGCATAGTAAATGAATGTGGAGGAAATGAGTAGGAAAAATCTGCGGTTTTTTTGACTTTTACTGATTCTTTTTGAACAGTCTGAACATTGGTTTTGTCGAAATCGTTTTCGGCCTTAATATCCGGACCATTTATTTCATAAACCTCAAATTCCCCGTCAAATAATCCTTCCTGCGAAATAATATCTGTTTCAATTGTATTGTCTTTGTGTCGGTTAATAACACACACCACAACTTCTCCTTTATTGTACGCTGCTGACACATCAAGGTAGGGAACATTATTTTGTTGAGTTGCTTGTTCCGCCAGTCCGAGGTAAAATTCGTCAGTGTCGTATGCTTCACAATCCACGAAAACGTCAAGCGAAGTTCCGAACATGTTATTGGCAAAAAGCTGTAGCGGGTAATAAATGGTTTGTTTAAACATTCCATCTTTTTCGGCAAAAATAGGAGCGATAACATTCACCAACTGCGCCATATTTGCCATTTTTACGATATCGGCATTTCGGATAAATGCGTTTAAGAAACCAGCAATTACCAAAGCATCTTCAAGGTTGTAGCGTTCCTCAAGAGCACGGTCGCCAGTCATGGTTTCCTCTGCTCGCCAGCGATACCAAATATTGTACTCATCCCATGCGATATAAATCGGGTCTCGATCTCCACGGTCGGCTTTTTCCATTTCCCGCAAAATCATTCCTTTTACAACTTTGGTCCGCTCTTCCAAAACCAACGGCGACGAAACAAAATTGTAGTAATTATCCTGATGATTGCCAACATACATATGGAGAGCAATATAATCAACCACATCTTTTAACTCAGAAAGTACCGTAGCATTCCATTCGTGCGGATCATTATTCGGTCTGAAGTTGGAGGCGCCGGCAGCTACCAGTTTAATCGATGGATCGGTAAGCCGCATCAATTTGGCTGCTTCACGGGCTTTTTTGCTATAATCTTCCGCATTCAGGTGACCCATTTGCCAGAATCCGTCCATTTCGTTTCCAAGGCTCCAATATTTAATGTTATAGGGTTCCGGATGACCGTATTTTTTTCTAAGTTCAGCATAATACGGACCTTCTTTCACGTTACAATATTCCACCCACTGCTGAGCTTCTTCAATTGTTCCTGTACCCAAGTTAACTGCAAGATATGGATCGGTGCCAATTCTGCGTGCATATTCAACAAATTCATCTGTGCCAAATTGGTTGGTTTCCAATCTTGCCCAGGCCAGTTCCATTCTTGTTTGTCGCTGGTCTTTGGGGCCAATTCCATCCTTCCAATGATAATTGGAAACAAAGTTTCCTCCGGGATACCGTGTGAGTGGAACATTTAACTCTTTTACTGCGTCGAGTACATCCAGCCTAATTCCTTTATCATCTGAAAGCGGGGAATCAGGCTCGTAAATACCTCCGTAGACGCAACGCCCGAGGTGTTCCACAAAATTTCCAAAAAGGTTTTTATTTATCTCGCCGATCTGCCGGTCGACATCAATTTTTATTCTTGCATTTTGTGCCGTCGTTGTCAATACCGAAAAAATTCCTGACACCATTACCAGCAAAATAAATCTCTGCATAAAGTTGTTCATTTTCATGTTTTAGCGTTTTTAGATATTAGCAATTACCGGCCATCCGTTTTTATCCCAATCAAGCTTTTTAATGATAAGTTTTGGCCTTCCTTCATCATTGGCATCGTAGCCATGAAAAATAATATAATCGGTCCCGTTAAATGTATAAGTCGCATTGTGTCCCACTCCATGCCAATTCTCATCCCCTTCTAACAGAATTGTCCCGTCTCCGGTTGCCATTGATTCTCCATTTTTATCGAGGTAAGGACCGGGTATTTTTTCCGACCGTCCAACAATCATTTTATATGTACTGTTCACACCTTTACAACAATAATCGATAGACGCAAAAAGAAAATAGTACTTTCCTTTCTTAAAGATAAATGGAGCCTCTATGGCATTGCCTCCGGCGTCTACAGGATTGTCATCAACAGACGGAGGATTAGGGGCATCTGATGATTTTTTTCGCGAGGCAATGGTTGGAATGCTATTTAAATCTTCAGCAGTTTCAGTTCCATTCGAACTCAGTTTTACCAGTTTCAGCCCATCCCAAAATGATCCAAAGGTTAGATATGGCGTACCGTCTTCAGCAACAATCAGGTTTGGATCAATAGCATTCCAGTTGGTTTTTCCCGGAAACGATTGTATTACTTTTCCGTGGTCAACCCATTTAAAATCAGGATCGTTCGGATTCAGCGTTTGGTTGGTTGCAAGTCCGATACATGAAGTATTCTTACCAAAGGCTGATACGGAGTAATAGAGGTAATATTCTCCGTTATAAAAAGAAATGTCGGGTGCCCAAATGTGCCCTCTGAAATCCTTGACAGCCTCAATGGCCCATTCCGGTGCTTCCGAAAAAACAGGTTTCTCGCGTTTCCACTCCTTCATGTTTGCAGATGACCAGACATTGATACCGCGACCGGTGCAGAAAAGGTAATAGGTGTCATTTTGTTGAATCATAACCGGATCATGTACAACAATATTTTGCGAAAATCCTTCGTGAAATAAAATTGTTAAAAATATTAGGAGTAAAAATATTTGTTTCATGATGGATTATATTTTGAATTAAATATATATAAAATAGAACATAATTTCTTTGGATTTCAAGTATAAAGTTTAACATTGTTGGGGACGTATTTTAAGTAAACTTTGTGCGCACAAAAGAGCTACATAACAAAATTTCTAGACTCTTTGTCGCAGTAGCAGTGACGTTGCTGCAAAGCAAATTGAATATCTCCGGAATAAAGATAAAATCGTGCGGTATTGGGGAATTATGGGATTACGAAGCCAGAAACAGTAGATATTAAATGAGTTTCAAAAACAGATTGTAAAAAGTATAGATGATACCTATCCATTGGTTTCGCTTGGAGCTGCAACTATTTCTTATCAATTATGAGAGAATAAAAGGGCTCAGCAGATTCTCATTGCAGGTTGTTTGTCTGAGAACATGGATATTGCACTATTGGCTATAAATTTTTTGATGTATACTGATAACAAAACGCCTTTTATTGAGGCTATAAAAAAAGTACGTGAAATGCCATACGGAAGCAACAATAGAAAAGCTGTCTGCAAGGACTTTTTTGGTATTTTAAACCTTGTTTCAAACAATTACGCCGGCAGAGTCTAAAAAAAATCTCATAACCTCTGACAAAAATTGGTTTTTTTTGAATCAAGTGTACATGAAAAATAAGCGAAACCTTATTATAAATTTTCTGTCTTACTTTTTTCACAATAAAGTTTGTGGTCAAATCTTATAATTTCCGCTTTTTAAGCTAATAGAAGGAATTTGTTCTCGATTAGTACCTTAAAAGTACCTTTTTGGGGGCTTGTTTTCAACATCAAATCGAGTCAATTCATGTCAATTTAAATGTTTGTAAAAGAGAGTATCGCGAGAATTTCTGAGACTATATCGAGAACATATTTTAAAAAATTGTTTGGTCTCGGTAAAGTCTCGTTTAACTTGACTTTTTTTGTGCTTTTTAATTTTTTTGATTCTTTAATCGTGCCCAGTAAAGGACGATTTCGTATTTTCTTACACGCTTAAAATCAGTTTTTTATAGAGGTATGAAATTTTTGTTCTCGGTAAAGTCTCTTCAGTATTTCAATAAAACAATTTCTTAGCTAAAGATATGAAAATTGAATGATATTAAAGGTATTATCATCTTGGTATCCCGACAAAGTGAAAAATCAAAATTCACCGAAAGCCTGTAAATCAGATGATTTATGGGCTTTTTTATTTTTACGAAGTCAAAAAACACCATTTAAAACCGTTGTAAATGTGAACAATCCGGTGACCTCTCATTTTTTATACCTTAGAGGTCACCGCGCAAACCATAAATAGCTATTATTCTGAAAATTACAATGGGTTCTATACATTTCACAGTGCTCCGAAGACTTCTCCCTTATTGTTATCTTATCTGGTTTTTATCCGTTACTTTCCTATCTTTTTGAGCTACTCACTGATTTATATACACACGTTTTCAGGTTACACAGGTTGCATTGATATTCGCGATAAAATACCTTCTTTCCAATACCAATTACTCCGCTAATGGATTTTATCGGACTCATAAGAGCTGATTCTGTAAGCGAAACGCCACACGGTTTCTCTTCGAAAAAAGAAAATAACTTATGTTGATCGGCAACATTCCAATGACAATAGCCCGGGCTGTAACGGTTTGTAATTTTATCTCCCGAAAGAGTCATTTGTTGTTCAATTGTTTCCTGAATTTTGTCGCCCACTGCTTCGGCAATAGCGCTTCCCATCACATCATATACAAAACCAAGCACCGGATCCTCGCCTTTTAGCAGCAGCGACGATTTTTCGCTAATTGTTTTCCCGGCGGTACAAATAAAAAAAGCCAGTTTTTCAGCATTTAAAAGTTCTTTACAAATTTGTTTTCCTGCCTTAAATTCCACACCACCGGTAAAGAACGAACGTTTATTTTCCGAGAATTCAACTTCTTCCTGAATATGAAATCCTCCACGGATGTCCGCTAACTGCCTGCAATCGTTCCACACATTTTCGAGATAGCCTGCAAAAGGCTCAGGAATAGCACCTTCGGCATATCCCAATCCTTTATTAACCAAATCGGTGTTGATTTTCAGTTCATCAAATTGTAGGGATTGAGTATGATTCATTTTCTACAATATTCGTCAAACATTATTTGTAAGTTCTTTTGTTTATTAAAATTGCCAATCATCACAAATTCAGTTGGCCCCGAGAACGCCGGGATTTCATCAATGCTGATATTTTTAAATACTCCCTGAATAAAAGCAAAGTTGCTGTTACTAAGTTTTATGTAACCTTTGCAGCGGATACTATTGGATTTATTTGCATCAAAAAATTTTTCCAGATTTTTCTTTTGTATTTCCAAACTGCTTCTGATTACAACAGATTCAATATCAGGCCGTCCCAAAGGCTTTTCTCCAGTATCAGGAAACAAATTCAATGCTTTTTTAGAAATAGTCAAATCAATTTTCCCAAAGTGAGCAGTCAGAATCCCTGCAAATGGATTTATTTGTCTAACCGAAGATATCACTGACTTAGCATTGTCTTCAACCAAATCAGTTTTGTTGACTATGATGGTATCTGCTGAACGAAGTTGATGTTGAATGTAAATGTGAAGCAAAGGAAAACGATTGAAATTTTGTGCATCAACAAGGCACCAAACATGATCAAGGTATACTTTACCTTTTAGTTTTTTAGCTTGAAAAACCTGGCCAACACCAATCGTATCAGACAAACCGGATGCTTCCATGATTAAAATATTCGGCTTAATATTTTCGATGAATGAAGAGAGTGAATCAATAAATGATCCCAACAAGCATACACAAAAGACGGAGCCATTATTGATTTCTAGTATTTCATAATCATTCGTTTGTAAAAGATTTCTCCCATCAATTCCGACAGGAGAAAACTCATTTTGGATGATTGCTATTTTACCTTTGTTCTTCGAATTTTCGAGGTAATGTTTAATAAAAGAAGATTTGCCGCTTCCGAGAAATCCGGTGACCAAGTGAATAGGTATGCTCATTAATTGAGTGCTTTTTTAATTGCGCGGATGATTTCAGACTTCGGTGGAATTTGGCTAATAAACTCAACTTTCCCGTTAATACATGTAGTTGGCACATTTTTTACACCTAATGCCATCATCATCCGGATTCCGTCTATATCTTTAATTTTATGCTCATTTACGATAACCTTTTCTCCAAAATTAGACGATGCATGTTGAACTGCTTCAACCATATACTGGCAAGGTGCGCAGGATGCGGAGTCTAGCGTAATAATATCAACAACCACTTTCCCATCTTTAAAATGCCCATCCAGACTTTTGGGGTCATGTGATGAGGTGTGCTCCATTTTACGGGTTACTTGTCGGGCATAATCGTCGTAAACCATTTCGGTCACAGCCTGAAGGTTTTCAATAGTCGTGTTCATGGGTAAATCGCATCCCGGAGCAAGAATGAATCCTTTCTCTCCTCCACGGTCAAGACAACTTACAGCTTCCTTTTTAGAGTCTATTTCACTACCCAACAAGAGAACACTTGTTAACTTGAGGTTGCCGCCAAAGCTAATCCCTTTTTGTAGTGCAATGTCTTTTACATAGTCCAATGGAATATTTTCATCAATTGAAATATTGTCAGGTTTACAGTCGCACATAACCTCGATGTTTTGTTGTGCATGTCCGCAAACAAAAAATGAGCTGAACTTTTTTTTCAATCGGACAAAATCGAAAATCTTTTTTACATAAGGTGTAACAAACGTTTCGAAAGACTCTGGATCTATCTGGCTGGTCATTGGATCAACCACAGCTATAATATCGCAACCAGCATCCAAAAGCATTTCTGAAAACTTAATGCCAACATCAGTGCAAAAATCCATCAACTCACCAACATACTCCGGATCTTCAAACAACTTCATAAAGATTTCAGTCCCCAAAAGGTGTAATGCCAAGGTAAAGGGACCGGTAATTAGTCCGTACAAGGCAATTTCAGGGTACTTGTGACGTAAAGCTTTAGTTGTTTCGATCACAACAGGAATCCTACCATCATTCTCTGTTGGTAAAGAAAGCGAGGCAAGTTCGACACCCTCGGATAAAGGATGTGAAACAACTGCCGGTGGATTTTCTTTACTCCATACTATTTTACATCCCAGGATTTCCGCTTCAATTTGTAAATCAAACGCTACAGGAATACCATCAGGTTTATATAGTTCAACTGCTTTTGAAATCCCATCAACGATGTATTTTGAGTCTTTTAGGTACATCTCAGCATCCACATTTAACAGCTTTCCTCCATGAACTCCAACAAAAGGAACCCAAGGGACTCTTTCTACTTCTTCTAACCGAAATACTCTTTCGAGCAGTTTCAATCCATCCATCTTGTTTTTCTGTTATGCAATTTTTGTATTTAAAAATTCAACAACACCTTGTGGATCCGGTGAATAATTATCCGCTCCTATTTTTAAACAGAAATCATCGTTTACCGGTGCCCCGCCAATGGTTACCAAAGCATTTGGAAACGCCGTTTTTATTTCCTGGGTTATTTTTTCCATGTTAACCATGGTGGTGGTAAGCAGTGCAGACAAACCAACTACAGCCCCAGGGTTTTCGTTTAGTGCCTCAATGTATCTATCTGTGCTCACGTCTGTTCCCAAATCAATTACTTTATACCCATTCCCTTCTACCATCATGGCAACCAGGTTTTTCCCAATGTCATGTAAGTCGCCTAAAACGGTACCAATGATGAAAGTGCCTTTTTGTTTGGCTTCACCCGAAGCAAAAAATGGTTTAAGATGAATCATGGCTGTACTCATTGCTTTTGCAGACATCAAAACCTGAGGAACAAAGACTTTGTTTTCCCTGAATTTGACACCTACTTTTTCCATTCCAGGCATTAATCCGGAGGTAAGGATTTCTTGTGCTTTTACTCTATTGTCCAATAATTGGCGGGTGATCTCATCCGCTCCATCCTGGCCTTTCATTTGTGGAGGAAAAGGCGAGGCTTTATTGATTTTGCCAAATTCTACACATTCAGCTAGCTGATTTAATAACTCGTTCATAAATATCAGATTTTGTTTTATCTGCAAAGCTATGCCCAAATGCAAAGTCAAAAAATAGTGCTTTTTATTAAAAAGATGGAAAATATTACTTTAATTTGATGTATTAATGAATCAAAATCAAACAGTTTTGGAAATTTATTTGATCTTGAATTGCTTTATTTTCAATTGGGAGAGTACGCAAATCAAGGGGGCGGTGAAAGAAAACTGTTGAAGACAATTGTCTTTTTTTTTAATTATATTTTTCTGTCTAAAAAATAAATACTTGTGCAATGTTTATGTTCATCCATTTTGATCAAAATGACAGGAGGAAAATAAGACTATGCTAATTAAAAAACGATTTTCGAAGATTCCTTTCTTTGTGACTGAAACCCAAAAAAATGATCCGTTAACTTCTGGTCTTTACCTGTGTGAGATTTCGGAACTGCTTTTTGGGAGACAGACTAAATGGATTCAAAATACTCGTCTGCAGGATCATTTGTTGATTTTTTGCACCAAAGGGGAAGCAAAATTGAAACTTGGTACGGATGAAGTGTTACTGTGCCAAGATCAATTTTGTATCATCTCGAAAGGTTTTCAATTTGAGATGACAAGCAGGAATATAGAGCCCTCGGCATTTATTACCTGCCATTTCAATGGGACAAAAACAAACATTCTGGAGCAGGAGTTTACAGTAGTTCGTGACTTGGTACCATCTATAAATAATAGGGTTGCAAATCGGAAGATGCTTTTCGATGAGATCTTTAGTAATCTATCTAGAGGGTATTCAAATGCAAATATGTATTATGTTAATTTTACATTTGCTCATCTTTTGGCAACTTTCATTTTCGCTTTTAAAACGAGCGAGGATATTAGGGGTGAGGAAAATCCGGTAATACAGCAAACCATATATTTTTTGGAGCAAAACATTGACAAAAAACTAACACTCAAAGAAATTTCAGATGAAGTAGGTTATTCCATAACTTATCTTTCAACCATTTTTAAGAAGCAGACGAACTATAGTCCATTGAGTTATTTCTCACATTTGAAAATTACCAAATCCTGCGAATACCTCGACCAAACAAAACTTAAGATCAAGCAAATTGCTTTCATGTTAGGTTATACAGATCCTTATTATTTCTCCAAAGATTTCCAGAAAAAAATGGGTATGTCCCCAAAAAAATATCGATGTAGGATAAAATAACAGAATTCATTTTTTGAATAACTTTTTATTTTATTATAGTCTATGGATGATCGAACGAATTAATTTTTTAAATAGACAATAATTGGAAAACAAAAAAGCACTTAAAATAGGCACCTTCAGCAGTAAAGGTCTTCGGACAAAATCGGGTAAAATCTCCTTGATATTTTTTCCCGATTTTGATAAAAGAATCTCTTTTTTTTGTGTCGATTGATTTTATGACGAAAAAAGGCCGGAATTGGGCATAGTTTTCCCATTTGCCTAAAGATTTTGAATAAATTGATTTGATTTTAGGCAGCTTGTTTTTGGAGCGCCATTTTTCGGGCTATCCTAACTGCATTTGCTGTATGTACACCAAAGAAAATCCAGAGTTCTTCATTTTTCCGGGTCATGGCCCTTATTTTCTTTAAGCCGTAGTGTTCTTTTTCTGTTCCAAAGCTTCCTTCCATTCGCGTGGCTCTTTCTTTACGAAGTACAGAATGAAGTATTTTCCGGTGCTGTTCATGTTTTCCTGCCCTTCCTTTTCGTTTAAACCCATGGATGATATTCTCTTTCCTGCACCAGGTGCGGTTGGCATTGGTGGCATAAATATCATCGCCCGAAAGGTGTGTTGGTTTACCTACCAGCTGGCGACCGTAACGCACAGATTGCTTAAGCCTTATCCCCTCATGAAAAGCGCTGAAGCTTATGTGCTCGATAAAATTAATCCCTCCAAATTGTATCATATTTACCTTGGCTCCAAATTCAACAGGTTTAACTTCTTTTCCTCGTACAATTGGCCGGATATAAGCTTTTGAAAGGCTGACTATACGGTCGGGTACACTTTTACCTGTATCAAAAATTTCTTGTTGTTGAGATAATACCGTGGTAATTATTTTGATTTGGCGATAATATCTGGCTGGCATGGTAAATTCATAAAGATAGTTCTGCTGGGTTTCTTCCAGTAAAAACAATAATTTCCCCAGTAAGTGCAGCAGGCTCCGGGTAAGTATTCTACGCTGCTTTTTCGATTTCCTGCGCTTTCGGCTGTAGTGACTATACCTTTCTTTTTGCTTGAGATATTTGGTTCGGGGTGTTCGTATCTTTAAATACTTACAGCTTAATTTCAATTGACCGTAACACCAGTCTACACTTTCCCACAGTAGTTTTATATTGGTTGGGTAACGCATCGAAGTTTCGTAACATGTTGCATCGGTAAGCATAATGTTGGGATGTTCAATAAAGGGTTTCCAATGTTTTGCCAATATTTTTTGAGCTTCACTAATAGCTAACCTTGATGACAAAAAAGTACGTATCTGGCTGACAATTTTATAATTGGTAAGCCTTTCACCTTGTAGCCAGATGTCACAAAAAAGCTGAAAGTGGATATTGCCGTTTAAGTGCTCAATTAGTTTTCGGTCTGAACACCCCACATAAGACTTAAGGAACATCAATGCAATCATTCCCCCGGGACTAAAAAAACGGGAAGGTCCTTTCTTATTTTCTTTGATTTTAAAATGCCGGACTAAATCATCCCAGGGTAAGGAGACATAGAGTTTACCAATTTCAGATGTTAAAAATGATTTCCAGTAAAGAGAAAATTCCTGACGTGGTGAATTAAAATTAATTTCAAGGGGCGTTTCATAAATTCTTTGTACTTTCACAATTAAGGATTTTGAAAATTACCCCGATTTTTGGCGATTCAGGCCTTTTTCGGGGTTTTTCTTAAAAATAACAAAACCTATCGTATTTATTGTCAATAGGTTTTGATACTTATGAACATCCCTAAAATATTGATTTTAAGTGCTTTTGATTTTGTTTGGATTTCTCCTGGTGCCCAGTAAAGGACTCGAACCTTCACGTCCAATTGGACACTAGTCCCTGAAACTAGCGCGTCTACCAATTCCGCCAACTGGGCTTTAAGCGCTGCAAATATAATAAAAATCCCGTTGGTGTTTGTTATAAACCAGTTTTTCTTTTTTATGTAGAACGAAGGCGGATGTTAAGCCGATATTTTAATACATTTTTATTTGATCCTGTGATGTAATCTTTTCGCAGTATTTACATTTCAGCTCCAGTGATTCTTTTGATATTACTGAAAAGCAGGTTGATATTTTTTCATGATTGGTGATGCATTTTGGATTAAAACACTTGACAATACCCTTTATTACTTCCGGAATTTTAACAATTTTCTTTTCAACTACTTCGTAATCTCTGATAATATTTAGTTTGGCATGTGGTGCTATTAATGCAATCTTATTTATTTCGTCGTTTTCAAAAAACTTGTCTGAAACTTTGATAATGGCTTTTGTTCCCAATTTTCCACTATCGAGGTTTGTTCCAAAAGTAATTTGGTTTTCAATTTTATCTAAGCCCAGTATTGTAATTACTGTAAAAAGGTTTTTGGCCGGAATGTGATCGATTACCGTTCCGTCTTTTATTGCGCTTACTTTTAGTTTCAGCTTCTTTTTCATATCGTTGCTCATTTCTTTTTATTTTAGGTTCATGGTGTGGGCAATTATGGCTTCGCGCGTAAAAACACCATTTAACGCTTGTGTAAAATAATATGCTTTTTCGTTGCTGTCTACATCGGTATGAATTTCATTAACCCGGGGTAGGGGGTGCAAAATTTTTACATTCGGTTTTGTATTTTTTAACATTGCGTTATTCAGAATGTAAATGTTTTTTACTTTTTCATATTCGATAGGATCTGAAAAACGCTCCTTTTGAACCCTTGTCATGTATATAATATCAGCTTCACTTATAATGTTGGTAAACTCAGTATGCTCAAAAAAGCGAATTCCTTTTTCTTTCAAGAACAGTTTATACACTTTGGGCATCTGAAGCTCTTCCGGTGCGATAAAGTTAAAAATCGGGTTCCCGAATTCTGACATGGCCATAAGAAGCGAGTGTACTGTTCTTCCAAACTTCAAATCCCCGACCATAAAAATATTCATATTATCGAGTGTTCCCTGTGTTTTCAATATTGAATACATATCGAGCAATGTCTGAGTTGGGTGCTGGTTTGCTCCGTCTCCTGCATTTATTACAGGAACGGGCGAAATCTCGGCGGCATATCTGGCTGCTCCTTCCAGAGGGTGTCGCATTACTATCAAATCGGCATAATTACTCACCATTTTTATGGTGTCATGTAACGTTTCGCCTTTTGTTGCGCTTGAACTCCCCGGATCAGCAAACCCAACTATCCGGCCCCCCAACCGGCTGATGGCAGTCTCAAAGCTCAGACGAGTGCGGGTTGAAGGCTCAAAAAAAAGAGAAGCAACAACTTTCCCCTTTAGTAATTCCTGATTTGGGTTTTCTTCAAATTCTGCCGCCAGTTTCATAATTTTCAGATATTCATCCTTCGAATAATCTGTAATTGAAATTAAATCCTTTTTCATAATATGCCTTAACTAATGTGTGTAATCTGTTCATAAAAAAAAGAAAACCAACATTCTGAAAAAAAGAAATGTTGGTTTTCCGTAGGTTGAAAAGGAAAAATCCTTTCTTATGTAGAAAATCGAAAATATGATTTAATGGATTTGTGATGAAACTCTGAGAATAAAGAATTATTTTTTTATAGCGTTTTTGGGCTCTTTTCTTGGAATTAAAATTTAGGCGTCTCATCATGATTCAAAATTAGCGGGTTTAATTTTCAGAAATAATGATTAATGCAAGTATTTATTATTATTTTATCAACAGAATTCACTCCGTTTTTTTTATTTCTACACCATAAAAATTCGTGAAAATTTGTTCTGCCTTTTCTGCTTCCGACTTCCTGACCGAAAGATCCAAAAGACAATCGATTTCAAATTTTGTATTCAAAATCGTAAAATTTTCCTGCTTGATTATATTCATTACATCATTTAAAACCGGATAATTAAAATGAAGCTGATAACGCCTTTCAATAGTTTTTGTAATAATTTTTGTTTTTGAAAGGACATCGGCGGCAGCACTTTTGTATGCATTTATCAGACCACTTACACCAAGTAAAGTACCGCCAAAATAACGTACAACTACGATTAAAATATTGGTTACTTCAAAACTCTGGAGCTGACCCAAAATTGGTTTCCCGGCTGTTGATGAAGGTTCTCCGTCATCGTTGGCCCGGAAAGTAATTTCTTCAGTACCCAAACGCCAGGCATAACAATGGTGGCGGGCACTATGGTGTTCTTTTTTTAGTCGAAGAAGGTGCTCTTTAATTTCTTCCTCGGAATGTACAGGAAATGCATATGATAAAAATTTACTGCCTTTGTCTTTAAAGTAGCCTTCACCTGAATTCCCGATTGTTTTATATGTGTCTTCCATTACGTTAAAAAATATAAACTCACAAATGCCAGAGCCAACCCGGCATAATTTATTTTGTTTAGTTTTTCGTTAAAAATAATATATCCAACTATTGCTGAAAGCGCAACAATGGACATGTTGTTAACGGCAAAAATCAGAGAGCTTTCCAGATAGTCGCTGCTTAAAGCATTCATCAGAAAATAAAGTGATCCAAAATTCGCAATTCCCAGAAGAATACCCAAAAGCACAGTAGGAATCAACGCATTTAATACTTTCTTTCCATTTCGAACCGAGAATAGAAGGGCAAAAACAAAGGCTACAAAAAATACACAGGTAGTAAATACCGGTATCTGTTCGGGAGATGTTTTTAGTGTTTGAACATATTTGACTATTGAATCAGCAAATCCGCTACCTATAAAAATAGAAACGGGAAGGAGAATATAAATGACATTGGTTTTTTTGATTTCCTTCTTATAAACGGTTAACATGATGGCTGCGAAAGAGCTTATCAGTCCAACATATTTTAGGGTGGAAATTTTTTCGTTAAAAAATAAAAGAGAAAAAAGGACCGGAAACACCAATGACAATTTGTTTGCCAATGTAGTAACCGTAATTCCGGCTTTTTGCGAAGAATTCCCGATTAAAAAGAACAGCCCGGTAAATAATATTCCCAAAAGTAAGGCAAAAGGGAGCCAGCTTTTTGTTTGATCTGTAAAAAGAGATTCAGACGGTGAAAACAGTACAGCGCCAAAAATAGTTGCTGTGACGTAGTTTACTGTAATTAAATGAGTGAGGTTGCAGGAATAATTTTTTGCCCAACGAAAAATTATATAGATAGAAGTTGAGGAAATTATACTGGCAAATAAATATATCATTTGTATTATAAAAAAAGCATCCGGTTTTGGATGCTTTTAATTACATTTTTAATTTCTTTTCAATGTCTTCGACAAACTGTCTGAAGTTTTTATCGGTATCTTTCAGATTGTTTACTGTTTTGCATGCATGAAGTACGGTTGCATGGTCCTTACTTCCAATTTGTGCCCCAATGCTTGCCAGTGAATATTTTGTAAGGCTTTTTGAAAAATACATTGCAATTTGCCTGGCTTGTACAATTTCGCGTTTTCTTGTTTTTGTTTGTAACGCGTCAACCGGCATATTGAAATAATCGCAAACCACTTTTGAAATGTATTCAATAGAAAGCTCTCTCTTGGAATTTTTAACCAGCTTGTTTATGAGTTTGGCTGCCAATTCAAGCGTAATTTCCCGTTTGTTCAACATTGATTGCGCAAGCAGCGAAACCAGGGCACCCTCCAGCTCACGAACATTATTTGAAACATGTGATGCAATATATTCCAGTACTTCGTCAGAAAGTGAAATCCCGTCTTTGTATACTTTTCTTCTCAAAATTTCCATTCGGGTTTCAAAGTCGGGCGTTTGTAAATCGGCTGTTAATCCCCACTTGAATCTTGAAAGCAGTCTCTGTTCCATCCCTTTTAATTCAATTGGCGGTTTGTCTGATGTCAAAACCAACTGTTTTCCCATTTGATGGAGATGATTGAAAATATGGAAAAAAGTTTCCTGGGTTTTTTCTTTTCCCGCAAATTCATGAACATCGTCCAAAATCAGAACATCAATCATTTGATAAAAATGCAGAAAATCGTTCCTGTTGTTGTTTCTTGTCGCTTCGGTAAATTGGGTTTGAAATTTATTGGCATTTACGTATAATACAACTTTATCCGGAAAACGCTCTTTTACTTCAATCCCGATTGCTTGCGCCAGGTGAGTTTTTCCCAATCCTGAATTTCCGTATATCATCAGGGGGTTGAAAGCTGTTCCTCCGGGGTTTTGAGCAACGGCAAAGCCGGCACTTCTGGCTAAGCGATTACAATCACCCTCAACAAAATTTTCAAAAGTATTATCCGGTTTAAGTTGAGGATCGATTTGCAGCTTTTGAATGCCGGGGATAATAAAAGGATTCTTTATTGAAGCTTTTTCTTCTGACCGCAACGGAATAGTCAATGGTTTATTCTGAATTTTGTTATTGTTATTGGTTGGGTAACTAACTGTGAACGGTGTATTTCCATTATCTGAAGCATTTCCCATAACAACGTTATATTCAAGTTTGGCACCAGTGCCAAGCACCATACGAAGTGTTTTTCGTAAGATATCAATAAACTGCTCTTCAAGGTATTCATAGAAGAATGCACTCGGAACTTGTATTGTTAACACTTTGTTGTCAAGTTTAACCGGTACTATTGGTTCAAACCATGTTTTATAACTACTGGTAGGTACATTGTCTTTAATAACGTGAAGACATTTTTCCCACGCAGCCTGGTATTCGTTGCTCAT